>NZ_DASXHA010000023.1:0-60256 GCF_036488795.1 Paraburkholderia sp.
CGCAGACGTTTCACGGGCGCTCCTCCAGGTGATCCGGGCAACGGCGGGGCGCTCGAGTGGCTTTTCGAGCCGGTGGCCACCGCCGGCGCAACCCGCCTCGCTCAGTTTATCCCGGTAAGTGTTTGTTATGGCGTCGGTTTCCCGCTATAATCGCGTGTTTCAGTCGTTCCGAACCCCGGTTTTCAAGGATTCTAGTATGGTCATCATCCGCTTGGCTCGTGGCGGCTCCAAGAAGCGCCCGTTCTACAACATCGTCGCAACTGATTCGCGTAACCGTCGTGACGGCCGCTTCATCGAACGCGTTGGCTTCTATAACCCGGTCGCAACGAAGGGTGAGTCGCTGCGTATCGCTCAAGACCGCCTGACGTATTGGCAAGGCGTTGGCGCGCAACTGTCGCCGACAGTCGAGCGTCTCGTGAAGGAAGCGCAAAAGGCGCAGCCGGCTGCTTAATGGCAGCTAGCATGTGCATCGTCCGCGGCTCGCGCAGCTTGCGCGAGGTGTCCGGTGCGCGAGTTTTACTGAAGCTGGCTGTGAGGTTGCGTGATGTCCCAGCGTGATTCCGACAATTCAGATCGCGCCAGGACTGCATCGCGTGCTCAGGCATCCGGGCGTGCATCATTCGGTGCGTTCGTCCGCAAGCCGGTCGAACGGGCTGCAGCCAGTCCAGGCACAGGCGCCGCAGAAATGCGCGCTGAATCAGCTGAAAGCTGGCCTGACGACGCTGTCGAAGTTGGCGCGATCGTCGACGCCTACGGTCTCAAAGGCTGGGTCAAGGTAGCCGCGCATGCGGATGCCGGGCGAGGTGGCGACGCGTTGCTGAGCGCAAAGCGCTGGTGGCTGATGAAAGGCCACGAGCGGAGTTCGGCGCCGGCGTTGCAGGCAAAGATACATAGCGACAGCATCGTGGCCCATCTGGGCGGCACAGCTGATCGCGACGCGGCGCTCGCATTGCGCGGCACTCGCGTGTACATCTGCCGTAGCGATTTTCCGGCACTTGAAGCTGACGAATTTTACTGGGTCGACCTGCTCGGCCTGGATGTCGTGAACCTTACCGGGGTCGCCCTCGGTAAAGTGGCCGACATGATCGACAACGGTGCGCATTCGGTGTTGCGCATCGAATACCCGGCCATCGGTAAAGACGGTAAGCCGGCAACCGGCGAGCGTTTGATCCCGTTCGTCGGTGTCTATGTCAAAACGGTGGATCAGGCGGCGAGGCAGATTGTCGTCGACTGGGAAGCCGATTATTAAACAAGCTCGTTGACCGGAGAGAGCGATGCAGTTCGATGTCGTGACGCTCTTTCCTGACATGTTTCGTGCGCTGACCGACTGGGGAATCACCAGCCGTGCGGCGAAGCAGGAGCGCTATGGTTTGCGTACGTGGAATCCGCGCGATTTCACGACCGACAACTATCGCACGATCGACGATCGTCCGTACGGCGGTGGGCCTGGCATGGTGATGCTGGGCAGACCGCTGGAAGACTCAATCAACGCGGCGAAAGCCGCCCAGGCAGAGCAGGGCATTACCGCCTCGCGTGTCGTGATGATGTCCCCGCAAGGTGCGACGCTCAATCATGAACGGGTGATGCGATTCGCTGCAGAGCCCGGTCTGATCGTGTTGTGCGGCCGTTACGAAGCGATCGACCAGCGCCTGATCGACCGTTGCGTGGACGAGGAAGTGAGCCTTGGCGATTTCGTCCTGTCAGGCGGAGAACTTCCTGCCATGGCGTTGATGGATGCCGTGGTGCGCCAGTTGCCCGGCGTGCTGAACGACTCGCAGTCGGCGGTGCAGGACAGTTTCGTCGACGTGCTGCTGGATTGCCCGCATTACACGCGCCCCGAGGAATACGAGGGCGTGCGTGTGCCGGATGTGCTGCTCGGCGGCCATCATGCGGAAATCGAAGCATGGCGTCGCCGCGAAGCGCTGCGCAACACGCTGAACAAACGGCCCGATCTGATCGAGAAGGCCAGAAAGCATAAAATGTTGAGCCGTGCCGACGAGGCATGGCTTGCAAGTCTCGCGAAGGAAGCGTCCAGGGCGTAAGCCCCGGTTGTGACTAGCGAATAGGCGGTGCCGCACATGCGTGTACGGTGCCAGATGTGAACCCATCCTCTATCGGGGCCGTAGCTGAGTGCAGAAGGGAAACCGGGCACGAGGCAGGTACGAACGTCGACAAGATGGCATTAGGAGTCAGTGATGAATCTGATTGCAAAACTCGAGCAGGAAGAAATCGCGCGCGCCCTCGGCGAGAAGACCATCCCCGAATTCGCCCCCGGCGACACGGTGATCGTCAGCGTGAATGTGGTTGAAGGTACGCGTAAGCGTGTTCAGGCTTACGAAGGCGTGGTTATCGCCAAGCGTAACCGTGGTCTGAATTCGTCGTTCATCGTCCGTAAGATTTCGTCGGGCGAAGGCGTTGAGCGTACGTTCCAGACGTACTCGCCGCTGCTGGCAAGCATCGTCGTGAAGCGTCGCGGTGATGTGCGTCGTGCGAAGCTGTACTACCTGCGCGACCGTTCGGGCAAGTCGGCCCGGATCAAGGAAAAGCTGGTCTCGAAAGACCGCGCTGCTTCCCAGGCGTAAAAGCTGTAAGAAAAAGCACCCTCCACGGGTGCTTTTTTGTTTGTTGGGTCAAAATAGCGGCATGTCCGAATCCGCTCGTCCGAGAGTTCCGTTGACCCGCCCCGTCTTTGAGCCCGAAACCCTGCCTGTCGAATCGACGGGCGATGATCTGCCACCGGTTGCCGCCGCACGTCTGACGCCAGATGCCCTGCGCGCGCGCTTCGAGCAGCGTCTACCCTGGACCCCCGAAGCGGCCGATCCACGCTGGACAGAGTTCGGCGATCCACGCGTGGCCGCCGTGCTGGTTCCGCTAGTTGTGCGTGATGACGGCATTGCGGTGCTGTTGACACAGCGAGCCGATCACCTCAACGATCACGCCGGCCAGGTGAGCTTCCCAGGCGGGCGTCACGAACCTTTCGATGCCAACGCAACGGCCACCGCACTGCGCGAGGCCCAGGAAGAGGTGGGTCTGGACCCGTCGCGCGTCGAGGTGCTGGGGTCATTGCCCGATTACATGACTGGCACCGGGTTTCGCGTCACACCGGTTGTCGGCCTCGTGCATCCGCCGTTCAGCGTCAAAGCGGATTTGCTCGAAGTCGCGGACATCTTCGAGGTGCCGCTCAGTTTTCTGATGAATCCCGCCCATCACGAGGTGCGGGTGTTGCGTTGGGAAGGCGGCGAACGCCGCTTTTTCTCCATGCCTTATCCACGCGGTGATGCGGGCGGCCACTACTTCATCTGGGGTGCAACGGCCGGCATGTTGCGCAATTTCTATCGCTTTCTCGCCGCATGATCGGCAGCGCATCGCACTGTGTGTTGCCGGGCTGTCCGGGTGTCGCGGGTTTGCAACCATCGCCGACTCGTTCCCATCCGACCCTGTGCTATCGTTATAAAACAATCGTAAAAACTCGAAAAGCACGGCGCATCGCATGACTTTTTTCTCCGTATTGCTGGCTCTGATCATTGAACAGGTGCGCGCGCTGTCGCCGAACAATCCGGTGTCCGCGCTGCTTCAATATCATGCGGAGTCGGCGGCGCACGGATTCGATGCCGGCAAACCCAAGCATGGCCTGCTCGCGTGGCTCGTGGTCGTGGTGCCGTGGACGCTGGCCGTCGCGCTCGTCTATTACGTGCTCTACCACATCAGCTTCATGCTGGCGTTCCTGTGGAACGTCGTGATCGTTTATTTCACGCTCGGTTTCCGCCAGTTCAGCCACTATTTCACTGATATTCACCTCGCGCTCAACAATGACGACGTGCCGCGTGCGCGGGAAATCCTCAATGAATGGACCGGTCTCGATACGGTCGACATGCCGGTCAGCGAGATCGTGCGTCACACGCTGATTCACGCGGTCGTGGCATCGCATCGCCATGTATTCGGTGTGTTCTTCTGGTTCTTGATTCCGGTTGGACCTGCGGGTGCCGTGTTGTACCGGATTGCCGAGTATCTCGCGCGCGCCTGGTCGCGCCCGGCGGACGACCGGACCGTTGCGTTCTCAAGCTTCGCGCAAAAGGCGTTCTTCGTGATCGACTGGGTGCCGGCGCGGCTGACGTCGCTGGGTTTTGCGATCGTCGGCAATTTCGAGGACGCAATCTATGCCTGGCGCAATCACGCGCGTCAGTGGCCGGATACCAATGACGGCGTGCTGCTTGCCGCAGGCAGCGGTGCGCTCGGCGCGCGCCTGAGCGGGCCGCTGGCCGAACCGTCCAGCCTCGATGCATTGGCCACCGGCGACGGCGGCCCGATGCAGGTCGGCGACGACTGCACGCCGCGCACGCTGCAATCGGCCGTGGGGCTGGTGTGGCGGGCGGTGATCCTGTGGATGATTTTGTTGCTGATGCTGACGATTGCAGTGTGGCTCGCCTGAGGTCGGCTCTCATCGCCTTCCTCACCAGGCCCTCGAACCGCTCCGTAAAACTCACCCATCAAGCGGATCACGCGCCGTGCCGCATTGCCAGCACACGGTGAACTGCGCCTCCAGCGTCTCGCCGCATTTCGCACAGCGCCAGTTCGGCGTTCCCGCCGCTGGTCCGTGTGCGGCGATGTCGATCAGCTTGCGCGCCATCTTTTCGTCGCGTTCGTCCACCAGCCAGAGTTCCGGCGAACACTGATCCGCCGGAATTTCCCCGAGCGCGCCGTTCAGATAGCGATTGTGGAGTTCACACGCAATGCCCGCCGTCGCGAGCACATTGATCCAATGCTGTCCGATCAGCAGATTCGGCGCGCGCATCAGTTTCATCATGAGTGAAGGCCGGTGATGGATGAAAGGGCTTGGAAATTGCCTAAGCGGTGCCACGAGTGTTCGCAAGCAGGCAACGGCTCAGACGCCGCCGCCCGTTCTGCTCAGCGAACAATCTGACTCGCTTCATGCACGAGTTGCGCATAAAGCGCATGGCGCGCGGGCGCGATCCGCCCATCGGCCACCGCTTCAAGAATCGCGCACCCTGGTTCTTGCAGATGATGACAGTTATAGAAGCGGCAGTTCGGCAGCAGCGGCCTGAACTCTGGAAATGCACGCTCCAGCGTGCCTTCGGTCAGATGGTGCAGACCGAACTCCTGAAACCCCGGCGAGTCGATCAACGCGCCACCGTCGGGCAGCGGATAGAGCCGCGTGAACGTCGTGGTGTGACGACCGCTATTGAGCGCCGTGGAGATTTCGCGTGTCGCGACTTCCGCATTCGGTACGACGAGGTTCACCAGCGTCGACTTGCCCATGCCGGACTG
Source organism: Paraburkholderia sp. (assembly GCF_036488795.1). Lineage (GTDB taxonomy): Bacteria > Pseudomonadota > Gammaproteobacteria > Burkholderiales > Burkholderiaceae > Paraburkholderia. The sequence continues at coordinate 5,287 of NZ_DASXHA010000023.1, forward strand.
ACCGAGCAACAACGTCGAGTGACCCCGCAGGTGCTCATCGAGCGCGGTGCGTGCGGCGTCCGGCTGCGTCTTGATGGACAGTTCGACGACTGCATAGCCGAGCGCCCGATAGCGCTCGAGGCGCGCCCGCGCGCCCGGCAACGCGGCTTGCACGTCGGTCTTGTTGAGCACGATCAGCGGCTTGAGTTCATTTGCCTCGGCGGCCACCAGTGCGCGGCCGAGCAGGTCCTCGCTGAAATGCGGCTCGGTAGCGAGCACGATCAGCAACTGGTCGAGATTCGCCGCAAACAGCTTCGATTTGTACTGGTCGGAGCGGTACAGCAGGTTGCGCCGTTCGCCAATCTCGACGATCACCCCCTGGTCGGCAGAGGTCGGTTCGTAGATCACCCGGTCGCCGACCGCCACTTCGCTGCGTTTGCCGCGCGGGAAGCACTGCAGCGGCGTGCTGCCGTCTTCCGGCGCGACCAGGTAGTGACGCCCATGGGCCGCGATCACGAGGCCGTTCACGCGCGTGGTGGACGGTACGCGCGCCGCTTTCGGGGACCGGCTCATGCGTGCCGCAGCAGGCGGTCGATCCGCTGCGACGCCGGCGGATGCGAATAGTAGAACGCGGTATAGAGCGGGTCAGGGGTCAGGGTGGATGCGTTGTCCTCGTACAGCTTCACCAGCGCGTTGACGAGATCCTGTGCGTCGGTCTGGGTCGCGGCGAATGCGTCGGCCTCGAACTCGTGCTTGCGCGAGCTGAGGCTGCCGAGCGGCGTCACGAAGAACAGGAACACTGGCAGCGCGAGGAAGAACAGCACCAGCGCGAGTCCGCTGTTGCCGCCTGTCAGCGAGGGCCGCACGCCCAGCCCTTCGTAAAACCACACGCACTGCATGAGCCAGCCGAGCAGCGCGAGCATCACGAGGCTGATGGCGAAAATCACGACCATGCGCTTGACGACGTGACGGCGCTTGAAGTGGCCGAGCTCATGCGCGAGCACCGCTTCGATCTCGCTGCCCGAGAGGCGCGCGAGCAGGGTGTCGAAGAAGACGATCCGTTTGGCGGCGCCAAAGCCGGTGAAGTACGCGTTGCCGTGCGCGGAGCGGCGGCTGCCGTCCATCACGAACAGGCCCTTGGCGGCAAAGCCGCAGCGCTTCATCAGCGATTCGATGCGGTTCACCAGCGCTTCGTCCTTGAGCGGCTCGAACTTGTTGAACAGCGGTGCGATAAACGACGGGTACAGCACCAGTACGAGCATCTGGAACACTACCCAGACCACCCACGTCCACAGCCACCAGAAGCTGCCGGCCTGATTCATGAGCCACAGTACGACGAACAGCAAGGGCAGGCCGAAGGCCGCGCCGAGCAGGGCACCCTTGATGCGGTCGGCGAAAAAGATGCCCCGCGTCATCCGGTTGAAGCCGAAACGCTGCTCGATCACGAACTGGCGGTAATAGTCGAACGGCAGGTCGATGACGCTGGTGATCGCAATCACCGCGGCGATCAGCCCGATCTGGCCGACGTAGCCACGGCCGAGCCAGTCGGAAATGGCCATATCGAGCGCCTGCACGCCGCCCAGCAGCGTGAGGCCGATCAACACGGCCGCGCTGACGACGATCTCGAGCATGGTCAGCCGTGTGCGTTCGACCGTGTAGTCGGCTGCGCGCTGATGCGCGGTGAGTGGGATCGTCGTAGCGAACTGGCCGGGCACCTGCTCGCGGTGCGCCGCGACGAAGCGGATTTGCCGCGACGCAAGCCAGAGCTTGGTGCCGACCATCGCCACTACGGCGATCGCGAACAGAACGGTGAAGTACAGAGTAGGCATCCGGGGAATCCGTGGTATCTATGCGAGAATTATATGTTTCTTCCCGCCGCCTGGCGGGGTCACGCCAATACGAACTTTTTCAACGGCCTTGCGGCACGTCTGTCATGGCGTGCAGGGCCGTTCACCAAGGTTGCCTTCATGACTGACATCCTCGAATCCACCGACCAGCCGTCGCTCGTGCGCAGCGACATGAACCTGATCTGGCTGGACATGGAAATGACCGGGCTCGAACCCGACACCGACCGCATCATCGAAATCGCTGTGGTCGTGACGAATTCCACGCTCGACAAGGTGGTCGAAGGCCCGGTGCTGGCCATTCATCAGAGCGACGAAACACTCGCCAAAATGGATCAGTGGAATCAGAACACCCATGGCCGTTCGGGGCTGATCGACCGGGTGCGCGCGTCGAGCGTCAGCGAAGCGGCCGCGACCGAACTGATCCGCGATTTCCTCGGCCAGTACGTGCCGCCGGGCAAGTCACCCATGTGCGGCAACTCCATTTGCCAGGACCGCCGCTTCATGGCGCGCTGGATGCCGGATCTGGAGCGTTTCTTCCATTATCGCAATCTCGACGTCAGCACCTTGAAGGAATTGTGCCGCCGCTGGCAGCCGGCCATCTACAAGGGCTTCCAGAAACGTGCCATGCATACCGCGCTGGCCGATATTCACGAGTCGATCGACGAGCTCAAGTACTACCGCGAACATTTCCTGATCCCGGCTGCGAGCGCGCCGCTCGTGCAAGAGTAAGCGGAGCGGGTTCCGCTCAACTAACCTGTATCGGCACACCCGCGGGCGGCTTCGGCATCGAGCCCGCGGATCAGTCCTGGCGCGCCGGCCGGATCGCGTTTTTCGGCCGGAACGCCTTCACGACGGCCGCGTTCGTTTCAACGTACGGGCCGCCAATCAGATCCACGCAATAAGGCACCGCGGCAAAAATGCCCGGCACCTTCGTCGCGCCGGCCTCGTCCCGCAAGCCTTCCAGCGTTTCACGAATCGACTTCGGCTGACCCGGCAGATTCACGATCAGCGCCGCGTGGTCCGGCGTCTCGCGAATCACCGCGACCTGGCGCGACAGAATCGCCGTCGGCACGAAATTCAGGCTGATTTGCCGCATCTGTTCGCCGAAACCCGGCATTTCCCGGGTCCCGACCGCGAGCGTCGCCTCCGGCGTCACGTCGCGGCGCGACGGCCCGGTCCCGCCGGTGGTCAGCACCAGATCGCAGCCCACCTGGTCGACCAGTTCGATCAGCGTCGCGCAGATGGTCGGCGCGTCATCCTGAATCAGCCGGGTCGCGGCCTGCCACGGCGAGCTCAGCGCCGCGCCGAGCCATTCCTGCAGCGCCGGAATGCCTTTGTCTTCGTAGACGCCGGTGCTCGCCCGGTCGCTGATCGACACGAGGCCGATCAGGATTTCGTCAGGATGATTACGCGCGATCTTCGTCATCGTCGTGTTCCGGAATTTCGTGCTCGTCGTCTTCGTCCGCTTCCGGGCCGTCGGCGTTCTTGATCCACTGGAACAGCTCGCGGAAGTAGCGCGGCGGCTTGCTCTGCTGCGCTTCCTTGCGGGCGTTGCGGATCAGCGTGCGGCCTTCCTGCGGATCGGCAGCGGGATGCTGGCGGATGAATTCGGTCAGCGCGGCGTCGTCGGCGAGCAGCTTCTCGCGCGTGCGTTCGATCCAGTGTAGACGCGCCGTCTCGGCCTTGTTGATGCCGTTGTACGAATCCAGCGCGGTGCGCAGCGCGGCGGTTTCGTCGTCGTGCAGCGAGCGCATTACACGGCCCACGTACTGGACCTGGCGGCGCTTGCCTTCGTGGTCGGTAATACGGCGTGCTTCGCGCACGGCGTCGTCGAGCTTTTCGGGCATCGGCATGCGCTTGAGCGCATCTTTGGGCAGCGCGATCAGCGCCTCGCCCAGCTCCTGCAGCGCGTGCATTTCGCGCTTGAGCTGGGACTTGCTGGGACGGTCATACCCATTCTCGTCGACTACGGGGTCGGCGGCGGGTTCCATCGGTTGAATGCGGGTTTTGCGTGTCATACCGTTATTGTAGCGTGCCGTGCTCCCCACACCCGCCGCTGCGGCGCGGCGCTTGCCCGGCGAATCGCAGCTGTGTGCTGCCGCGCACGGCTGCCGTCGCAGGACAGCGAATGCCAGGTACGGCGACGCGGACCTTGCTATGATCGCGGGATACGTAGCGACGTACTCGAGAACATACCCGCGGGCCGTTCCCGGCCCCGAACAGGACGGCAACGAATATGGCAGCAGATATGGACGTCAGACAGCGCTTTTTTCCGCATACCCAGGATGAGCTGAAGGAAATCGCCTCGGACATCCTGCGTCACGCGAAGTCGCTCGGGGGCACCGACGCGGCGACCGAAATCTCCGAAGGCGACGGCCTGTCCGTCTCGGTGCGGCGTGGCGAGGTCGAAACGATCGAGCACAACCGCGACAAGATGGTCGGCGTCACGGTGTTCATCGGCAATAAGCGCGGCAATGCGAGCACCTCGGACTTTTCGCCGCAGGCGCTCAAGGACACGGTAGCGGCGGCGTACAACATCGCGCGCTTCACCGCTGAGGACGATTGTGCGGGCCTCGCAGAAAGCGAACTGCTCGAAACCTCGCCGCGTGACCTCGATCTGTATCACCCGTGGAATCTGACGGCGGACGAAGCCGTCGAGATCGCCCGCCGCGCGGAAGACGCCGCCTTCGCTACTGATCCGCAGATCAAGAATTCCGAAGGCGCGAGCGTGTCCGCACAGCACTCGCAGTTCGTGCTGGCTACGTCGCGCGGCTTCCTGTCGGGCTATCCGTATTCGCGCCATTACGTGGCGTGCGCGCCGATCGCCGGCAGCGGCCGCAACATGCAGCGCGACGACTGGTATACCTCGAAACGCAGCGCCGCGGAACTGGCCGCGCCGGAGGCCATCGGCCGTTATGCGGCTGAGCGGGCGCTGGCGCGCATCGGCGCGCGCGGGCTGGATACGCGCAAGGTGCCGGTGCTGTTCGAAGCGCCGCTGGCCGCGGGCCTGCTCGGCGCGTTCGTGCAGGCGGTGAGTGGCGGCGCGCTGTATCGCAAGACCTCGTTCCTCGTCGACAGCCTGGGCAAGCCGGTGTTCGCGCCGCACATCCAGGTGGTCGAAGATCCGCACGTGCCGCGTGAGATGGGCAGCGCCCCGTTCGACGAAGAAGGCGTGCGCACCCATAAGCGTTCGGTGGTGAAGGACGGCGTCGTCGAAGGGTATTTCCTCTCGACCTATTCGGCACGCAAGCTGGGCATGCAGACCACCGGCAACGCAGGCGGCTCGCATAACCTGAAGCTGCTGAGTTCGAAGACGCGTTCCGACGACGACTTCGAAGCCATGCTCAAGAAGCTCGGTACCGGCCTCTTGCTGACCGAACTGATGGGGCAGGGCGTCAACTACGTGACCGGCGACTATTCGCGCGGCGCGTCGGGCTTCTGGGTCGAAAACGGCAAGATCCAGTATCCGGTCGAAGAGATCACGGTGGCGAGCACGCTGCAGGAGATGTTCCACCATATCGTCGCGATCGGCGCGGATACCATCGTGCGTGGCACCAAGCAGACCGGCTCGGTGCTGATCGAACGGATGACGATCGCCGGACAGTAAGGCAGTAAGTGCCGCGCGGCGTCGTCACAGGCGCCGGCCGCTGCAAACAGAAACGCCACGGGAAGCATGTCCGTGGCGTTTTTCGTTGTGTGCGCGGGCACGACCGGTACCGGTGCGCCTGAAATCGGCTGAAGATTGCCCCGGCTACGCCGCCGCCCCCTGCCGTTCCTCGTCCAGATGGGCTTTGCGCCGGTAGGTGACGAACGCGTAGTCGAATTCGTTGGGCGCGTGGGCACGGTGCGTCTCATGCGCCACTTCTTCCCATTCCTGCGGGTCAAGCGCGGCGAAATGCGCGTCGCCTTCGAAGTCGATCGAAATCTCGGTGATGATCAGCTTGTCGGCATGGCGCAGCCCTTCCACGTAGAGCTGGGCGCCGCCAATCAGGAACGCTTCCGGCGCCTGATCCTGGGCCGCCAGCGCGAGGGCTTCGTCGAGATTGGTGGCCGTATCGCAGCCGCCAAAGCGGCGCGTGGCATCACGGGTGACGACGATGTTGCGCCGTCCGGGCAGCGGCCGGCCGATCGACTCGTGCGTCTTGCGGCCCATGATGATGGGCGCGCCCATCGTGGTGCGCTTGAAGAACTTGAGATCTTCGGGCAAGCGCCAGGGAAGCTGGTTATCGCGGCCGATCACGCCGTTGCGGGCGCGAGCGACGATCAGGGTGAGCGTCGTCATCGAGTGAACACGTAAAACGTAATCGACCGATTCTACCTGAGGGCCACCCGCGTCACTCATGCGCCTGCGCATCGTCGCCCAGCAATGACTTGTCGTCGAGTTCCGCCATATCGCGCAGCCCAAGCGTGCCCATCAACCGGTATAGCGTGACGCGCGACACGCCAAGATCCGCGGCCGCCTCGTTCAGCCGGTGCCGGTGACGCAGCAAGGCCGCTTCGATGGCGCGCTTCTCGGCGGCTTCGCGCGCCTGCGACAGGCTCACGGTCTGCTGCGCGGTGAAGTGGGCCAGATCGAGGTCTTCCGCGGAAATCAGCTTGTTTTCCGCCATCACGATGGCGCGGCGCACGCGATTGATCATCTCGCGCACGTTGCCCGGCCAGTTGTAGTTGTACATGGCTTCAATCGCCGACGGCGTGAAGCCGCGGATCTTGCGCGCGCTGTCCGTCTTGAACTTGTGCATGACGTGATGCGCGAGAATTTCAATGTCCTTGCCGCGCGCCCGCAGCGGCGGCTCGTCGACGCGCAGCACGCACAGGCGGTGGAACAGGTCGGCGCGAAAACGTCCGTCGCGCATCGCGGTTTCCAGATCCACGTGCGTTGCCGAAATGATCCGCACGTCGACTGGAATGGATTCGCGGCCGCCCAGCCGCTCGATCTTGCCCTCCTGCAGAAAGCGCAACAGGCTCGCCTGGCTTTCCAGTGGCAGGTCGCCAATTTCGTCGAGCAGCAAGGTGCCCCCGTGCGCCGCTTCGACCCGGCCGATCTTGCGCTGGTTCGCTCCGGTGAAGGCGCCGCGCTCGTAGCCGAATAGTTCGGACTGCAGCAGATGATGCGGAATCGCTCCGCAGTTGATGGCGATAAACGGCGCCTTGCGGCGCGGCGAACGTTCGTGAATCGCCAGCGCGGTCAGTTCCTTGCCCGTGCCCGACTCTCCCGAGATGAACACGCTCGCGTCGGTATTGGCGACTTTGCGGATGGTGCGAAACAGGTGCTGCATCGCTTCGCAGGTGCCGACCATTTCGTCGTCGCCACTGGACGATGCGCTCGGTGCCAGTGCCGGATCGGCTTCACACAGCGTCACCATGCCGAACGCGTGACCGACGAGATAGTCGATCGTGGCATGCGCCACCGGCGTCTTCACGTAGTCGAAGCAGTAATGGCGGATCAGGCGCCGCACGTCAGGGTCGGTTAGCCGCTCCGACGTAGCCAGCGCAATCCAGCCAATCTGCTGCTGCCGCAGGCTCGCCTCGAGACCGCCGAGGTCGCGCGGCGCGAAGCTCGCCAGATCGACGATACCTGCGCACGCCGCATCCGGCTTCAGCAGGCGCCCGACTTCATGGGCCGAACGCGCGACCATGACGTTCCAGCCGCGGCTCTTCAGATGCGCGGTGAGTGTCTCGTCCGGTGTGCGCGCGACATAGAGCAGCGTGCGCTCGGTGCGCGCGTGCACGAGGCCAGCCGTTTCAGCCGGCTGCGCCGGTTGCCCCGCTTGCGCGGCGAGTGCCGGCGGGCGCGCCACAGGCGTTGCTTTTGGCGTGCCCGTGGAGAGTTCCGGCGGTCTTGCCACAGATGCGTCCTGCGCTCGCCCAGCGGCGGCATCCTTCGTCCTGGCAAGGGAAAGATGCGCGCCGGAGGGCGGGTTGACACTGGTCAGATGGGGAGATTCGCGCACGATCAGCCTCGTATCGTTGGCACGTCAAAATGTGTAGGGAAAGCGCACGCCGACCACGAAGTTCGGTGCGTCGGGAGTCAGGCCGACGGAAACCGAGCCGTTGATGGTCAGGTGCTTGTTCACTACGTGGTTCAGCCCGAAATTGAGCGCGGCGGCGGCGGTTTCGCTGCCCGGCACCTTCGAGTACGAGCCGCCCGGCGCCTTGGTCTGCGACTCGGGCTCCAGCGCCATCGTGTAGGAGATGCTGGCCGAGTCCTTGTCCGAGAACGCCAGCGCGACGCCGCCGCCGAACTGCACGATGTCGCCCAGCTTCACGGTTGCCGGCTCGGTCTGGCCCACCACGGACGAGATGTCGGAGAACGAGCGCGCCACGTTGTAGGTGTACGAGAGGCTGCCGAACAGCACGACCGGGTCGAACGTCTTCAACACCGACATCCCCGCTGTGATGTTCCAGAAGCCGGTGCCGGTGGGCAGCTTGCTCGGGGCGACGAGGTTCGTGTTGTCGGCATCGACCTGCTGGACCTTGATGCCGAATGGCGACGAGCCGGTCGGCGCCTTCACGCGCAGACTCGCAACCAGGTCCGGCAGGGTGTTGGTCTCTTTCAGGAACTGGTAGTAGATCCCGAAGTTGACGTCGCCGATGTCGTTCGAATTCGCCGACGCGTCCGACAGCGTATTGGCCGCGCCGCCCGCACCGCCGACGATAAAGTTGCTGTGCCGGTAGATGTACGGCACGTCGACATCGACACTGATGCGGTCGGTGAGTCCGTAGCGCGTATCGAGATCGGCCATCACCTGGTGCGACTTGGTTTCGCCCAGGTTGATGTTGCCGAGGAAAATCGCATCGAGCGCGAGGAAACCGGACAGTTGCAATTGGCGGCGATCGTAGTAGGTATCGCTGATGCCCCAGTCGAAGGTCAGGCTGTGCTCGAACAGCGGCGCGTTCTGCTGCTGTTGCACGATCGCGTCTTCGGACTGCGTGCGCACCGGCTGCGCGGCCTTCTGCGTCTGGCCGATGGCGCCGGTGCCGTCGGAGGCGGGCGGCAATCCGCCTGCCGTAGCGCCGCCGTTGTCCGGCACCGGCGGCGTGACCGGCACGCCGGTCGCGGTGCCCGTCGCGCTGCCGGGCGCGGGTGCGCCCGGATTGGTCTGCGCGAGCGGCGGCAGCGGCACCGGCAAGCCGTCTGCGCCGGGCTGCTCGGCAACCGTGTTGCTGTCGGCAGACGAAGCGGGGCCTGACAGGCCCCGGCCGCGTTGCGACATCTCCAGGTCGGTGAGTTGCCGCTCGAGTGCGTTGATCTGCTTTTGCTGCTGGTCGACTACCCGCATCAGCATGTTCAGCCGATCGTCGACGGACTGGTTTGCGAGCGCTTGCGCGCCGGCTCCTTGTGAGAGCGCGAACAGCATGACGGCGATGGGAATCGCCGCCAGGGCCGTGCGCGGCACCCCGGTTCTTGAAGCGTTATTCATTTTGTGTTCCCCCGGTATTCTGACGGCGCGTCGCGTGCCTCCTGATGCGCCGCGCCGTCTTATCAGTACGTCCTCTACTTCTGTTGCCTCAAGCGGGTGGCGGCCCGCATGGTCTCCTTGTTGCTGCATCTGCTTCTTTGCCCCGTTGCTGGCTGCTTTTTTGCGCGGCTTATGTGCTGCTTATGTGCCGCTTGTCTGCGGCTTATGTACCGCTTATCTGGTGCTTATCTGCTGCTCATGTACCGCCTATGTGCTACCTGAACGTCCTCTCATCTCCGCGAGCTCGCGCTGTTCTGCAGTCCTTGCAGCACGCCCAGCTGACGCACCATGGCGGCCGACATTTGCTGCGTCTGCAAATGCAACTGCAACTGGTTGGCGACCTGCTGGCTATTGCCGGTGATCTGCAGCAACTGGGCAATCTGCGCGTTGTTGGGCGTGATGGTTTGCGTCGCCAGTCCCGCCGGCGTCTGCAATGCCACGGTCACGCCGTTGCTGCCGAACGTGATGCCGGCTTTGATGGAGCCGGTCGAATTGGCGGCGGCGGCGCTCGGCGCGTTGCCGCCTGCTAGAACCACGGGCGTGTTGCTGAAGTCGATCTGCGCGGCGTTGCTGCCGAGGTTGTTATTGCCGGCGACCTGCGTGACCTGCGACACGCCGTTCACCGCGATGCCCTGTCCGCCCGTCGTGATGGCGTTCGGATTGGCGCCGTTGTTGCCGCCGTTGCCGTTGGTCACCTGCGCCAGCGTGTTGACCGTGGCGGCGATCTGGCCGGCTGCGTTCTGCACGGCGGACAGCGTGCCTTGGGCGAGCGCGGTGGCGCCGTTCGGCAGTTGCCATTGCGAAATCAGGTTCAGCACGAACCCGGAGATCATTGATCCGCCGGCATATTTGCCGGTCTGTTGTCCTAGTACGTCGTCGTCGACAGCCTGCACCTGCAGCGTCTGCGGTGCGAGATTGCGTGTCGACAGAAACTCGGGCACCGGTGGCAAGCCGGTGATCTCAGCGGCGAATGCGCCGCTTGAAAGGCCGCACATCGTGGCGCACAACGCGAGGCCCAATTGTGAGAGGTGGCGTTTCATGTTTGGGTCAGAAGAGTTCTGCCTTGATCAAGCCGTACTCCACAAAAGGAGTCGCCGCGGTGCCGTTTTGCAGCGCGTTTTCACGCAGCTTGAGGGCCAGCGACTCGTTACCTTGCAACAGCGGGGAATCCTCCCTGAAGGGTTTGCCGAGGACCGCAAACACGAGACCGTTCCAGGTCTTCGAGAAATCGTCCTCCAGCACGATGCGATTGCCGAGCGCAGGGTCCGCAATGAAAATGCGGTGATTCTCTGCGTGCTTGACGATCACGAAGTGCTCGTAGCCGTTGATGTTCATCAGCACCATGACGGGGACTTGCAGGTGATACAGCGCTTCCGTGTTGACGCGAAAGCCGCGGCCGTGCATCCCGATGGTCTCGACGAATTTCTTCATGTCGAGCATCGAGAAGCCGTTCTTGACGACCACTTCGGGCGTGGAGAACACCATCATCCGGCGAATCAGTTCGGTTTCCGGAATGTCGATGCCATAGCCGTATTTGAGGAGAGTCGCGAGTGCGGCCGCACCGCAGCTGTAGTCGAATTGCTGGTTGACGATGTGGCCATAGCGGATGTCTTTCATCGAGTGAATATTCTTGGTCAGCGGAACGCCAACGAGATTAGTCGTATCGATGGTCGACTGTGCGTTGCTTACCGCACACAAAGTGAACCCCGCCAGCGTCACGGCGAGCCGTAACGCCGGGAGCCTGTTATACCCGGACATGCTGGTCTCCTGCTGTTCTTGCGCGCCGGCGGCCGTGAAGGCCGTCGGCGCGTCCCGCCCCGATACTGCTGTTACTTGTTGACCGTCAAGGATGCGATGGCAAGGCCGTTGTGCTGCAGGTTGCCCGCACCGCCGGCGATGTTCACACCAATGTTGCCGCTCGAGTACTGCAGCGAGTTGGTGCCGAGATTCGCCGTGCCTTCGAAGCTGCCGCTAAAGTTCAGGTTAGCCGACTGGCTGTTCTGGTCGGTTGCCACCATCGCCACTGAGCCGGCGTTGCGCGATGCCGTCGTCGTGGATGCGGCAAGGCTGTTGTTTTGCGCGTTGCCGATACCAGCTGCCACGTTCACGCCGATGTTGCCCGACGCGCCTTGCAGCGAGCCGTCGCCGATCGATGCGTTCACAACGAAGTTGTCGATCTTCGCCTTGCCGCCCGACGATTGCGTGTTGAACACCTGGGCGTTGCCGAACACGTTGCCGGCATCGATTGCAGCCAGCGAGGCATCGTTGCTTTGGGCGTTGTCGACGCCTTCCGCAATGTTGATGCCGACGTTGCCCGATGCGCCGTTGCCCACGCCAGTGCCGGTCGTTGCCGTCAGCGTGCCGGCCTTTTGCGTGTTGATGTGTTCCGTCACGTAGCCGGTGGTCGTCACGTCAGTCGTGGTCTGGGTTGCATTGACGCCCCATACCGCGGCGACGCCCTGGGTCGAGGTGGAACCGCTGGTTTCGTAGCCGGAAGACTCTTCGCCGACCGCTGCGTAGCCGGAGCCCTGGTTAGCCTGGAAGCCCCAGACCTTGCCTTGTCCCGAACCTTCCGTTGCTTCGAAGGCGCCGGCCAGGTTGGCCGTGTTGCTATAGCTGGATTCCTTGTAGCCGGCCGACAGGCTGCCTTCCGCCGCAAGACCGCCGACGCCGAAGTTCGGCGTCACGATGCCACCGTAGATGAAGCCGCCCTGAATCTTGCCGCCGGCGGCGATGTGGCCGCCCTGGTTCTGGCTGCTGTGGGTGAAGTCGCCGGCAATGCCTGCGGCTTGCTGGCTATATTCATAGCCGCCGCCTGCGACTGCGCTGCTCTGGTTGCCATACGCGTAGCCGCCGGAAGCCTGGAACGCTTGCGCACCCCACGCCGATTGCGTGCCGCCCTTCGTCACCAGTGCATAGGCCGAGCCGTTGCTGTGGATCGACGAGCTGTTGTTGTTGATCGTCGTCGTGACCTTGCCGCTCGTGTAGGTTTGTGCGTTCGGGCTGATCGAGGCATTGGCCCAGACGTTTTGCGTGTTGTTCACGACAGCGCCTGCGCTGCTCGAGACGTGCACGCAGCCCCACAGGGTGACGAAGCCTTCCATGCCGACTTCTTCGCCGACCAGCGTGGCGTTGAAGATGTACGGGTCTTTCATGCCGTGGGCGAATACGCTGCTGGAGGCAACGGCCAGTACTGCTGCTGCGATAAGAGTGCGCTTCATGATTTCGCTCCGATACAAGTGTGGTCAGTTAAAAAGAGTGCCCGCCGGGGGACGGAGCACAAAACTGTTTGCCGTGGCATTACCGGCACCGGCTGCCTGATTGATCTGCACGATCCCGCTAACGTTCTTGAAGGCCTGGTTGGAGATGTCTGCCTCGCGTACGCCGCTAACCCCGATCGATTGACCCTGACCGCCGTTTCTCGCGGCCGTCGCGGATAGATCCCCATCCGAGACGGTCTCGACTCCCAGTGCAGCAGTACCCACCATGGTGCTGTTGCGCTGGAGATTCCCTGCGCCCGCGGACTGGTTCACCATCACCGCCCCGGACGTATTCGAAAATGCATTGCCTTGAATCGACGTGCGCGCGTTCGTCACCTTCGCCGCGCCTGCCGCGCCTTGCAGGCTGGCGTTGTCGTCGAGCACCGGGCCACCGGTTGAAATCGTCAACTGATTGCCTTGCGCGTTATTGAGGCCGGCCGTCTCGTTGACGGTGATCGCGCCGGTTGCGCCCACCGCGACGCCGCTCGAGATTGCCGCGTCGCCACCGACGCGCGGCACCGACTGTGCGTAGGCGCTGGACACTGCGAGCGTCATGCCGCTCAGGCAGGCGCAGGCAAGCAGTCTGGAGGGCTTCATTTCAGGCCTCCCAGGGCGCCGCCGAGGGCGGTCGACAGCGGCGCCAGCGCGCCCGTGACCGACGACGAGATCGTGCCGCCGATGCCGGCCGCCGGTTGGCCGATGCTGCCCGCGTTCAGGGCGATGTTGCTGCCGGTCGCGTTGCCGCTCAGGATCTGCGTGACGGCCTGCATTCCGGTGCCGTTCAGCGCGCCGTTGCTTGCCACGCCGCTAGAGCCGTGCGCGTTGGTCAGATCGGTGTCGGTGACGACTTGCGCCATCGACGGATTGAAGGTGTTGGCCGGGAACGTGGTGGCGCGCACGAGCACCGGATCCTGGCTCTTCGGCACCGCGTCGAACGCATCACGCGGCGTGATCTGGCGCTCGACGATGATGTCGCCTGGATTCACCACCTGCGCCTTGACATTCGCACTGGCGCTAATGGCAAGTACTCCGAACAGCATGCCGAGCAGTGCGATCAGTGGCCGGCCGCTACGCGGCATCTGGGTTGAGGCGGTCATTTCAGTTCCTTGCTGGCGCTTGCGTGGTTGCCGTCGTTGTTGTGTTGTCGTTGCGTTTGCGCGTGAGGTGCACGCGGGCCGCGGTTCGATTACTTTCTCTGGTAGTTCGCGACGTTGTCCTGCGCGGTCCGCGCAGCGTCGATCGGAACCGGCAGCGGCGAGGGCGGCGCAATTTCGTCCCACAACGTCACGCCGTTGCCGCCGCTGCCGGTGCCGCGCATCAGCTGCGGCGTCGCGGCCACCATCAACATGCCGCTAAAGCCGCCGCGTTGACGCGAGAGCACCTGGTCGTCGAGCGCCTGATCACTACTGGAGGCGGTGTCGGCGGAAATGCTGAGCGCGGCGGCCGCCAGTTCGCCGGCCTGAGCGGACGCGTCCTGCGTGTCGGCGGCGGCGTCACTGTTCCCGGCCACCGGGTCCTGGGCTGCCGCCGCTGCGGGCGACGTGCTCGCGAGGGCGGCGGACCCGGCGCCGGTGGAACTTGCCGAGACTGGTTCTTGCGCATTCACGCCGGCGCTCAAGGCGCCCAGAATGACGGCGGCGCTCAGCGCGGTATGAGGCGGAGTAAGGCGCAAGTGGATGCGGAAAACGAGTCGCATGGTGTATCTCCTTGGTGCGAGACTTTTAGCGAAACGTGTGCCATGACGCGCAATCCATTGATGTGACTGGATCTAGCGCCACTACTGATGAGCAAATAGAGAAAAATCCGGCAAAAACGTTTCAGGCCTGAAACGGGAGGAAGGAAATACCGAAAATTCGCATTTAGAGCCAGTACACGAAGAGTAAGGGTTCTCGCTAACCCGGTGCGTCTGGAAACGTTTTAAGCAGAATACGCAGACTTCTGGATCGCCCGCCCAGCCTTGCTGGGCGGTGGAGTGCCGATTAAATTCGCATAATTGTTTTCGAAGCGGCGCGCGTATAGTAAGCTCTCGAAAAGAGAGTCACATTTAAAAAAAGCCTGAAGCTGGGCCGTCTCAAGCACACACGCCGCTTTTCGGGGATCAGCTGTCCGCACGGAATGGAATGGCCGTTCGGTTTTTTGCTTTGCGCGAATCCCGGACTGAGTCAACGTGTCTGAAACTTGTTCAGGTGCGTGCCGTCATCCTTAACGTTCGTTGACGAGAGGATCTGAATAATGGAACCCGCAACGCGGCAACTGATTTACGTTTCGCGCGATCCAAGCGCGGAATTGAATACCAGGTTTCACCAGCGTGGCTGGCAAGTCGAAGTCGTGGGGTCGGCGCGCGATGTGCGCCGTGCTGTTCGCGCCGGAATGGCAGCGGGCGGCTTGCTTGACTTGTCCAGCCATTTCCAGCCGCATGAAATCGCTGCGTTCGAATCGTGTCTGACGATGCCGAACGTCGGCTGGGTCGCCGCAACCACGCCCGGCCAATTGCAGGACGCCGCTTTGCGCCGGCTCGTGCGCGACTACTGTTTCGATTACGTCACCGTACCGCTTTCCGGCGATCGCATCGTCGATTCGGTCGGCCATGCATACGGCATGATTTCATTGGGTGAGCCTGCGTCGAACGACGGTACGCCGGGCGGCACCGAAGGCGAGATGGTCGGCTCGTGCGACGCGATGCTGGCGCTGTTCCGCTCCATCCGCAAGGTCGCGATGACCGACGCGCCGGTATTCATTTCGGGCGAATCCGGGACCGGCAAAGAACTGACAGCCGTGGCCATCCACGAACGCTCGGCGCGCCGCAACGCGCCGTTTGTCCCAATCAATTGCGGCGCGATTCCGCCGCATCTGCTGCAATCCGAATTGTTCGGCTATGAGCGCGGCGCGTTTACCGGCGCCAACCAGCGCAAGATCGGCCGGGTCGAAGCCGCGAATGGCGGCACGCTATTTCTCGATGAAATCGGCGATCTGCCGCTCGAAAGCCAGGCGAGCCTGCTGCGCTTCCTGCAGGAGCGCAAGGTCGAAAGACTGGGCGGCCACGGCTCCATCGACGTCGACGTGCGCATCATTTCGGCCACGCACGTGGATATGAACACGGCGATGATCGAAGGACGCTTCCGCTCCGACCTGTACCACCGCCTGTGCGTGCTGCAGATCGACGAGCCGCCTTTACGCGCGCGTGGCAAGGATATCGAATTACTCGCACGGCACATGCTCGAGCGCTTCAGGAAAGATGCGAGCCGCCGTCTGCGCGGCTTCGCGCCGGACGCGATCGCAGCGCTGCACAACTACAGCTGGCCGGGCAACGTGCGCGAGCTGATCAACCGGGTGCGGCGCGCCATCGTGATGTCGGAAGGGCGGGCCATTACGGCCCGCGACCTCGAACTCGCGGAGTACGTGGAAATCGTGCCCGTGTCGCTCGCGCAGGCGCGCGAGGCGGCCGAGCGGCAGGCGATCGAACTGGCGCTGTTGCGCCACCGCGGGCGTCTCGGCGATGCCGCGCAGGAGCTTGGTATCTCGCGTGTGACGCTGTACCGGCTGTTGTGCGCACACGGCATGCGCCACATGGAAGGCGAGCCGATCGTCCCGCATGGGGAGCCGGCTTCGGTGCCTCACATTTGAGACACCTGATTGAAACGGTGGAGAAGTCAGCGAAGCTTGAAATGCAGCGGCGGTGATCCTGCGGAGCGGCTGGCAGGATTTCACCGCCGTTGCTTTTTGCCCATAAAAAGTCGGCTCGGACGAGAGCCGTCCGCGCTTGCTAAAATCGGGTTTTTCCGCGAACTCGCCCAGGCACCGCGCGCCGGGCCGAAGGAACCCGAATGAAACAATACCTCGACCTCGTCCAATCGATTCTCGATACCGGCACGTGGCAGGAAAACCGCACCGGCATCCGCACCATCAGTATGCCGGGCGCGATGTTGCGCTTCGATCTGCAGCAGGGCTTCCCCGCCGTCACCACGAAAAAGCTCGCGTTCAAATCGGCGATTGGCGAGCTGGTGGGCTTCCTGCGCGCCTCGCGCAGCGCGGCGGACTTTCGCGATCTGGGCTGCAAGGTGTGGGACGCGAACGCTAACCAGAATCCGCAATGGCTCGCGAACCCGTATCGTGAGGGGCCTGACGACCTCGGCGACGTGTACGGCGTGCAATGGCGCAAGTGGCCCGCCTACAAGGTGCTGGATGCGACGGCCGCCGCGCAGCTTGCGGATGCGACCGGGCGCGGCTACCAGGTGGTCACCGAATTCGACGAAGACGGCGCCCGCAAAGTGCTGCTGTACAAGTCGATCGACCAGCTGCGGCAATGCCTCGACACGATCATGCAGAACCCGTCGGACCGCCGCATCCTGTTTCATGCCTGGAATCCGGCCGTGCTCGACCAGATCGCGTTGCCTGCGTGTCATTTGCTGTATCAGTTCCTGCCGAACGCGGCGCGCAAAGAGATCTCGCTGTGTCTCTACATTCGCAGCAACGACGTGGGTCTCGGCACGCCGTTCAACCTGACCGAAGGCGCGGCCCTGCTGCATCTGGTCGGGCGCCTGACGGGCTATACGCCGCGCTGGTTCACGTATTTCATCGGCGACGCGCACATCTACGAAAACCAGCTCGACATGCTGCAGCGGCAACTCACCCGTGAGCCATACGAAAGCCCGCGCCTCGCCATCTCGGAGCGGGTGCCGGACTATGCGCAAACCGGCATCTACGAACCGGAATGGCTGGAAAAGATCGAGCCGTCGGATTTCTCGCTGGTCGGCTATCGTCACCATGAGCCGCTGACCGCACCCATGGCGGTTTGATCCGCAGGCGGCCTGGCCGCCAGATCACAGCCGGCTGGTGCGACAGAAAAGCCCGCGCGTGATCTGCTACCGGTACCTCAACGCTGCTCGCTTTTGAGCCGGTTACCGCTGAGACCCGCGTCCCCAAAGAGGACTGCGGGTCTTTTTCTTGCCGGAGAGATTTTCTCGCGGGCATTCTTTTGTCGGACAGGGCGACCGACATTCGAAGCGAACTGTTTCGCAGTCGCTGGCTTGCAATACCGCACATTAGAGACACTTGCTTCTGCAAAATGCGGCAATCATGTGAACTCTGGTTCCCTATAGTGAAGCATCACCGTATTTGATGCTTTCTCATAATGAAGCGAAAAACCACAACTTTGAGTCACTATGCCGACGCAAAACGTATCTATTTGATTCACTTTGATGAAGCGAAAACTTGATAGTTGCTTCCCTATAGGCTAGCATTTGTTGTGTTTTTGATAGCCTATAGGCCAGCAGAATGGATTCCAGAATGAGGCAGCTCCGGCTTCAACAGGTTCAGGCGTCGGTCGCGGCGTACTCGGATTTGACCAACCGTCGGCGCCCGCCGCGTGGATGGCTGAAGGCCATCCGCGAGTCGTTAGGGCTCACCGAGCGGCAGCAAGCCGACAGATTAGGCATGACCGGTTCGACCCTGCACAAGTCGGAGTTGGCGGAAGCCGAGGACCGAATCACGCTCGGGCAACTGCGCAAACTGGCTGACGGGCTGGACTGCGAGCTGGTCTATGCTCTGGTGCCCAGAAAGCCACTGACTCAAGTGGTCGAAGACCGGGCGCGCTCAATCGCCCTGCAGGAGGTGAGTGGGGTTGCGCACACCATGAGTCTGGAAGACCAACGCCCGGCAACCGACCGGCTTCGCAAACAGGTTGAGCAGAGAACGGCGGAACTGCTCCGGGGCCGCTGGTCCGACCTATGGCGATAGATTTAGACGAGCAGGACGGCCAGACACCGCTCGACCCCGACGAGCTTGCAGGGCTGCTACCGGCGCACCTGACCACCAAGGGCGAACTGAATGACTGGGAGCAGGAGAACATCCTGCAAGCCGTGCAATGGGTTCGGCGCCAACGGAAGGTCGAAGTCCTCAGTGAAGCGTTCTGTCGCAACCTTCACAAGAAAATGTTCGACCAGACCTGGTCGTGGGCGGGCATGTTCCGCAAGTCCGACAAGAACATCGGATGTGACTGGACGCAAGTCAGCGTCAAACTGAGAAACCTTTTCGGTAACACGCAGTGGTGGGTCGACAACGGCACATTCCCGCCCGATGAGATCGCCGCACGATTTCACCGCGAGCTGGTGTGGATTCATCCCTTCCCAAACGGTAACGGTCGACACTCACGAATGATGGCTGACGCGCTCTTGCGCAGCATGAAACAAGAGGCTTTTTCGTGGGGCGGCGGCGGGACCTTGGTTAAAGCGGATAACGCCCGGTCGGATTACCTAACCGCCTTACGTGCGGCGGATAAAGGTAACTACAGTTTGCTCCTGGTCTTCGCGCGAAGTACGACTTAGCCAGCACCGACAAGAAAGGCGTCGAGCCCTTTATGACAAGCCAAAGAGCTTTGCAATGTTGAGGGTGCGGCGCCGCTGCATGACCTTTCTTTCTTCGACGCCGAGCAGCTCCGCAATCGCGGGCGCAGCAGCGCTCGACACCGCCTGGCCCAGGCTCGTATCGGCTTTCAATGGCCGCAAAAAAAGCGAGCCTCTTCGAGGCTCGCAGTCATTACCAGGCTTGCCCGTTTGCCAACATCTTTGTGGCACGGGTAGGCCTCATCCGATGCGCGGGCTTTTTGCTTTGATAAGCGCAGATGGGTCTGCGGTTATCAACCCTTGCGATGCTCGTCGTGCCCATTGTTCGAATGCTGCTGAGGCTGCTGAGGCTGCTGGCGCGGTTGCTGAGCCTGCTGCGGCGGACGCGGCTGAGGGCGGGGCTCCTGCGCCTGCTGCGGGGGACGGGCCTCCTGACGTGGCTGCGCCTGGGGCTGCGGGTGGAATTCCGGCCGCGGCGCCTGCTGAACCGGCTGCGGATGAATTTCCTGGCGTGCCTGCTGCTGCGGCCGCATTTCCGGCCGTGGCGCCTGCTGGGCCGGCTGCGGGTGAGACTCCGGCACGCGCGGCTGGGGCTGAGCCTGCGCCTGCATCTGCGGCTCGCGCGGAGCCTGCTGCTGCATGGGTTCAGGCTGACGCGCGACTGGCTGCTGCGGGCGGGGCGCCTCATGCGCCGGCTCCGCAGCCAGGCCCGCAGGCTGCGGCCGGTTCTGCGGCTGGCCAGGTTGCGGCGCGAACGGCTGATGGCCGGCCGCCTGCTGCGGCTCGCCACGCGCCTCCGCTTGCTGCGCCATGGGCGCGTGAGGCTGCGTCCACGCCGGTTCGTGCCCGGGTTGCGCGGCAGCCTGCTGGCCATTCGGCGAAGGTCCGCCACGCTGCGCGAAGCCGTTCGGATTCGCGCCTGTCGCTTGCGGTGGACGCGGCACACCGCCGTTTGGCTGCGGGCGCTGGTTTGCCATCTGATTGGGCATCGGATTACCCATCTGCGGGGGCATTCCCGGGCGCGCCTGTTCCGGCATGCCGCGCTGCGCGGTCTGCGCGCCGTTCGGCGCCGCTTCGCCGGGCCGCTGGCCGGCGCCCTGAGCGATGTGTGGTGCAGCCCCCGGCATCATGCCGGGCACATGCGATTGCACGACTCGCACGTTCGCCATGCCCGTCGCCGGTGCGCCATGCGGCTGCTGCGCGCCGGCGAAATGCGCGGGTACTGACGTACGGACGATCGGGTCGCCCGCGCCCGGCACGCGGCCACCGCCTTGCGCAAAGCGCTGGGCCAGCGTGTCGTGATAGGCGGCCGGCACGGCCGGATTGCGCGTCGCCACGACCGGGCGCCCCATTGTCGCGGCGGGAGGACGGTAGCTCGCATTGCGCAGGCCGGGCGCGAAGCTTTGACGGACCGGCGCGAGCCCCGGACCGCCCGGGTTGATCCGCGCATTGCGCCATTGCTGCGGGTCGACCTTCTGCGCGAAGCGGCCAACCGGCTGCCCATGCACGAAGGCGGTTGCCGGCACGGCGGTGACGCCGCCGGGTGCACGGTAGTTGATATAGGTGTTGTGAACATTGATGTTCGTGATGTTCACGTTGTGGTTGTAGCTGTTGACGACCGAGGCGCGGTTCAGGCGCTCGTAGTAGCGCGGACTCCAGCCGCCGCCCCAGCGCGGCTGACACGCCTCGCCCGGGCCGAGCGGGAACCACGCGACGCCCGCCGCGGCAATCCCTCCCACCGCAAGGCTCACGCCCCAGTTGACGCCACCGCCGCCGTCACCACCGCCTACGAAAGCAACCAGGGCGGGCGCATACACCGGCGGCTCGCTGACGACCACCGGGCCCGGCACCCACGCCCACGAATCCTCGACGTAGGCCCAGCGGCCGTAGTGGTAAGGCGCGAAGCCCCACGGTGCATCGTCGACCCAGGTCCAGCCCCAAGGCGCCTGCCACACCCAGTGGCCGTCGTGATAGGGCGCCCAGCCGGCCGGCACCGCATTCGGCGTCCACACCTCGCCGTATTGCGGGCTGCTGCGCCAGGTGCCGTTCGCGTCGAGATCCTCGTAGCCGGGCACGTCGCGCGACACATAGCGTGCCGAGACCGAGCGGTCTTCGGCGGCGTCGCGGCTGGCAGCCCATTGATCGAAGCCGTCGAGGCCCGGCGCGCCGTTGTCGGCGGCCTGTTGCAGGTTGGTGCCCTCGAAGCGGATCTGCTGGCCCTCGGCCACCGGCACCTGGCCGTTGTCGCCATACACCGTGGCGCTGCCGCTGCGCACCGTCACGGTCGTGCTGCTGCCGTCGGGCGCGACGTCGACGCGATAGTCGCCCGGGCCGTTCAGGCCGAGCGCCAGGTTCGGCGTGTCGATTTCATACGACGAGCCCGGCGGGAGTTCGCGCACGCGGGCCGACAGCGTGCCTTGCGCGACTTTCAGCTGCGCGGTGTTGTCGTCGAGATTGAGGATGTCGAGGCTGGTCGCTTGACCCAGACGCACCGCTGTCGAACCGATATGCATCTCCGAGCGCGCATTCTGGTCGTTCCACAGCTGGTCGCCGGTAGTGAGCGGGCGGTTGATCTGTGCGTAGGCCCAGTCGGTGGCTCCGGCCGGCTCGGTCGTCACGGCGCCTTGGGTGTAGTTCAGACGCGCGACGCGCCCCGGCGGATCGGTATTGCCGGTGTTCTGCGTGGCGGCAGGCGGGTTGTCGGGCGGCGCCTCCTGGGCGACGGCTGCCTGAGCAGCCAGCGTCAATGCGGCCGCGGCGATGAGTGTCAAACCCGTGGCGCGGCTGATCGAATAACCCAGCAAATGTTTTTGTGTGATGAGCGGTTTCATGTTGTCTCTCGGGCGGACACGAATCGGTTTGCATCCGTGAAACCACTGTACCTTTGGCGCCTGTTTCAAGGCATCGACATTTGTAAGCCGCCTTACCTCGCGTGTAACAAAAAATGTTTGGCGACCCGTTTCGTCGTAGAAATGGGCGCCATGCCGGCCGCCTTCAGGCAAATCTCGCGCGTCTCGCGGCGCTTAATTCGTCAGAAAAGCGTCGAACTGACGATGCCCCGCCGGCGTGATTCTCAGGATGCGGGGGCGCTCGGTGCGCTCGACCCAACCGTGCGACGACCACGCGTCGAGCAGCGCCGCGCCGAGCGCGCCGCCCAGATGCGGACGCCGTTCGCTCCAGTCCGGGCAGGTGCAGGCGAAGCGCCGCCGACGGCTTTGCTGGGCGGCGACATCAATGCCCCAACTGGCCAGCTGGGCCGCGCCGGCGGGCGTTGCATCGAGCATGTTGCCGTGCAGCGTCAGCAGCTTGTGGTTGAGCATCCGTTCGAACAGCTGCACGGATAGCTCGCCCGCCATGTGGTCGTAGCAGGTGCGCGCATAACGCATATCCACCGGCACGGTACGCGCCGGGCGCGGGATGGGCCGTTGCGCCGCGCTCGCCTGCGCGACATTGGCCAGCGCCTCGATGGACGCGGCGATATCCGGCGAGGCGATGCGGAAATAGCGATGCCGCCCCCGCACTTCGAGCGCGAGCAGGCCGCCATCCGTGAGGCGCGCGAGGTGCGCGCTGGCAGCAGACGGCGAGAGCCCGGCAATCAGCGTCAGTTCGCCGGCCGGCCGCGCGCTGCCGTCCATCAGCGCCCACAGCATCGCGGCGCGGCCGGGATCGGCGAGCAGGGCGCCAATCCGGCTCAAGCCCGGAAAGTGGTTCTGTTCATCAGGTAGATGGGCGGACATGACAGGCTCC
The DNA here is from genome assembly GCF_036488795.1 of Paraburkholderia sp. Classification (GTDB taxonomy): domain Bacteria; phylum Pseudomonadota; class Gammaproteobacteria; order Burkholderiales; family Burkholderiaceae; genus Paraburkholderia. The sequence goes on from NZ_DASXHA010000023.1 coordinate 27,924, forward strand.
TTGATGGGCATACGCCAACGTTTCATTACAGCACTACTTTATCCGCATGGCGCATTCCATGTTTCAGCGTAGCGTGAAGCGTGGAATGCAGCCAGCCGGGCTGCCGCATCGATGCGGGAGGCGGCTCTGCGCCACGTCAGGTGGCCAGGCTAGAATCAAAACCCGTCCTCATGAGAAGCACCATCATGAAACTCCTGTTTGCCATTGCGGCCGCCGTCCTGCTGTGCGCCGCCTGCGCCCAGGGTGGTTCCGGACCGCCAGGCGCCGATTCGAGCGGCATCACGATGTACGGCACGATCGACGAAGGGATTTCGTATCACAAATGAACGATCGCAATTTGCGATGACGTTGAAGGTGCGCTGCCTGACGGACTGTTTGCTCGTAGTGTGTTAGATCGCGGTGACGCGCGGCGGGTCTGCGGCGGCTCGCCGTTTGGCTGGAATTGATACACGATTGTCATTCCTGCCAATCTTGCCCGTGTGACGATAGGGCTTCGTTCTTCTTGCCAAGCGAGGCTTACCGATGCCGTCTTCGTCCGTGCTTTCCTCCGCTCATCACACCGGCGCGGCCGACTACGGCGTTCCCGCTCCTGACGGCCGGCGCGGCGCGCGCGTGCTGGCGGTCTGTCAGGCGCTGTACACCTCGGCCGTTTCGATCGATCTGACGCTGACCGGTCTGGTCGGCTACACGCTCGCCACCAACAAAGCCCTCGCCACGCTGCCGTTTTCATTGATCACGGTCGCCGCGGCGCTCACCACCGTCTTCGCTTCGTTCCTGATGGCCCGGATTGGCCGGCGCGCGGGCTTTCTGCTTGGCTCGGGCGTGGGCGCGCTGGGCGGTTCGATCTCCGTGTGGGCCATCTTCCATCACAGTTTCTGGGCTTTCTGCGCAGGCACCGCGACGGTCGGCGTGTTTCAGGCCTTCGCCCAGTATTACCGCCTCGCTGCCGCCGACGCGGTCGGCCCGTTGGCCAGGAGCCGCGCAATCTCCACCGTGCTGACGGGCGGTGTAGTCGCCGCCGTGCTGGGACCGTGGCTGGCCGCGTCGAGCAAGGACTGGCTCGCGCCGGTTGCGTTCGCCGGCTCATACGCGCTCGTGACGGCGCTGGGTCTGATCTCGATGGTGCTGCTGGCCTTCGCTTACCGCGACGTGATGCCGGCCGCGAGCGCCGCCGTTGCAGCCGAAGCGCCGCGCCCGCTCGGCCAGATCGTGCGGCAGCCGGTCTTCGTCGCTGCACTCGCCAACAACGCGCTCGGCTATGCGGTGATGATGTTCGTGATGACCGCGACGCCGATTGCCGCGGTGGCGTGCGGTCATACGATCGGCGACGGCGCGCAGATCATCCAGTGGCATCTGGTCGGCATGTTCGCGCCATCGCTGTTTTCGGCGCGTCTGATCCAGCGCTTCGGCGTGTTGCGGGTGATCGGCTGCGGCATCGTGCTGTCGGCGCTGTGCGGGGTACTCGCGTTGCGCTCGACGGATTTGCCGCATTTCTACGCGGCGCTCGCCTGCCTTGGCGTGGGTTGGAATTTCATGTTCGTCGGCGGCACGACACTGCTGTCGCAGTCATACCGGCCGGCTGAGCGGGCCAAGACCCAGGCCACCAGCGAATTCACCACCTTCGCGTTTTCGGCACTCGGTTCGCTGTTTGCCGGGCAACTGCTCGCACGCTTCGGCTGGACGACGATCAATCTCGCCATCTTCCCGCTGCTCGGGCTGGCCGCTATGGCCACGCTCGGCTACGCCTGGTCGCGTGCGCGACAGCCGGCGTGGGTATCGTGAAGCAACGCGATCGTTCGGCAAGCGTGCATGAACACGGCATTGGAACCAGGAATAGCGTCTATGGCAGCTTCGTTGGATAACGCGTCTTCGTCTTCGTCTTCGTCTTCGACCGGCCCCGTGAGTGCCGTCGACGCGAGTGCGCCTCGCGTGCGTCACGTCGTGTTCGCGGTCGCGCCGGAGCTCGTGCTGCTCGACGCCTGCGGGCCGCTGGAGGCATTCTGGCGCGCCGAGCTGACGCTTGCGGCCGGCACGCCTCAGGCGGCGCGCTCGCAGCCGGTGGCGTATCGCACCAGCATTGCGTCGGTCGACGGCGGAGTCCTGCAGACGTTTCCCGGCTTGCCGGTGCTGACCACGCGGCTGGACGCGCTCGACGACGAGCCGATCGATACGCTGATCGTCCCCGGCGTGCCGGTCGATGACGCGACGCCCCTGCAAGCGGAACTGGTCGCGTGGCTCGCGCGGCGCGCGCCGCAGGTGCGGCGGGTGTGCTCGGTCTGCACCGGCGCGTTTTATCTCGCGGCAGCCGGGTTGCTGGACGGCCGCCGTGCGACCACGCACTGGCGCGACGCGGCGCAGCTCGCGCGGCGGTTTCCCAACGTCCGCGTCGATGCCGATCCGATTTTCATCCGCGATATGCGTGACGGCCGCGCCGTATGGACTTCGGCCGGCGTGACCGCCGGCATCGACCTGGCGCTGGCGTTGATTGAAGAGGACGTCGGCCACGCGGTGGCGATGCAGGCGGCGCGCCGGCTGGTGGTCTTCATGAAGCGGCCGGGCGGCCAGTCGCAATTCAGCGCGGCGCTGGCCGCGCAGGCCTCGGCGGGCGGCCCGTTCGAGGCCCTGCATAGCTGGATGGCGGAGAACCTGCGCGACGATCTCACCGTAGAGCGACTGGCTGAGCGCACCCAGATGAGCCCGCGCACCTTCGCGCGACGCTATGTCGACGAAGTGGGCCGCACGCCTGCCAAAACGGTGGCGGCGCTGCGTCTGGAGGCGGCGTCGCGTTCCCTTGCCGAATCGCGTCGCCCGCTCAAGCGGATTGCGGTGGAATGCGGCTTTGGCAGCGAACAGAACCTGCGGCGCGCCTTCGTGCGGCGTTTCGGCGTGCTGCCGCAGGATTACCGGGAGCGCTTCGGTTCTGCGGAAACGACGCTTCAGACTGCAAACCAGGCGTGATGCCAGCGGTTTGAACAGAGTTACCGCATCGCAATCCGCTGCGCGGTCAAGATTGCACTCGTATAATCGGCTCCTTTCGATACACGTTTGACCGGAGTCAAGATGAGCACCCCTGCCGCTGCACCACTGGACCGTTCTGAAACTACGTTCCGCTTTCTCGCCGAGCCCACCTCAGTCAATTTCGGCGGCAAGGTGCACGGCGGCGCGCTGATGAAGTGGATTGACGAGACCGCCTATGCATGCGCCGCGGTCTGGTCGGGACGCTATTGCGTGACGGTGAGCGTCGGCAATATCCGCTTCCGCCGGCCGATCCTCGTCGGCAATCTGGTCGAACTGCGCGCCCGTGTGGTCCATACCGGACGCACCAGCATGCATATCCACGTGTCGGTGCAGGCCGGCGATCCGAAGGGCGGCGAACTGCTGCAGACCACGGACTGCCTGATCGTCATGGTGGCCGTGAACGAAAACGGCGGCCCGGTGCCCGTGCCGTCGTTCGTGCCGCAGACCGATGAGCAGAAGCGGCTCGCCCGTTACGCGCTGGACGTGAAGGAAGCGCTCGACGCGATCGTCGAACTGAAGCCGGAAGAAGTGGCGCAGGGAAAGATCTAAGCGCCGCACAGCCGCGCCCGCGTGGGGGCGCGGCCTGTGCTTCAGGCCTGGGCTCGAAGCACCGTTCAGCGCCCCGTGTTGCCCACCATGTCATGCGGGCGCACCCACTCGTCGAACTGCTGTTCGGTGACAAAACCGAGCGCCAGCGCCGAGGCCTTCAGGGTGGTGCCTTCCTTGTGCGCCTTCTTGGCGATCTTCGCGGCCTTGTCGTAGCCAATGTGCGGATTGAGCGCCGTCACCAGCATCAGCGATTCATTGAGCAACTGGTCGACGCGCTCACGATTCGGCTCGATGCCTACCGCGCAGTTGTCGTTGAAGCTGTGCAAGCCGTCCGCCAGCAGACGAATCGATTGCAGGACATTGTGCGCAATCATCGGACGGAACACGTTCAGTTCGAAGTTGCCGCTCGCGCCGCCGATGTTCACGGCGACATCGTTGCCGAACACCTGACAGCACAGCATGGTCAGTGCTTCAGACTGGGTCGGGTTCACCTTGCCCGGCATGATCGAGCTGCCCGGCTCGTTCTCCGGGATCGACAGTTCGCCCAACCCGCAGCGCGGGCCGCTGGCGAGCCAGCGCACGTCGTTGGCGATTTTCATCAGGCTGGCGGCGACCGTCTTTAGCGCGCCGTGCGCGAACACCAGCGCATCGGCTGCGGCCATCACCTCGAACTTGTTTGGCGCCGACACGAACGGCACGCCGGTCAGCTTGCCGATGGCCGCCGCGACCTTGTCGGCGAATTGCGGATGCGCATTGAGCCCCGTGCCCACCGCCGTGCCGCCCTGCGCGAGTTCGTACAGATGTGGCAGGCTCGCTTCCACGTGACCGATGCCGTGATTGAGCTGCGCGACATAACCCGAGAATTCCTGGCCGAGCGTGAGCGGCGTCGCGTCCTGCAGGTGGGTGCGGCCAATCTTGACGATGTCCGCAAACGCTTTCGACTTGCTGTCGAGCGTATCGCGCAGCGTCTTCAGCGCGGGCAGCAGATGCTTGACGATGCCCACCGCCGCCGCCACGTGCATGGCGGTCGGAAACACGTCGTTGGACGATTGGCCGCGGTTTACGTCGTCGTTCGGATGGACCTTGCGCGCTTCGCCGCGCTCGCCGCCGAGCAGTTCGCTTGCGCGGTTGGCAATGACCTCGTTGAGGTTCATGTTGGTCTGCGTGCCGGAACCGGTTTGCCAGACCGCCAGCGGAAATTCGTCGGGATGCTTGCCGGCGATGATCTCGTCGGCGGCCTGCATGATCGCTTTCGCCTTGCTTTCGTCGAGCACGCCGAGCCCCAGATTGACCTCCGCGGCGGCACGCTTGATGACGGCCAGCGCCGTAATCAGTTCGGGCGACTGCTTCTCGGTCGAGATCTTGAAGTTCTGCAGCGAGCGCTGCGTCTGCGCGCCCCAAAGGTGAGCGTTCGGCACGGCAATTTCGCCGAACGTGTCACGCTCCATTCGTACGTTTTCGGTCATGGTTCAACTCCGTTTGACTGGATGATTCCGATCTTTTTGCATCGTTTCTATGGCGTGCGCAATCGTGGCGCGGCGCGCATCAAAGCTCCCCTTGAACTGGCAACAGCAAGAATATCCCTGTCAGCACGTTTCGGTACAAACCGGCTTGAGGATCGATGTGGTAGACGTGCTGCTGGTGGTCCTCGACGTCCGTCCAGACGAGCTGCGACTGCGGCGCGCCGATGTACTTCAGGTTCGCGAGCTGTTGCGGTGTGGCGAGCGTCACACGGTAGCTTTCTTCTGGCGTGGTGGCGCGGCCGAACAGCGTCGCGACCTGATCGGCGAGCACCGGGCTGTGAATGATGAGCGCCAGTTCGGTATTCAGATTCGCCGAGCGCGGGTCGAGATTCATCGAACCGATCACCAGAATCTTGCGGTCGATCACGTAGGTCTTCGCATGCAAGCTCGCGCGCGATTCCGAGCCGGCCACCGAGACGCGGGTTTCCTGGCGCGGCTTGTACTCGTAGAGCTCGACGCCGTTTTGCAGCAACGGTACGCGGTAGGGGCTGTAGCCGGCCTGCACGGCGACCGCGTCGGTGGCGGCCAGCGAATTGGTCAGAACCACTACGCGCACGCCGCGCTGCGTGAGTTCGCCTAAAGCCTTGACGCCGGCATCGTGCGGCACGAAATAGGGCGAGACGATGAGGAATTCCTGCTGTGCCTCGTGCGTCAGTTCGACGAGGCGCTGCAGCGGCGGGCTGACGTAATCCGGTGACGGTGCGTCGATCTTGCCTGGTGAGTCCACCTTGAGTTCGGCCGGCGCCCATGTGAGGCCGAGTTCGTCGCTGGAGATCTGCGTGGCGAGCGGCGTCGCGTTCAACGGCCTGGCATTGTACGGATCGGCATTGGTGCGCCAGTGCGTGCGCAGCGCCTCGCGAGTATCGTCCAGTTCCTGTTGCGTGAAGTGCTGATGATTCAGCGCCCGCAGCGGATACGCGCCGCTGCTGCTCCAGTACTCGTCGAAGCTGGCGGAGACCTCGGATGTGATCGGGCCCGCGGCCAGCACGTCGAGATCGCGGAACTGCAGCGTCGGGCTCGCGCTGAAGTATTCGTCGCCGAGATTGCGGCCGCCGACAATCGCCAGCTGGTTGTCGGCGATCATCGCCTTGTTGTGCATGCGGCGCGTGAACCGGTCGATCTTCGTGAAGACATCGGTGGTGCGTTCGAACACGCTGCGATGCGTACTGCCGAACGGATTGAACACGCGCACCTCGATGTTCGGATGCGAGTTCAGACTGGCCATGATGTCGTCGATGTCCTTGAAGTTCAGATCGTCGACCAGCATGCGCACCCGCACGCCGTGATCCGCGGCATAGAGCGCGGCGCCGAGCAGCAGCTTGCCGGTGGTGTCCTCGTTGGCGATGTAGTACTGCATGTCGAGCGTCTTCGTCGCGGCGCGCGCGAGGGCGATGCGCATCTGCAGTGCGTCGGTTCCGCTCGACAGCACACGAAAGCCCGATTCACCCGGATGCGCGGTTTCCAGCGGGGCGAGGGCAGCACTGAGCGGCGTGCTGGTGGAGGCGGGCAGCGCATGCGTGACCGGACGCTCGAATGCGCTGGCGGGCGGCCGGCTCGCGCAGGCGGTCAAAAGTGCCGCAGCGGCACCGACCAGCAGGCAATGCTTGCCGGTTCTCCAGCCGATCTGCCAGCTGCTTTCGCGGGGCCGTTCCGTTGGCGATGGACCCTGACTGTGATGCGACGTGGTGTTGTTGTTGCTGTTGTACGCCGGCACGCTAGTTCCTCCACTGGATTCGACTGCAGGGCGCATCTTCCCCGATGCATTGCAACTGATGCCGATGCGCTCAGTTGTGGAAAGCATTCTAAGGGGAATCGGCGGCATCGGCCCTCGGCGCGGGCTGCCGGGTGCTGCTCGGCGCACCGGAAATTCGCCCTGCATGCGTTGTTTCAGGGCGGCACGAAACGTCTACCGGATGCAGCAGGGTAAAACTATCTGTACCCCGAACCATTGCGTGGTGCGGTGCGAGCTGATGACGCTGCTCGCGCCTTTCCTGTGGCGCGCCGCTCCGGCATCAGCCGCGCTCGGGGTTGAGGGGCGCGGCGCTCCCTGAATGCGTGGAGCCTTGCGCCGGACGTCCCGCCCAGTAACCCGCGAGCAGCGATCCCGACAGGTTGTGCCAGACCGAGAATAGCGCGCCGGGCAGTGCAGCGAGCGGGCTGAAATACAGCTTGCCGAGCGTCGCGGCGAGACCGGAGTTTTGCATGCCCACTTCGATGGCGAGCGTGCGGCACACCGCCTCGTCGAAGCCGAGCAGGCGGCCGCCCCAATAGCCGCCGAGCAGTCCGATGCCGTTGTGCAGCACGACGCCGAGCATCACCACGAGACCCACGGACGCAATGCTCTTTTGCGTGCCGCCCACGACAGCGGAAATGATCAGCAGAATCGCGATCATCGAAACCAGCGGCAGCAGCGGCTCGACCTTGCGCACCAGTTTGCCGAACAGATGATTGATCGCGAGGCCCACCACGATGGGCAGCGCGACGATCTCGAGGATGCTCATCAGCATGCCGTGCACGTCGACGGCAATCGACGCGTCCACATAGAGGCGCGTGAGGAGCGGCGTGGCGAACACGCCCACCAGCGTCGACAGCGCGCTGATGGTCACCGACAACGCGACGTCGCCGCGCGCCAGATAGATCATCACGTTCGACGCGGTGCCGCTGGCGACGCTGCCCACCAGCACCATGCCGGCCGTCAGGTCGGGCGGCATGTGCAGCACTCTGGCGATGGCCCACGCGGCGAGCGGCATCACCAGATAGTGCAGCACGATGCCGGCGACGACCGGCGCGGGCCGCGTGAAGACGCGCTTGAAATCGGCGATGGAAAGCGTGACGCCCATCGCCAGCATGATGATGGTCAGCAGCGTCGTGACGTGCGGCGCGATAAAGCCGAAGGAGGCCGGCGAGAAATAGGCGGCCAGCGAAACCAGCACGGCCCACAGTGGAAACAGACGGGTAACCCGGGCAAGCATGAGAGAGTCCTTGAAAGTGTTTTGAGCGTCGCCGCGTGCCGCCGCCTCAAGCGGAGGCCACCGGAGCCGGCGCGGCACGGCGCAAACTGAGGCGGTGAAAACGCAGCGTCATCAGCAAGGCGACGCTCGCGAGTCCCGCGGCAAGACCCCACCACAAGCCGCGTGCGCCCAGACCGAAGTGAAACGCGAGCGTGTAGCCGGTCGGGAAGCCAATGCCCCAATAGCCGAAGGCCGCCACCAGCATGGGCACCCGGGTGTCCTTCAGACCGCGCAGACATCCCGAGCAGACCGTCTGCATGCCATCGACGATCTGGAAGATGGCCGCCACGCCCAGCAGCGAACTGGCGAGCGCGACGGTGGCCGCGTTGGCCGGATCGTCGAGATGCAGATACAGACCGACGATCCAGTGCGGAGCGAGGATCAGCACGAGCCCCGACAGCGTCATGAAGGCGACGCCGAGCGCGAGGGCCACGAAGCCCGCGTGACGCGCGGCGAGCGGCTGCCCGGCGCCCGACCAGAAGCCGACCCGCACATTGGCGGCCTGACCGATGGCGAGCGGCACCATGAACGCGACCGACGCCACGTTCAGCGCGATCTGGTGTGCAGCAAGTTGCGACTCGCCGAGCACGCCGACCATCAGTCCGGTGGCCAGAAACAGCGTCGATTCGACGCCGTACGTAATGGCCACTGGCCAGCCGATGCCGAACAGTTCGCCCAGCAGTGGCAATTTCGGCCGTGTCGCGGTGACAAAGTGGCGATAACGCGGCCGCAGATGCAGCCAGGCCATCAGCACGAGCGCGGTGATCCAGACGGTGATCGTGGTGGCCGCGGCCGAGCCCAGAAAGCCGAGGTGCGGCAAACCATACGCGCCGTGAATCATGCCGTAGTTCAGAAAACCATTGATGAACACGCCGACGATAGACACCCACAGCAACCGTTTCGCCGCGCCGATGGCGGGCAGGAACGAGCGCATCAAGCCAATGCCGATCAGGCTGCCGAGCGCGCCCCAGCGCAGGATGGCCGTGTACTCGCCGACGTTGTGCGCGAGCAGCGCCGGCTCGCCGAAAGCCAGCAGGACCGGCGTGGCGAACGACAGTAGCGCGAATGCCGGCACCGCCAGCAGCAGCGACATCACGAAGCCGGTCCAGTAGATATGCGGCACGCGGTCCTCCGCCTGCGCGCCGCGCGCGTGCGAGACGCTCACGCTGACGGAGGTGAGCACGCCCTGCAGCAGGGTGACGACCACGAAGAACAGGTTCGCGCCGAGGCCGCACGCGGCGAGCGCGTCGGGGCCGAGCGAGCCGAGCAGGATCGTGTCGGTGACGCCCATGGCCATCTGCGACAGCTGGGCGATGGCAAGCGGAGCAGCGAGGCGGGCGGTGTCGGCAGCGTGGCGGGACAACGTAGGCGGCCGGCCGGTCAGCCGGGAAAAGCCGGATTGGGTCATGAACGAGTAACGGCGCGGGCAAAGCCGCGCCGTCTTCTGTCAAAACAGACAGCTTATTGTGTGGGCGACCTGTTGTCGATCTGTAAGCACATTCTTGGTGCGGATTTTTGGCGCCGCCGAACGGCGTCTTATGCCGAGTGCTTTGTGGGCACTACGCCTCGTGAACGGCGATACGGGTATCGCCAAGCAGCACGACCTGTCCCGCGCGGATTTTGCAGGTTTTACGCAGTTCGACCTGCCCGTCCACCGTCACCGCGCCCGATGCCACGATCACTTTCGCCGAGCCGCCGCTGTCGGCGAGTCCCGTAATCTTCAGGAGATTGTGCAGTTCGACGTAGTCGCCGGTCAGCGTGAAATCGAGGTTGGGCATGGCGATTGCGCGTGCAAAGAAAGGGTTCGCATCATAAGCCAGAAGTTTGGCCTGTATCGCCCTCAAGTCGCTGAAAGTAGATGTTATCTGACTGTCAGAAAATGAAACGTTCCGTAACAGCGAGCGTTTCTCGCGAAATGTGCTCGTAAAGTATCAGTTCGCAGAAGAAGTCTGCTGCATTTTGCAGTGGGCCATAGACAGACCGGGAGAGTCTCACTCGTGCGCACGCGGTTCGCGCACGGCGCCTGGTTCTGACAACCATTTTAGAGAGGATTGCTATGACCCAGATTCGTTCGCTCCTGATCGGTACCGCCCTGACTGCTGCTGCGCTCAGCGCGAGCAGCGCCTTCGCGCAGACCATGACGCAACCGGATGCCGGCGCTGCGGGCCAGCAGCAAATGGCGCCGGCTGAGATGCCAAATGCGGATAACGCCGCTCCCGCCGCGCAAGGCGTTCAACCGGTGACGCCGACGCCCCAACGCCTGACGGCCAGCGGCTCGACCGATCCGCTGGTGCAAAAGCGCGACGCCAATGCGAAGGCCAATGCGGAGTACAGCGCGTCGAAGAAAGCCTCGAAGGAGCAGTTGAAGCAACAGCAGGCGGCGGCCAGATCGCAATACAAGCAGCAGGTCAGCGACGCCAAACTGAACAAGAAGGCCGACAAGGAAGCAGCCAGCAACGAAATGAAGATGAACATGCAAGGGCAGTCGGCCCAGCAGGACGACTCGGCTGACACCAGGCATTGATGTTGCGCGCGCAACCGCTGGCGGCGCAGGCAGCTAGCGGCTGCGCGGTGGCGAGTCACTCATCCGCGGCCATCACGGAGGTTATGCATGAACCAGTCAGTTAGCAGAATTGCCGTTGCATTGATCGCAGGCTGTTTGTCGGCGGTTGCCTTTGCGCAGACCGACTCGGGTTCGACCGAGCCGACCCACGCGGACAAGAAGGCCGCGAAGGAGCAGGCCAAGGCGAACAAGAAGGCGGACGTCGCCCAGGCGAAGGCCGACAAGTCCAAAACCGACGCCCAGGCCGATGCCGATAAGGCAGCCGCAGACGCGAAGGAAAAAGACGCCAGGAAGGAATAGGCGTTGCGGCGAGGTGGCTGCGCCGGTCGGGTGTATCTAAAAAGGGCGCTTGTCGTGAAGGGTTGTATGGATATACAGTATGCGGCGCTGCCGTCCCTTGCCACGTTTCCATCTGACGATCCCGACCACTGTGCTCTCCGTTGCCGACTCCGCGCCGAGCGCGCCGTCCTCGCCGCCTGACACTGCCGCCTGGCTGGCGAAGCTGAACGACGCGCAGCGCGAAGCCGTCGAATACGGCACGGGCACGCTCACGCAGCTGCCCGGGGCATTGCTGGTAATTGCCGGGGCGGGTTCGGGCAAGACCAATACGCTCGCGCATCGGGTAGCGAATCTGGTGGTCAAGGGCGCCGATCCGCGCCGCATCCTGCTGCTGACCTTCTCGCGGCGCGCGGCACAGGAGATGACGCGCCGGGTTACGCGTATCGCCACGCACGCACTCGGCAGCCGCGCTTCGGTGGCACAGGGGCTTACCTGGTCGGGCACCTTTCACGGAATCGGTGCGCGGCTGTTACGCGAATATGCCGATCTGATCGGCCTCGCTCCGACCTTCACGATCAACGACCGGGAAGATTCCGCGGATCTGATGAACCTCGTGCGGCATGAACTGGGGTTTTCAGCGAAAGAGCGGCGTTTTCCGTCCAAGGGCACCTGCTTTGCGATTTACTCGCGCGTGGTGAACACCGGCGCGGCGCTTGCCGAGGTGCTGAACGGCGCGTTTCCGTGGTGCCGCGAATGGGAGGCGGATCTGCGCGTGCTGTTCGCCAGCTACGTGGAGGCCAAGCAGAAACAGAGCGTGCTCGACTACGACGATCTGCTGCTGTACTGGTCGTTGATGGCGCAGCAACCCACGATTGCCGCAGACCTGTCCGGCCGCTTCGATCACGTGCTGGTCGACGAGTATCAGGACACCAACCGCCTGCAGGCGTCGATCCTGCTCGCACTGAAGCCGGACGGGCGCGGCCTGACCGTAGTGGGTGACGACGCGCAGTCCATCTACTCGTTTCGCGGTGCGACGGTGCGCAACATTCTCGACTTTCCCACGCACTTCGACCCGCCCGCAAAGCAGGTCACGCTGGAGCGCAACTACCGCTCCACGCAGCCGATTCTGGCTGCGTCGAACGCAGTGATCGAACTCGCCTCGGAGCGGTTCACGAAGAATCTCTGGACCGATCAGGCCTCGGCGCAGCGGCCGCGTCTCGTAACCGTCGCAGATGAAGCCGATCAGGCGCGGTACGTGGTCGAGCAGGTGCTTGAAGCACGCGAAGCCGGGATGAAGCTGAAGGCGCAGGCGGTGCTGTTTCGGGCGGCTCATCACAGCGCCGCGCTGGAGATCGAACTGACCCGGCGCAACATTCCGTTCGTCAAGTTTGGCGGGCTCAAGTTTCTCGATTCAGTGCACGTGAAAGACGTCCTCGCCGTGTTGCGCTGGGCGCAGAATCCGCGCGATCGCGTGGCCGGTTTTCGGGTCATGCAACTGCTGCCGGGCGTGGGGCCGGCTACGGCCGCGCGCGTGCTGGATCAGATCGCGGCGCATACGGGTGTGACACTGGGTGGAGATGATGCGGCCGGTAATGAGGAGGACGGCGCTGCGCCTAATGCCCTTGATGCCGCACGTCGCACCGTTGCAAACGCGTCCACCGTACTGGCCGGATTCGCGCCGCCAGCCCGGGCGCTGGAAGACTGGCAGCCGTTTGTCGCGCTGATGTCGCGGGTCTGCGGCGCCGACTCGCCGTGGCCCGCCGAGTTCGAGCTGATCCGCCGCTGGTACGAGCCTCACCTCGAACGCAATCACGAGGACGCCGCCATCCGGCATGCCGACCTGCTGCAAATGGAGAGCATCGCGGGCACTTATGCGTCGCGCGAGCGCTTCCTGACCGAATTGACGCTCGACCCCCCCGATGCCACCAGCGACGAGTCCGGCGTTCCGCTACTGGACGAGGACTATCTGATCCTGTCGACGATCCATTCGGCCAAAGGCCTGGAGTGGCGCAACGTGTTCGTGCTGAACGGTGTGGACGGCTGCATTCCGTCGGATCTCGGTACCGGCAGCGAAGAGGAGATCGACGAAGAGCGGCGCCTGCTCTACGTCGCAATGACGCGTGCCAGAGAAGACCTGCACATCGTCGTGCCGCAGCGTTTCTATGTGCACAACCAGACGCATCTGGGCGACCGGCACGTCTGGGCGTCGCGCACCCGCTTCATTCCGGCGCATCTGATGCCGCTCTTCGACGCCTACGCGTGGCCGCGCATTCCCGAGCCTGCCGCGCCGACCGCAGCCGGGCTGGCTGCGGCAGCGCAGGCGAAGCTCGAAATCGCCGCGAAGCTGCGGAAAATGTGGGATTGACGGAGTCCGGCCGGGTCGGTCAGCGCGATTGCCGCGGCTGCTGTTGTTGCGGGGGCGGTGGCGCAAAGAAGTTACGCAGCCATCCCGCGAGCCGCGAAAAGATGTCGTACGGTTCGTCGACGAAAATCTCCGGCTTCAGCAGACGCAGATATTCCATGATCTGCTGGGCTTCCTGTTTCTGGAACGAGCCATGCGAAATGCCGAGGCGCAGCAGGCCGCGCAGCTCGCCGAGCTTTTCGCGGGCGGTGCTGCCCACGCTTGTTTCGCACGCCACTTTCGCCTCGTACACGCGCTGACGCAGCGACTCCACCAGCCGCCACGCAGGCGTCTGCATGGCTTCTTCGAGTGCCTGAATGTCCTGTGCCTCGCTTTTGATCTGCGCCGCGAGCGGATCGACCAGCGAGGCGTCGCCTTCCGCTTCCCTGACAATCGCCGCCGCCCAGTCGTGGCACTGCTTGGCCAGTTCCTCAGGGGTCCATTCCGAGCGTGCCGCGAAGCCGAAGCCGAACTCGCGCGCCTGCTGCATCAGGATCGCGACGACGTCCGGAAACTCCTTGTCGAGTGTGCGTTTTGCCCACGCGTACTGGCCACCTTGCAACATGCGCTTCACCGCGTGTTCGGTGAGCGGCAGCATGTTGTCGAGCAGCTTGGCGCGCAGAAAATCTTCAAACGACGGCGTCGCGAACTGCGGATCGAGCTTCAGCGATACGCGCAGAAAAGCATCGAAATCCTTGCGCAGCGATGCGACGGTTTCGTCCTTGATTGAAAGGGTGATCTGACCCATGTCTTATCCCGTTTGGTCCTCCCGCGCTGCATCGCATGGGTGTCGCCGTCTGCCAGGTGCCTTGGTACGAGGGCGACGTCGATGCTCGACGCGGTTGATCCTGCTTGTTGCCGCGTAACCAGCGGGGGTTTCATCCCGACGAGCGGACCTCGACTGCATAACGGCGAAGCAGGGTGAAACTTGAGGGCAAGCGGCAGGGAGCAAACGGATGGGGCGCGGCGCAAGGGCCGCCAGGTGAGGCGTGCAGCAAGCTCCGAAAGGCCCGTTTGCGAGAACTTGCGCGAATTTATGCTGCTTTCACATCGCTTTCGCGCACATTGTGCGGCAATCTGCCGCTGGCTGAGGGATGTCGCGGGGCGGCGCAAAATTCGCCGGCCCAAACCAGGTGGATGGCTCTATTTGAGCACCACGCCTTGCCAGACGAAAAATACGGCGAGCCCGACCGCGATGGTCAGCAGTGGCCGGCGGGTCAGCGCACTGACGGCCACGGCGGCCAGCGCGCCGACCAGCTGAGGATTGCGCCAGGTCAGCTCGGCGCCGCCGCCGTGCGGCGCGACGGCCATCGGCACGATGATCGCGGTCAGCACCGTGACCGGCACGAAGCCGAGCGCGGTGCGTACCAGCGGCGGAAACACCAGCCGGTCGCCGAGCACGAAGACTGCCGCGCGGATCAGCCATGTGATCAGCGCCATGCCGAGAATCAGAACGACGTAGCTCATTGCGACGCCTCCGCCGTGCGGGCTTGCGTGTCGGTGCGAGACAGCGACAGCAGGACGCCGACCACGACGCCGGCCAGTACCGCACCGAGCAGCCCCAGCTTGTACGGCCACGCCTGCCAGAAGAACGCCAGCGCGCCCGCCGTAGCGGCCGCTGCGAGAAAGCGCAGCGCGACGAGTTGCGGCACGACGATCGCAATGAAGGTCGCCACCATGGCGAAATCGAGGCCGAGCGACTGCAGACCCGGGAAGGCCGCGCCGAACAGCAGGCCGGCGAGCGTCCAGATCTGCCAGTTGACGTACATGGCAACGCCCGCGCCCAGGAAATAGTGCGGTCCCACGCTGCCCGGCTGATGGTGCCGGTAATGAGCCCAGGCAACCGCGAAGACCTCGTCGGTGAGCACGGCGCCGAGCGCGAGACGCCAGCGCAGCGGCAGATGCGAGACATAGGGCGCGAGGGTCGCGCTGTACAGCACGTGGCGCAGGTTGACGACGAAGGTGGTGGCCAGCACCACGGCAAAGCTGGCATGGCTGGCAATCAGGCCGAGCGCGATGAACTGGGCCGAGCCGGCAAACACGACGAGCGACATCAATTGTCCGTGCCACAGCTGCAGCGGGCCGGACGTGACGAGCGTGCCGAAGATGACGCCGAACGGCGCCGCGCCGACCATCATCGGAATGATGTCGCGCGCGCCGGCGGTGAATTCGGTGAGACGCCGGGGGTGCGTCAGGGTTGCTTGGGTCAATCTATCCTCCTTGATGCACCGAGGATAGCCGCGACTGTGCGAGCGGAGCTTGTACGTTCTTGCGGTGAACCCCGGTGCGCCGCGCTCAGGCGGATTGCCAGCGCCCGGGCGGCACGCCGAACATGCGCCGGAAGTGCCGCGTGAAGTGGCTTTGATCCGTGAAGCCGCTGGCGGCGGCCACTTCGGTGACGGACACGCCCGCGCGCAACGGCGCCAATGCGCGCTGCAGCCGCACCTGATTGCGCCAGGCATGCGGCGCCAGACCGGTTGTCTGCGTGAAGAGCCGGGCGGCGTGAAACGGCGACAGGCCGACAGCCTCGGCCAGCTCGGCGAGTTTGAGCGGTGCCGTGAGATCGCCGGTGAGTTGTTCTTTCATGGTCGCCACGCGGGTGTCGTCGGCGGCGAGCCGGGCAGGTTTCAGCGGATTGCCCGAGTAGCGGACCAGCAAGGTCGACAGGGCGTCGAGCATGGCGGCTTCGGCGGCAAGCGGATCGGTTTCGGACGCGCTTTCGAGCAGCCGGTGGGCGCGTGCGAGCCGCTGAGCGAGGTCCTGATCGCGGATCACACCCGGCTCGAACCAAGGCAGCGCCTGCGGCTGGGCGGCGACCTCGACGGCCAGCTGATGGATGAAGTCCACCGGCGCATACAGCACCCGATAGCGCCAGCCTTCCTCGATCGCCCTCGCCCCCGTGTGCAGTTCGCCGGGATTGATGATGGGCACGCTGCCGGCCTCGGCGACGTAGTCGGCGCCGAGATAGCGATAGCACTCGGCGCCGGCCACGATCACCGGAATCGTGTACGCGTCGTGCCAGTGCGGCGAAAATTCGTGATCGTGATATTCGGCCGTGAGCAGATCCGCGCCGGGCAAAAGCGGCGTACGCCAGTAGCGGGCGGAATCGCGAAAACGGGTGACGGTCATGATGAAAGTCCGGCGCGGTCTGCCAGTTTAGCGCGCGCGGACCGCACCCGTACGAGGTGCCTTCATTTAAGCGGAATGGTGGTGCCGGCGGGCATCGGCACGGCGGTCACGCTGTTTTTCGCGCTGCCGCTGGCGACCCGGTCGCTGTAGGTCAGGTAGACCAGGGTATTGCGCTTCGGGTCGACCACGCGCACCACATGCAGCGTCTTGAAGATCAGCGACATGCTCACCGAGAACACGTCGGATTGCTGCTTAAGCGGTCCGGTAAACTTGATCTCACCGACTTGCCGGCAGGCAATCGATGCCTCGGTGGGATCTTCGGCAATCCCGAGCGTACCCTTGATGCCGCCCGTGCGCGCCCGCGACACGTAGCAGGTGACGCCCTGAACGACGGGGTCATCGTAGGCTTCGACCACGACCCGGTCGGAGCCTGTCACGTGGAAGTTGGTGTTGACACTGGCGACCTCCTCGCTATGGACGAGCGGAACGAAGAGGGCGCCCACGGCGACGGCGAGCGCGATGCGCAACAGCGAGGTGGTTTTCATTGGGAGACCGGAATGATGGCGGGGAAAGTGCCATCGTATAACGGCCGCGGTCTTGTTTTCGCTGTCGGGGTGATTCTTCGTGCACCGCGCCGGTCTATCTCGCACGCGTTCCGGCGTTGCTGCGCACGCGGGACCGAAATCACCGCGACCGGGCGCCTGGACCGTCTCGCAGGTCAGTTGTAGTTCATGGTGAAGGTCGCAACGGCCTTGATCATGCCAGGTGTGACGGACGGGCCGGTCTGGATATAACGGGCCTGCAATGGCACAGTTTGAGTCCCTGAGAGCGTGCCGAGCGCAACACCGTTGGTCGTAGGTGTATTGCTGGTTGTGTACGAATAGACGCCGGGGCTAAACATGACCGGTATCGACTGGTAAAGGATCTGCACGCCCACACCGGTCGCCGTTGAGCCCGGCGCTAGCGTCAGGGCGTTGCTTTGATTCGACGGATTGGCTGAGTCCATGAAACTGATGGAGGGATGCGCGTTCGCGTCGCAGACCATGCCGAGATTTAACGAAGTCACGGCGGTCGTCGTGCCGACGCCCTGAAAGGCCGAGGTCTTTGTATAAGGCATGGACACGGCGACATCCGTTGTGGTCACCGAGCAACTGGGGATCGAATTGTTGAGAATCGTGTAGTTGAAGTTGATGGTGCTGCTGCTCTGGTTTCCGGCGTTTGCATATTCCCTCGCGTTTACGGTGCCGACCGCGGGGAATCCACCCGAACCTACTGCAGGGGTGCCGGTTTTGACCAGCTCAAAAACGCCCTGCAAAACATTCGCGCCGAGTTGCGACGGTCCCACATTCACCGCGCCACCAGCGCCATAGTCGAACGGCACCAGGACGGTTCCAGCAGTGCTGCGGATTCTGAAACCTATTCCGGCAGTCATGCCCGACGTCGTATAGACATCCGTAAAACCCGGAACCAGCGTGAGGCGCGAAGAGTATACGGCGAGGTACCAGTCACCCACTGGGTTGACTGTACAGGTCAAGGGGACCGCGAATGTGGCAGTCGCGCCAGGTATGGTTTGTCCGACCGGGAGGTTGGCCGGAACACTCACGGCCGGAAGGCTGACGGTCAGGGGCAGCGGACCCGAGCAATCGCTATACGCCGCAAATGTACTGGTCGATGCGCACGCCGCCGCGATGAGCAGCATCTTCTTGAACAAACTGAGCAGTGCATTGGACATTTTCGAATCTCGTGATCTTGGGACGCCGCGTCGCAACGCGGGGCTGCGCCTGAAAGGCTATTTCGCTATGGAAATTGTCGGGCGAGACGCGCTCGTGGACGATCAGAAAATTCTTAAAGGTCTAAGATTATTCGTATGGCGGCGTCATTCGGCGCGCCACGGCGTGTCGGGCGGTGTGGCCATCCGGGTATTTGATGAAGGAGAGAGGTGGCGGCAGTCGCGAAATGGCTTCACCGCGAAGAGCTGCGGCGAATTGCCCGGCTCACCGTACCGGAGGGTTGAAATCAGATGATTGACATCTTTTGTCGTCGACAAAAACAAAAGGCCCGCACGAATGCGGGCCTTCAAAATTTTTGGCTCCTCGACCTGGGCTCGAACCAGGGACCTACGGATTAACAGTCCGGCGCTCTACCGACTGAGCTATCGAGGAACAGCGATACAACCTTTACATAAAAAAGCCCGTCTTGGTTAACGGGCCTTTGCAATTCTTGGCTCCCCGACCTGGGCTCGAACCAGGGACCTACGGATTAACAGTCCGGCGCTCTACCGACTGAGCTATCGGGGAACAACAACAGCAGAGAAGCGAAATTGTAGGGGGTGCTTTCAGGCCTGTCAATACCTTCAGATCATCTCGGTTCCGTTCGAACCGTGCTGGTCTGAGCAGGGCTGATTGGCCACGCCGGCACCGCCAGGGAGCCGCTTAACGCGCGAGCAGGGCCAGCTTTTCCTTCACGTCCTTGAACTCGTCTGCCTCGGACAGCGGAGCCTTGGTTTTCGTGATGCTGGGCCAGTTCTTGGCGAGATCGGCGTTCAGCGAGATGAAATCCTGCTGGTCGCCCGGTACGTCTTCCTCGGCGTAGATGGCGTTCACCGGACATTCGGCGACGCACACGGCACAGTCGATGCACTCATCGGGGTCAATCGCGAGGAAGTTGGGACCTTCGCGAAAGCAGTCCACCGGGCACACATCGACGCAGTCGGTATAGCGGCACTTGATGCAGCTTTCGGTCACAACGTGAGTCATTCAGGCAGCTCCTGCATGCGGTATCGGGGGAGGCGAAACGCCAAAAGCGCTATTGTAACGTAACGTCAAGTGGCATATACACTAGCCGTTCACGCCATTTATACGATTTCGTGATTAGTTTATGGCACTGCGGCCGGCGGCGGTATCGAAGTACCGCCCGGCGCATTCGGGTAACATGCGTCAAATCGGCGCGCAGGGGCGCGCCGCAGGCTCACGGCCTTGACTGGCCCAACGTATTTCCGCAGTCCGGTTCGCACCATCATGATTATCACTTCGCTGCTCGATACTGATCTGTACAAGTTCACGATGATGCAGGTCGTTCTGCATCATTTTCCTGCCGCGAGCGTGGAATACCGCTTTCGCTGCCGGACCCCGAACGTCGACCTCGTGCCGTATATCGAGGAAATTCGCGACGAAGTGCGCAAGCTGTGCGAACTGCGCTTCACCGACGGCGAGCTCGACTACCTGCGGCGTATGCGCTTCATCAAGGGCGATTTCATCGAGTTCCTGGCGCTCTTCCATCTGAACGAAAAGTACATCTCAATCACGCCTTCGCCGAAGGGCAACGGCGAGATCGACATCGACATCAAGGGGCCGTGGCTGCACACGATCCTGTTCGAGATCCCGGTGCTGGCAATCGTCAACGAGGTCTACTTCCGCAACACGCAGCAGCAGCCGGCGTACAGCGAAGGCCGCGAGCGCCTGAGCGAGAAAATCAAGCTGCTTGGCGCGCGGGCGGAATTCGCCGATTGCAAGATCGCCGATTACGGCACGCGGCGCCGCTTCTCGAAACGCTGGCACGAAGAGGTGATCCTCACGCTGAAAGACGACCTCGGCGAGCAGTTCACCGGCACGAGCAATGTCTTCTACGCAATGAAGCATGGCCTGACGCCGCTCGGCACGATGGCTCACGAATACCTGCAGGCCTGTCAGGCGCTCGGGCCGCGGCTGCGCGATTCGCAGATCTTCGGCTTCGAGATGTGGGCAAAGGAATACCGCGGCGACCTGGGTATCGCACTGTCCGACGTCTACGGGATGGAAGCGTTCCTGCGCGACTTCGACATGTACTTCTGCAAGCTGTTCGACGGCGCGCGTCACGATTCGGGCGATCCGTTCGACTGGGGCGAGCGACTGCTCAAGCACTATGAGGCGAACCGCTGCGACCCGCGCACGAAGATCCTCGTGTTCTCGGACGCGCTCGATATTCCCAAGGTTCTGCAGCTCTACGAACGTTTCCGCGGCCGCTGCAAGCTGGCGTTCGGGGTCGGCACGAACCTGACCAACGATCTCGGCTACAACCCGCTGCAGATCGTGATCAAGATGGTCCGCTGCAACGGCCAGCCGGTCGCGAAGCTGTCCGACTCGCCGGGCAAGAACATGTGCGAAGACAAGGCCTATCTGGCGTACTTGCGGCAGGTGTTCGGTATTCCGGAGCCGGAAGCGGAAGTCTCGAAGTAACGCTTTGCAGCGGGCGCGCGGCCGTATACATCGCGCCCCGACTGGCCATCCGGTCGAGTGTCCGCGTACGGGGCGGCCGTTATAATCCTCGCGACGCCGCACGGCTATCTGAACGAGCACTTCGCGAGGACTTCGCCCATGGATACATCGATTGCCCGCCGCAACATTCTTGCGCGCATCCGCGCAGCCCAAGGGCGCGAGGCCGAGCCGTCCGCGCCTGAACGCGAGGCCGCCGCCGGCTATCTCGCGCGTCATCCCGAAGGTCCCCGGCCGCTCATGCCGGAAGACCTTGTCACGCACTTCATCGAAGAAGCTCAGAAGATGGCGACCACGGTTGAGACCGTCGACGCATTGAGCGACGTTCCCGCCGCCGCGCATCGCTACCTCGCACAACATGGCCTGCCGGTGCAGGCGATCGCATGGCAAACCCTGCAGGACCTCGACTGGGTCAAAGCGGGTCTCATGGTCGAATTTCGTAAGCCCATCGACGGCGATGTGGTCGGCATCACCGGCTGTTTTTGCGCCACGGCCGAGACCGGCACGCTGGTGCTGCTGTCCGGGCCCGAAACGTACGCGTCCGCGGGGCTGCTCCCCGAAACGCATATTGCCATCGTGCCCGCTTCGCGCATCGTCGCCGGTCATGAAGAGGCGTTCGGCCTGATCCGCGCCGAACGCGGCGAGCTGCCGCGCGCGGTCAATTTTGTGTCCGGGCCGTCGCGTACCGGTGACATCGAACAGACCATCGTGCTTGGCGCCCATGGGCCGTATCGGGTGCATGCAATCGTCGTGCGCGGCGCGTGAGCTTTGCATCGCGCAGGGCTGGCCTTGCGCATACCGGCCACATGGGCCACCCCGGCGGGCTGTCGGACGTCAGTCACAAGGACAGGAATATGAAGCGACATGCCGGGTGGACGAGCATGGGGCTCGTCGCCGCATGGGCGCTCTGGCCTCAGCTTGCGTCGGCTGCGACGCTCGACGGCGCCACGCTGTCGGCCTGGTGGGGCGTGCCGTTCGCCGGCGTGCTGCTGTCGATCGCCGTCTTCCCGCTGCTCGCGCCGGCATTCTGGCATCACCATTTCGGCAAGATTGCGGCGGCGTGGGCCATGCTGTTTCTCGTGCCGTTTGCCGTGACGTTCGGCAGTGCGGTCGCGTTCGGCGCGCTGGCGCACGCCATGCTCGAAGAGTATGTGCCGTTCATCGTGCTGCTGACGGCGCTCTACACCGTGGCGGGCGGCATCTGCGTACGCGGCAACCTGCATGGCTCGCCGCGTCTGAACACAGGCATCATCGCGCTCGGCACGCTGCTCGCCAGCATCATGGGGACCACCGGCGCGGCCATGCTGCTGATCCGGCCATTGCTGCGCGCCAATGATGACCGCAAGCACGTGGTCCACGTGGTGGTCTTTTTCATCTTCCTCGTTGCGAACGCGGGCGGCTCGCTGTCGCCGCTCGGCGACCCGCCGCTCTTTCTCGGTTTTCTGGCCGGTGTGAGCTTCTTCTGGACCACGCAGCATCTGTTGCTGCCCATGCTATTCGTGTGCGGCGTACTCCTGCTGCTGTTTTATGCGCTCGATTCGTACTATTACCATCGTCGCGAAGAGCGCCGCTCGCAGTTTCTCGACCCCACGCCCGATTCGCACATGCTGGGCATCGACGGCAAGGTCAATTTCGTGATCCTTGCGCTGGTGATCGCGTTGGTACTGATGAGCGGTCTGTGGAAGCCCGGCGTCGAGTTCGACGTATTCGGCACGCACGTCGCGCTGCAGAACGGGGTGCGCGATGTCGGCTTGATCGGCCTCACGCTGTTGTCGCTCGCAGTGACGCCGCGTGCGGCACGGGCCGGCAATGCGTTCAACTGGGCGCCTATCGAAGAAGTTGCGAAACTGTTCGCCGGGATCTTCGTGACCATTGCGCCGGTCATCACCATCCTGCGCGCGGGCGAGGCGGGCGCGTTTGCAGGCATCGTCCATCTGGTCAACAATGCATCCGGCCACCCGGACGATGCGATGTACTTCTGGGCGACGGGCCTGCTGTCGTCGTTTCTCGACAACGCGCCGACGTACCTGGTGTTTTTCAACCTCGCCGGCGGCGACGCGCGGATCCTGATGACCCAGGGCGCTACCACGCTCGCGGCGATTTCCGCCGGCGCGGTTTTCATGGGCGCCAACAGCTACATCGGCAATGCGCCAAACTTCATGGTGAAGGCCATCGCGGAATCGCGCGGCGTGCGCATGCCAGGTTTTTTTGCGTATCTTGGGTGGTCCGTGGTCGTGTTAGTGCCGGTATTCCTGGTGACTACCTGGATATTCTTTTAGCGGTTGATGATGGCGGGCCCGCGTACGGTCCGGTCTCGCCGCGCTATTCGGAGAATTGCAATGCAGAAGATCCTTGTTGCCCGTCCGATCTTTCCGGACGTGATCGAACGCCTCAAACAGCATTTCGAAGTCGACTGGAATAACGGCGACGTGCTGCCTGCCGACGAACTGAAGCGCCGCCTCGCCGACAAGGATGGCGCGCTCACCGCCGGCGATCCGGTCGGCGCCGACGTGCTGGCGGCGGCGCCGCGTTTGCGCGTGGTGTCGAACATGGCGGTCGGCTACAACAACTTCGACATGGCCGCGTTCAACGCGTCGAACGTGCTCGCCACCAATACGCCGGACGTGCTCAACGAATCGACCGCGGACTTCGGCTGGGCGCTGATGATGGCGGCGGCCCGCCGCCTCGCCGAGTCCGAGCACTGGTTGCGCGCCGGCAAGTGGCAGAAGTGGGCGTACGACGGCTTTCTCGGCGCGGATCTCCATGGTTCGACACTGGGTGTGATCGGCATGGGCCGCATCGGCCAGGCGCTCGCCCGGCGTGCGCGCGGCTTCAACATGCAGGTGATCTATCACAACCGCTCGCGCGTTGCGCCGGAGATCGAAGCCGAATTGAACGCGCAGTATGTGTCGAAAGAAGATCTGTTGCGACGGGCCGATCACGTGGTGCTGGTGCTGCCGTACACGAAGGAGAGTCATCACACCATCGGCGCCGCCGAACTCGCGCAGATGAAGCCGAGTGCGACGCTGACCAACATCGCGCGCGGCGGTATCGTCGACGACGCGGCGCTCGCCGAAGCATTGCGCACGCATCAGATCGCGGCTGCCGGTCTGGATGTCTACGAAGGCGAGCCGAACCTGAACCCCGCGCTGTTGACAGTGCCGAACGTGGTGCTGACGCCCCACATCGCGAGCGCGACGGAAGCGACGCGGCGCGCCATGGCCAATCTCGCCGCGGACAACCTGATCGCGGCGCTGGGTGAAGGACCGCGCGCCGGACGTCCGCCGAATCCGGTCAATCCCGACGTGATCGGCAAGGCCCGTTCATGATGATGACCTTGCTCGCGGCGGTCGTAGCACTGTCCGTCGCGCTGGTGATTGCCGTGTTGATCCTGATGCGCGGCAATCGCCATGGCGATCTGGACATGCGCCTCGACGAACTCGGCGATCACTTTGCGGCCACCGCGCAAGCCCAGGCGCGGACCGTCGAACGACTCGAGCGCGAGCTGCGCAGCGAAATCACGGAAACGGCGCGGATCTCGCGCGCCGAGTTGAATGGCGGTTTCGCGCAGTTTCAGCAAACCCTCGCCGCGCAGTTCAGCAGCATGACGACGGTGCAGAACGGCAAGATCGACGGCTTTGCACAACAGCTGGTCAAGCTGACCGAAACCAATGCGCAACAACTCGAAGCCGTGCGGCAGAGCCTGCAGCAACAGGCGCAGCAGGCGCGCGACGAGCAGGGCATCACGCTCAGGCGCTTCGGCGAAACGCTGACGCAGCAGCTCGGGCAGTTGAGCGAGGCGAACGATCGCCGGTTTGCCGAGGTGCGCGCCACGATCGAACAGCGTCTGAAGGACATCGAGGCGAACAACTCGACCCGGCTGGAAGAGATGCGCCGCACGGTCGACGAGAAGCTGCATGCCACGCTGGAGCAGCGTCTGGGCGAATCGTTCAAGCAGGTGTCGGACCGGCTGGAGCAGGTGCATCGCGGGCTCGGCGAGATGCAGACGCTGGCAGCGGGCGTCGGTGATCTGAAAAAAGTGCTCACCAATGTGAAGACGCGCGGCACATGGGGCGAAGTGCAGCTCGAAGCCTTGCTCGAACAGGTGCTGACCGCGGATCAGTATGCGAAGAATGTCGCGACGGTACCCAAGAGTGCGGAGCGCGTCGAATTCGCCATCAAGCTGCCGGGACGGCAAGACAGCGAAGGCATCACGGTACCGGTGTGGTTGCCCATCGACGCCAAATTCCCGCGCGAAGACTACGAACGGTTGATCGAGGCGCAGGAGCGCGCCGATCCGGCGGCGGTCGAAGAGGCGTCGCGCGCGCTGGAGGCCCGCATTCGAATCGAGGCGCGCACGATTGCGGAGAAATACGTGGCGCCGCCGCACACCACGGATTTCGCGCTGCTGTTCCTGCCCACCGAAGGCCTGTATGCCGAAGTGCTGCGCCGTCCAGGTCTCACCGACCTGTTGCAGCGTGATTACCGTGTGACGATTGCCGGACCGACCACGCTCACTGCTTTGCTGAACAGTTTGCAGATGGGCTTTCGCACGCTCGCCATCGAGAAGCGTTCGAGCGAAGTGTGGCAGGTGCTGGGCGCGGTGAAGACCGAGTTTGGCAAGTTCGGCGACGTGCTGGCGAAGACGAAGTCGCAGCTCGAGACGGTTACCCGTTCAATTGAGGCCGCCGAGACGCGCACTCGCATGATGAATCGCAAGTTGCGCGACGTCGAGGCGTTGCCCGGCGAGCAGGCGAGCGGTCTGCTCGGCGACGCGCTGTTGGGCGCGGATGCGGACGAGCAGTAAGCGGAACAGAGGCGAGGCGTTATGCCTCAGTCCTCACTCCGTCTTGAGCGCGGTCGTACCGGCCAGCTCTTCCAGCGCATCTCCCGTAATGCGGACAATACGCCAGTCGGGCAGCACGGTCGCTCCCATTTTTTCGTAGAAGCTGATGGCCTGCTGGTTCCAGTCCAGCACCGTCCATTCGAAGCGCCCACACTGGCGCTCGACCGCCAAAGCCGCCAGTTGCCGCAGCATTTGTGTGCCGAGGCCGCTGCCGCGTTGGGCCGGCTGCACGTACAGGTCTTCGAGATACAGCCCGCGGCGGCCGAGGAAGGTCGAAAAGTTGTGGAAGTACAGCGCGTAGGCGACGATGCGACCGTCTTCGTCCTGCGCCACCATGGCCTCCGACGACGGCCGCGCGCCGAACAGCGCATCATGCACGCCCGCTTCAGTGGCGACGAACAGATGGGTGAGGCTTTCGAACTCGGCCAGCTCCAGCATCAGGGAAAAAATCGCGCTGACGTCGCCGGGCGCCGCGGCGCGGATCTTGGCGGCCATTACGCTTCCTCCGGCGCGTCGCTCAAGTGGATTTCAATGCCGCCAAAGCGCGAGGCTACCCAGTTATACGCGTGGCAGGCAATCCACAGCAGGATGAAGCCAAGAATCGCATTCAGCAGCAGTGCGCTGAACACGGTGCTCAATTCGACCGACCCGTAGCGGATGAAGGCGACCAGTACACCGAGCAGCACAATGGGTACGCTGAAGGTCAGGTACACGAGGATGAGCGCCTTGGCAGTCTGTCCCGGTGCGATGAACGAGATCTGTTTTTTCATGTAAGTCAAACCCGTTAGCCGTAGTAGTAGTGATAGAGGGGTAGTGAGTCAGATCAGGCCGTCGAACAGCATGATATCCACGCTCTCGCCTGCGGTGATGTCGGATCGTGCGTGGTCGAGCACGATAAAGCAATTGGCTTCGCTCATTGAACTGAGCACGCCGGAGCTTTGCGATCCCGTGGGCGTGACATGCCATTGGCCGTGTGCGTCGCGTTCCGCGACGCCGCGTTGAAATTCGGTGCGGCCCGCGCGTTTGCGGATGACCTCGCGGCTCGCCGCCTGCAACACCGGCACGGGCCGTGGGGTCGCGCCAGCCATCTTCAGCAAGGCTTCGCGCACGATCTGGTAGAACGTCACCATGACGGCGACCGGGTTACCCGGCAAGCCGAAGAATAGCGCGGGCCGGCCCACGCCGGGCCTTTCGCCGGACCAGACGCGGCCGAACGCGAGCGGCCTGCCGGGACGCATGGCAAGGCTCCAGAAGGCGACGTCGCCGAAGGTCTGCAACAGTTGCTTCGTGAAATCCGCCTCGCCGACCGAGACGCCGCCCGAGGTAAGAACCACATCGGCGCTCGCCGCGGCGCTGCGCAGCGCCGCTTCGAGTGCAGCCGGCTGATCGCGCACGACGCCCAGATCCAGCGGGTCGATATTCAGGCGGCGCAGCATCGCAAACAGGGTGTGCCGGTTGCTGTCGTAGACGCAGCCGGGGTCGAGCGGCTCGCCGAGCGAGCGCAGCTCGTCGCCGGTCGAAAAGAACGCGACGCGCAGACGGCGCCGCACCGGCACTTCGGCGATTCCCAGCGAGGCAATCAAGCCCAGGTCGGACGCACGCATGATGCGCCCCGCGAGCAACGCTGCGCTGCCACGGGCGAGGTCTTCGCCTGCGAGGCGCCGGTTGGCGCCGCCGCGCACGGCGTCGGCGGCGAAGCGGATGGTGTCCCCGGTGCGGGTGACGAGTTCCTGCGGCACGACCGTATCGCAATCGGCCGGCATCGAGGCGCCTGTCATGACCCGTACGCACTGGTTCACGGCGACGGCGCCGCTGAAAGGATGACCCGCCAGCGCCTTGCCGGCCACTGTCAGTTCGACCGTGCTGGAGTCCGAAGCGGCGGCAGCTGCGAGTGCGGTGCCGCGGAAGGCATAGCCGTCCATGGCCGAGTTGTCGTGCGCGGGCACGTCGCCCGGCGAGATGATGTCTTCGGCCAGAACGCGATCGAGCGCGTCATGCAGCGGCACGCGTTCGACCGCCGTAACGGGCGTGGCCCACTCGCGCACGATCGCCTGAGCGGCCGTAACAGGCAGCGCGTGAGGATCGTACTGGGCGACGCAACTGGAAAATTCGTTAAGCGTGGTCATGAATGGAGGAGCGTCGCGGCCGGACGCGGTTGGCCGGATTTCGGTCGGCCGGATGCGGATCCGGGGGGCCGTCTAGCGGCCGAAGCAGGATTTCGGCTGAGAGCTCAGGTACGTTCGAGGTCAGCCAGTTCTTGCAATGAGTTGATATTGTAAAACGCGCGCTCATCGGCAAAGGCGACTTCGACCGTCTTGTGGCGCGCGTACCACGCGCGAACCTTGCGCTCTCCCGCGTCCAGAAAGGCTGAGAGGTCGTCGGCGAGGGTTGTGCGCAGCAGTGCGAAAACGGGGTGAATCGACACATTACCGTGGCTGTCGGTGGTGCTGACGGTGGCGATGTCGCCTTGCTGGGCATCGAGTGCCAGTGCGAGGCGCGCGGCGAGATCGGTGGGTACACCCGGCGTATCGCAAGGCGCGCTGAGCACGAAGTCCGTGCCGGCGGCTCGCAAGCCCGCAAGCAGACCGGCCAGTGGGCCGGGAAAGCCGGCGAGGGTGTCTGCCACGATACGCGCCCCGAAAGGCGCACCGAGGGCCGCATAGACCTCAGGGTTCCGATTGGCGCTGATCAGGAGCGGCCCGGTCTGCGGCGCAAGCCGCTTCAGGACATGTGCGGCCAGCGCTTCGCCGTGCAACGGCTGCAGGCCTTTGTCGACACCGCCCATGCGCACGCCGCGCCCGCCGGCGAGAACAAGGCCGGTGATGTTTGCGGGCGTCAGGTTCATAGGCAATGCAGCCTCAGCCGCCGATATACGACATTTCGACCCGCCGCTCGTCCACCGACTGCGGCGCGGCGGCGCCGCTGCCACGCAACTGCGAGTAGCGGTCGGTGCGGGCCTGCCAGATGTGCGCGACGGCGGAGGCGATCTCGGCGTCGCCGCCGCCATTGCGCAGCAGCGCGCGCAGGTCGTGTCCGCCGGACGCGAACAGACACAGATACAGCTTGCCTTCGGTGGACAGGCGCGCGCGCGTGCAACTGCCGCAAAACGCGCGCGTGACGCTGGAGATCACGCCGATTTCGCCGCTGCCGTCCAGATAACCCCACCGCTGCGCCGTTTCGGCGGCGCTGTGCGCTTCGAGCGGCGCAAGCGGGAAGTGTTCGTCGATGAGCGCGACGACGTCGGACGAGGGCAGCACTTCAGCCATATTCCAGCCGTTCGAGGTGCCTACGTCCATGTATTCGATAAAACGCAGCACACAGCCGGAGCCTTTGAAGTGCCGCGCCATCGGCACGATTTCCGTGTCGTTGGTACCGCGCTTGACGACCATGTTGATCTTGACCGGCGCGAGGCCGACTGCCTGAGCCGCTGCGATGCCTTCGAGCACGTCACCGACCGCGAAGTCGGCGTCGTTCATGCGGCGAAACAGCGTGTCGTCCAGCGCGTCGAGACTCACGGTGACGCGCGTAAGCCCGGCGTCCTTCAGACTGCGCGCCTTGCGTGCGAGCAGCGAGCCATTGGTGGTGAGCGTGAGATCGAGCGGGCGCCCGTCAGGCGTGGAGAGCTGCGCGAGCCGCTCGATCAGGAACTCCAGATTCTTGCGCAGCAGCGGCTCACCGCCTGTCAGACGGATTTTTTCGACGCCATGCTCGACGAACAGCCGCGCCAGACGTTCGATTTCCTCGAAGCTCAGCAGCGCGCTGTGCGGCAGGAAAGCGTAGTCCTTGTCGAAAACCGCACGTGGCATGCAGTAGACGCAGCGGAAATTGCACCGGTCCGTCACCGAAATGCGCAAATCGCGCAGCGGGCGCGCGAGCGTATCGCGCAGCACGCCGGTTGGCGCCTGCACGGGACCGGCGAAGACCGGGAGCGCGCTGACATCGGTGACAGGAATGATGCGTCGGGACATGATCTGCTTCGGATTGCGCCGCGTCAGGGTGGCGCGTTGGGTGACAGACTTTCATTTTAGCGGAAGGGCCACCCGCTCACAGCGGGGCGAATACCCGCATGCGCAAGCGCGTGCAGGCGCCATCACGGATCGGCGGCCAGCAAAAAGCCCGCCGGTTAGGGCGGGCTTCCTGTACTACGAGACGCTATTGCGACGCGCGCAACGGCTTACTGCTGATGCTTCGCCGTTTCGACCTGTTGCATCGGCGCGCTGTCGACCGGTGGCAGCGGCTTGCGCTCGCGCGGTACGCGGACCGGCTTGGCGGCTTGCGCGGCAGCTTCCTGCGCGGCGCGCAGCTTGGCCGTGTCGGTGTTGACCCAGACGAGGCCGGCGCTTTCCAGCACCGGTTGCAGGGCTTCCGGCGACAGACCGTTGCGTGCCGATTGCGGCGCGGCAGCGACCGGCGCGGGTTCGGCTGCTTGCACCGGCTGCACCGGCTGCACCGGCTGCATCGGCGTTAGGGCCGGTTGCGGCGCGGCCGGAGCGATCTGGGTTACCGGAGCTACCGGAGCTGCCGGCTCCGCTGGCGGCGCGGCTTCGACAACGGGCTGTGCTTCGACCGGAGCCGCGACCTGAACGGCTGGGGCGGCCGGTGCCGCTTCGCTGACCGGTGCCTGAACTGCGGCCGGCTCAGCGGCAGGCTCGACTGCGGCCTGGACCGGTGCCTGAGCAGGCGCCTCGACTACGGGCGTCACGGCGGCGGGCGTTGCCGCTACCGTTTCAACCGGTGTCGCTGCGGCTTCGAACAGCGCCGGAGCAGCCGGCTCGGCGTGCGGGACTTCGGCAACCGGAGCAACCGGAGCCGGGGTCGGCTCAGCTTGCGCAACCACAGGCGCTTGCGGTGCCGCAGCTTCTGCAGCTTCTGCAACTGGCACAAACGCCTGGGTCTTGGCAGCCTGTTCGGCGGCCAGAACCGGCGTTTCGGCAGTCGTGTGCAATTCCGCGACGACCGCCGTTTCCGTTGCCACGGCCGCAACGACCACTTCGACCGGCGCGGCGGCCGGCGTTTCGTGGTGCGGCTGCTGAGCCGGTGTGCCAACCGTTGCATTGGCTGTTTCGCTTTCCGCTTCCGCGCTTTCGACTGCCTCTGCGCCCTCGCCGCCGACGTTACCGTTCACGCCGTCTTCTTCGCGCTCACGACGGCCACCACGACGACCGCGACGGCGCCGACGACGCTCCTCGCCTTCACGCGCCACCGCTTCCTGGTCGCCCGGCGTGGCGCCGATGGCATTACCTGCCTGAGCTTGCGTCAGCAGATCTGCCTGGTTTTCGTCCTGGCTCAGGGCTTCGGCGGCTTCCGGTTGCTTGCGGCGCTCGCCACGTTCATTGCGCTCACCGCGCTCACGACGTTCGCCGCGCTCCTGACGCTCGCCGCGTTCAGCGCGCGGTGCGCCATCCACGGTTTCGCCACGTTCGGCGCGCTCCTGACCCCGCTCGGCGCGGTTGTCACGGCTTTCACGCCCTTCGCGGCCCTCGCGCGGCTCGCGGCTGCCTCGTGCTTCGCGCGGCTCACGGCTTTCACGCGGCTCGCGTGCCTCACGCGGCTCACGACCCTCGCGTGGCTCGCGGCCTTCGCGTTCTTCGCGACGTTGTGACGGCTGACCCTGACGGCCACCCGCGGTTGCGCTTTCGCTGCGCGGCGCGCCATCGCGGCCAGCAGCGCCGCCACGACGGTTGCGATTGCGATCGCCGCCACGCTCGCCCGCGCGCTCGCCGCGTTCCGGACGATCGCCGCGTGCCGGACGTGCCGTCTTTTCAGCGGCTGCCGGTGCTGCCGGAGCCGGTGCGGCCGGTGCCATGCCGAACAGATTCTTCAGCCAGCCAATGAAACCACCGCCAGCCGGCGTAACCGCGACAGGCGCCGGCGTAACCGGTGCGGCCGGGCGGACCGGTGCGCTCGGCGCCGGCTTCTCAGGCGTAATGCCCTTGACCGCTGCTTCCTGCTTCGGCTTCACTTCCTCGGTGCGCTTGCTGTAACCGGTTTCCGATTCCAGTTCACGAGCCGCTTCTTCGGCCATCTTCCACGAGGCGCGCGGATCGTCGAGGCGTGCGTCGTCGTGACGCAGGCGCTCGAGTTTGTAATGCGGCGTGTCGAGGTGCTTGTTCGGAATCAGGACGACGTTGACCTTGAAACGCGACTCGATCTTGTTGATTTCGGCGCGCTTCTCGTTCAACAGGAAGGCGGTCACTTCGACCGGCACCTGGCAATGGATTGCCGCGGTGTTTTCCTTCATCGCTTCTTCCTGAATGATCCGCAGCACTTGCAGCGCGGACGATTCGGTATCGCGGATATGGCCCGTGCCGTTACAGCGCGGGCAGGTCACGTGGCTGCCTTCCGACAAGGCCGGACGCAGACGCTGACGCGACAGTTCCATCAGGCCGAAGCGCGAGATCTTGCCCATCTGGACGCGCGCACGGTCGTGCTTCAAGGCGTCTTTCAGGCGCTGCTCGACTTCGCGCTGGCTCTTGGCCGATTCCATGTCGATGAAGTCGATCACGATCAGGCCGCCCAGGTCACGCAGGCGCAACTGGCGGGCGACTTCGTCGGCGGCTTCGAGGTTGGTGCGCGCGGCCGTTTCCTCGATGTCGGCGCCCTTGGTGGCGCGTGCCGAGTTCACGTCGATCGCCACCAGTGCTTCGGTGTGGTCGATCACGATCGCGCCGCCCGAGGGCAGCGGCACCGTGCGCGAGTACGCGGTTTCGATCTGATGTTCGATCTGGAAGCGCGAGAACAGCGGCACGTCGTCGTGATACCGC
>NZ_DASXHA010000122.1:0-101088 GCF_036488795.1 Paraburkholderia sp.
GCCGCGACGGCGGTCCTATCTCAACGATCACTATAAACAAAACAACAATAATTCGTTTTTATCCATACACTATTGACGTTTTCACAACAATCAACTAAGAGCCTATTTCATAAGGGTTTTCTGCCGGTGTCACATTTAGACGACACTCATTTTTTTTCGTTTCTTACGCCCAGACACGCTGCGCTATTCTCCTTTCCGCAACAACGAAACCAACATCGCGTGGAGAAACGGATGAAAAAATTCGCACTGTCTACCCTCTCGCTGGCACTGCTGGGTGCAGCAGGTGCAGCGCATGCACAGAGCAGCGTCACGCTGTATGGCGTGATCGACGAGTCCATTCAGTACCAACACAACGTCAATGCCAAGGGCGACAACCTGTGGCAGATGTACGCCGGTAACATCCAGGGCGATCGCTGGGGCTTGAAGGGCACGGAAGATCTGGGCGGTGGTCTGAAGGCAATCTTCCAGTTGGAAAACGGCTTCAACGTGAACAACGGCACCATGGGCACCTACAACGGCAGCTCGAAGCTGTTCGGTCGCCAGGCATACGTGGGTCTCGAGCAGGACAGCTACGGTACGGTGACCCTCGGTCGCCAGTATGACCCGCTGGTCGACCTGGTTCAGCCGGTCACGGCCGACAACTACTTCGGCAGCACGTTCACCACGCCAGGCGACGTCGACAATAACGACAACAGCTCGCGCACGAACAACTCGATCAAGTACGCCTCGCCGGTATGGTCTGGCTTCCAGTTCGAAGGCTTCTACGCATTCGGCGGTGTCGCTGGTTCGACGGGTTCGGGTCAAACGTGGTCGGGTGCCGCAACCTACGGCACGGGCCCGTTCAGCGTGGCCGCTGGCTACATCCGTATGGACAACGCATCGACGTTCGCCGGCCGCGGCGGCAGCCTGACGACGGCTCCGGGCTGGGGCACGGGCGCCACCTCGGACGGCACGTTCGACTCGATCATCAACAGCGCATACGCATCGGCGAAGTCGATCGGCATCGCTTCGGTGGCGGGTCAATACGTGACGGGCCCGTTCACGGCAGCCATCCGTTACAGCAACGCGCAATACAAGGCGGATGCTTCGTCGGCCTTCGCATCGACCGAGCGCTACAACGTCGCTGGCGGCTACCTTGGCTACCAGGTGACGCCGGCTGCCTTGATCGGTCTGGCCTATACGTATACGCATGGCGCGGGCGACACGTCGGCTACGTACAATCAGGTGTCGCTGGGCGGCGACTACAACCTGTCGAAGCGCACGGACATCTACCTGCTCGGCGTTTATCAGCACGCCAACGGTACGCAACGTGTCAACGCAACGACGACGCAAACTGCAGTGGCTTCGGCTGCCGACTACGGCAACCCGTCCAGCAGCAGCTCGCAAGAAGTCGTCAGCCTCGGTATTCGTCACAAGTTCTAACTGGATTTGACGAACAACTAGCAGGACGCTGTTTAAAGCCAGCCACAGGCGCCAAGCCGGTGGTTGGCTTTTTTTATGGTTGCCGGCTTTTTACAGGCGTCACACGACGACGCGCCACGCGTCCGGGACTGTGGCGAGCGGGAAAATGCGGGGTAAAAGCGGAAAAGAACGGCGGCAATCGTTCACCGCCGCCCGACGCTACCGTTAGCGCTGCGTCTTGTTCTTGTCGGCTTGCGCCAGCGTCTGGGCGGGCTTGGCGGTCACTGCGTCATCGCTCGCCACCGGCGCACGATGCAACACCAGCGCGCGCTCGCGGCGCTGCAACGGCACGTTGGTCGACTCCTGCCAGTCGGGATCGGGGATCTCGCCGAACACCTGACGCAGGCGTTCGCCCCATGTCCGATGGATCATCTCGAAGTAGGCATTGTCGTGATCCACGGAAACAAAGCGCGTCACCTTCAGCGCATCCTTTTCGTAGACCAGCAGATCGAGCGGCAAGCCCACTGAGAGATTCGAGCGCAGCGTCGAATCCATCGAAATCAGCGCGCATTTGGCGGCTTCGTCGAGCGGCGTAGTGGGCGTGAGCACCCGGTCGATGATCGGCTTGCCATATTTCGATTCGCCGATCTGGAAATACGGATTCACGCTCGACGATTCGATGAAATTGCCCGCCGAATAGATCATGAAGAGTTGCGGCTTGCCGCCATGCTGCTTGCCCGTAACGGCAATCTGGCCGCCCAGGATGAAGCTGCAATTGAACTCGACACCGAATTCCTGCAACGCCTGCGCTTCACGCTGGTGCACGTCGCGCACCGCCTGGCCTACCACGCGCGCGGCGTCGGCCATGGTAGGCGCGGTCCATAGCGTGGGCCGCTCGGGCTCGGACGGTTCGCTCAGTTCGTGCAGCACGGCCTGCGTGAGCGACAGATTGCCGGCGCCCAGCAGCACCAGCACACGCTCGCCGGGCAGTTCGAAAACCGTCATCTTGCGCGCGGTGCTGATGTGATCGACGCCCGCATTGGTCCGCGTGTCGGAAAGAAAGACGAGCCCCTCGTCCACGCACATCGCCACACAATAAGTCATAAAAGTATCCAGAAAGACCCGCCAACGCCGCCATTGTAAAGCGGCGCCGCTGCGCCCTCCGTGCAACTCCGCTTACTGTGGCGCTACTCTGCCACTACTGCGGCACTTGCGCACTCACTGTCACGGAAACATTCAGTTTCTCTTCCAGGCCGCCAATGCGCCGGCCGCGCACCGGTGCAGCCGCCTCGTAGTCGCGCGCCGCCGCCAGACGGCAGTAGATTTCGCTGGCGAAGCTGGCGTGCGTGACGTCCACGGAGGTCCAGCCCACGCCGCTCAGCCACACGTCGACCCACGCGTGGCTCGCGCCGTGCGGCACGTCGCCCGGTTCGATATAGCCGCTCACGTAGCGCGCCGGAAGGCCGCGCGCGCGACAGCAGGCGAGCATCAGATGCGCGTGGTCCTGGCACACGCCCTTGCCGAGCGCGAGCGCTTCAGCCGCCGTACTGGTCACTTCGGTGCTGCCCGGCCGGTACTGCACCCGCTGCACTATCTGCTCCGCGAGCACGATCAGTCCGCCCGGCGAGCCCAGCATGGGCACCGATTCAGCCAGTTCGCGCACGGCCGCGTCGGCTTCGGTCAGGCGCGTCGCGCAGGTGAAATGTTCGAGCGGCACCGCACCGGCGGTGTCCGGCAGCAGACCGTCGACGAGCGGAATGGTGTCCACTTCGCCGGACACGTGCACGCGAATCTCGCTGTGCGGCTTGTTCAGCACCAGCGTGTGCAGCACGTTGCCGTACGCATCGAAGGTGGCGTCGAGCTTGCCGGGCGCGTCGATACTCCAGCGTCGCACCGACTGCGCCGCGCCGCTAGCCGGCGTCAGGCGCAACTGCTGGATCGAATAATGAACGGTCGCTTCGTAGCGATAGGAAGTGTCGTGGCGGATCGTCAGGTACATAAAGAAAACTCCGTCAGGCGACTGGCAGCATCAGATAGGTGCGCGCCACCAGATTGCCGAGTTCGAACACGCGCGCCAGAAACTGCGTCAGATAGGCATGCAGACCAGCTTCGAAAATCTGCCGGATGTCGGAATACACCAGCTCCGCGCGCAGCTTGCCGGCAAAGCGCTCGCACTGGTTGGAACCCTGCGTGCGCAGCATCGCCAGATTCGCGCATACGCCATCCAGCGACGCCAGCAGGGAGCGCGGCATCTGCTGATTCAGGATCATCAGTTCGACCACGCGCGCCGGCGTGACGACATCGCGATACACCTTGCGGTAGATCTCCAGCGCCGACACCGAACTGAGAATCGAGGTCCAGTAATAGAAGTCTTCGAGCTGACGGGCGGCGTCGCGTGAATTCGGTTCGACGTCGGCAAAGCGCACGTCGAGAATCCGCGCTGTGTTATCCGCGCGCTCCAGGTACGTGCCCAACTGCGTAAAGAAGAACGCATCGTCCTGCAGCGCGGTACCGATCGTCACGCCGCGCGACAGGTGCGAACGGAACTTGACCCACTCGAACAGTTCATCCGGATTCGCGGTCAACTGCCCGGCCGCGGTGCGCTCGTTGAATTCGAGCCACGTGTCGTTGATGGTTTCCCACCATTCGGTCGTCAGCGTGCCCCGCACCGCCCGGGCATTTTCACGCGCGGCCTGCAGACAGGAATGAATGCTCGAAGGATTGGTGGCATCCGCCACCATGAAATCGAGCACGTGCTCGCGCGCGGGTTCGTCGTAGCGTTGCGCGAAAGCCGCCTCGAGTTCGGAGATGCGCAGCACCGAACGCTGCGCGCGGGCCTCCTGCTCGGGCGTCTGCGGCAGCAGCAGCGCCTTCAGGTTGATATCCAGCATGCGCGCGGTGTTCTCGGCGCGCTCCATGTAACGGGCCATCCAGAAGAGGTGATCGGCAGTGCGGCTTAGCATGACGGCTTTCCATGATTGATGACGCAAGGCGCTGAGGCTTTGCGCTGGTTACCCGTTCGCGCCGGCCGCTCGCGCCGCCGGCATTCCTTGTTGCGGGCACGGTCACATGACGGAGTCTATGGCCGCACCCGCAACCCCTTCAGTCGACCATCCAGGTGTCTTTGGTGCCGCCCCCCTGCGATGAATTGACCACCAGCGAGCCTTCCTGCAGCGCCACCCGGGTCAGACCGCCGGCGCACATCGTCACGGTCTTGCCGGACAGCACGAACGGACGCAGGTCGATATGGCGCGGTGCAATGCCCGCTTCGACAAAGGTCGGACAGGCCGACAACGCCAGCGTCGGCTGCGCGATATAACCCGCGGGACGCGCGATCAGACGCTCGCGGAAAGCCTCGATTTCGGCCGTGGTCGAAGCAGGCCCGACGAGCATGCCGTAGCCGCCCGCGCCGTGCACTTCCTTGACGACCAGCTCAGGCAGATGCGCGAGCGTATAGGCGAGATCGTCCGGCTTGCGACACTGGAAGGTCGGCACGTTATTGAGGATCGGCTTTTCGCCGAGGTAAAACCCGATCATCTCCGGCACATACGGATAGATCGATTTGTCGTCGGCGATGCCGGTGCCCATTGCATTGGCGAGCGCCACACGTCCGGCCCGGTACGCCGTCAGCAGACCCGGCACGCCGAGCGCGGAATCGGCGCGGAAGGCGAGCGGATCGAGAAAGTCGTCGTCCACCCGACGGTAGATCACATCGACCCGCTTCGGACCCTGGGTAGTACGCATGAACACATAGTTGTCGTCGACGAAGAGGTCCTTGCCCTCCACCAGTTCCACGCCCATCTGCTGCGCGAGAAACGTGTGCTCGAAATACGCCGAGTTGTACATGCCCGGCGTGAGCACCACGACAACCGGATCGTCGACGCCTTCCGGTGCGACCGAACGCAAGGTATCCAGCAACAGATCGGGATAGTGCGCGACCGGCGCAATGCGGTTCTGCACGAACAGCTCAGGGAACAACCGCATCATCATCTTGCGGTTTTCCAGCATGTAGGAGACGCCGGACGGCACCCGCAGGTTGTCTTCAAGCACGTAAAACGCGCCGTCATCGCCGGCGCGCACAACATCCACGCCGGCAATATGCGCATACACGCCGAGCGGCACGTTGACGCCCTGCATTTCGGGCCGATACTGCGCATTGGTATAGACCTGTTCGGCGGGCACGATACCCGCGCGCACGATATTGCGGTCGTGATAGACGTCGTGGATAAACAGATTGAGCGCCTGCACGCGCTGCCGCAGACCCGCTTCGAGCGTCTGCCATTCGCCGCGCGGAATGATCCGCGGGATCAGATCGAACGGGATGAGCCGTTCCGTGCCGGACAGATCGCCGTTGACCGCGAAGGTGATGCCCACCCGGCGAAACAGCAGGTCGGCCTCCGCGCGCTTGCGCGCGATGGCCTCGTTGCCCTGTTTCGCCAGCCACCGCTCAAAGCGCGCGTAGTGAGGCCGCACGGCTTCATCGTGATGACGCATCTCGTCATAGCATCGCATGTCACGCCCCGCTCTTTTTGTCGGATAGAAGGCGAATGCGCTGCGCATTCGGTGTTCGACACGTTAAAAGCAAGCGCTATGCCATTGGCTTTCCCCACACACAGCCCAGCGGATGCCCATAAACGGCGCATCCGCGCCGGCACGGCTTGCGCACCATCGTACTGCGGCGGCCCGCAATGCGCTACTGCGGTGCATCCCGTACCGTTTACAGACGTAATGCTGCGAGATTCATCCAAACCGGTGCGCTCGACGCAAACCCGTTCAGTTGCTTGCGGGTATCGAGCGCCCATAAAAAATCCCCGCGGATTGGCACCCGCGGGGATTTTTTGCGCTTCATGAACTTCCGGACTTCTGACCGGCAAGACGTGAACCGCCGTTCGAAAACGGCGTGACGTCATGCGCGTCAGATCAGCTTGCTGCTGCGTCCTTCAGCTTCTTCAGCGGACGTGCCTTGATGCGCACGCTAGCCGGCTTGGCCGGGAACCAACGCTCTTCACCCGTGAACGGGTCCTTGCCGAAGCGCTTCTTCTTCGCCGGAACAGCTTGCACGACGATCTTCAGAAGACCCGACAGCGTGAATTCGCCAGCACCCTTCTTGTGGACTGCGCCGAGGATCGTGTCTTCGAGCGCGGCCAGCACAGCCTTGGCAGCCTTCGGTTCAACAGCAGCACGTTCTGCGACGTGAGCAGCCAGCGAGGCCTTCGTGAAGGTGTCCTTGATCGGCGACGGTGCGCCGGACGCCTTCACGGCGACCTTCTTAGCTGCGACTTTCTTCGCAGGAACTTTCTTCGCAGCAACCTTCTTGGTCGGTACCGTAGCAGCCTTCTTGGCCACCTTTTTTGCGGAAGTCGGCATGTTTCTCCTACCTGTTGTTGGTCAGTGAATGCACTGAAGCACGAGCGGTATGCGCATGCTTCAAGCCCGGATTCTACAAGCGCTAATGCATTTTGCGCGACTCTTTTGTGTAGATCGGTTACGGTTTGTTGCGTGGCGCTGACTCCGCAACACATTTTGACTCGTATTTTCAGGGGTAAACGC
This sequence comes from Paraburkholderia sp., assembly GCF_036488795.1. GTDB lineage: Bacteria > Pseudomonadota > Gammaproteobacteria > Burkholderiales > Burkholderiaceae > Paraburkholderia. The sequence goes on from NZ_DASXHA010000122.1 coordinate 6,952, forward strand.
GATCGGATGCGTTAGGAGGCGGTCTGCCCAGGTGACGCTTGAAGCGAAGAAAAACCGTCTGAACGCGATCCTGCTGCGTGACATTGCGCCGCAGAAGAAGCGCGCTTGCTGCGATAAAAGCCGCTCCAGCAAGCGTTTTTTGCAGCATGTGATGCGTCTCGTGCAACGCGCCCGACGCCGCGACGGCCGTATACGACAAAGGGCGCCCGACTGCTCGGCGCGCCCTTGTGGATCCTCTCACCGGGTCGAGGCAACCCGGCATACGACGAACTATTTGGCTGCCGCCGACAATTCTTCGGCCTGCCGCGCGTCGTTGCGCGCCTCATTGCTGCTGCGATGATGCTCACGCGACAGCCGGCCCATCAGCGGCAACAGCAGCACCGCCACCAGCGCGCCGAGCGCCGCGACCCAGCCGAGTCCCATGAACAGCTTCGTATAGAGCGGCAGCGACTGCAGCGGATCGAGATCGCCGGACGGCATCTGCGCGAAGTTCGCCACCACGCTACCCAGGTAGCCCGACACGCCGGTTGCCACGAAATACGCACCCATCAGGAAGCCGCTCATGCGTGTCGGCACGTAACGCGCAATCATTGCCAGACCCAGGCCGCTCACCAGCAGTTCGCCAAGCGAATAGAGGCCGTAGCCGCCCACCATGAACCACGACGAGACCCGGCCGTCGACGGCGTAACGGCCGCTCACCGCGTAGACGAAGAAGCCCGCTGCCACCACCACGAAGCCGATTGCATACTTCGCCGCCACCGACACGTCGTTGCCGCTTTTCGCCAGCTTCGTGTACAGCACCGCGAGAATCGGGCTCAGCAGCATGATCCAGATCGGGTTGAGCGCCTGGAACTGCGCCGCGCTCCACGTGAAGAGCGTGGTGCCGAACAGCGAGAAACGCGGATCGACGTTGCGTACCGCGAACAGCGTAAGCGAGGTCGACATCTGCTGATAAAACACGAAGAACAGAATGGCCTGGAGTGTGAGCACCAGCGCCGCGATCAGACCGGCCCGTTCCGAGCGTTCGCATTTGATCAGCATGTAGCCAAAGATCGCCAGGATCGCGACGCCCGCCGCGTACACGCAGGCCACCGCGATGGCTTTGTGCTGCAGCACGAACATCGTCGCAAGACCGAGCACGACACCGCCGAGCGCGACCGCGCCGAGACGCTGCCAGCGCACCGGTTCGGCATCCGGCACGGAGCCCACGTGCGCCAGCGTGCGGAACATGATGAAGTAGTTCACCACCGCGAGCAGCATGCCCGCGCAGCACACCGCAAAGGCGGCGTGCCAGCCCCAGTGGTCCTTGATCCAGGGTGTGGCGAGCATCGACACCGTCGAGCCGATGTTGACCGCCATGTAGTAGATCGTGAACGCGCTGTCGATGCGCGCGTCGTCACCTTCGTAGATGCGGCGCACCAGGTTCGCAGCATTCGCCTTGAAGAGGCCGTTACCGACCACGATCACGCCGAGCGATCCGTACATGTAATTGAGCTGATCGTTCGGCATGGCGAGCATGAAATAGCCGCAGCACAGCACGAGTGCGCCGAACACCATGGTGCGGCGCGCGCCGAGAATCTTGTCGCCGATCCAGCCGCCGACCGAAGGCGCGGCATAGACGAGCGCCGTGAAAGCGCCCCAGGTGAGCGTGGCATGACTGTCGGTAAAGCCGAGCTTGTCGATCATGAACAGGACCAGCAGCGCGGCCATCCCGTAGTAGCCGAAACGCTCCCACATCTCGATCAGGAAGACTGTCGAAAACGATCGAGTCTGGGATACGGTTGAATTCATCGTGTACCTCGTATTCTTGCTTGTCGATTACGGCAGCGCACGTATCGACGAGCTGGCGTGTGGTGGATCGGCGCACTGCTGGAAACTGGAACTGGAAACGAATCTGTAAACTGCGGGCGGCGGGCAAATCAGGAAGGCGCGTCGCGCTCGAACCGCGCGCATCTGCAACTATTGGGAAACGGCGCGCCGCCGTGGCACGCGCGCAAGCCGGCGGCCGGGGCGGCCAACGGCGCGGCAGACAAGCCAGCCAGTGGAAGGGCTGATGAAGCCGGCAGTAAACAAGACATGGCGATACGGGTCAACGGTGACACTCATCTCAGGTTGGCGGCAGCAGTCGGGGTAAAACGCCGCGCCGGATAACCGCACGCAGGATCGCTGCACGCGGGGATGGCAAATGGCCGGTGATACGGGCGAAGGTTCCGGTTCTCCCGCAAGCGCCGCGATTCTCCGGAGGGCAGCCGCTTGCGTCACTCAGGGAATTCACTTATGCGTATCACCCCGCACAATGGGCGATCACACATTTTGCCGCGCCTTTGCCCGCGATATCATCCATGAGTCCGCCACATATCAATTGATTTAAGCGCCCGATGCATCAAACATTTGAATCTTCAGCAGGGCGCCACGTTTAACGCCCATGGCGTTTTGAAACGTAATCGCTTACCCGTCAATTAGCGGTAAGCGGCTGTGCTTCTGGCAACATGGCGCGATATTTCGAAAACAAATGCCTGACGGGCATACTCACCCTATCGCGATGGCCTCCAAGGCTATCAAATTTTGTTTACTAACATCAAACATATTTTTGACGGGCTGATTCATCCTGCTATGGTCACGAAAACTGAAAACAAAAATCCGGCCCTCGAGCTGGGTAGCAAGATACGCGCGCTTCGGCAACGCCTGAAGCGTACGCTCGATGAAACGGCCACCGCGGCGCGCATTTCCAAGCCTTTTCTCTCTCAAGTGGAACGCGGGCTCGCCACGCCGTCGCTCACGTCGCTGGCGGGAATTGCCAGCGCGCTCGGCGTCACGGTGCAGTATTTCGTCGACACGCCCAGTGAAGAGCGCTCGGTGAGCCGCGGCGATCAATTGAAGTTTTTCGGTTTCGCCGATTCGGCCAATCTGTTCGCGCGTCTGACCAATCTGACTGGCGGCCGGCAACTGGAAGCCATCCTCGTCAAGATGCCGCCCGGGCAGAAGCGCTCGGAGGTCAATACTCACGCGGGCGAAGAGTTTCTCTATGTGATCAGCGGCAAGGTGTCGTTGACGCTGGAGGGCAAGACCTTTTCGCTGCAGGCAGGAGACAGCGCGCACTACGAATCGACGGTGCCGCACAGCTGGGCCAATACCGCACGTGGCGAATCGCTGGTGGTGTGGGTCGGCACGCCGCGACTGTTCTGACAGGCGGGCGTGCTCGCAGGCGGGGATCCGGTTCGAGACAACTTGCTGCCTGATTCATCAGGAGTACTGGTGTCGGTGCCCTGGCATCACGTCAACAATGACAGCGCAACCGCAAGCCAGATGCCGCTCATGCCCGCCACGAACAGACGCCGAGCAACGCGCATGCCGGCGTCGCTGGTGTCGGATTCGACCGGGCGCGTCGCGACCCACGGCACCAGACCGAGGCAGGCGAAACCCGTCAGCGCGAGCGCCACGACGAGTACATCCGCGATGTGCCAGGGTGAGGCCTCGTGAATTCCCCAGTAACCGAGGAAAATGATGCCGACTGAAAACATCGTCGCCGCCGCCGAACTCAGTGCCGCCACCGACCCCGTTGGACTGTGCATCATTTCCTCCTGTCGCACGCCGGCCGCTCTATCGCGGATGCGCTGATTCTACTGCAAGGGGTATGACCGCCAGCGCCGCGGGAACGTCAGGCCGCGCCTGCCTGGCGTGCCTCGTAGGCTTTCAGATGGCTATACGCAATGCGCAGCAACGACAGCCCGGCGTCCCGCTGCTGCGCGACACCGCCGCGCTGGATCAGATCGCCGAGAATATGGTCGGCCTCGGTACGGGCGTGATTTTCAACGTCGCGCAGCATCGAAGCGGTCAGCGGCGACGGCGTAAAGAGCGTCTGCGTGGCGCGCGAGTCGAACTCCGGGCCCATCATGAAGCCGTTGTGCTGCGCCACCGCGCGACATTCGCCGAGCAGGCCTTCGATCACGCGCCGGCCGTCCGGTGTGCTCAAAATAGCGCCGATCGAGCCGCGGAACAGACACGTGCTGGCCGCGAGCGTCGCGAGGAACACCCACTTTTCCCACATGCGCAGCAGGATAGTGTCGCTCGTCATTGCATCGAAACCGGCGCCGCTCAGCACTGCGTCAATCGCGCTCACGCGCTCGGACGGCCCCCCGTCCAGTTCGCCGAAGGTCAGCGCATGCAACTCGTTCAGATGCACGATTTCGCGTTCCCGGTTCAGCGTGGCGGCAATCACGCACTGGCCGCCCAGCACGTGTTGCGTGCCGAACTTTTGCGTCAGCACGTCGATGTGCCGCATGCCGTTCAGGAGCGGCAGAATCCGCGTGGATGGCCCCACGAACGGTTCGAACGACGCGATCGCATCGTCGAGGTTGTAGGCCTTGCAGCTCAGCAGTACCAGATCGAAGGGCTCGGCGGGGTCCGTGGCCAGTATGGTCTTGACGTCACGCAGCGTCAGATCGCCACGCGCGCTTTTGATGACGAGGCCCGCGCGGCGCAGTTCTTCGGCCCGCCCCGCCCGCACCAGAAACGTCACGTCGCGGCCGGCGTGCGCCAGACGCCCGCCGAAGTAACCGCCTACCGCACCTGCTCCTACTACGAGAATTCGCATCGTTGTCTCTCGGGATGATCTGTTGTTCTGACCACGGGCGCGGTGCCGCGCCGTGCCATTGCCGGCCCGGCGCGCTCACGCAAACCGGGCATTCGCGAGAATGTAGCAAAGATTCCCGCTTTGCACCGCCGCCGTGGTCCGAACCCAGCCCGTCTCAGAGCATTTCGAGCGCTAGTGCGATGCCTTGGCCACCGCCGATGCACAACGTCACGATCCCGCGCTTGAGACCGTCGCGGCGCATCGAATGGATCAGGCGGGTTGTCAGTACCGCGCCGGTTGCACCGATCGCATGACCGTGCGCGATCGCGCCGCCCTCGACGTTGACGAGTTCCTCGGCGAGCCCGAGTTGCCGCAACACGGCCAGCGGCACGGCCGCGAAAGCTTCGTTGATCTCGACCCGCTCGACGTCCTTCAGTTGCCAGCCCGCGCGCGCCAGCGCCATCTGGACGGCCGGCACCGGGCCGAGGCCGAACATGCCGGGCTCGACAGCCGCGATGCCGTAGGCCACGAGCCGCGCGAACGGCTCGATGCCGTGGGCCTCGGCAAAACCGCGTTCCGCCACCACCATGGCCGCCGCGCCGCTATTCAGACCGGGCGCGTTGCCGGCGGTAATCGTGCCGTCGGGACGGAACGCCGGGCGCAGCCTCGCGAGCGTTTCGACGGTGGTATCCGCGCGGGGCTGTTCGTCGCGCGCGAAACGCACGGGCGCCTTGCGGCCGGGCACTTCGACGGCGACCACTTCGGCATCGAACAGACCTTGTTCCTGTGCGGCCACAAAGCGCTGTTGCGAGCGCGCGGCCCAGCGGTCCTGCGCCTCGCGGGTGATGTCCATCTGCGTCACGAGGTCTTCGGTGTGCCAGCCGGAATGTTCGCCGGAGAAGGCATCGACGAGGCCGTCGCGCAGCATGCTGTCGTGCACCTGCGCGTTGCCCATCCGGTAGCCCCAGCGGCCGCCGTCCAGCAGATACGGGGCGCGGTCCATGTTTTCCATGCCGCCCGCCACCGCCGCGTCGCCCAGACCGAGCCAGATTTCGTGTGCCGCCGACGCAATGGCCTGCGCGCCCGAGCCGCACACCCGATTCACCGTCAGCGCCGGCACCGACACCGGCACGCCGCCGCCGATTGCCGCCTGGCGCGCCGGGTTCATCTTGTTGCCCGCCTGAATCACATTGCCCAGCACGACCGAAGCCAGCTCAGCTGCGGCAAGACCGCTGCGACTGAGCGTTGCGCGTACGGCGAGCGCGCCGAGCTCCGTCGCGGGCACGTCTTTCAGCGTGCCGTTATAGGCGCCAATCGGCGTTCTCACCGGATTGCAGATCACTACGTCTCGGGTATTCATGGTCATCTCTCACTTTGAAGAACTGCACACCGCCGCCTCGAACGACCGAGGTGGCTTCTCAGGTCAGATCAATTCGTTGCCGCCGCCGTCGCCACGTCACCCACGGGCGCATCCCAGCCGCCGCCCAGCGACCGGTACAACGCGACCGCAGCCAGCGCGTGCTGGCGTTTGGCCTGGTTGAGCGACTCCGAATCGAGCAGATACGCTTCTTGCGCGGCGAGCACATCGAGGAAGCTCGAAGCGCCGTCCTTGTAAAGTTCGGTGGACAGCCGCAACGCGTGACCGGACGCATCCAGCGCCCCGCCCAGACGATCCACCTGCGTGGCGTCGCTGACGAGATCGCTGCGGGTGTCCTCGACTTCCTTGAGCGCCTGCAGCATGGTCTGCTGCAGACCGAGCTGCGATTCACGCATCCTGCTTTCGTTTTCGTCGATATTCGCGGTGATGCGGCCGGCGTTGAAAATCGGACTCGTCGCATTCAGCGCCGCGCTAAAGAGGTTGTCGGTCAGCGTGGGCAAGCCGAGATACGACGAAGCCAGCAAGCCATCCGCGAGATTCAGCCTGAACTGCGGATAGCGCTGCGCCTTCGACACGCCCACTTCCGCCGCACGCTGCTCCACGCCTGCGTATGCGGTGCGCACATCGGGGCGCCGCAACAAGGCTTCCGACGGCAGCATCTGCGGCACGCTTTGCGCCGGTACCGGGATCTCGCGTGCCTGCGTGAGCAGCAGACTGTCGACGCTCTCCGGCGTGCGGCCCGCGTAGACCGCGATCAGGCTCAACTGATGCTGGATGAGCGCCTGCACGTGCGGAATCTGGGCTTGCAGATCCTGCAACTGGTTTTGCGCGCGGGCGACGTCGAGCTGGGTGGACAGGCCGTAATGCAGACGCTCCTGCGTTAGCTTCAAGGCGTGACTGCGGATCTGCTCGTTGTCGTTGAGAATCTGCAGTTGCGACTGCGCCCAGCGCAAGTCGATGTACGCGCCTGCGGTATTCGCCGCCAGCGCGAGGCGCAATTCGTTCAACGCGCCCTCACGATGCGACACCTGCGCCTGCGCGGCCAGCACTGCGAGCCGCTCGCCACCGAATACGTCCGGCGTCCAGCTCGCCGCCACGCCGAAACCCGCCTGACGCACGTAGCCGAGCGGTGGCGGCGCGTTTTCCCGCTGATCCGCGACGATTGCGGTGGCATCCAGTTCGGGCAGCAAGTTCGAACGTTGCTGCGTTTCGAGGTTGTGCGCCTGCTTCACGCGCTCGACCGCGGCCTGCACATCCAGATTGCCGTTCAGCACGGAGTCGATCAGCTGATGCATGACCGGGTCGCCGAAGTTCGCCCACCAGGCGTTGGCATCGAGCGTGTCTTGCGGCGCGTCGACGCTCCACGCAGCGGGCGCGACGGTTTTGACGGTGTGCGGAAGGTCCGCGTGTTGCTCGGGCTGTACCGCGCATGCCGCGAGGCTCAGCAACACCGCGCTCACGATTGCCGGTCTGGCCATATTCGATTTCATCTGAAGATCCTCAATGCGCATCCGGAGGCGGCGCGTTGTTGCCGAACGGCCGCGAAAACGCCACGCTCAGGAGCCCCACGACAAAACAGAGCGCCACCGCGAGGAAAGCATCGGAAAAGGTCAGCACGAGCGCCTCGCGCAGCAGCAGCGTATGCAGCAGATCCAGCCCCGCGTGGCCGGCATTCAACGCGTCGCCGCCGACTGCGGCAAGACGCGCGGCCTGTTGATGCAACAGCGCCTGAACGACCGGACGCCCGGCCGTGACGTGCTCGTCGAGCCGCTCGTAGTGCAGGTTCAGGCGGTCGTTGAGCATCGTGCTGCTCACGGCGATGCCGATCGCGCCGCCCAGATTGCGCATCAGGTTAAACAGCCCGCTCGCTGATTTGAGCCGCGACGGCGGCAGCGAACCGAGCGCCATCGTGACGATGGGCGGCACGCAAAACTGCTGTCCGATGCCGCGCAACGCCTGCGGCAGCAGCAGTTCCTGCCAGCCCCACTGACTGGTCAACGGCACGTACAGGTAGCAGCCCAGGCCAAAGCACACGAGGCCGAATATCATCAACAGACGCATGTCGATCACGCGCGCCAGCGTCGAATAGGCCGCCAGCGCCAGCAACTGAAAACAGCCAACCGACAGCAACGCCAGCCCGATCTGCAATGAATCGAAGCCACGCACGCGCGCCAGAAACACGGGCGTCAGAAACACCGCGCAGAAGAGTCCCACGCCCGTGATGAACGACAGCAGACTGCCGATGCCGAAGTTGCGAATCGCCAGCGCGCGCAGATCGACGATCGGCTCTCTGGCCGTGAACGCATGCACGAGGAACAGAAAGCCGCAGATCGCGGAGATCCACGTGCACAGCACGATCACGTCGTCGCCGAACCAGTTTTTGCGCGGCCCTTCTTCAAGCACGTATTCGAGGCAGCCGAGAAATCCCGACATCAACAGGATTCCCAGGTAATCGCCTTTCTTCAGCAAGGAAATATCTGCTTCGTCGACATGGACGAATTTCGGCACCATTGCCGTGACGACAATCCCCGGCGCGAGGTTCAGATAGAACAGCCAGTGCCACGACCATTGCGAGGTAATCCAGCCGCCGATCACCGGTCCGATCGTCGGCGCGAGCGACGCCAGCGCGCCGATGGTGGTCGACGCAATCAGGCGCTGCTTGCCGGGAAACAGCATGAACGCAGTGGTAAACACGGTGGGAATCATCGCCGCGCCGAGCGCGCCTTGCAGGCCGCGAAACAGGATCATCGAGTTGATGTCCCACGCGAGACCGCAGAGCATGCTCGTGATCGTGAAACCGAGCGAAGAGACCGTAAACAGCCAGCGCGTCGAGAACACCCGCGTCAGCCATCCCGACATCGGAATCACGATGATCTCGGCAATCAGGTAAGAGGTTTGCACCCACGACAGCTCGTCCTGGCTGGCGGACAGGCCGCCGCCAATGTCCCGTAACGAAGACGCGACGATCTGGATGTCCAGGGTCGCCATGAAGAAACCGAGACACATCAGCGAAAACGCGAAGACTTTGGTGCGGGTCGGCTGATCAGCGGGGTTGAGCGACGGGCGGCTCATGCTGGACATGACCGAAGCGGCGGTTGCGGCGCTCATGTTACGAACGCGCCGGCGGGTTCACGCCATGCTCGCCGTCGACGTGCACCTTGACCGTCGCCGACAAGCCCGGCCGCAGCACGCCGCGCATATTTTCCGGCACCTCGAGGTGAATGCGCACCGGCACGCGCTGCACGATCTTCGTGAAGTTGCCGGTGGCGTTCTCCGCCGGCAGCACGCTGAAAGTCGCGCCGGTGGCCGGCGCAAGACTATCGACCACGCCGTGCAGCGACTCGCTCGACGCGTCGAGCGCGACGTCGACCGTATCGCCGACGCGCATTTTCTTCAACTGGTCTTCCTTGAAGTTCGCGTCGATCCACAGACCCGTCGACGGCACCACGGTCAGCAGCGACACACCGGTATCAGCCAGCAGTCCCACGCGTGCGGTGCGATTGCCGACATACCCGTCGACCGGCGAACGGATCGTCGTGTACTCCACATTCAATTCAGCGACACGCTGCGCGGCTTGCGCCGTCGCCACCCGCGCTTGCGCCGCACCGATCTGCGCATCGAGCACCGTGATCTGCCGTTGCGCGGCGAGCAACGCCGCGCCGCTGCGGTCCACCGCGGCATGCGCCTTGACGAGGTCCGCATCGGCGCGCTCGACGATCTGGTTCGACACCGCCTCGTCCTTGACGAGCGCGCGGTAGCGTGCCTGATCCAGGTTGCTGCGCGTCAGCTCGGCGTCAGAGGATTTCACTTCGGCTGCCTGCTCGTTGATGGTCGCCAGTTGCAGCGATTTCTTCGCCTGCAATTCGGTCACCGCTGCCTGGGCGCTCTGCACTTCCGCGCTTGCCTGCGCGAGGCGCGCATCGTAGTCACGCGCGTCGAGCCGGATCAGGACCTGTCCCACCTGCACATGCTGGTTGTCGTGCACCAGCACATCGGTGACGAAGCCATTCACCTTCGGCGCCATGACCGTCACGTCGCCGCCGACGTACGCATCGTCGGTACTTTCAACAAAGCGGCCAACGAAAAACCAGTACGACAACGCGAGCGCCATCACGAGCACCACGCCCAATACAGCGAGCAGCATCCACGGAACGCGGCGGGCAGGTTTGGCGACGCCGGCGGCGCTGGGCGGGGCAATAGTCGAAGGTGTGCTTGACATGATTGGATGTGCGTATGCACCAGATTGTTATCAAAGAAAGCGTGAGATTCACGCCGACCGTACTTATAGGGAGACGCCGAACCTAAGCCTTCGTCATATCGAACAACTCGCCGCGCAGCAGCGCCGCACGCTCAGCGCCGAAGCGGCGCTCGAAATCGCCCTGCGCGGCGCGCCAGCAAAGCCGCGCCGCGGCGAAGCGCGCTTGCCCGTCGGGCGTCAGGCTGAGCGACAGCCCTCTGCCACGGGACGTCGCGTTGCGGCCGGACACGAGGCCATCGCGCTGCAATGGTTGCAGCGCGCGCACCAGCGTGGTCCGCTCCATCACCATCGCGTCGGCCAGCTGTCGCATCGTCATGGAACCGGCGCGCCTGAGCTTGTTCATGATCGAGAATTGCGTGATCGTCAGACCGACCGGCGCAAGGTGGCGGTCGTAAAGCTGCGACACGTAGCGCGCGGCCTGGCGAATCGCGAAACAATCGTCATCGGGAAGCAGTTGCATCGGATCGACCCACTCTCTAAGTGCATACACACACAAGAACACGAAGCAGCGAACGGATTCGTCGCCCCTTGCACCCGGTGATTCGTGAGCGCCGGATGCGCGAATCTCGTCAGCCTGCGTCCGCGGTCAAGCCAAACAACTCCGCGCGCAGTGCCTTCGCTCGCCCCTGGCCAAACTTGCCTTCGAACTCGGCCTGCGCGTTGCGCCACGCCACCGCTGCCTGCGCGAAGGTCTCTTTGCCGCTCTCCGAGAGACTCAGCAGATACGTGCGGCCATCGTGCTCCGAGGCTTCGCTGACCACAAAACCATCGCGCTGCAAAGGCTTGAGCGCCCGCACGAGGGTCGTGCGGTCCATCACCATCGCATCCGCGATTTCGATCATGGTCGCTTCAGGCGTGCGCGCCAGCTTTGCGAGGATAGTGAACTGCGCAGCCGTCAGCCCCACCTCGCCCAGGTGGCGCTCGTAAATCTGCGTGACGTAGCGCGCCGCCTGGCGCAGCGCGAAGCAGTTGCACTCGTCGTAAGAGATCGGTCCGTTCATGTAAGCCAGTCTATATGTGCGTACACACAGAGTCAACCCACGCACTCGAAACAACGGCGAATTGAAAACTACTTGAAATGCACTTGTAATATTGAGATTTAGTTTATTACAATAGCTTACAGTTTGGACTGCCTGAGACTGGCTGGGGTCCGGACTGATCGAGGCGCGTCTGGAGCGCCCTCTTTGCCGCATTCGTTGCCGTATTCCAACACATTCTGCTGACGCGGGGGACCCACACGTCATGTCAACGGTTACTAACAGCACCAGTGCATCCACGGCCACTTCGATCCAGGACGCGGCGCAATCCATCATCAGCGGTTCGACCAGGTCGGATACCGACATCAACGCGCTGGTGAGCGCACTCGTCAACGCGAAAGTGGCCGGCAAAGCCGCGCAACTCGCCGGACGGGCGACGCGCGACAACAGCCAGTTGACGGCTATCGGCACCTTAAAGTCGGTGCTTTCGCTGATGCAAGGCGCGTTGACGCCGCTCGCAAACGGCAAGGCCTTCTCGAGCCTCACTGCGTCGGCAAGCGGCAAGGGCCTGACGGCGACGGCCGGCAGCGGTGTGGTGACGGGCAGCTATCTAGTGGACGTCAAGAACATCGCCTCCTCCCAGGCCATCACGTCCGGTGCGTTCGGCGCCAAAAGCGCGCTCGGCAGCGGGTCGTTGACGCTGTCGTTGGGCGGCAAGAGCACCACCATCAATATCGACACCGCGCACAGCACGCTGGCGGATATCGCCGCCGCCATCAACGCCGCCTCCGGCAATCCGGGCATCGCGGCCACGGTGGTCAACGGGGTGGACGGCGCGCATCTGATGCTGCATTCGAATTTCACGGGACTCGCGAACGGCATCAGCATCGACGTCAAATCGGACAACGCGGATTTGCGCAAGCTGAGCGTCAAGTCCAGCACGTCGAGCACCGTGCCGCCCACCACCGAACTCGACGCCTCCGGCAACTGGAAGCAAAGCGTGGCCGGACAGGATGCGCGGCTCAGCATCTCGGGCATGGAAGTGGTGAGCGCCAGCAACCTGGTCGGCTCCGCCATCGATGGCCTGAGCATCTCGCTCACGGCCGAATCCGAGGGAACCACGCAGACGCTCACCATCGCGCAGGACGTCAGCGATCAGAAGACGGCCATTGGCGCGTTCGTCACCGCGTACAACAACTTTGTCAACGCGGCCGCGTCGTTTACGGGCTTCGATTCGACCAAGGCAGCCGGTTCACAAGGCGGCGTGCTGCTGGGCGACTCGGTGCTGAACACCATCCGCAACACGCTCGCGAGCGCGCTGAGCGGGGACGGCAAACAAGGCGCGGGGGCGGGCTCGAGCACAGCCAGCCTTGCGGCCATCGGCATCACATTCCAGAAGGACGGCACGCTGAAGCTGGACGACGTCACGCTGTCCAACGCATTGAGCAGCGATTCCCGGGCGGTGGCGGCGCTGTTCAGCGCAAAGACGGGACTGGCTGTGTCGATGAACAGGTCGCTGACCACGTTCCTGCAAAAGGACGGCACGATCGACGCACATACCAACGCCCTCACGGCTGATCTGAAGGCGGTGGCGAGTCAGCAGACCCAGTTGACCGCCTATACGGACAAGATCACCAAGGCGTATAACGCGCAGTTTTCGGCGCTGAACAAGCTGATGACGCAGACGAGCCAGAGCGCGGATTATCTGACCGCGCTGTTTGGCGGGAAAAACAGTGCGGGGGCGATGGCGACGAACAAGTAAAGGTCGCGGGGGACGCTGCGCCGCGTTTGCGGCGCAGCGACGCGCACCTCATAACGCCAGCACGCTCACGCCCACCTCGACCCGGTGCGCGCCGCCGCCCAGAATCATCCCGCGCAGCAACGACACATCGCTGTAGTCGCGGCCAATCGCGAGGGTCACGTGATCCATATCGGCGAGCACGTCGTTGGTCGGATCCAGATCGATCCACCCGCTGCCCGGGCAATACACCGACACCCACGCATGCGACGCGTCCGCACCGATCAGCCGCGGCTGACCCGGCGGCGGGTCGTTGCGCAGATAGCCGCTCACATAGCGTGCCGGCAATCCCAGCGAGCGCAAGCAGCCGATCATCACCTGCGCGAAGTCCTGACACACGCCGCTCTTTAACTCGAAGGCGCGCTCCGCCGGCGTATCGAACATCGTCGCCGAGGGTTTATAGGCAAAGTCGCTGTGAATGCGCTGCATCAGATCGATCGCACCCGCGGCGATCGGCGTGCCAGGCGCGAAGCTCGGCAACGCATACGCACGCAACGCAGGGCGCAACGCGATGTTCGGCGAAGCAAAACAGAACTCCACCTCCGGCCGGAACTCGCCGCCCGCACAATAACGCAACGCCTGCGCCACTTCATCCCAGCCAGGCGTCGATTGCGGATCGAGCTGCGTCCAGCGCGGCGTCAATTGCACCGTGGTTTCGCTGACCAGTTGCAGCCGCTCGTGCGGCGCATCGAGCGTGAAATACAGCACGTCATTGCCGAACGCATCGACGCGGCTGTGCGCATACGACGGCTCCGGTTCGATGCGTTCCTCATGCGAGATGATGCGCTGCCACGCACACGCCAGCGGCCGGATGGTCGCGAGATGCTGCGCGGTTTCCACGTAAGTCGAATAACGATAAGTCGTGCGGTGCGCGACCGATAGCACCGTCTGAGCGGTCTTCATGACGACACCTGCGAGGCGAGCGTATTGGCGTGGCTGAAGTAGCGCGCGCTGACCTCGTTGGCCGCCGCTGCGACGAATGCGCCCAGTTCGTCGCAGACGCGCATGAGCGTCGTGTACGCGCCGTTTTCATCGGTTTCGCACAGGCGTTCGAGCGGCGGCAACGTCTCCGGTGGCGGCATCAGAGCCACGAAAGGCCGGTGTCTCGCGCCGCCGCCACCGCCTGCTGCGATCGAAATTTCGTCGAGCTTGCCGCACAGGCGTTCGTAGACGCCGTACAGGCCACGCGGATTGGTCGGCTCGACCACCAGCAGATCGAGCAGCGCCGGCACTTCCAGACGGCCCGGATAGAGCGAGCGATAGGTGAGCGTGCTGTCGAACAATTGCAGCAGCAAGTCGAAACCCGCAGGTGTCGCAAGTTGCCCTTTTTCAGCGACCACGCGCAGGGTCGACGTCATTGCCGCAACCCGTTCGATGTGGCGCCCCGTGAACAACAGCCGCCATGCTTCGTCGCGCGTCATGCGGTCGCCCTGCGAGCCGCTGATCGCCGAGAGCTGCGTGGCCAGATGTTCGAGCGCGTCCATCAGCGTGACGCGGTCGTAGCGGTCGAGCCGCGCGCCACCCTGCGGCGCACCACCATTGCCACCGTGGCCGCCGTTCGCGCCGTTCGCTCCCGCAGACGAGGCCAGCGCGGGCGTCAGCTTCGGCAAGGCGTCGCGGAAGTCATTGCGCGCCGCGAGAATGGTGCGCCAGTGATCGTTCGACAGACGGCCGCGAATCTCGCCGCTCGAGCGCGCCTGCGACGCCAGCACCTGCCCGATGCTGGCCGCGCCGGTGGATTCGTGCAGGTTGGCAACCAGCGTGCGCTCGAAAGCCTGTAACGAATCGCCGGCGCGCACGTCGCCGAATTGCACGAGCCCGCAATTCAAGGCCAGTTCGACGAGCGTGCTGAACATCGCGTCGGCATCGTTGCTCTCCAGCGAGCCGAGAATCAGCCGCAACAGCCGCACATTGTTCTCGGCGCGTTCGCTATAACGCCCCGCCCAGAACAGGTTTTCCGCCGCACGGCTGGAGACGGTGCGATGCTTGCGCGCGAGATCCGCCGGTTGCATCGGCGAAGGCAGCAGCGTGAACGTCGAGATCGGCTGGCTCGACAACACCCACGTATCGACGCTGCTGCCGCCGAACTGCATCGACACCGTCGCCTGCCGTTGCGCGGCGAGCCGCGTGAAACCGCCCGGCATCACATGCCAGCCGCCGTTGAAGTCGGCGATCGCATAGACGCGCAGCACCGACGGCCGGCGGCCGAGCGTGCCGTCCTCAAAGCGCGGCGCACACGAATACGGCAGCGGCTGTTGAATCGTGAAGTGATCGGGCAGCGCTTCGATGCGGCTACGCCATGCTTCGAGCCGTTGCGTGCCCTGCGCCATGCCAGGCGGACTGTCGCGGCCGGCGGCCGGCCAGGTCGGCAGCAGAAACGCTTCATCCAGATGCGTAAAGGCGTGTTCACGCGCCGCTTCTTCGCCGCACCACCACGTGGGCACGCCCGGCAGCACCAGTTCCTCGTTCAGCAAATCATGACAAATGCCCGGCAGAAAGCCATGCAAGGCGGGCGATTCGACGAAGCCGGAACCCGGCACGTTCGACACGATCACATTGCCCGCCCGCATCACCTGCAACAGACCGGGTACGCCGATGGTCGAATCCGCGCGCAGTTCGACCGGATCGCAAAACGCGTCGTCCAGACGGCGCACCACCACATGCACGCGCTCGAGACCGGCAAGCGTCTTGAGATACAGCATGTCGTCGCGCACGGTCAGGTCTTTGCCTTCGACCAGCGTCACGCCCAGATAGCGCGCCAGAAACACATGCTCGAAATAGGTTTCGCTGAACGGCCCGGGCGTGAGCAGCGCGATATGCGGCGAGCGGTCCGCGGCGTCGCCGCGCATCGTGGCGCGCGCGGCCTCGACCAGGGTGGCCATCAGTTGCGAATAGGTCGGCGCGAGGCGGCTCACGTGCAGCGCACGGAACGGCTCGGCAAACTGGCTGGAGACGATCAGGCGGTTTTCGAGCGCGTAGCCAAGGCCCGACGGCGCCTCGGTGCGATGCGACACCACGGTCCAGCCGCCGTTGGGCGCGCGTGCCAGATCCACCGCGACCACCTGCAGATATTGACCGCCCGGCGGCGTAAAACCCTTCACCGGCCGCAGATAACCCGGATGCCCGAAGACCAGCGCAGGCGGCAACTGGCCGCGCCGCAGCAGCGTCTGCGCGCCGTAGACGTCGGCGACCACCGCGTTGAGCAGTTGCGCGCGCTGCATCACGCCGCTCTCGATTTCGGCCCACTCGGCCTCGTCGATCAGGAACGGCAGCAGATCGAGCGCCCACGGCCGCGGCTCGCCCTTGTCGGCGTAGACGTTGTAGCTGATGTCGTTATCGCGGATCTGCTGCGCAACCGACGCCGCGTTGTGTTCGAGGCGGGCAATGCCGTCCTCGCCCAGCCGCTCGAAGAACTCGCGCCACGGCGCGCGCAACGCGCCGGACGCATCGAGCAACTCGTCCCAGTGGCCTTCGCGGACCGGCAGCACCCGCAGGAGCGACAGCGCATCCGCGTGGGCGGAGCTCGCCTCGAAGGGAAAAGTCGATTGAAAGGCCAAGGTCGTATCGCGGTTAATTGTTCTTCAGGGTCACCAGTAGCGTAAATCCAGCGTGAACGGGAATTCCAGACTGCGTTGCGGCGCCTCTGCCACGAGCGGTCCAGGCGTATGACCGGTCGTGAAGAAGCGCGCGCGCCGCCGGCTTTCTGCCTCGTACGCGTTGACCGGGAAAGTCTGGTAATTGCGCCCGCTCGGATGAGCCACATGATACTGGCATCCGCCGATGGATCGCCCGGTCCATGTATCGACGAGGTCGAACGTAAGCGGGGCGTCGACGCCAATCGTCGGATGCAGCGCGGAGGGCTGCGACCACGCGCGATAGCGCACGCCCGCCACCGATTCGCTGACGCGCCCAGTCGGTTGCAGCGGCACCGGCACACCGTTGACCGTCACGACATGGCGGTTGTCGTTCAGCCCCAGCACGCGCACTTCGAGCCGTTCCACGGAGGAATCCACGTAACGCACCGTGCCGCCCGGCGCGCCCTCCTCGCCCATCACGTGCCACGGTTCGAGCGCGCTGCGCAGGGTCAGCGTCACGCCGCTGGCGGTGGTTTCGCCCACCATCGGGAAGCGGAATTCGAAGTGCGGCGCGAACCAGGCGCGATCGAACGCATAACCGGCCTCGGCGAGTTCGGCGAGCACGTCGTCGAAATCCATCTGCACGAACGTGCCGAGCAGAAAGCGGTCGTGCAGTTCCGTGCCCCAGCGCGTGAGACGCGTGGTGTACGGCGTCTTCCAGAACCGCGCCACCAGGGCGCGCAACAGCAACTGCTGCACGAGGCTCATGCGCGCGTGCGGCGGCATTTCGAAGCCGCGCAGTTCGAGCAGACCGAGGCGGCCGGTCGGGCCATCGGGCGAATACAGCTTGTCGATGCAAAACTCGGCGCGGTGCGTGTTGCCCGTGACGTCGATCAGGATATTGCGGAGCGACCGGTCGATCATCCACGCCGGCAACGGGCCGCCCTCGCGGCCGCCGAGCAGGTCGATCTGGCGCTGCAGTTCGCGCAACGCCACTTCCAGTTCGTAGACCTGGTCGTTGCGGGCCTCGTCGACGCGCGGCGCCTGGCTCGTCGGTCCGATAAAGAGACCCGAGAACAGATACGACAGCGACGGATGATTGAGCCAGTACGCCACCAGACTCGCGAGCAGATCAGGCCGCCGCAGGAACGGGCTGTCGGCCGGCGTCGCGCCGCCCAGCACGAAGTGATTGCCGCCGCCGGTGCCGGTATGGCGGCCGTCGGTCATGAACTTCTCGGTGCTCAGATACGTTTCGTGCGCCGCCTGATACAGGTACTCGGTGTGATCGACCAGTTGCGCCCAGCTCGAAGCCGGATGGATGTTCACTTCGATCACGCCCGGGTCCGGCGTCACCTGCAGCATCTTCAGACGCTGATCGCGCGGCGGCGGATAGCCCTCGATCACGACTTTCATCTTCAGCTCGGCCGCAGTGGCTTCGACGGCGGCGAGCAGGTCCAGATAGTCGTCGAGTTCGGTGAGCGGCGGCATGAACACGTGCAGCATCTTGCGCCCGCTGCCGAAAGTCTCGGTCTCGACCTTCGGGCCGGCGGCGCGCGCCGGGTCACGGGCTTCGACGCACAAAGCGGTGCGCGTGACCCAACTGGCGGATTCGCCGCGTTCGGGGATGCGCGCGGCGGCGCTGGTGGCAGACGCGCCGCCTGCGGCGCTACCGCCAGCGCCCGCCCCCAAACCCGCTGCGCCGCCCACTCCCGCCGCACCCGCACGTGCTGCCGCTTCGCCCACCAGACCATTCGCAATCGAGCGCGCGTCGTACTGCATGCGCAACTGCGCCGCGCTGCGCAGCGGCGCCGGCGGCGCAAACGGATCGTGCGCGTGCTGATACGGATAGTCGGTGGCCGACACCCACGGCAGCGCATCGAGCGGCAAGCGGTAGCCCATCGGCGAATCGCCGGGAATCAGATACATGCGTTCGCCGCGAAAAGTCCATGGCCCGGTGATCCAGCGCGGTCCTTGCAGCGGCACGTCGCGCTCGCGCGCGAGCGGCAGCACATAGCCCGTCACCGACGCCAGCCCGCTGTCGAAGATACGCCGCAAACGCACGCGCTCCATCTCGTCGTCCAGGCGCGATTCGAACGGATCGACGTTGACCGGCAGGCGCCGCTCGCGCCACAGGTAATACCAGGTGTCCTCGTAGCCGGCCCGGATGAATTTCGTGTCGAGCGCGAGCTTGCCGCTCAGGTGCGTGAGGAAACGCTTCGCGTCCTCCGCGGTGTAACTGCCGGGCGAGCGCTCGTCGGCGAACAAGCCCGGGTCTTGCCAGCAAGGCTCGCCGTCCGCGCGCCAGTAGAGCGACAAGGCCCAGCGCGGTAGTTGCTCGCCCGGATACCACTTGCCCTGGCCGATATGCAGAAAGCCGTTCGCGCCGTAGCGCGAGCGTAGCTTGTCCATCAACGCAACCGCATAGCTGCGTTTGGTCGGGCCGAGGGCGTCGGTGTTCCACTCGGCGGCGTCGCGGTCGCGCACCGCCACGAAGGTCGGCTCGCCGCCCATCGTCAGGCGCACGTCCATGCCGGTGAGGTGCTCGTCGACCCGCGCGCCCATCTGCAGCACGTCGCTCCAGATCGCCTCGCTATAAGGCTTGGTGACGCGCGGCGTTTCCAGCACCCGCTCGATCGTCATCGTATGTTCGAACTCGACCTCGGACTCGTCGACCGCGCCGGAAATCGGCGCGGCGCTGCCCGGTTCAGGCGTGCAGGCCACGGGGATGTGCCCTTCGCCCGCGAGCAAGCCCGAAGTCGGATCGAGGCCAATCCATCCGGCGCCGGGCAGGTAGACCTCGCACCAGGCGTGCAGGTCGGTGAAGTCGACTTCCGTGCCGCTCGGGCCGTCGAGCGACCTCGTGTCCGGCGCCAGTTGCAGCAGATAGCCCGACACGAAGCGTGCCGCCAGTCCCAGTTGACGCAGTGTCTCGACCAGCAGCCAGCCCGAATCGCGGCACGAGCCCGCAGCGCTCGTCAGCGTTTCCTCAGGCGTCTGCACACCCGGCTCCATGCGGATCAGGTAGCGGATCTCGCGCTGCAGACGCTGGTTCAGTTCGACCAGAAAATCCGCGGTCACTTTCGGCGAGCGGTCGATGCTCGCGACGAATTCGGCAAACTTCGGAGTCGGCTCGCGCCTCACCAGATACGGGGCGAGTTCTTCGGCCAGACCGGGCGCGTAGGCAAAGGGGAATTTTTCGGCGGACGGTTCGAGAAAGAAGTCGAACGGGTTGTAGACGGCCATTTCGGCCACCAGATCCACTGTGATCTTGAACTCGCGGGTCTTCTCCGGAAAGACGAGACGCGCCTGGTAGTTGGCGAACGCATCCTGTTGCCAGTTGATGAAATGCCCGGCCGGTTCGACCCGCATCGAATACGACAGGATCGGCGTACGGCAGTGTGGCGCGGGCCGCAGGCGCACGACCTGCGGCGACAGTCCGACGAGGCGGTCATAACGGTAATGTGTGACATGGTTCAACGCGACACGTATCGACACACCGGACTCCTGGACGAAGGATGGCAGCCCGCCAAAAAGCAAGCTTCATGCCGTTGGTAGAAAAAGTTGCCGGTTCGGGCCTTGCGGCCGGAAAACATATCTCGCGTGCAGCGCGTGGTGCGTTCAGCCTGTGCGTTGCATCTCGGCTCACCAGCAAGCAGCCGCCGCAGGTGGCTTTTCTCACACCACGCACCAAAGCGGCGCAGTCCGCATGCCCCATCATGCACGTAATGTGCGTTAAAGCAGTGACGTCTGGCAAATGCGGCATGAAGCTTGCGCCTGCTTTGCGGATCGGGCACATCATCGTGCTCAAGCCAACTCAGCTACCACTTCCAGGCTCCGTCATGAAAACGTTTCACTGCAATCGCTGCGAACACCTCGTGTTCTATGAAAACGTCCAGTGCGAACGGTGCGAGGCGTTGCTGGGCTTCGTGCCGGAACTGGCCGAAATCAGCGCCTTCGAAGAGGCCGGCGAAGGCCGCTGGCGCAGTCTGCATCCGCGGGTGGACGGTGCGCTCTACCGTCAGTGTCATAACTACGCGGTGGAAAACGTCTGCAACTGGATGATCCCCGCCGATTCGCCCGATACCTTGTGCCGCTCATGCCGCCTCACGCGCACCATTCCGAACCTTGCTGCACCGGATAACCGGCTCTACTGGTACCGCCTCGAAGTCGCCAAGCGGCGCCTGCTCTATACGCTGGCGGCGCTCGGCGTGCAGGTCGAATCACGGCTGGAAAATCCCGAGGAAGGGCTTGAATTCGAATTCCTCGAAGACGGCGGCGACGGCGCGCAGGTCATGACAGGCCACGACGACGGCCTCATCACGCTGAACATTGCCGAAGCCGACGACGCCTACCGCGAACGCACCCGCACCGCGATGGGCGAGCCGTACCGCACGCTCCTCGGGCATTTTCGTCATGAGACGGGGCACTACTATTTCGATCGTCTCGTCGCCGGTACCGACTGGCTGGAGCCGTTCCGCGCGCGGTTCGGCGACGAGAGCGCGGATTACGGCGCGGCGCTCGAAGCCTACTATCGCGACGGCGCGCCAGCCGACTGGCCCCAGTCGTACATCAGCGCGTATGCCACCATGCATCCGTGGGAAGACTGGGCCGAGACGTGGGCGCACTACCTGCTGATCGTCGACGTGCTCGATACGGCCACCACCTATGGCGTCGCGCTGATCCCGCAAGCGCCCAACGAACCGACGCTGACGGACCAGACGCCGGTCGAAGACGCCAGCTTCGATAATCTGATGAAGCGCTGGTTTCCGCTCACCTACGCGCTGAACAGCCTGAATCGCAGTCTTGGCATGCCGGACGGCTATCCTTTCACGCTCGCGGCGCCAGTGGTGGACAAGCTGCGCCTGGTGCACCGGGTGGTCGCGGCGTCCGGCAAGAAAGGCCAGCGGGTGACGGCGAAAAGCGGGCCGGGCGCGCAAGCGGGCCGCAAGCTGAAGGCCCGGTTGGCTACCCAGCCGGCTACCCAGTCGGCCACGCAACCGGCCACTCAGCCAGAGACGCCGCCAAACGATCGGGCGGCCGCCCAGGCCGCCGTGCAATCCGACGCACAAAGCCTCGCTCAGTCAGATGCCCAGCCGGCAACCGATGCCGCAGCCCGGACGGCCGCGCAGCCCCCCGGCCAGCCGGGCTCACCGTCGGGTTCACCGCCTGATTCCGTCAACCCATCGTAAGCTGCGAGATTTTCTGGTTGGTCGCGGTAAAGATCGAGCGGGAATCTGCCGTTATTCCGCTCTTACGAGCGGACGGCTTAGGCCCGGCCTGCGCACCTCGCAAAAAAGCGCGTCCGCACTCATCGCACCCTTCGGAACAAGGCAAGACCTCGATGCAGAGCGACTCATGTCTGGCATTGGCCAAAGAGCGGCACCTCGCGGGCGACCTGGCGGGTGCCCGCGGGCTGTACCACAACGTGCTCGCCGACGATCCGGCCAACGCCGACGTGATGTTTCGCCTCGGTGTACTCGGACTGCAATGCGCCGCCTACGACGACGCGCTCGAGTGGCTCGACCGTGCGATCGAGGTCGTGCCCCGGGAAACCCGCTACCATTTTGCGCGCGCCCAGGTGCTGAGCGCGCAGCAGCGCTTCGACGACGCGATCGACACGTACCGCGCGCTGCTCGCTCTGGACGCAACGTCTGCGGATGTGTGGTGCGCGCTCGCCGACGCCTTGCAGGCGAACGGCGATATGCCCGGCGCGGCGAGCGCGTATGAGTCGGCCGCCTCGCTCGATCCGGCGCAAGTCGATGCACTGAACAACCTGGGCAACTGCCATCGTCAACTGGGTGAGGCGGCGCGCGCCGAAGCCGCGTACCGGCGCGCCATCGCGGCACAGCCCGGCCACGCCAGCGCGTTGACGAACCTGGGCACGCTGTTGCAGGCGCGCGGACAGATCGACGGGGCCGTCGAATGCCTGAGCCAGGCCGTGCTGAACGCGCCGGATTCGCCCACCTGCCTGCTCAATCTCGGCGTGGCATTGTGCTCACGGCGTCAGTTCGAAGATGCCGCGGCGCTGTTCACACGCACGCTGGAGATCGTTCCGCACTTTCCCGAAGCCGCGTACAACCTCGGCATTGCGTTGCACGCGCTCGGCCGTCGCCACGAGGCGCAGGCACAGTACCGCACCGCGATCGCACTCGATCCGCAGCACGCCGACGCCCACAACAACCTGGGCAACCTCAGCAAGGAGCTGGGCGAATATAAAGCCGCGGTGGATGCCTACGACGCCGCCATCCGGGCGCGTCCCGGTTTCGTGGCTGCCTACAACAACGCGGGCAATCTGATGCGCACCTTGCGCCGCACCGTGGACGCGGAAGCGCTGTTCGAGGCTGCGCTGGCGGTGGATCCGAACCATTCGGCCTCGCACAATAACCTTGGCAACGTGCTGAAGGATTGCGGTGCGCTCGATCGAGGCATCGTCCACTATCGCCGTGCCGTGCAGTGCGACCCTGCCAACGTGGTTGCGCACAGCAATCTGGCCTACGCGTTGACATTTCAGGCGGAACACGGCGAGCCCGTACTCGAGGAATGCCGTCGCTGGTCGGCGCAACACGAAGCGCCGCTCGCGGCGGCGCGTCTGCCGCACACGAACGACCGCACACCCGAGCGGCGTTTGCGGATCGGCTACGTCGGCGCGGACTTTCGCGATCACTGCCAGTCGCTTTTCACGGTGCCGCTGTTCGCCCATCACGATCACAACCAGTTCGAGATTTACTGCTATGCGAGCGTGGAGCGGCCCGACGATCTGACGCGGCGCATCGACGGCTATGTCGACGTGTGGCGCGAAGTTCGCGCGCTCGACGACGAACAGCTCGCGCAACAGATCCGCGCGGACGGCATCGACATTCTGGTCGACCTGACGATGCACATGGCCGACGGCCGACCGCTGCTGTTCGCCCGTAAACCGGCGCCGGTGCAGATGGCGTGGCTCGCGTATCCGGGCACGACTGGTATCGAAGCGATCGATTACCGGCTGACCGATCCGCGGCTCGATCCGCCGTCGAACGACGGCCATTACACCGAACGCTCCGTGCGCCTGCCGGACTCGTTCTGGTGCTACGACCCGTTGACGCAGTCTCCGCAAGTGAACCCGCTGCCCGCTTTGACGGCCGGTCATCTAACGTTCGGATGCCTGAACAATCCGTGCAAACTGACGGACCGCACGCTCGGCATGTGGAGCGTCGTGCTGGCAGCCGTGCCCAACTCACGGCTGCTGTTGATGGCACCAGCCGGCAACGCCCACGCCGATCTCGCGCGACGCATCGAACAGCAAGGCATCGACATTCAGCGCGTTGGCTTCGTGCCGTTCCAGCCGCGTGCCGACTATCTGCGCACCTATCATCAGATCGATCTCGGACTCGATACCTTTCCCTATAACGGCCACACCACCAGCCTCGACTCATTCTGGATGGGCGTACCGGTCGTCACGCGAGTGGGCGAGACTGCGGTAGGACGCGGTGGTTTGAGTCAGCTGTTCAATCTGGGGTTAAGCGAACTCGCCGCGCATACGGACGACGCATTCGTCCGTATCGTCGTTGAACTGGCCAATGACTGGCCGCGTCTGGCAGCGTTGCGGCACGGTCTGCGGTCACGCATGGAGCAGTCGCCGTTGATGGATGGCGCGCGCTTTGCACGGCATGTGGAAGCGGCTTACAGGAAGGTATGGAAGGCCTGGTGAGAATAAGCGGATTTTGCCGGTTGCAAATCCCACGCCCACGCCCCCGCAACCGCCCATCAATAGGCGATAAACGGCCCGGTCCCGCCCGGCGTCGCCTGCTGTTCCACGGCCGCGTACACGTTGCGTCCGTAGAAGAACGGCAGACCCCAATCGAAGATCGTCGACGTCACGAACGCCGGGCCTGCCAGCAGCGGCATCACGACATTGCCGTTGGCGCCTTGCGCAAGCGCCGTGGCGTTGCCCACATCGAATGACACCGCGCTCGTCACACCGTTCACCCCTTCGATCACCGCAGTCAATTGTTGCGTTGACAACGGACAGTAATACGCGTTGTTCGGACCGGCACAGACCGGCAGCGCGCTCGTCTGAAAGAACAGCCCGGTCGATCCGCTATCCATGATGCTTTTCGTGTACGTCGTACCGTTTTGCGAGGTCATGAAGGTGCCGGTTGACGGGCTCACGCCGATCACCTGCGCAGTGCCCAGACCGTTGTTGCTCTGTGTACCGATCCCGAACACCAGTTGCCCCGTCAGCGACGCCGCGCCGGTTGCGGCAACGGGCGGCAAGCTCAATTCAGAACCGTTGTTGTCCGTGGCGAAGTACGGAATCGGATTCGCGACCTGCAGATTCTCGGCCACGGCAATGGATGTGCACGTGGTTCCAGCACAACTGTAATAGGCTGCCGGCACCGCACGCTGCACACAGTTCGCGCCGCAATCGTGCTTGAAGACGCCAATGCCGAGTACGCCGTTGGCGGCCAATGCGCCAGGGGTATTGCGCGCTGTGCCGACGCTGCTGCAGTCCGACGGCGTCGCGCTGTAGCCAGGGTCGATCACCTGAATCGGCAACGACGCCGCTTTCTCACCGGCAATCCGCACATCGGCGAGCCGCACCGAACCCCATGTATAGCCGTCGAAAAACTGCATGCATTCGGCCAGCAGATTGCCGGACGCATCCTGCTGTTGCGGCAGCGCCATGGTTGGCGGCAATTGCGCTGCAAACACACGCAGCCCCCACGAGCCGGTATCCACCAACACGTGATCAATGGTTTGACACTGCGTAGTGCCCGGCGCGCACACCGTCACGCTGACGAACGGCATGTTCGGCACCCCGGTCACGCCCTGATCGACGGTCACCGCCACGACGTTGGCCGCCAGCGCCGTCGCGGGCGACGTGTTGGTCACCGTCTGACCCGGCGACGACACGTTCGTCGTGCCGCCGCTCGATGCGCCCGATGCGGCACCCCCTCCACCGCCTCCCCCGCCGCAGGCAGTGACGAGCAAGGCGAGCAAGGTGGCCGCGAGCAACGCGATGAACGAATCTGATTGACGCATGATCACTCCGTTATTGAATGACGCTCACGTCGACGCCGGCCGGCACCGCTTGCGGCAGGTATGCATGGCCTGCAAATGCGCGCAAATGGCCGCCTGAATACACCACGAGGCCGCTGTTCGACACGGCAAGCGGTGTGGCACGGCGCGTTGCGGTGGCGGCGACGTACTGATCGAAGGCTGCGCCCAGCGTCGCCTTCAGATCGGGCAAGGTCGGGCCTTCCCATGCCACGCCAAACACGATGCCGTTCGCCGCCACGTATTCGCGCACCGCAGTTCCCGAGGGCAGCGCGATCAGATGGACCGTGTATGCGGCCTGCGCCGTTGCGCCATGGGCGACGGCGTGCATGCGTGCCTCGTCGCTAGCGACGCTGCTGACGTTCTCGCCAAGCGCGGCCTGCGCGGGCAAAGAAAAGGCACAAGCGGTCCCGAGCATTGCGCAGGCAATGCTGGTATGAAGCATCGTTTTCAAGTGAATTCCTTCGAGGTGAAACGCTCGTGAGCCATTGAAGCCAATCACGAACGACGCATAAGAAGCGCACACCTCGACCGCGTGAACCACCGGTGTTGCAAACACGCCGGAGAGGCTGCGTGAGTGCGTCTACGGAGTGGCGGCGCGAAACTTTAGCGAAGCAAAAGCACGCTCTGGATCACTTGCCGGAGGTTCAAAACCGGCTTCGTCGGCACGTCCTGTTTGACTTTGAAAACCACAACGCCAACCCACGGCGAATCGCGGTCAATCTGACCGCTACCTGGCGTTTTAAGCGAACACCTGCTTGAAAATGAGGGGCGGCAGGAAAAAAGTCGCTAAGCCTGATGTATCCAGCACGCCGTTTTAAAAGGACGCTGCAGAATCCGGACGACCTTGTCTTTCTTCATACTTTGTTTGGTGTGCCAATTTCTTCGTCTGAAGAAAGCTTGCAGATCGTCGATAACGAGCGCCAAACAAGCAAAATGCCGGGGCGACCTCCTGGTCGGCGCCGGCATTCTGTTCGACTTCAGCCCTGTGTCCAATGCACGTGAGGACTGCACCCGCGTGCTTCGGCGTGGCCCTTCTGTTATTTCTTCGGTTGCAGAAGTGTCTTGAGTTCCTGCACGTTCTCTTCGACGCGTTTGGCAATCACGGCATACGACTCTGCCTGCGACTGATAGGCCGCCTGCGCGAGTTGCTGCATATCCGCCAATGCCTTGTGCAGGGTTTGCTGCACCAGATCCGCGGTTTGCGCGGAAGGAGCACCGCCCGAGGCCGAGAATTGACTGGCCAGCGACTGGAGTTCTCCCAGCGTGGAACGGAGCATTTCAGCCTGCTTCTGCGCGAGCGATTGCATGCCCTGCAGCGCGGCCTGATTCGCTGTTACCAGCGCCTCGACGTCCTTGCGTCGCGCTTCCATGATGGCGGGCACGTCGAAGCCGGGGAGCTTGAACTGCTCCAGCATTTTGGTGAAATCGCCAAACGGATTGGCGGCGTCAGGTCGTTCCATACTCATTCCTCCTTGGCGGGACAAGTCATGCCAACCGCGCACCACTGAAGACCATGGGGCCGGTGACGCGCATGGGTCGGCTTCGCGTGTGCCGCGCTCCGCTGTTGAGTTGCTTATAGGCTTGCACGCGCCGCAATGGCGCGACGCACGCTTGCGGGCTTACGACGGCACGTGGTCAATCATGCGCTTTATGCTCGCATTGCGCCAGCAATGGGGCCAAAACCGCCTTTCGATGCATGTCCTCGCCACATGTGTAGCAAAGGCAGGTGCAGGGGACGCACGCCTTACCGCGCATTACCCACCACCTGGACGGCAGCCGAGGCAGATACGCTCTCGGTGCAGATCGACCGCGGGTGCGCCCCATTGCAGTGCATGTTTTACCGCGCGGTAATCAGAATGAAATAAAGCAGCAAACAAAAGCGAAAGGATGCGTTTTTCTGCGACGCTTGCCTCAAGAACCCAAACGCCATGTCGTTTACACGTCTATGCCTTTGGCTTGCGTGACACCTCTCGTTAGACCAAACACCCGCGCGTACTCCCCCGAAGCAATCGCCTCT
Organism: Paraburkholderia sp.; assembly: GCF_036488795.1. Classification (GTDB taxonomy): domain Bacteria; phylum Pseudomonadota; class Gammaproteobacteria; order Burkholderiales; family Burkholderiaceae; genus Paraburkholderia. The sequence goes on from NZ_DASXHA010000122.1 coordinate 34,570, forward strand.
CCATCGTGTACAGGTATCTGAATGAACAAGCTGACCAGCACCATCAAGTTCAAGATCATTCTCGCGCTCGGCGCGTGCGTGGTGTTGATGATCACAATCGGATTGATGGGCGTACGCGGGCTCGCAGAGATGAGTTCCGACATGAACTCGATGTACGCCAATAGCACGGTGCCCATCCAGGATCTTGCGAACACGCGCGGAACCGCGCTGAAGATCCGCCTGGCGCTCGACCAGCTTGCGACGCTGAAGGATCCAGCGCAAGCGAAGCAGGCGGCCCAGGCGATCCGCGACCTTCAGAAGAAAGTCGATGCGGCCTGGAGCGACTACTATCCGGCTCGTGTTTCAGCCGGGGACGAACGTAAGCTCGCCGATCAGATCGCCGGGCAAACCGCGGATTTCAAAACGAACACCGACACGATCCTCGCGGCCGTCGATGCCGGTACGCTGGACGCCGTCGCACCCGCACTCGACAAAACGGTGTCGGCTGCCAACGCCGTCGCCGACAGCATCGGCGCAGACATCGAAATGAATTCATCCCAGGCCAGACAGTTCGCCGCAGACAGCGTCGACAGCTATCACGCCCTGTTGTGGATCGCGGTCGGCATGATCGCACTCGGTCTGGCCGTCGCCGTGGGTGCTTCGGTGTACCTGTTGAAAGCCATCATTACGCCGCTCACATCCGCGGTGAACGTCGCCCAGCGCATCGCCGAAGGACAGCTCGAAAACCAGTTGTCGATTCACTCGAACGATGAATTCGGCCATCTGCTCGGCGCGCTGAAGCAGATGGATTCGAACCTCGCCGAGATCGTCCGCGGCATCAAGGGGTCCAGCGAATCAATCATGGTGGCCTCCAGCCAGATTGCTGCCGGCAATATGGATCTGTCGTCGCGCACCGAAGAGCAAGCCGCCTCACTGGAAGAAACCGCCGCCAGCATGGAGCAGCTCACCGCCACGGTGAAGCAAAACTCGGAGAATGCGCGTCAGGCCACCACGCTTGCGGGCAATGCATCGCACGTGGCCGACAAGGGCAACACCATGGTGGAGCGCATGCTGGTGACGATGGGCGACATCACCGCCAGTTCGACGAAGATCGCCGATATCACTTCCCTGATCGAGGGCATCGCTTTCCAGACCAATATTCTCGCGTTGAATGCAGCCGTTGAAGCGGCGCGCGCCGGCGAGCAGGGTCGCGGCTTCGCGGTGGTCGCCGGTGAAGTGCGCAGCCTCGCGCAACGTTCGTCAAGCGCAGCGAAAGAAATCAAGGACCTCATTCAGAGCTCGGTCGAGACGATTCACAACGGTTCGTCCCAGGCCGAAGAAGTCGGGCGCACCATGGCCGAAGTGCAGCAGGCCATCAAACGGGTTGCGGATATCAACGCGGAAATCTCTGCCGCGTCTGAAGAGCAAAGCCGCGGTATCGAACAGGTGAATCAGGCCGTTGGTCAAATGGACGAAGTGACGCAGCAAAATGCCGCGCTCGTCGAAGAAGCATCGGCGGCCGCACAATCGCTCGAACAACAGGCCGCGCAGCAAAAGCGCGCGGTGTCCGTGTTCAAGGTCACCGAAAGCAAAGCTGTCCCTGCAGCCCGTGCAGTTGCGCCCGCAACGAAATCGCGCGCACCGCTGCAACGATCCGCACCGAAGCGGGCCCCCGCCCCTCCCGTCAAAGAGCCGGCCCCGATCGCCGAGGCGAGCGCAAACAACTGGGAAACGTTCTAGGTTCTCAGGCAAGTCATAGCGCAGGATATATCGCCCGCCATGGTGCGATATGTCCTGGCGCAACTCAATTAGATCTCCTGCTGCCGAAATGATCGGCGGGGATGAAGTTCTATAAGATCCGGCCGTTATACAAGCAACGCCAGTAAGCGGCGTTTTCAATTTTCTCGCCGAGCCGCGACATGTGAATGGCTCGCCATGCGCCGGCCCATCAGACTTTATGCAAATCAGTGAAAGCGCCCCAGCCGGGCCCATTCGAGCACTCCAACCGCGGCGCAACCGCATCGAATTCCGCTTGAGCCGCTTCGCGATGCGGGCGGTACGTCATCCGCTAGCCGTCGGTGCAGTAGGCAGTGTGCTGGCACTGGGGGCGTTTGCTCTCACGCTCGTCACGCTCGTCGCAGCACGGCAAGACGCCATCGACCACGCGCGCGACACGTCGCAAAGCGTCATCTCGGTTCTGAGCAGTGACGTCCAACGCAATTTCGAACTGGCGGATCTTTCATTGCAGGCGGTTGCATCGGGCTTGCGCGATCCGGCCGTGATGCGGCTCGATAGCGAGATCCGGCATAAAGTGCTGTTCGATCGCAGCACGACCGCCCGCTACGTCAGCTCCATCTCCGCGCTGGACGCGAACGGCAACTCCGTCGAATACGGCACCGGCACGCCGCCCAAAGGCAATCTGTCCGATCGCGATTATTTCCTGGTACACGAACACGCGCGCAACGTTGGGCTTTACGTCTCCGCACCGTACCTTTCCCGGCTGCGCAACGGCGCGCCCTCCATTGCGCTCAGCCGCCGCATCGACAAGGCGGATGGCTCGTTTGGCGGCGTCGCGGTGATTGCCGTCAATATCGAGTACTTTCGCCAGTTGCTCAAGCAGGTGGCGGTGGGACCGCACGGCTCCAGCCTCATCATCCGCAGCGACGGCAGCGTCGTCGCCCGCAACCCGGCAATGACCGGCCTCACGGGGTTCTTCATCCTGAAGTCGCCGACCTTCCGGCGCATGCTCGACAACCCCAGCGGCTCCTATGCGGCGCGCTCACCGCTCGATGGCGTGACGCGGCTCTACACCTTCGCGCGCATTCCGGGCACGCCGCTGATTGCAGTCGTCGCACCCGCCGAGGCGGATGTGCTATCCGCATGGCGTGCCCGCTCGCTGATGGTCGGCGCGTGTGCGCTGTTTGTGAGCGTGGCCTTCGTGATCGTCGTGTGGCTGCTCGCATTCGCCCTGCGCGACCGCGCCGCCATGCAGTCGCAACTCGAGCATATGGCGAAAACAGATTCGCTGACCGGACTCAGCAACCGCCGCGCACTCGATAAGGTACTCGTCACGGAATGGCAGCGCATGCGGCGCACCGGACGCGACATGTCGGTACTGTTCATCGATGCCGATCACTTCAAAAAGTACAACGACGAGCACGGCCACGCGCTAGGCGACCAGGCGCTGCAGCGCATCGCCGCTTGCCTCGAGCGGCATCTGCGGCGCCCGGGTGATCTGGCGGCACGCTATGGCGGCGAAGAATTCGTCGCGGTGCTGCCGGACACCGGCACGCGCGGCGCGCACGACGTTGCGGAAGCGATACGCCGCGAGGTCGAGGCCTGCCACGTCGGTGCGAGCCCCACGAGCATCCCGGCAGTGACCGTGAGTATTGGATGCGGCACGGTGGATCACTCCAGAGACGCCACGCTTGATGCGTTCATGCAGCGTGCCGACGCCGCACTCTATGCCGCCAAGACGGCCGGTCGCAACCGGGTCGTGATGGCTTCGCCGCAGAGGGTCTGACAGCGTCGTCTCGCCGGGTCCCGCAAGGGTGTGTAAGGTATCGCGAGGGCTTCAGTAACCCCACGCAAGAGTATCTCGACTATCGTGTTCATTCTGCCTGGCGCACTGGCGCGCCAACGCCGACCCGATGGAATCGACATGACGATAAAGACTCTTCTGCGCGCGGCAGCGATCGTGCTGCTGACCACTGCCGCGGCGTCCGCAGTCGCCGAGGACGCCCCGTCTTCCCCGCCGATGCCAGACCATGGCGAGGCGCAGCACTATGACGGTGCCCAACCTGCGCACGGCCCCGATTTCGCCGTCGTCAACGACCTCGAACAATTGCGCCGTCTGTATGCGATGACCGGGCATGAAGGCGACATCATCGCGGTTTATCACGAGGTGCTGAACAACACGCAAAACCCGCTGTTGCGGCATTTCGTGTACGACTCGCTCGCACGCGAACAGCTCAGGCCATCGAATCCGGATCAGGCAATCGCAACACTGCGCACCAGTCTTGCGGAAGATCTTGCCGCGTCGAACAGGCGGCCGCGCGGCGACCGCTTTGGTGTTGACATGCCGCAGGCGCCGGACGCGCCGCCTGCGCCGCGGCAGTAAGAAGCGGTAAGCTAGACCGCGTGGCCGCGTTCCGGCGGCAAACCGCGTGAGGGGAACATGACCGCTCTGGCGGATGCGGTGCTCACCGTGCATGCGCTGCTCGCGTTGTTCATCGTGGCTTGCCTGCCCGCCATCTGGATTGGCGCGTGGCGCAACTGGCAATGGGTGCGCAATCGCAGGCTGCGGTTCACCCATCTGCTTGCAATCGGCATTGTGGCCGTCCTCTCGGTGCTGGATCTTGCGTGTCCGCTGACCGTCCTGGAAGACTGGCTGCGTAACGGCTCGACCGGCTCGCAGGGCTGCATTCAGCGCTGGGTGAGCCGGCTTCTTTTCTACGACCTTCCCACGTGGACCTTCACGCTCGCTTACGTGACATTCGCTCTGTTAGTGATGCTGACGTGGTGGTGCATTCCGCCACGAAGCCGCGCCTAAGCCGCGCGAGCTGACACTCTGTTCGACCGCTTAAAGGTCCTGCTTGCGGGATATCTGCGATCCTGCGCAGGCGTTGGCGCGTCGAATCTCGATCGCATGCCCGAGACGTCGTATCATCTGCACCTCGGTCATCCACCTTCGAGCCCTATGCCCGTTGCCGCGTCGCCCCGGATTCAGGCTGAACCCCAGCCCTTTCAGTCATCAAGCCTCCGCGCCCAGGCGCGTGCGCCGCGAGCCGGCGTATTCGCCGGGCTGCGGGTTGCCGCCGCCGCGCTGTGCGCCGTCGCACTCGCTGCGTGTACCACGCCCCGTGCGTCTCACGACATGCAGGCGTACGCCGACCCGGTCAGCATCTTCCCGATGGCCGCTTACGACCAGAACGTCGATCACTGGATCGATCCGGCCAGTCCGGGCTACGACCAGCCATTCCTGAGTGCAGAAGACCAGCGCACCCACGCGGAGGCGCTGCGTACACGCTACTTCGGCACCGGCACCGACCACGCATCGCCATGGAACAGCGTCTACGTCGATACCCGCGTTTATAAAAATGGCGGCACCGATATCGTCGCATTGCAGCGTCGCCGCATCGCCTCATACGACAACGCAGACAAGAGCGGGCGCTCCATTGGCTACGGACAGAACTTCCGTGAACACACGCAGGCATGGATCGATGCCATCGCGCAGAACATGGACGTGGACCAGTTCGAGCGCGCGCCGGGCTATCTGGCCGCACGTCGCGCCATTGCCACGGACAACGCGCTGATACGGGAACTGCCCACCATGGACCCGTCATTCTATGACCGGCGACTCGCAGGCGAAGGCTACCCATTCGACAATCTGCAGATTTCCGCAGCGCGCCCGGGCACACCGCTTTATGTGCTGGGCAGCAGCCTCGACGGTGGCTGGTATTACGTGCAGACACCCGATGTGCAGGGTTGGATGCGCAGTGACAAGGTCGGCATGGTGACGCCAGGGTTCGTCGATATCTGGCGCAGCGCGTCACGCAACGGACTCGCCGCGGTCATCGTGGCTTCTGCGCCCGTGCACGATATTCGTGGCGCATACCGCTTCGACGCGCCTGCCGGCACGTTGCTGCCGCTCGCGCCAGGCGACTCCGCGACGCTGCGCAGCGTGCTGGTGCCCGCACGCGATGAAAACGGCAACGCCCTCGCCCGCATCGCTCAGATCAGCGACAAGGAAATCACCAGCGTGCCGCTCAGTGCCACGCCGCGCCATCTCGCGATGCTGATCAAAGCACTGATCGGGCGCCCCTACGGTTGGGGTAATACAGGCTTCTATAACGACTGCTCGTCTGAATTGCAGAGCATCTTCGCGGCCTTCGGCGTCTGGTTGCCGCGCCACTCGTCGACGCAGATGAGTGCGGGGCGCATGCTCGATCTGTCGGCCTCCACGCCAGCCGAACGCATCGATTACCTCGCGCAACACGGCGAGCCGATGCGCACGCTGATCTATATCGGCGGTCACGTCATGCTCTATCTGGGCAATACCACGCGCGACGGCCACCTCGTGCCGGTGGTCTACCAGGACGTGTGGGGCTTGCGGCCGGCCGACAATAGCCGCCGCGCAGTGATTGGCGGTTCGGTGATCATGCCGTTGCTCGCGCGGATTCCCGAAGATCCGGATCTGCAGTCGTTAGCAGGAACGCCCATCTTCCAGATCAGCATCCTCGGCACCCCCGCGGCCGGCAACGCCATACCGCCTGACGACGATAATCCGGCCAGTTAAAGTAACTTCACCGCCGCGCGCATCCGGTGCTTGCGTTCCTTTTCCAGCGCGCGCAAGGCGGTGTCCGGATTCAGGTCTGCGCCGAGCTGGTCGGCGCTATCGCGCAGCAAAGCTTCGCTGGCAACCACATCGTTCAGTTTGCCGAAACGTTTCTGGACTTTCTTCAAGCGCTTCACTGTCTTGCCTGCGCGTTCGCGATACACCGGCGCAAACAACTCGAGCAGATAACGAACCTTCTTGCCGGCCTTGCGAACGTTGTGAAACGCCGCATAGTCGGATCGCTTCGCCTTCGCAGCGCGGTTCATGCGCTTGCGCAAGGTTTTCTCTGCTTGCCCCAGCCGCTTGCCGGCAAACTTTTTCAGCGGCACCCGGCCGCGCGCCGTGTTCAATTCGGTGGTAGCCGAACTTAGCGTTTCGCGCAGAATGTGCTTCGCATCGGCATTGGCAATCGTCTCCCGGCTGGTTGCGAGCGCGTCCGCGCGAGCCGCGTCGAGGGCACCCGGCGGCAAGGAGGCTTTGCCGGAAAAACGCGTCAAAAGCTGGATGAGGATGTCCCAGTCGCGTGTCTTGCCCGCAGACGTCGCGAGATACCGGTAAAGCGCCTGCTGGCGGGTATTTTCATCTTTCTTCAGCAACGGCCGATACGCCCACCATAGCGAGCGCAGACGCCGCAAGGCCACGCGTAATTTATGCAAGGTTTCGGCAGAAGCATCGGTACTGATGGTCCCGGCGTGCTCGATGGCCGCGTCCACCAGGGGCGATGCCAATGACGCAAATGCGCTTTGCGCCGACACGCTGTTGAGCGAACTCGCTTCGGTTTTTCCGATATTTTCGTCCTTCATTCAAGCCCCCTGATTGCACGTCAGCCTCCAGCACGCTGCAATTACGGTTCCCGGCAATGCAAGTCCACACGTTCAGGCTGCTCAAGCCATTTCCCACTGGCTGCGCGTCGGTCTTTCACAAAGTCACGATCTTTCCGGCGTCTAAGGAGTTGGCACGCGTATTGCGGATGAGTGGCCATGCGCAGCGGCGGTATTGCCCTGCAAAATGAATTACACACGTCCAGGGAGGCGTTATGTTGGGAACCATTCTTCTGATCGTTTTGATCCTGCTCCTCATCGGCGCATTCCCCTCCTGGCCGCATAGCCGGTCATGGGGGTATGCACCGACAGGCACGATTGGTATCGTCGTCATCGTCGTTATCGTTCTTGTGGTTATGGGACAGATATGACGCCCGCTTCTCGTGAGTCGTAGTCCTATGCGCATGCAAAGCGGCCGCATGGCATAGGGTGCAATACAGGCTCCACCGTGGCGCCAGAGCGGATGCGGTGGAGCACATTCCCTTTTCACACAACGCTGACTCTCAACTGATTCGCAAGATACGCGGCTTATGTGCACGGGAATACGGCACGCCGTCCTGTGCAGCCTATTCCCTGTGGGTGCCTCCGTAGCTTCCTCTCCGTAGCTTCCTCTCCGTACAGCCAGTAGCGAGTTTTTACACGCCGCTTGCAACATTCAAGCATGGTGCTTTCGGTATGTGCGACGCGCTCCCCCGCTGTGTCAAACCTCCACAAAACTCCGCCACACATTTGCACGTGCGCCAGTTGCCATTATCCAGCGGCACGCCGCTTGCGGCCGGTATGAGTGTGCAGACGGAACATCCGTCTGGCCCACAACCTTGTCTACTGGAGATCTGAAAATGAACAGCACAACGAAGAAACTTCTTGCCTGCGCGGTGGTGATGGCGCTTTCTGGCGGTGTCTATGCTCAGGCTGGCGGAGGCGCCGGTGGGGCCGGTGGCGCGGGCGGCGGTGGAGCGGGTGCCGGCGTGGGCGCAGGCGGCGGCAACGCGGGTGGCGCAGGTGGCATGGCAGCGCCGGGTGGTGGTGCCGGCGGCATGAACCGTCCGGGCGATACCAGCGGCTTCGGCTCACCTGGCAACACCGCGACCGGCGGCGGCGTGGGTACCGGCACGGGATCGACGCCCAATCCAGCAACCAACCGGTCGCCCAACGGTACGTATAACCAGGCGCAACCCATGCAGAACGGCACGACGAACAACGGCCAATAATGCCCAGATGAGGCGATGAGGCCCCCGTTGATTGAGCGGCGGCACGATCGCCGCCGCTACTCAAGACCCTCCACTGAAGAGTTCAACCGGGTGCGGCGTGCAGCGCATCAGGTACGTCGCTTGCTAACCTGATATGTCCAGCGGTCGCCGTACCCATGCCCCACTGCAGCTTGAAGAATTCCGCTTCAGCGAGAAGAAATTGTTGAAGCTCACCGTTGAGATGATTGGCATTGGCCATGAGTCTAGCGTGCGCTTCATGCCCTATGCTTCATGCCCTATCCCGAGGAACTCGCCATGTCAGCAGATGCCCGGCGCGTCATTCAATTAACGCAGTTATCTGAGAATCGCGCGACGCGCCTCATCGTAGAGGGCGAGAACATTTTGCTCGTGAGACAAGGCGATACGGTGCGCGCGTACGGCGCGGACTGTCCGCACGCTGGCGGTCCACTCGAAGAAGGGGCGCTATGTAATGGCCGCATTGTTTGCCCCTGGCACAAGGGTAGTTTCGACATTGCAACCGGCAAGGTGCTCGAACCACCCGCCCTGTTCGACCTGGACTGTTATCCCGTCACGGTAGAAGGAGATGATGTACGGGTAACGCCGCGGAAGGTCGACAAGCAAAAGACCTTGACTACTACCGACAAACCGAAGTTCGTTATCGTCGGCTCAGGCGCGGCGGGTGCCGCAGCTTGCACCGCGCTGCGCGCCAACGGTTTTGCCGGGCACATCACGCTCATCGGCGAGGAGTCGCCCGAGCCGTATGACCGTACGGCCCTTAGCAAATTCGTGCCGTCCGCCGAAATGAGCCCAACAGACGTGCCTGCGCTGTTACCGCCGCACTGGTTAGAGAAGCAGCAGATCGATCGAATCGAGGCCAGCGTCATCGCTCTCGACGTCGCGCAGCGCAGCATCCACCTTGCGGACGGGCAGGAACTCACCTACGACACCGCGTTGCTCGCGACCGGCAGCGTACCTGAGCTCCCGTCGATCAAAGGCTGTGACCTTAAATCGGTCTATCTATTGCGCAATCTGCGGGACGCGGCTGCATTGTTTGAAGCCGCCGGAAACGCGCACCACGTCGCAATTATTGGCAGCGGCTTTATTGGACTGGAAGTCGCCTCCGCGCTGCGCAAACGCGGCGCTCAGGTTACGGTGGTGTCATCCGGGCGCGTGCCCTTCGAACGTCAGTTCGGCTCCCGTCTCGGCATGATGTTTCAGCACTTGCATGAAAGCCAGGGGGTGGTCTTCAGGTTCAACGAGAAACTCTCCGAAATTGCGGGCGACGCGAGCAACTCACAGGCACGCGCAATTGTCCTCGAGAGCGGTGCACGCCTTGAAATAGACGCCGTGTTGATCGGCGTCGGCGTTTCGCCCGCTACGGGTTTTCTCAAAGGACTGTCGTTACAGAAAGACGGTGGTGTGATCGTCAATGCCGGCATGCAGGCGGCGCCGGGACTTTATGCGGCCGGGGACATCGCGGCATTTCCGTTGTACGAGAATCAGGAACCGCTAAGGATCGAGCATTGGCGAGTGGCACAGCAGCATGCGGTCATTGCGGCGCAGAACATGTGCGGCGCACGCAATCGCTATCAGGGGGTGCCGTATTTCTGGACCTACCACTACGGCAACAGCTTTGAGTATCTGGGACATGCGACCAGCTGGGACGACCTCGTAATAGACGGGTCGCCCGAGGACCACCAGTTTCTGGCGCTGTATGTCAAAGACCATAAAGTAATCGCGGTACTGGCCTGCCAACGTGAAGCGGCTACCGCACGCCTGATCGGATCGCTGCAAGCGGGACTTTCAGCGGACGAGGCACTTCAGTTGGCCAAAGACGAATAGGCCCCACCGCCTATTGTTCGGAACATAACCGCATCATCGTTGCGTAGTCCCGCATTAGTCAGACCGAGTAACTTTAGCCACGCCGTTGCGTAAATTTTCAATGGCTTCGTGCGCGGTTCGCCGGAGCCTTCCGTCAATGCATATCGCATCAGCCTCCGCCAACCTGCCGCATTTTCTCCGGTCGCGGCACGCACATTGCACAGCATTGTGCCACCCAGTACTCAATACTCGTGCGGACAAATGCAATGAATCATCAGGACATTGAACAGGAACTCAGGCACCTCGAGTATGTGTTTTCCCATATTCTCGCGACAGACAAGGTGCCGACACTTCAGTACTGGCGCGGCCGGCTGAATGCGCTGCGCAAAGCCGCAGCGGTGCCTCCGCACCGGGACAAGATGAACCGGCTGGAGCAGGTACTGCGCGCACTCGAACTTTCGAAGCGGGAAGACGCCCCATCTAACGAAGAGGATGAATTTTCCACTGCAGCAGACTTCGGCCTTCGCTAGATTCTTAAGGAAAGCTCAAGACGTCTCGTGTCGAATCCATTTCCTGGTAACACGGGTGCGCAACGCAAAAAATGCCTTCAGTACGCGCCCAACGGTAATGCTCTCGCGCCACCACCGCTCCTTTAAACCCGCGGTAGGCAGCCACCATGACGGCAGCATGATGTCGCCAGTGGCGAAGCCCGGACGCCAGCGTTGCGCCACACCGCGGCGCCGGAAAATGGTCAGGGTCGGCAGGCCAAGCGACGACGCGAGATGCCCCACCCCTGAATCGTTACCAATAAACCAGCCGGACTCGTAGAGCCACTCAGCCAGCAACGCGGTAGAAGCGAACGAACGCAACGGCGGCAGCGCGCAGCCAAGGCTCTCCCAGCGCGAGCGTTCGCGGTCTTCGACAATCAGTTCGACCTGCATGCCGGCCGCCTCCAGACGGCGCGACAATTGCACAAAGCGATCTGGTAGCCAGCGCTTGTCAGGTGTGCTCGCTTCCGGATGCATCGCCACGCGCGACGCGTGCTTGCGGAATGTCAAATCACCCGGGGGACGCATGCCATTGGAAATCACTACGTCGGCAAGCTTGAACCTGGCTGCGGCAAAATCCGCAAAGCGCTTCGCCATGCAGTCGGCGTTCTTGCCATACTCCACTTCATGCAGATCGATAAAACCTGCATGCCAGTCGCGCAGTTGCGCGAGTGGCCGGTCGCGATGCATCTGGATCACGACCGGATAGCGCATCAGCATGCGAGGTGCGTCATCCGCCTTAAGCGCCGGCGCGATGCTCAGATGCGCAAACCAGGCCGCCAGCGCATGCGCGTGGTCGCCGAACACGTCCACCCGCCAGCCAGCGCGCCGCAAATTATGAGCAACGATCAGCAGGTTGAGCGTGTCGCCCAAGGCAGGCGACATGACAAACGCCACGCTGCGTTGAGCGGCTTGAACATCAGGTTCGCCGCGACCGATCGAATCGACATGATTCGCCTGTTGCGCCTGATCGTTTTCCATTCGCTCAATCCAGCCTAAGTAGATGCGACCGCATGTTGCCACAAAAATCGGCAATGCATCGATTCAGGTCTGTTGCCGCCTATTTCCCTTCGAAACCGACGGGACGAGCGAGGCCATCGAAATCCTGGCGCTCGGCACCCTTTTCTTTCCAACTATTTCTGCGGCCTGTTTCAGGCGGCCGCTCAAACCCCCTGTCTATCGGCTTTCACGTGGACGGCCAGCCAATACCGACGCCACGGGCCGGAATACAGGAGCCTTTCGGGAACCGGCCCAAGCCGCGCCCTCCCTGAAATTTCCCGTAAGCAACGCGGCAATTCGCGCCGTCCGCGTTGATGCAAGATGCCGGTCAAATCGACCGGGTTCGACTCCGGCCGTCGGCTCATTCTTTGATCGCCATTCGCCCATCATGCAAGTCGTCGTGTGTTTGACCTCGTTCAATCGTACCGATTGCGCGCGAATTTCCCTCGAGATCATCAAGCTAAACTGGGCTTACAAATGGCCTGTGGTGCACGCGTGTTCGGGGGCGGGCTACACGCGCTACATCGAAGACGTGCTGGTGCAGCGCGAGCCACTGCCGCTGACCGCTGGCGCAGCCGACCTTCTGCTCGCCTCAATGCGCGCAGCCGTGGCGCATTTCGGAGCGGAATATGTGGTGCATCTCGAAGCGGACACGTGGGTGTTCGATCAGAAAGTGATCAAGCGCTATCTGCAGGCGCTCGCCGACCGTCCCGAAGCCGTCATCGCCGCATCCTCCTGGAGCACCGATTGCCTCCCTCAATGGACGCGCTCGCCGTCGCGAGGCAGAAGGTTGCGCGCGCAACTCGCGCGCGTGCTCAGACCGCTTGGATTTCGTTATGGTGTGCGTGAGCGCAAGTCGATCTCGACACAATTCTTCATTGCCCGCGCAACCCCCGCCTTCATGGACATGCTTGCGGACATCCGCGTCAAGGACGACGACTTTCTGGAAAAGATCCTGTATAGCGCGGTCGTCGAGCGTTTCGGGCAACGCAGCATTATCGGCATGAAGGAACGCGAGCCGGTTCATCCGGTTTTCCGCAGCTCATGCGAACCGTTGACACTGTACTGTCAACATTGGCCCAGTGCAGAAGACGCACCTGGCGTGGACATCGCGCCGGACCTCAATCCGGCTGACCGCTTGCGTGGGAAGAAGGAATGTCTGGCGAGCGCGCCGCTCATGCGGCACGGTCCGTACATGCAAAAGCTGCTGCATAGCACGGACTTAGACTATTACAACGGCAACGCCAGGCGATCCGGTTAAAGGCGCCGCTAAAGCTTGCCGCAATCAGGCGCCTCGTCGCGAATCAGTGATGGTCGTTGCTGTATTGCGCCCTGGGCTTAGGCGCCGAGCTGACCTTTGCGTATTCGAACTCGGGCAGCGACTTGATTGCCTGCTTCGTTGCACCGGCGAGCACCAGCTTGCCATCGGCGAAGTCCAGTTGCTCGATCGGAATCGCCACGTCGTGATGTGCCACACCCAGAAACTGGTTAGCGGCAATGATTGCATAGGAAACGGACTTGTCCGGCGCCACGATGATGTCATGAATGACGCCGACACGCTGGCCATTTTCGTTGAAGACCGGCTTGTTCAAGATCGACTTTCTTACGCTCCAGCCTGCCACGATTGCCGACGATTCTTCCACGGAGATACCGAGCGGCTGGGCGCCGGCCACCTGAGCGTGCGCGTCTAGCGCCGCGAGTCCGAGTGTGGACGCGAGCAGGCATACAAGCAGATTCGATTTCATGACGTTCCCTTCGTTCTGACGTTGACGGGGCGGCATCAGACCAGCAATGATCAGGCAAATGCCGGACCCGGTGCGCGGCGTACGTTCATGTTAGGACGCCTGATGCGGCGTCGCCAAAAAAATCTGCGGAGGGGGCCATTCCTGGCCCCGATTTCAGTGCCCGGACAGCAGCACGCTGGCAATCACGCCGGTCGCCACCGCTGCGAGCACGTAATCTCCGTTCACACCGACCCATTGGTAACCACGCGGCGGCGCTTGCAGTCCATGACCATGCCAGTCGTCGACGACATAGCTGCGATCGCGATACTCCTGCGGCAGCCGCTCGCCCTTGTGCCAGTCATTGTGTGGAATCGGGCCGCCTGGGCCTCCTATGGAGGCTTCGCGCGGCGCGGGGCCACGACTATGACCATGCGGGGCGCCGTGGTCATGACCCGGCTGGCCATGCGAAGGCTGAGCGCCGCCGTGATCGTCATGGTGTTGCTGCGCGAATGCGGGCGCGGACGCGGCAAGTAACGAAGCAATCACTAGCGGTACGACGATTCCTGATTTCATGGTTCAGCCTCAAAAGAACGACACTGTGAAGGTAAAGGGTTACAGGCTTGTGTACCGGCCATACTTTCCCAAGCCATCTTGCCGGCTCACGATGCGGTATGAATACTCACAACGCTGCGCCCGACCAGCAAGATCGGCCATGATGTCACAAGCGCGTCTAATGAAACAGCGTCCACGCTAGCGAAACGCAAAACGTTGCGAGCACAACTGACGCGCAACGCTGCACGCGCTCCGGGCGTGCCCACTTCAGCTTGCCGCCGCCGAGCGCCGCACCGAACATAATCCAGGCGAGTCCGATGGGAATCAGCAGCGCGGCAAAAATCGCCATGGCCTGCAGATAAGCCGACCATGCGGCAAAGGCAGTCGCCGGAAAAATTGTTCCTGCGAACAGAATCGCTTTCGGATTGAGGAGTGTCGCAACGAATAACGTACGCAGACCGACGGTCGCTTGCGGTGCCGAGGAAAACGCCACGGCCGTGCGCCACATACGGAGCGCAAGGTAGGCGATGTACAGACAGCAGAGGGTACGCACCAGCGTAGGCAGCCAGGTCAGCGAATTGGCGGCATGTGCAAGAAAGTGTCCCCACACCGAAATGGATACGAGGTAGCCGGCAAGTTCGGCAGCCGTGAGCTTTGCTGCACGCCGCACACCCTGCTTGAGTCCGGCTGCCGCGAGCAAGGTATTGGTGGGTCCCGGCATGATCAGTACGACCGAAGTACCGAGCACGAACAGCGCTGCACTTGAAGTGGTAAGCATGGGTGAGCAGAGAGAATGCCCGGAGCAGGTCAGTCAAAGAACTGCGTAACCAGATGCGGAAGAATTGGGCATTCCGCGTTGACAAGAAGTCTTGCATGATACGCCATTGATCTGGTGGCTCTCAATCGCACAAAAATAATGGGGCGTCGCACAAGATTCAAAAGGCGGGTGTCCAAAAGAAGACACCCCGCTTTAGATCACTTTCTTCATCAACAGCTTGAGCAGCACGGGCAACAGCAGCAAGACCAACGGCAATTGCACGATCAGGCCGGAGATAATCGCAATCGCCAACGGCTGCTGCATGGCAGACCCTTGCCCAAGCGCAAACGCCAGCGGCAATAGCGCGAGAATGGCGGCAATCGTGGTCATGGCGATTGGACGCAGGCGGTTGCGCCCCGCGTCGATCAAGGCCTGCTCGAACGGTATGCCTTCGTCACGCACCAGCCCCTGCAGTTCCGACACGTAGAAGATGGCCACTTCCGTCACGATCCCGATGATCATGGTCATGCCCATCATCGCGGAGATATTGAGCTCGATCCCGGTGATCCACAGGCCGACGAATACCGCGCCCGTGGCCATGAGCGGCATCGCCATCACGGCAAGCGCCACACGGAAACGCTCGTACAGAAAGAGCAGCAAACCGAATACGAGCGCCACTGCCGCACCGAACACCGTCAGCAGGCCTTTGAAGGCAATCTGCTGTTGCTGATAAAGACCACCCAGCTCGTAATAAACGCTTGCGGGCAAGAGGCTCTTCTCACCTAGCGCATTCTGCACGTCGGCAATCGTCGAACCCAGATCGCGGCCGTCGATACGCGCCGTCACGGCCACCATCCGCTTCAGGTTGTCGCGGCTGATCTCGGGTTGTCCGCTGACAGCAACGCGCTCCGCCACCCGGTTCAACGCAAACAGATGACCATCCGGCGCGCGAATCTGCAGTTGTCCCAGTTGCGTGTCCGTCAGCCGCAGCGCGCCCCCCACGCGCACCCGCACGCCCACCGTCTTCGGCCCACTCTGAAACTGCGTGGCCACATTACCCTGCACCATGTCGGACACAGCCTGAGCGATCGCTTGCGGATCCATTCCTTCGGCAGCCGCGGCTTCGGGCCGGATATGCAGTTCGAGCGCATCGCCAGCCGGGTTGATGCCGTTGTTCACATCGACAATGCCGGCGATCTTGCTGATCCGCTCCGCTACCTTCTGCGCGGTCGTATCCAGCGTGTTCTGATCGTCGGAGTAGATCTTGATCTGCACCGGTTGCGGCACCGCGGTCAGGTCGCCAATCAGATCCTCCATCAACTGCGCCAGTTCGATATTCACACCTGGCACCTGCGCCTCGATCTTCGTACGGATCTCTTCCATCACCGTTTCGATCGGCTCGCGGTTGCCGGATTTGAGGCGCACAAAAAAGTCGCCTTTGTTCGGCTCGTTCAGATCGCCGCCAAGCCCCGCACCCGTGCGCCGTGAATATGTGGCGACGTTCGGGTTCGCCCTGATGATCGCTTCGACCTGCTTCATCAAGCGATCTGTTTCAGTAATCGACGTGCCTGGTTCAGTGTGATAGTCGAGCACAAAGCCGCCTTCGTCCATGGTCGGCATAAAGCCGCTGCCTACACGCGTAAACGCCAGACCTGCAACGACAATCAGCGGAATCACACCGATCAGCACGAGGATGGGTCGTGCGCTCACGGTTTGAACGAGCGCCGCATAGCGCCTGTTCATCCATACCGCAAAGCGTGTTTCATGATGTTCCTCGGCGTCTTTCGCTTTCAGCCAGCGGTCGCACAGTATCGGCACCGCGAGCCAGGTTACCAGGAACGAAATGAACAGGGCGCTCGCCATCGTGACCGAAAGCGCCTTGAAGAACGCGCCCGTCACCCCCGACAAAAACGCGAGCGGCACGAAAATGATCAGCGTCGCTGCGGATGAGCCCGCCAATGGCCGCGTGAATTCAAGCGCGGCCGACATGACGCGGCCGTGAAACGCATGAGCCCCCGCTTCGCGCATGCGCCGCACGATGTGTTCGATCATGACGATCGCATCGTCAATCACGAGACCCACCGCGGCGGCCATGCCGCCGAGCGTCATGATGTTAAAGCCCATGCCGAACACATCCAGCAGCAAGATGGTGGCCGCCATCACCACCGGCACGAGCGCCACCGCAATAGCAGTGATCTTCCAGTTGCGCAGAAACGCGAACAGCGTGAGCGCTGCGAGTACGACGCCGATCATGATGGCATCGCGCACGCTGGTTGCCGACGCAATCACCAGTTCGCTCTGGTCGTACCAGTTCGCAAGACGCACCCCTGGCGGCATCTGTTTCTGAAAGTCCGCGAGCTTTGCGTGGATCGCTTTGGCCATCGCCACGCTGTTGGCGCCCGGTTGCTGAAAGATGTTGATCAGCACCGCGTCCTTGCCATCGGCGGTCACGCGCATCCATTGCGGCACCACGCCCTGTGTGACGCCGGCGATATCGCCGAGGCGTAGCTGGTTCGCACCACTGGTCGACACCACCACGTTCTTCAGTTCATCAATGTGCGTGACCGTCGAGTCGGCTACCACCAGGTACAGCTTGTAGTGATCTTCGATGCGGCCCGTCGCCATCAGCACATTGCTGGCGCCGACGGCCCTCGACACATCCGCGAGCGAAAGCTTGTATGCAGCGAGCCGCGCCGGATCAATTGCGACTTCGAACTCGTCCTGCGCGCCGCCCGTCACCTCGACACGCGCTACGCCTTCCACCGAGGACAGCAACGGCCGCATCTGGAACTGCGCGAGATCGTGCAGCGCCGACAGCGACTGCTGTTGCGACGTGAGGCTATAGGCAAGCACCGGAAATACGGTCGGGTCCATGCGCCGAACCTGCATCGAGGTCCCTGGCGGCAAGCTCGCCAGAATCTCGCTGATCGCCGACTGCGCCTGCAACGTCGCCTGCGCCATGTCAGTGCCCCAGTCGAAGTTGATCGAGATCTCCGCCGAGCCGCGGCTCGTCTTCGACTCGACATCGCGCACATTGGGCACGCGCCGCAACGCCTCTTCGACCGGCATCGTCACCAGCGTCGCCATCTGTTCCGCAGGACGGTCGCCGGCATCGAGCGACACGACCGCGCGTGGAAACGCCACGTTCGGGAACAGCGAGATCGGTAGACGGAAGGCGGTCAGCGCGCCCGCAATCGCAAGCAGCGCAATCACGAACAGCAGCGAGCGCCGATGCATCTGCATCCATTGGCCGAAGTTCATTGCGCGGCGTCTCCGCTCGCTTGCACGGCCATGCCGTCTTGCAGTTCATAGTTGCCGCTGGTGACGACGGGCCGCGCTGCATCGAGCGGTCCGTCCACCCCATAGCGATCGCTCTCCTCCACCTGAATGACGACATTCACGCGATGCGCCTTGCGATCCGGCGATATCTGAAACACGTATGCGCCCGCGGCATCTTTCAGTACCGCTGAGCGCGGCACCGCCCAGTGCGGGCCAACCCGCGTTTCGATATCGGCACTCACGCGCGTACCGGGAATGAACGGCGTCTGCGCAAGCGGCACATTGGCGCCCACATTGACCAGTTGGCTTTGCGCATCTACCGAAGCGCCCACCATCACTACACGCCCCATTGCCACAGTTTTCACAAGAGACGTGGACAGGCCGCGTAGCAACACGGCGTCCCCAGTGTGAATGGATGCGACGTCAGACGGCTCGATCCCGAGCATCACGTTGGCGCGCATGTCCTTGTTGCCGTTGGCGGCCGCCAGTTGCAGGATCGCGGCACCTGCCTGGATCTGATCGCCCTGCGCGACGGCCACATTCAACACCACGCCGTCGAACGGTGCGGCGATCGTATTGCTGCCGGTGCCGATATTCAAATGATTCTGTGCGGCCAGCGCTTGCTGCGCATCCTGCAAGGTCTTGTTTGCACCCGCGAGTTGCGATTGCGTGGCAAGCCCCTTGTCCAGAAGCGACTGCGTACGCGCGACTTCGCCTTGCGCGAGCGTCACCGTGCTCTTCGCCTGAGCGGCGGCCAGCACCGCGGCGGGATCGGCCTGCACGATGACGAGCGGCGTGCCGCGCGCGACGCTCTGGCCCGGCTGCACGCGTAGCTGCGTGATGCGCACGCCATACGGCAGGCTGATCGTGGTCACGTTCGACGGAGACGCCGCGACGATGCCATAGCCGCGCACCGGCTGCGCCACCGTGGCGCGCTGTACGGGCGAGGTCTGTACAGCAACGACCGTAGCAGCGGCTTCCTGCGTCACGGCAGCGCGACTCCTGCCCGACGTAGCAAGCATGACGAACGCGACGACGGCGGCGAAGGCCATGATGGCGAAACACGCCGCAACGCGGCTCGTCTGCATCGGAAAACGACTATTTCGCATGAGTTTCGGTAATGGTCTGATCGGAGGAGGAGGCATCGGGAATCGCGCTGCCTAGCAGTGCTTGCAGAGCCACCCGCTGTTCGGCAAGCAATTCACGCAACGTCGCAATGTCGATGCGTTTAGTGAGTGCGGCGCTTTGTGCATCGGTGTACGCGCCCAGCGTCAGGTCATGCTCGGCGTAGGCGTCGCTCGCATGCTGCGCGGCTCTATAGACGCCAGGCAATGCCGATTCGGTTCGCTGCAACTGGCCCTGCAAGATTTCACTGTCCGTACGCATGTGCGCGACATCCGCGTATGCCTGGTTCAGACGCGTTTGATATTCGTCGCGCAGCCGCTGCCGAGTCGCCTGTTCAATCGCGACGTTACCGCGATTGCGGTTGAAGATGGGCAGACTCAGGTTGATCTGAAAGCCACTCGTGTAGATCTCCGAAGTATCGCGGGCGCGTACGAAACCCACCGACAGGCTCGGAAACTGGCTCAGGATCGCCGCGCGATACTTCTGCTCCTGCGCCTCGTAGCCTGCGCGCAGCGCGAGCAGATCGGGACGCCGTTGCGGCAACGCGGCCAGTGCGGCGTCGATGTCGCTGCCCGCTACCGGCTCGATCTCGTCATTACCTGTGAGTTCGAGCTGAACGTCCTGAGAAAGGCCAAGCAACGCATTCAGGTCGTGATGGGTCTGCTCGGCGGCACGCTGTGCGTCGTCGTATTGTTTGCGCGCATCGCTATAGGCGATGAGTGCGGCAGTCGTCACGTCTTCGGTCAGATTTCCCGCGCGCTGTGCTTCGGCCATGCTTTCATAGCGTGTCCGCGTCAGATCGCATTGTTCCTGCAGCAACGGCAAGCTCTCTTGCTGAAAACGCGCCTTGAGGAACAACTGCTTTGCCTGCGCGACAACTTGCCATTCCTGCCACAGCAAGCCAAGATCGGTCTTCACCACGGTCGCATCCGCGGATTTCCGGTTCGCGCCGCGCGTGACGATCGCCATCACGTCCATGCTCAAGCCATAGGTGAAGGCTCGCGAATAACCCTCCATGCCCGGATAGTCACTCGACAGGCCAAGCTGCGGATCAGGCAGCAGACCTGCAGAAAACGCCTGCGCGCGAGCGATTCCCAGATCGTCGCGAGTCAGCTTCAGATCGGGATTGTTGGCCACCGCGAGCATTGCGACTTCTTCGATGTCCAGTCCATCAGACGGATCGAAACGGTGTGCCTTGAGTTCCGGTAATGGCATCGTCGCGGGATCGATCTGCACGCGCTCCAGTGTGCGCGTCGAGACGGACGTATCCTGCCCGGACAACGGCTCGTGGTGATACCAGCTGCAACCGGCAAACAGCATCACGCAGCCTGCTGCCAGCACGCGCATCATGAAGGCATCGACAGCAATGTTTGAATCGGCGGGCAATACCGTCTCCTGGGTCGAAATGGGAACAATCAGGCAGGCAGCTTGAAGTCCATGCGCAATGACGCATGGGAACCCGGATGATTTTCCCGATGAACCGCTTAAGTAATGCTTAAGGGGCTGTTAAGCTGAACCAGGTCACAATGCAGGCACATGAGATGCGGAGGATGGCGGTAATGCGACTGCTTTTGGTGGAAGACGACGAGATGATCGCCGAGAGCGTTCTGGATTCGATGCGGCGCGCCGGCTATGCAATCGACTGGGCACAGGACGGCCGCGCGGCGGAACTCTCGCTTGGCAACGGCGTGTACGACCTCGTGCTGCTGGATCTCGGCCTGCCGAAAAACGACGGCATCCACGTATTGAACGCCTACCGTAAAACGGGGGGCCTGGCACCGGTCATCATCGTGACGGCACGCGACGCTGTGGATGAGCGCATTCGAGGACTCGACGCCGGTGCTGACGACTACCTCATCAAGCCATTCGACCTCGATGAACTGGCCGCGCGCGTACGCGCCCTGCTGCGCCGGCGCACCGGCCAGAAGCAACCGGTGTTCGCGCATGGCGAACTGACACTCGATCCGGCCTCGCATGAAGCCACCAAAAACGGTGAGCTGTTGCCGCTCGTACCGCGTGAGTTTGCATTACTGCAGGCGCTGATCGACGAGCCGACCCGCGTATATACGAAGGCCGAGCTCGAAGAAAAGCTGTACGGGTGGGGCGAGGAAGTGGGCAGCAACACCATCGAAGTGCACGTGCATAGCTTGCGCCGCAAGATCGGTGCGGACCAGATCGTTACCATCCGCGGCGTGGGTTATCGCCTGAAGAGGGCTGGATGACGTCGATCCGCCGCTGGCTGTTGGGTTGGCTGATTTTTGGCCTCGCCGCCGCATCGGGCGTGGCCGGTTACGGAATCTTTCACACCGCGCGGCAGGAAGCGAGCGAACTGTTCGATTACGAACTCCGTACCGTGGCGCTGTCGTTGCCGGCTCGGCTCGAATCGGCCATTAGCGCGGAGCAACCCAGCCCTGACTTTCACGGCATCGACGACGATCGCATCGTGATCGAGATCTGGGATCGCACGGGCAACCTCGTCTATCACTCGCTGAAGGCACCGGCGCTGGAGCGCTATTCCGCAGGCATTCGCACTATCGTGCGCGGCGAGTATCACTGGCGGGTGTTTGGACTGCAACAGCCGGACCGTTTCATTCAGGTAGCGCAGCCGTTCTCGGTACGCGAAGATCTCGCCATGCGGCTTGCCTTGCACACGTTATGGCCGCTCTGGCTGATGGTGCCGGCCACGATTGTGCTGGTGCTGTTCGTGGTAGCGCGCGGCCTTGCGCCAATTCGCGATTTGTCGCATGCCCTGTCGACCCGCTCGATCGATTCGCTGCAGCCGCTGCAACTGGACGGCAGCGTACCCGTTGAAATCCGCCCGCTGGTCGAGGCGCTCAACGACCTGCTGCTGCGCCTGAACGTGGCGTCGCAGCAGCAGCGCACGTTTGTCGCTGACGCCGCGCACGAACTGCGTTCCCCGTTGACCGCGCTCAAGCTGCAATTGCAGGCCGCCGCGCGCAACGGCACGCTCAAGGGCGAGGGACAAACGCTGGAACGCGTCGAGGGACGACTCAACCGCATCATTCACCTTGTGCAGCAATTGCTCACGCTGGCGCGTGAGGATGCGCAACCGGCCACCTCGATGAAGCCGGTTAGCCTGCGCCGGCTCGGCGAACAGGCGGTGGGCGACTTCTCGCTGATTGCCGAGGCAAGGCGTGTCGACCTTGGTCTCGAATGCGTGCAGACCACTTCGCCCGCTGATCCTTATACGGTCCTTGCCGAACAGCACAGCCTGAGCGTGCTGCTGAACAATCTGATCGACAATGCAATCCGTCACACGCCGGAAGGCGGCAAGGTGGACGTGATCCTCAGCCGCACGGAAAACGGTATTGGCCTCGAAGTGGTGGACAGCGGCCCCGGCATTCCGGAGAAAGAACTGGAGCGGGTGCTGGACCGCTTCTATCGCGGCGAGGGCGCGCATGGGCAAGGCAGCGGCCTGGGGCTCGCGATTGCCGCACGGATTGCGCAACGCCATCAGGTCAAACTGACCTTACGCAATAACAGCAGTGCCGGCGGCCTTTCGGTTTCGGTGACGGGGCTTTAAGCACGGACAGGCGCGAAACTGGCGCCGCAGCGATCTGTTGTAAAATTGCGGCCTTCCGGCAAGGCCGCCTTCGCGGTCCGGCCTGTCTTCTGCCCTGCCCGATGGCTCGCTCGCCGCCATCAGACCGTGATTCTCCACCGATGAAAACCGCTACCCTTCCGCCCGCCCGCTGGTCCGGCATTCGAAGCAACCTGCTCGCGGGCCTCACGTCCTCGTTTGCGCTAGTACCTGAGTGCATCGCTTTTGCACTGGTCGCGCAGGTCAATCCGCTAATGGGTCTGTATGGCGCCTTCATCATTTGCACGCTAACGGCTCTACTCGGCGGTCGCCCTGGGATGATCTCCGGTGCGGCCGGATCCATGGCCGTAGTGATCGTGGCGCTCGTCGTACAGCACGGCGCGCAATACCTGCTTGCCACGGTTGTAGTCAGCGGCATGTTGATGCTGCTGTTCGGCGCGTTGCGCTTAGGCAAACTGATCCGCATGGTGCCGCATCCGGTCATGCTGGGTTTCGTCAACGGCCTTGCGATCATTATCGCCATGGCGCAGCTCGAGCATTTCAAGCAGATGACGCCGCAAGGCGAAGCGTGGCTGCGCGGTTCCGCGCTTCTCGTGATGAGCGGTCTTGTGGCGCTCACCATGGTCATCGTCTACCTGCTGCCGCGCCTGACCAAAGCCGTACCGCCGGCGCTGGTGGCGATTGTCGGCATTGGCGCGCTTAGCCAGTTGCTGCATCTGCCCACACGCACGCTCGGCGATATGGCGCATATTGCCGGCAATCTGCCGCAATTTCACTTTCCGGGCGTGCCGTTCACGCTGCAGACGCTGCGCATCGTCATGCCCTATGCGGTATTGATGGCCGTGGTCGGCTTGTTGGAGACGCTGCTGACGTTCAACCTGACCGACGACATCACCGCCACTCAGGGCCAACCGAATCGCGAGTGTCTCGCGCTCGGTTTCGCCAATATCGTGTCCGGCCTGTTCGGCGGAATGGGCGGTTGCGCGATGATCGGCCAGACCATGATCAACCTGAACTCCGGTGGCCGCTCGCGCCTGTCCGGCGTGACGAGCGGCATCATGATCCTGCTGTTCATTCTGTTCCTGTCGCCGCTGATCGAGCGTATTCCGCTCGCGGCGCTAGTTGGCGTGATGTTCGTGGTCGCGCAGCAAACGTTCGCATGGGGCTCGCTGAGAGTGCTCGGCAAGGTGCCGCGCAATGACGCGCTGGTGATCGTCGCGGTGACGACCATCACCGTGTTTTCAGATCTGGCTATTGCGGTGTTGTGCGGCATCGTGATCGCCGCGTTGAATTTTGCATGGCAGCATGCCCGCGAAATTCATACGGATATCGAAGCAACTGACGCGAGCCGAAAAACCTATGTACCGCGCGGCACGTTATTCTTTGCGTCGACCACGCGCTTTCAGGAATTGTTCGACCCGGCGCAAGATCCGCTGCACGTGACAGTGGATTGCCGCCACCTGCATCTCGCGGATCATTCAGCAATCGCCGCACTGGAAGGTTTGAGCGAACGTTACGCGAGGGCGGGCAAGCATGTGCACCTCACGCACCTGTCGGAACGCAACGAACGGCTGTTGCAGCGGGTGGGTGTCGATCTGACGCAAATGCGCGCAGCGCAGCTTGAATCTTGATGGATGCAGGCTACGCAGCGCTGGCCCAGGCTGACTGAGCGCTCATTGCCGCAAAGCCTCTCGCACAGCCGCGAGCCACAATGCCACGGCATGCGCGCCAGGATCGGCAAAGCCTAGTGCCCGATCGCCCACATAGCTGGAGCGGCCACGCCGTGGACTCATCGACGCCGTTTGCGCGGCACCGGCGGTGGCGGCATCGACAGCTGCCTTTAACGCGTCATCCACGCTGGCCGATTTCCCGAGCGCCGCTTGTAATGCCTCGACAGCCGGCAGCAATGCATCAACCATGGTGCGATCACCCGCATGCGCGCCGCCAAGTGCCATCAACGCCCGTACGCCCGCAGCGAATGCTTCGGACCAGCGCTGCGGCGCGGCCTGTCCGGCGGTTTGATCGAGGACGCTGCCCGCACGCAACAGCATCACTGCATAGAGCGGCCCCGAAGTGCCCCCCACGACGCGCCGAACCGTCGCGGACAACGCATGCAGCACCGCACCGGGTGTGCTTTCCGCGGGATAGCTGTCGATCTCCTGCAGAATGCCGCGCGCGCCGCGCGACAGGCTGATGCCCAGATCGCCGTCGCCAACGCGCTGATCCATTTCGGTCAGAACCGGCTCAGCGTCAAGAAGGCGTGCACAAACCGCTTCGATCACACGGCGCAAGGTCGAATCGCGCGTCAGGGCGGCCCCGCCTGTCTGATTCGGCGCGGCAGGCGCGGCTTTCACGCAAGCCTGCGCCACGCGTCCGCTCAATGCGGGCCATGCACTCGTTTGCGTGGCCGCATCGAGCCACGCAAGCCGCTGATCGTCGACGCGCAATAGCGTCAGTGAAACGCCCGCCATTTCGAGCGCGCTCAGAAACGTGCCGGCCCATGCCCGTTCCACGCGGATGCCTCTCCCAGCCAGATAGCGCAGCGCCGAACCCGCGACAATGCCCAGTTCGCTCAACGGCGTGCCGCCCAGATTATTGACGAGCAACACGACACGTTCACTGGTTTGCAACGACAGGTCTTCGCTGATCTTCGCGAGCAGGCGCTCGACGATCGCATCCGCCGGTTCGAGTGCGCCACGCTCGACACCCGATTCGCCGTGAATGCCCAGGCCCCATTCGATCTCATCGTCTGCGAGTGCGAAGCCCGCCTTCCCCGCCGCCGGCACCGTACACGGCGTAAGCGCGACGCCCATGGTGCCGAGCATGGCAGCCGCTTCTTTGGCGGCCTGCGCGACTTCGGCCAACGCACGCCCTTCGGCGGCTGCCGCACCCGCTATCTTGTGAACCAGCACTGTGCCCGCTAGACCTCGCCGGCCCGCGTGATCACCGCTTGCTGAAAGCGCGACGTCATCCGCGACGATCACCATCTCCACTGCGATTCCCTCAGCGCGCGCGATCTCGGCAGCGAGGCCGAAGTTAAAGCGGTCACCCGTGTAATTCTTGACGATGAGCAACACGCCTGCCGGACCGGCGACGGCGCGGATGGCGTCGAGCACCGCATCCGTGGATGGCGAGGTGAACACTTCACCCGCTACCGCCGCGCTCAGCATGCCGGCGCCAACGTAGCCGGCATGCGCCGGTTCGTGGCCCGAACCGCCGCCCGAGATTAGTGCGACTTCGCCACGCCCGGCAGCAGCGCGTGCGTCGGTCCGTACGATGATTGTGCCGCCCTGCAGCAAGGAAAGACCGGGATTGAGCGCGGCGAATCCCTGCAGCATCTCCGGCACGACCGAGGAGACATCGTTGATCAGCTTTTTCATGTGCGCCAGCTTCCTTGTGAGCCGCGGGTCAGACGCTACCCAGCGCGGGCCCGTGGTAATTGAGGTTGCGAGACAGCTTCGAGAAACGCCTGGAACGCAGACGACAGTTTGACACCACCCGGGTTTTTGCGTCGACACGAACGTCAACGGCTGCGCGAAAACGCATTCACGTCGTGATTAGCAGCGTGCCGGGAAGTTGGAGAAATGCGGGAAAGAGGTTTTTGAAAATGCGTGCGGCAAATGCCTCATGCAAACACATTTAGCAAACGCATTTAGAAGAAGCAGACACGACGACAGACAGAAGCCGAAGCCATGGAAGTGTGATGCCCCATGGCGACTGCTTCTGTCCGTGCCGAATATTCGTTGGTAGGCTCGATTGGATTCGAACCAACGACCCCCACCATGTCAAGGTGGTGCTCTAACCAACTGAGCTACGAGCCTGTAGAGGCGCGAATTATAGAGACTCCCAACGCACAGCACAAGCCCGGAGCGTGATCGACTTCATCGCGTCGTACGACAGGCGCCGGCACGCCCCGACAGCTTCGCGACGGCTGCTCAGCGATCGTCGTCGCGGATCGACGACGCATGCCGGCATAACGCGCGTACTTCAAGCTTCATATACGGAAAGAGCGGCAACTGGCTCAACACGTCATGCAGATGTGCGGGGCTTTCGACATCGAAGATGCTGATGTTCGCGTAGTGTCCGACGATGCGCCACAGATGCCGCCATACGCCCTGCTCCTGCAGCCTCTGCGAGATTGCCTTTTCGTCGGCCTTCAGGCGCGCCGCGCTTTCAGGGCTCATATCCGACGGCAGGTTGACCGTCATTTCTACGTGAAACAGCATTCAATACTCCTTGTCTGGCAGATCCACCGCGGCTTTCGCTGAAGACCTGAGGTTCAGGCTTCAGCCCGTGCGCGCTCCACTTCCGCGCCGGGCACGTTGTCCCGCTCTTTGGCGAGCGTGAAATCGAAGTCGATCAACATGAAGTTGCCTTCGACACCATACGGCTTGCCTGCGGCGCCTTCGGCCTTTTTCAGTTCGGGCACGAGACCATCGCGGGTTGCAAAGGCAAAGTCGTCCCAAAGGTAGGGATCGCCGTCAATATTGATCTGCGTGGTCAGCTTGCGAAAGCCAGGCGCGGAGACGAAGAAGTGAATATGCGCCGGACGATGTCCATGACGTCCAAGCTGATCCAGCAGCTGTTGTGTCTTGCCTTGCGGCGGCACGCTATAACCGACCGGCACCACGCTGCGGAAACTATAGTTGCCGTCAGCATCGGTACGGATCGAGCGGCGCAGATTGAAGGCCGGTTGCGATTTGTCGAAGTACGAGTAGTTGCCCAGATGATTCGCGTGCCACACTTCGACCAGCGCGCCGCCTAGCGGCTTGCCGTCCTCACCGGTCACGCGGCCGCGCATCACGAGTGTTTCGCCCGGATCGGTGCCGTCGTCCAGACGCGCATGCCCTTCCGAGAGCGGCGCACCTGCTACGTACAGCGGCCCTTCAATGGTACGCGGCGTACCGCCTTCAATACCGGCCTTCGCCTCCGCTTCGTCGAGGCGCAGATCCAGAAAGTGTTCGAAGCCGAGACCCGCGGCGAGCAAACCGAGCTCGCCACTGCTGCCCGCTTCGCCGAGGTAGTTCAGCGCGGTCCAGAATTCGTCTGGCGTCACGTCGAGATCTTCAATCGTGTAAAACAGATCGCGGATCACTCGGTTGACGATGACCTTGGTGCGCGGATTGCCTTCGTGGGTGGCGCTGTCGTTGATCTTTTGCAACAGCGCGTCGATTGCCTGCTTGTTCATGGGATATCTCCTTTGAAACGTTTGTAGTAGATGCAACGTAGATGGCTTGCGTGTTCAAGGTGCGGCAACGCTTGCGCCTCTGCGCGAATCGCGCCGCAAGCGGTCAATCTTGTCCCAGTCCAGCGTGATGCCAAGCCCGGGGCCCTGCGGCAGATGCAATGCGAAATTCTCGTAGCGCAGCGGCTCGGCGAGGATCTCTTCGGTCAAGAGCAGCGGTCCGAACAGTTCGGTGCCCCATTTCAGTTCGGCAAACGTGCTAAACAGTTGCGCTGACGCGATGGTGCCGACTGCGCCTTCGAGCATCGTGCCGCCGTACAGATCGATGCCCGCCGCAAGCGCAATGGCGGCGACACTTGCCGCTCCCGTGAGGCCGCCCGATTGCGCGATCTTCACCGCAAAGACATCGGCGGCCCGCGCGCTGGCGACGGCGAACGCATCGACCGGACCGTGCAACGCTTCGTCGGCCATGATGGGTACCAGTGCAAGATCGCTCAGACGCTTGAGGCCCGCGCGATTGTCCGCGGCAATCGGTTGCTCGATCAGCGCCACGCCGCCATCGGCGAAACGTTTCGCAGCCCAGATCGCTTCCGACTCGCTCCACGCCTGATTCACGTCCACGCGCACTTCGCCTTGTCCTTCCAGGGCACGTCGGATGGCAAGTACGTGAGCGACATCCTCCGTCACGGCACGCGCGCCGATTTTCAGTTTGAACACGCGATGCCGCTTTGCCTCAAGCACGCGTTGCGCTTCGTCGATGTCGCGCGTCGTGTCGCCGCTGGCAAGCGTCCAGGCCACATCCACGCTATCGCGCACGCGGCCGCCGAACAGCTCCGATAGGGGCACGCCGAGTCGCTGTGCCTGCGCGTCGAACAATGCAGTCTCGATCGCGGACTTCGCAAAACGGTTGCCCTGGAACAGCGCGCGCAGCTTTGCCATCGCCGCACCGGGACGGGTCGCGTCCATGCCTTTGAGCAAGGGCGCGAAATAGGTGTCGATATTGACCTTGATGCTTTCCGGGCTTTCTTCGCCGTATGCGAGGCCGCCAATCGTCGTGCCTTCGCCGACGCCGAGCGTCCCGTCGGCACAGCGGACGCGCACCAGCACGAGCGTCTGGCAGTTCATGGTGGCGACGGAAAGCTTGTGCGGCCGAATGGTCGGCACGTCGACGAGAAGGGTCTCGACCGACTCGATCTTCACTGGCGCTGCTGTCATGCGATTTTCCTCCTGATGTGCGACATCTTAGGAACAAACCCACGCGACAGTCCAACACCGATTCCGACTACTTCCATACCTTCAGAGCATGAAGCACGCCAAGGCCATTCAAGCTGCCCCTTCCGATCGTCCGGCTAGAACACGCAGATGGCGCTGCAGCCGCTGCAAATCCCGCTTCAATACGCAAACTCATACACCCATCTGCTGAACGAGGTGGCAATATGTCGAAACATAAAAGAGCTTCCATACTTTGGGGACATGCATGGAACTGCGCCAGCTTCGCTACTTCATCGCCGTAGCCGAGGAAATGAACATCACGCGCGCCGCGGACCGGTTGCATATGACGCAGCCGCCGCTGAGCCGGCAGATCCAGCAGATCGAAGAAAGCATCGGCCTGCCGCTGTTCGAGCGCGGCTCGCGGCCGCTGCGGCTCACTGAGGCCGGCCGCATCTTTTATACGCAGGCACGGCGCCTGATCGACGAAGCCGACGAACTTGCGCCGCTCACGAGGCGGCTTGCGCAACTGGCGGAGCGCATCGTGATCGGCTTTGTGCCGTCCACGCTCTATGGCGCCCTGCCCGCCGTGATTCGCGCCTTCCGTGAGGCCGCGCCGCAGATCGAACTAGCGTTGATCGAAATGTTCACCATCGAGCAACTAGCCGCGCTCAAGGGCGGCCGTATCGACGTCGGCTTTGGCCGCTTGCGTTTCGACGATGCACAGTTGACGCGCGAAGTGCTTGTCGAAGAAAGAATGATTGCTGCACTGCCTCAAGGCCATCCGTTGGCCACGCAACGAAAAGCGTTGACGCTTGCTGCGCTGGCGCAGGAAACGCTGATCATCTATCCGAGCACACCGCGACCCAGCTACGCAGACCAGCAACTTTCCGCGCTGCACGACCATGCGCTTGAGCCGAAGGCCATTCACGAAGTACGCGAATTGCAAACGGCGCTCGGACTCGTTGCCGCCCAGGTCGGTGTGTGCCTCGTGCCGGAGAGCGTGGAAGGTTTGCGCGCGCACGGTGTGGTGTACCGGCGCATTCCGGGCGCCAATGTGGCCTCGCCGATCATCATGAGCCGCAGGTTGCACGACGAATCACCTGCGACGACGCTGTTGTGCTCGCTTGCGCGTGATCTGTTTCGCGCCCCTTGAGTGTTCTCGCAGCCGCGTCTCAGCGCGCCTTGGCGAGTTCGTCGTGGGCGGGTTCCGGGGCGTCACCTGAGCGGAAGCGGTCGCGATAGTCGGCCGGATTGATCTGCAAACGGCGCTGGAAAGTGCGGCGAAACCCGTCGGTTCCGTCGAATCCGCAACGTTTTGCGATTTCGCGCAGCGTCAGGTCGGTGCTTTCCAGAAAGCGGCGCGCCGCGTCGATCCGTGCATTGTTCAGGAACGTAGCCGGGCTAACGCCGCATTCCCGGGTAAACAGGCGCGTCATGTTGCGGGCACTCATATGGGCGCGTTCCGCAAGAGAAGCCAGCGTATGCCCGGCGGCGAGATTGTCGAGCATGTATTGCTGGATTGCGACCATCTGCGAGCCGGGCGCGGCCTGCGATTCCAGCAGCGGGCTGAATTGCGACTGCCCGCCCGCGCGTCTCAAGTACACCACAAGGTACTTGGCGACATCCAGCGCCATGTTTCTGCCGAAATCTTCTTCGATCAACACCAGCGAAAGATCGATGCCGGCCGTCACGCCCGCCGTGGTGTAGACGCTGCCGTCCTTCACGTAGATGCGATCCGGCTCGATACGTGCGCGCGGAAACGTGGCGGCGAGGCGCGGCACGTCCATCCAGTGTGTGGTTACCACGCGGTCATTGAGCAACCCCGCCGAACCGAGCGCAAAGAGGCCATTACAAATGGCCGACACGCGCCGCGCGTGTTTATATTGCTCTTTGAGCCAGTTGCTGAGCGCCGGGTCGTCGAAGGCTTCGAAAATGCCCAGGCCACCTGGCACCAGCACGGTATCGAAGTGCGGGCACAGATCGAAGATGGTGCGGTCCGGCACGACCGTCAAACCGCTTGAGGATTGCACGCTGCCGCGCGTCGTGCCCACTGTGAGCATTTCGTATTCGCACTCGCCGCGGCTTAGCACCTTCACTTCCGCGAACGCGTCTTTAGGCCCGGCAATATCCAGTAGCTGAAAGCCGGGAAAGACGATCATGCCTATTTTGATCTGCTTCATCGTGGTCACGCACTCAGGTCTTCAACATCAGGCAGAGCCGGTGGCGTGACCGCAGCGCCTGCAGGCCGCTTCACGCCGGAATGGTTTCGCGGTCGTATCCCTTCATTTTATAAAGCAACGCCGACGCGAGCCAGCCAATCGCGAATACCGCGACAATGCCGTAACCCAGCAAGCCGAAATTGTCGTTCAGCCTCCCGATCAGCTGCCAGAACGGCCCAGCCAGGCTCAGTTGGTCGCCCAGCAGCCCGAGCGCCTCGATGCCGCCAATCAGCAGCGCGACGACCGTCGAAATAAGCGTAATCGTCAGATTGTAGTAAAGCTTGCGCAACGGCTTCACGAAGGCCCAGCCATAAGCGCCGAGCATCAGGATGCCGTCGGTGGTGTCGACGGTCAGCATGCCGGCTGCAAACAGGCACGGAAACGCGAGAATGGTCCACATCGAGAACCCCGCCGACGCCTGCGCAGCCGAGGTGCCGAGCAAGGCTATTTCAGTGGCCGTCTCAAAGCCGAGTCCGAACAGGATGCCGAGCGGCAGCATCAGCCAGCTTGAACGGATCAGACGAAACAGCGGCTTGAACAGGCGCGCCAGCAGATTGCCTTCGAACTGCGTCAGGCGAACGTCGTCATCATGTCGCTGGCCGCGGCGCATGCGTCCAAACGCGCGGAACAGATCCACCAGCAACACAATATTCACGGCACCGATCATGATCAGAAAAGCCGCCGAGACGAACGTGCCGAGTGCCGCGCCCGTCTCCTTGAACGCTTCAAAATGATGCGCGAGCGCCTTGGTTGTCAACGCAACTGCCAGCGCGCCGACGATCACCGTCAGCGAGTGGCCGAATGCGAAGAAAAAGCCCACCGACACCGGGCGCTTGCCGTCGTTCATCAGTTTGCGCGTCACGTTGTCGATGGCCGCGATATGGTCTGCATCCATTGCGTGACGCAGGCCAAAACTGTAGGCGAGAAAGGCAGTGCCGATCAGCGCCGGCGAAGCGCGCAAGACCATCCACGCCCATGTCCACGCAAAGATGTTGATGACGGCCAGCGCAACATACATTGCACCAATCTTTTGACGCACAGGTGCATTGGCGCGCGTCATCATGACGTTTAGG
Source organism: Paraburkholderia sp. (assembly GCF_036488795.1). GTDB lineage: Bacteria > Pseudomonadota > Gammaproteobacteria > Burkholderiales > Burkholderiaceae > Paraburkholderia. The sequence continues at coordinate 66,974 of NZ_DASXHA010000122.1, forward strand.
GTTTCCATTCGTCTCTCCTGGTTTGGGACTGACTCAATTTCAATGACTTTGGGCGGCCGCGCCGGCTAGCGTGTGTGCTGTCGAAACCGGACGCCTCGCGACCATCACCTGAGCGAGTTCTTCGCGCGATAGCACGCCGCTGGACTCGACCACATCCAGCAAGGCCTCAAAAAAGCGCTCGTAGTAATCCCAGCGCGGCTGACCTTCACAGGGGGCCGATTCCCAGCGCGCAATGGCTGCAATCAGGCACTGGCGGAACGCTTCCCACTCGAAGTAACCCGCTTTCGATAACGATAACGCCAGGCCAAATACATCCCGTTCCCAGCGATTGGAGAAAAACAGCTTGCCATCCAGCCGCGGCGGCGAATCGTCAGCACCGAGCATGGATGCCGCTGCGTATTCTTCGAAACGCGTAAACATGATCGGCCTCACGCAGCCGCGGGCGGCGCAACCAGCGCGACACCCATCATCGATTCAGGCGTCACGAGCGCCGCCAGTTCCTGCTCGCTCAAGTGCGCGCTGTTCGCGGGACGCTCCGGCACGACGAACCAGCGAATCTGCGCGCTGCTGTCCCACACCTTGACCTCGGTTTCCGGCGGCACGTCGACGCCGAATTCGCGCAGTACCGCGCGCGGCTCGCGCACGCCCCGCGCACGAAACACCGGGTCCTTGTACCAGTATGGCGGCAAGCCGAGCACAGGCCACGGATAACACGAGCACAGCGTGCAGATGATCAGGTTGTGCACGCCTTCGCCGTTTGCCACGGCCGCCATGTGTTCGCCTTCGGCGCCCGTCATGCCGGCCGGCAGATCGAGCTCGGCAATCGCTTTCGGCGTGTCTTCAATGAGCCGTTGCCTGAACGCCGGGTCTACCCATGCGCGCGCAACGATCTTCGCGCCATTGAACGGGCCGGCGACGGTTTCGAAGTGCTGCAGGACCGCATCGACAGAGTCGCTGCCAATCACACCCTTCTCGATGAGCAATGCTTCGAGCGCGCGCACCTTGGCCGCGCTCGACACCTCGCGGTCGTCTTGATACTGGAACAGCTCGGTCATGATAATTCCCTCCTGCGCAGACTAGATGGCACACTGAAGATAAGCTTCGAACAGATCCGCGTAGATCGTGGTGTTCGGTTCGCTCTTGCCTTCGCCCCAGATGTGCGCGGCATCGAAGGCGACTCGATAGACCGGCATCGGTTCGCCGATCCCATCGACGCCCGTCGAAACGAAATACGAGAACGCGCCGGGATAAATCTCCACCACCTTGCCGGTCTTGCAGCGCAGATAGCCTGGCAAGCGCGTGTGATCGACCGCCGCGGGATCTGCGACACGGACCGTGTCGCCATTTGCGAAGCGCGCTTGAGCACGCGGTTCGTGATAGGCGGAATCGCCCTTCTCGAGGTACGCGTCGATCTGTTTCCTGATCGGCGCACTCGGTTTGTCAGGCAACGGGGCCTGCGGATTCGCACGGTATAGCGACGTGCGCTCGGCCAGCTCGTCAGCCGTGATATAACCCTGATCCACGAAGAACTGCGAGATGCCCATCAACCACTTTTCGTAGTAGCGGTACTTGAAGTACTCGAACGGCTGCATGTCTTCGGCACCCGTGCGCAGCGACGCCCACGTCCATGTATTTTTGAACGTAGTCGGAAGCTCCTTGACCGGATAAGCCGGTAGCGCTTCGCCGAGGTGATTGCTCTCGGCCATCATCGCGGTGTGAATACCGAAGATGCGTTGCTCCCACGCTTCGACGAAGACACGTGTCTCGACACTGACAGGGCCGAGATTCTCGATGCCCCCAAGATGGTGCTGTAGTTTCAAGGTTCGCTCCTGAACGGTGGCGGTGAATGAAAACCGGAGTGTTTAAGACCGCATGCCTAGCTCAGCTTGTGTTTGTGCGCGTGCTCGTGCCTGAAGGCGAGTGCATCGCCAAGCCTCTCCGAGACAAAGCCGAATGCGGCACCTGTCACGAGCGCGGCTGCCGCGACCAGACCGGGATTGCTCAAACCGATCATGGTGATGGGCTTGCCCGTTGCCACCGCCGTTCCGACTGTCGACGCAAAGCCCCAGACGATGGCAGGCAGCACATCCAGCAGTTTGATCTTCGAAGCCTGCACCATGACAGCGCTCCCCACCCCCACCAGCACCGCGACTGCGAACGCACTGCCGCTAGTCGTCGCGATACCCAGCAAAGTGAGCGAGCTGATCAGCGCGCCGGCCAGGTTCGAAGCGACGCTCTTGATGAAACCCGCACGCCCTGCGCCAAGCACGAAGAACGACGCCCACGCGATGAACGTGACCCACACGGGCACGGGAAACACGGTTGCGGTGAGCCACGTATCGGCCACCGCGAGCACACCGATGCTGACGGTATAGGCTTCTGACTTTTTCATCTGCGTATTCCTGAGGTAAGTGAACAACGGAAAGGGAAAAGCAAAGCGTTCAGGCCATGCAGCCAAGCAGACCTTCGCGCATGGCCGGCATATCCAGATCGCGGCCGATCATCACAAACTTGCTGTCGCGCGCCTCGTCTTGCGCCCACGCCTTGCCGAAGCTTGCCTCGAGCAACATGTGCACACTGTGGAAATGCAGGCGGCGCCGCTCTTCGTGCAGGTTCAGCACGCCCTTCATCCGCAACAGCTGCTGACCGTGCGATTGCACGAGCTGATTGACCCAGCGATTAAAGCGTGAGGCGTCGAGCGGTCCCGGAATCACGAACGAACAGGACGCTATGGAGTCATCGTGCTCATGCTCGTGCCCGTCTTCGTCCAGCAGATCGGGCTCCACTGACAGCAGCGCATCCAGCGAGAAATGCCGGACGCCAAAGACCGCCTCCACGCCAAGCGCGCCATGGCGTGCAACGTCGAGGGTTGCGGTGGGATTGAGTGAACGGATGCACGCGACGAGGGCTGTCACCTCGTCCGGCGTCACCAGGTCGGTCTTGTTGATGACGATGTGATCGGCAAACACGACTTGCTCGCGGGCGATCTCGTCGTTGAGCTGTTGATGGAAATGACGCGCATCCACGACGGCCAGCACCGACTCCAGCTCAACGCGCTCACGCACATCCGGATCGGCGAGAAAGGTTTGCAAAACGGGCGCCGGATCCGCCAGGCCGGAGGTTTCGACGATCAGGCGTTCGACCGGCTTGCCCGGGCGCGCCAGCAATTCGGCCACGCTATTGACGAGGTCTTTGCGCACGGTGCAGCACACGCAGCCGTTGTTGATCTCCACAACGGCATCCTGCTCGGCGACGATCAGTTGTCCATCAATACCCACTTCGCCGAATTCGTTGACCACAATGCCGATACGCGTGGCCGGCGAGTGTTCGAGAAGATGATTGACCAGAGTCGTCTTGCCCGCCCCGAGGAATCCGGTCACTACCGTAGCGGGGATCTTGTTCAGTCGCATCTGCACTCTCCTGATGTTCCGCGGCGTACGTGCCGGGAAAGTTGAATCAGTCTGAGCGAGTTCCGCGCCGAAAAACCTGCGCTGTCCGGATGCGCAATTCATTTGTCACGAATCGCCGGGTACGTTTGCCTGATTTGCCCGAACCGTCAAATCAGGCCATTCCACCGGCCACGAATTCGCTGGCAACGCGCCTTACGCGGGCAGCGAAAAAGGCGCCGCGCCGGTGCATTTCTCCCCATTCAGGTGCACTTTCAAATGCAAAAGTGCGCTTCATCCGGCGATGCTTCGGCTTGCCCTGTGTTTTCTCGCGCGGCGTCTGGCCGGCGCGTGCCCGGCCAAGGTCATGGCGTTCTTCGTGGTGCTCTATGAGGCCATCTGGTTGCCGGTGATCGGGCTTGGCATGACAGTACATCAGGTCGGAATCGGACACGCCACGCTGATTTTCGCCGGCCTGAGCATCGCGCTCGCGCTGAGCGTCTTGATTCTTTTGTTGCGCGCACAGGCTCGCGGCGTAGGTAAAGTGGGAGTTGCTAAAAGTTGAGAATGCGAGTGAGTGAGGCACTCGAGCAGATGGATTGCCTGGGCCTGCGCGATGGCAAGCCCAGGCGCTGAGTCAGAACTGCACACCGCGCGTTAGCGCGCCGTCCACAACAACATTTGCGCCGCTGACAAAACTCGCTGCGGGACTCGCGACGAAGGCGACCGCATTCGCGATTTCTTGCGGGCGTGCCATCCGTCCGCTCGGATTTAGCGCGAGTGCGTCCGCGAACAGTTTCGGATCATTCTTCTCGATGTGATCCCACACACCCCCTTCGAAATAGACATTGCCGGGCGACACGGAATTCGCACGGATACCCTTTGGCGCGAGCTGATACGCAAGACCTTGCAAATAGTGGATCAAGGCGGCCTTGAACGTGCCGTAAGGGCCTGCAGCAAAGTCGATCTCGCGGCCTGACACGCTTGAAATCGCGACGATCGATGCTGCCTTGCTAGCTTCGAGGAACGGCAGCGCGGCGTCGACGAGATTGACCGTGCCCATCAGGTCGGTTTCGAATTCCTTGCGCCATGATTCGGCGTCGTTGCCGATCGACAGCGCGCTCACATTGGCGACCACGATGTCGACGCCGCCCAGTTGCGCCGCGGCCGCGCGCGTCCAGTTCTGCAGCGCGGCTGCGTTCGACACATCGACTGACGCACCCGTCACCTTGACGGCGCCGCCGCTCAGCTTGACAAGGCTGGCCACGGTTTTTTCAACCGCGGCGCCGTCACGGGCGCACAGCGCCACGTCGGCGCCTTCGGCCACGAGCGTTTGCACGATGGCAAGACCAATGCCCTTTGTGCCACCCGTAACGAGTGCTTTCAAACCCTTGAGTTGCAGATCCATGGCGAAGTCTCCTTAGGCTAACGGTGCAAGATATTTCTTGCTGATTGCCGCGCCGACGGAATACTTGGGGTCGACGAAGTTGCCCAGTCTTACCTTGCCGCACTGGCTGAGCATCATATAGGCATCCCAACGATCGAAACCATATTCCTTTTCGAGCCACAAAACCAGTTCGTGATACGCGATCCGTGTTGCATCCTCCAGCGGACGCGCACTGCCGATCGTCATCAGCAGTTCGTCGGTTTCAAGGCGGGGCCACGCGATCTGCCAGTTCTTGATCAGATCCACGTGGATCGTCGTGGTACTGGAGAACTCGACGGCAGTACCGCAAACTTCACCATCGCCCTGACAGGCGTGCGCGTCGCCGATAAAAAGCCGTGCGCCCTCTGAGCGCACCGGCAGGTACGTGATGCTGCCCGGACCCATGTCGGGTACGTCCATGTTCCCGCCGTGGTTGTCCGGCGTCAGCGAATTGATCGAGTCGATTTCCGGCGACAGGCTCAGCGTGCCAATGTGCGGCTTGTACGGTAGCGTGACGCGCTTGCTCCAGTAGACGCCCTCTTCGTCGACGTCGATCTTGCGGGTGATCTCCGGCAACGGCTCATTCAACGTGGCGGTGTACTCCGTGCCGGTCAACGCGCCGAAGCGCGGAATCAGACAACACGTGCCGCGTGGATTGTCGCCGCGCGGTAGCATCGATTCGATGTAGACCGCCACCACGTCGCCTTTTTGCGCGCCTTCGATCATGATCGGCCCGCTTTGCGGGTTCAGAAACGGCACCCGCAATTTCTGGCTCGGCAGGTCCTGTTCCGTGCGGATCTTGCCGTCAAACGCATCGCGCGTCTGGACTACCACGCGGTCGCCCGGCGCCACGCTCAGCACCGGCTCCGAATACGGTCCGATCGTGTAGTGAAAGGTGCCCTGACGGGCCTCCGAAAGTTCATGCGTCTCACCAACCTCGCCGCGGGCGACACCGCGTGTGTGCATGATCGATTGTTTGAGCCAGTTCATCTGGATGGTCCTGTTGAAGTGTGGGTTGTCGAAATGAAGCGATGCGCGCTGGGCGTCGCTTCACACTGAAATAAGCGATCTGACGTCATTGGCTTCCATCTGGTCGCCACGACCCGCCGATACGACCTGGCCGCGCACCAGCACGACGTAATCGTCCGCCACGGCCTGAGCGAAATCGAAAAACTGCTCGACCAGCAGGATCGACAGCGAACCCTTCAGCGAACGGATCACGGCTTCGATCTCCTTGACGATGGAGGGCTGGATGCCTTCAGTTGGTTCGTCGAGAATCAGCAGCTTGGGATTGGTCAAAAGCGCGCGGCCGATAGCAAGCTGCTGTTGCTGGCCGCCGGAAAGGTTGCCGGCAATACGCCGGCGCATCGTCTTTAACACCGGAAACGTGTGAAAGACATCGTCGAAGGAAAACTGTTTGCCCTGTGCGGTCTGGTTGCGCTCGCCCGCGTACGCGCCGATGCGCAGGTTTTCTTCAACGCTGAGCAACGGGAAAATTTCGCGTCCTTGCGGCACGTAGCCGAGCCCCGCCAGCACACGCCGGTGCGACGGCGTACGCGTGAGCGGCTGGCCGGCAAGGACGATCTCGCCGGCTTTGACCGGCAGCAAGCCGACCAGGCATTTCAGCAAGGTGGTCTTGCCCACGCCGTTGCGGCCGAGCACGACAGTACACGCACCTTCCGACACGTTCAGCGAGACATCACGCAACGTATGGCTGCTTCCGTAAAACTGATTGAGTGAGGAAATCTTCAGCATGCTCACCGTCCCAGATAAACCTGAATCACGCGGGGATCTTTACGTACGACGTCCATCGAACCCTCCCCGAGCAGTTGCCCTTCGTGCAGCACGCTTACAAGGTCGGCAATCTCGCCGACGAAATCCATGTCGTGCTCGATCACGACGACGGCCCGCTCGGGTGACTTGAGCTTCGCGATCAGTTCGGCGGTGCGCGCCGTTTCGTGATCCGTCATGCCAGCTACCGGTTCGTCAAGCAAAATGACCTGCGGGTCGGCAACCAGCAACATACCTATCTCAAGCCATTGCTTCTGACCATGCGACAAGGTTCCTGCGCGCCGCTGTCCTTCGTTCTCCAGACCGATCGTCTCCAGTACCTCGTCGATGCGTGCGTTTTGCGCGGCACGAAGACGCGAACGCACCATATCCGCATAGCCGCGGCCATTGCGAATCGCGAGCTCGAGATTTTCGCGCACGCGCAACGCCTCGAACACGCTCGGCTTCTGGAACTTGCGACCAATGCCGAGACGCGCAATGGAGGTCTCGTCGAGCGACGCGAGGTTCGTGACCTTGTTGAGAAACACCTCGCCGGCTGCCGGACGGGTTTTGCCTGTAATCACGTCCATCAAGGTGGTCTTGCCTGCGCCGTTTGGACCGATGATGGCGCGAATCTCGCCATAGCGCAATTCCATCGACAGGTTGGTGATCGCCGCAAAACCAGCGAACCTGACGGACAACCCGCTGATGTAAATCGCGGTGCCGGGTATGGACCGATTGTTCATTGGCCAGCCCCCTTGCTTTCGCTTGCCGCAGCCTTGAGCGTGCCCCACACGCCATTGTTGAAGTACACGACAATCAGAAGTGTCACACCGGCAAGAATGAACGGCCACACGGTCGGCAACTGCGCAGTGAGCCAGAACTTCAGCCCGTTCACCACAATCGCCCCAAGAATGGCGCCGATCAACGTGCCGCGTCCGCCGATTGCCACCCACACGGCAATTTCAACGGACAGTTCCGGCGATACGATAGTCGGGTTGACAATCCCCACTTGCGGCACATACAGCATGCCCGCAAACGCCGCGAGGACGGCGGACAGACACCACGCAAACAGTTTGAGCGTATGCGTTCGGTAGCCAAGAAAGCGCATGCGCGCTTCGTCATCGCGCACGGCAATCAACGCACGGCCCAAGCTGGAGCGTGCCAGAAAGCGCACGCCGACATAGGCCGCAACGAGCAGCAGGCAGGAACACACCGCGAGACCGATTTGCGTCGGCACGTCGCCCAGCTTGTAACCGGCAATACTCGAAAATCCGGTCATGCCATTGTTGCCGCCCAGGCCGACGTCGTTGATGAACAACAGCAGCATCAGCGCGTAAGTAAGCGCCTGGGTGATGATCGACAGGTAGACGCCGTTGATCCGCGAGCGAAATGTGACGAACCCGAATACACCGGCTATCAGGGTGGTGACGATGACGGTGGCGAGTATCGTCACATCGAGGCGCGAAAGAATCTTCCAGGCAGCCGGGAAATCGCTCGCACCCATGTATTGCATGAAGTCGGGCAAAACGTGGGTCTCGGCATATGCACCGTTAAGCAGGTACATGGCCATCAGATAGCCGCCAATGCCAAAGAAGATGCCGTGTCCAAGGCTCAGGATGCCGGCGTACCCCCAGACCAGATCCAATGCTAGCGCAAGCAAAGCGAAACACATGATCTGGCCGATCAGGTTGATACCGAACAGGGACAAATGCAGTGCGTTCGACTCGGGAATCACAAAGTACGCAAAGGGCAAATAGCAGGCGACCAGCACCAGCACAGGTACGATGCCGACCTCGACAGTCTGGCCCAACCATTTCGTAGCGAAGGCCGACAAGGTGAATTTCCTGCTGACGGGCGAATCGGGAAGCGTGTTCATACGCGGGTCTTCAATGCAAAGAGTCCTTGGGGGCGCTTCTGGATGATCAGAACAATCAGCAGAAGCACGGCAACCTTGGCGGCCACCGCTCCATAGAACGGTTCAATAAACTGGTTGATTTCACCGAGTGCGAGCGACGAAACCACCGTCCCCGCGAGACTGCCTGCGCCACCCAGCACCACCACCATGAACGAGTCGACGACGAAGCCCGTGCCCATCGACGGATTGACGCTGGCAATCTGTGTCAACACCACTCCGGCGAGTCCCGCGAGGCCAGCGCCCAGTCCGAACGCAATCCGGTCGACCCGCTCGGCCGGCACGCCCAGGCAGCGCGCCATGTCGCGCAGCTGGGTCGTGGCGCGCATCAGAAGCCCAAGCTTCGTGAAGCGGACCACGGCGAAGGTCGCCGCGAAGATCAGGACCGCGAGGACGATCGCGAACACACGGTTGTAGGTCACAAAGAAGCCGGGTGCGACCTGCATGCCGCCGTTGAGGAACGCTGGGGTGATGAATTCCACATTCTGCGAACCGAACAGAACCTGAATCAGCTTGATCAGCGCGATGCTGACGGCCCACGTGGCGAGCAGCGTTTCCAAAGGCCGGCGATACAGAAAGCGGATGACGAAGAACTCGAGCAACATGCCGCATACCGCGCAGATCACGAACGCCACTGGAATTGCGACAAAGATGTACGCATCGAACCAGCCCGGAAGATGAGCCTGCATGAAGCGTTCAACCAGATACGTCGAGTAAGCACCGATCATGATGAACTCGCCGTGTGCGAGGTTGATCACCCCCATCAGCCCAAAAACGATCGACAAGCCGAGGGCGGTCAGCAACAGCACACCGGCGTAGCTCAAGCCGCTGAACAGTATCGATAGCGCCTTGCCCACCGAGAGCCATGTGTCCATGCTATGGATCGCGCTCTGTACGGCGGCGAGGACATCGGGATCGGAGCGCACCGAGTCCTGCGCAGCGAAGTTCGCCAGCGCTGTGCGGGCGGTTTCGCTCGGCACTTCGGCTACGGCCCTGATCGCCGCCAGCCGGTCCGCCTTCACACTGCTGTTCAGGCCGCGCTTGGCGAGCGCCAGTGTGAGCACCGTTGCGGTATCCGGATCGTGCTGCTGTTTGATCGCGCGGGCCACGATGGTGGGATCGAGCAAGCTGAAAAATTTGTCGACCTGGCGCGCGGCCGCTTCACGCGTGTCCTGCCGCGGTGCAAACAGGTCCATTTCTGCCGACGCCACAGCGAGCTTGCGCATCATGACGATGCTGGGGACGTAGGGCGCATCCGTTGTCGTACGGCTGACGGGCTGAAGACTCGCCGCGTCGCGTGCGGGGCTTCCCTGGATCATGACCGAAGCGTCGGCGCCACACACCAGCGCGCCGTTGCGGATCGCTGCGACGATTTGCGCGGCCCACGCACGCTCGTGCACATCGGTCGACACACCCGCTTCGACGAGTTGTTCGAGCGCCGCGGCCTTATCGCTGTCCGCGGCGCAAAACGATGCGAGCACCGCAGCGCGGCTTGTGGGTAGGGGTGTTTGCGGCGCAGCGCGCGCAGCACCAGACCAGACGAGTGCCAGACACGCGATCGCAAGAAAAATCTGCCTGAGGTTGATCATCGGTGTTTCCATTCAATCCTGCTCCAGGACCGGCGAGCTTCCGCACGCCGGCCCCAACTGCCTGACGGCCTGTGCTATGCCTTGCCGATAAACGGACTAAACGGCACCGGTTTGACGATGTCCTTCGACCTCCAGAGAATGTCGAAGCCCTGCCTGGCATTGATCGAGCCAATCATGTCGCCACGCCAGAGATATTGCGTGGAGTCATCCATCTTGACCGTATAGCCGGCTGGGTCGACCATCGACTGGCCCGCGAGCGCCTTGCGTACCGCGTCGGTGCTGGTTGAGTGCGCCTTCGTGGCAGCCTGTGCCCAAAGGTTGATGCCGAGGTAGGTCGACACCATCGGATCGATCACCATGTCTGGACGATGCTTCAGGTTGTGGGCGCTGACATAGTTCTTCCAGTCGCTCTTGAACTGGCGGTTCTGCGGCGTGTCGACGTTCTGGAAGTAGCACCAGCAACTGAGGTGACCGACCAGCGGCGTCGTGTCGAGCCCTTCGAGATCGCTATCCACTACGTCCAGACCCAGAATCGGAATATCGGTTGCACGCACACCCTGGTTGACCGCTTCCTTGAACATCGCCGGGATCGAGTCGCCCACCACCGTCATCACAACGATGGCCTGCCCGCCTGGTTGAGCGGCGAAGTCCTTGATGTCGCGCACGATGGTTTGAAAATTCGATTGTCCGAACGGCACGTAATGTTCGCGCCAGGCGGAATCGGGAATGTTCTTCGTCTTCAGATAGCCTTTGAGCATCTTGTTGATCGTGCGCGGCCAGACATAGTCGCTGCCGATCATATAAAAGCGCTTGGCCCCGCCGCCCTGATCGCTCATCAGATAGTCGATTGCAGGCAGCACCGAACTGCTCGGCGGTGAGTTCAGATAGACCACATTCTTCGACTGCTCTTCGCCTTCGAAATGAAGCGGGTAAAACAGAAGATTGTCCTGTGTTTCCACCACCGGCAGCACCGATTTACGTGACACGGAAGTCCAGCATCCAAACAGTGCCGCGCATTTGTCGCGCAAGATCAGTTGCTTGCCGAGTTGCGCGTACATGGGCCAGTCCGACGCCGGATCGACCACCACGCCCTGCAACTGTCGGCCAAGAACGCCGCCCTTCGCGTTGATCTGATCGATCGTCATCAAGGCCGTGTCCTTGAGCAGCGACTCGCCGTTGGCCATTGTCCCCGACTGCGAAAACAGCAACCCGAGCTTGATCGGCTCGCTGGTTCCCGCAGCCTGCACGACCTTAGGCAGTGCGGTGCCCGCAGCGGTTACCAACCCGGAACCGACTGCCGACAGGAAGGTACGTCTTTTCATTTGTTGCACTCCGACAGGGATTAGAAATCGCAAACGCAAAAAGCCCGAAACCAGACGAGCTGGTTTCGGGCTTTTTTGGCCGGTGCCGATCAAGACGCCTTTGTCTTGACCGACGAAGTGGATGCTGAGATCCCCGTTATGCACAACGGGCAGCGCAATGCTTAAAGCAATCGTCATGCCAAGATGCGCGCATCTGCTACGGGACGCGCCACCACACTTCGTCTGAGCCGCATTCAAATTGATTGCTTGCATCGAGGGCCGCAAAAAATGCATCATAAATAAAGCACTTTTCTGTAGCTGCCCCAGGAGCACCGCACAAGTGCGGAGCATTTTTGCACCAGCATGGCTCGACCGCGCACAGGTGATGCGCCCGTCAATCCACACTCTTCAATTTCGGCGCATGACTCGTATCGATTCTTTCAGTACTTCCGATCCCATCAGGATTGGCGTGCTCTACTCCAGCTCGGGCGTGACTTCGGCAGCCGAGATTACGCAACTGCAAGCCACCATGCTGGCGGCCGAAGAGATCAATCGCGCGGGTGGTGTGTCCGGTCGCGAAATCGAACTCGTCCGCCTTGATCCGCAGTGCCAGCCGCGCCGTTATGCAGACCTCGCCGAGCAGTTGATCCTCGAACATCGAGTGCGGATCATTGTCGGCTGCTACATGTCCAGCACTCGCAAGGCCGTGATACCCGCTGTCGAGCGATACAACGCACTACTTTTCTATGCAACGCCGTATGAGGGATTCGAATACAGCCGCAATGTGATCTATACCGGCGCGGCGCCGAACCAGAACACCCTGCCGCTTGCGGGTTTCATGCTTGCGCAGTTCGGCTCGCGCGTCACCATGATTGGTTCGGACTACGTGTGTCCTTACGAGTCGAATCGCGTGATGAGCGATCTGATCCTCGAGCGCGGCGGAGAGAAGGCCGACGAGACTTATTTATCTCTCGATGCCCCGTGGGAAAGTTATCTGGATGCGGCCAGGCGGATCAAGCAACTCGCACCAGACTTCATCTTTTCAACGGTGGTGGGCGAAGGCATTCAGCATCTGTATCGCGCATTCGCTCATGTCGGGCTCGATCCCTACCGAACGCCCATCGCGAGCCACATGACGAGCGAAGCCGAAATCGCGGCGATGGGAAGTGATCTGGCGCAAGGGCACATTACTTCGGCCACTTATTTTCAGAGCGTCGACACGCCGGCCAACCAAGGCGCCGTCGCGCGCTATCAGGCACGTTTCGGCGACGATCAACCGACCAACATGTGCTGGGAAGCAGCCTATTTCCAGATGCATTTGCTGGCGGATGCCATCCGTCGTGTCGGGTCCGACGATCCCACCTTGTTGCTGCGCGTCCTGCCGGGGCTCGAATACGATGCGCCTCAGGGCCGGGTGCGGATCGACGAACACAATAACCACACCTACCTGCGTCCGTTGATCGGCCGGGTCAACGCGCAAGGCCGCTTCGACATCATCGGGCGCGCGCCTGAGCGGGTGAAGGCCGACCCTTACGTCGTCTCGCACAGCACGCCTGAGTGGACTGCAGACGCGCATCCGGAGCTTGCACGTGGCGGAGAGAGCAGATGAAGCGCACCTCCGAGACGCCGGCGATTCTGCGCGATCTGCGCTCGCTGAAGGTCGTTGTGATTCATCCGCAGGATCAGGACGGCGAAGAGTTGCTCGCACAGTTGCACCGCATTGGCTGCGAGGTGGAGCTGTGCTGGCCGAAACTCGACAGCTTGCCCGCGGGTACAGAACTGGTGCTGATGGCGATGCGCCCAGAGACCCTTTCGATCGAATTTCCGTGGCTTGGGTCCAGCACGTCGCCGCCCGTGATCCCGGTGGTCACCTACGAAAATCCCATCACCATCGAAGCCGTGCTGCGCCTGAATGCGTTTGCGACGATACCGTCACCCGTACGCTCATTCGGGCTGCTGACTGCGATAGCGGTGGCGCTAACGCAATTCAAGGCATCGCGCTTGCGCGAACGATACATCGAGCGGCTCGAACAGAAGCAGGCGAAGGTTCGTGTGATTCAGCAGGCCAAACAGATCGTGATGGAGGCGCGCGGCGTGTCGGAAGAAGACGCGTATCAATTGTTGCGCTCACAAGCGATGCTTAAGCGCGAGCACATCGAGACGGTGGCCGGTGAGATCGTCAAGGCGCATGAAACCCTGCGGTTTTAGCGTGCCCCTTGCTCACCACTCACGAGTCGCGAGTTGGCATCATTGCGGAACATGATTGGCTGCTCGCCCGGCTCGCGTATAGACGCAGCCTGACGCACCACGGCGATCACCTTTTCGTGCATAGGGGATTTGTCGCAGACCGGGTCCGCGGCGGCCGCGTCGCCTGTCAGCAGATACGCCTGGCAACGGCAGCCGCCCGCATCGATCAGTTTTTCCTCGCAACTCCTGCACGGCTCCTTCATCCAGTCGAAGCCACGGAAACGGTTGAACGCGTCGCTCTCGTACCAGATCTCCCGGAGCGGCACTTCCTTCACGTTCGGAAATATCAGGCCCGGCAACGAGCGTGCAGTGTGGCACGGTAGCGCTGCACCGTCAGGTGCGACACCGAGGAACACCGAACCCCAGCCGTTCATGCAGCGCTTGGGGCGCGTTTCGAAGTAGTCGGGCACCACGAAATAAATCTTGCAGCGCTCACCAATCTCGCGGCGATAACGCTCTACCGCCGCTTCGGCATCGCGCAGTTGCTGCGCCGTCGGCATCAGCTGCGCGCGATTCGCATGCGCCCAGCCGTAGTACTGCGTGTTCGCCAGTTCCAGGTATTCGGCGCCCATGGCGAGTGCCATGTCGATGATCTTGTCCACGTGCGGGAGGTTGTAGCGATGCAGCACGCAGTTGAGCACCATTGGAAAACCATGCGCCTTGATCGACTTCGCCACCCGGTTCTTCAGATCGAACGTGCGGGTACTGCTCAGGAAGTCATTGAGCTCTTGCGTGGAGTCCTGAAACGAAAGCTGGATGTGATCGAGACCTGCCTGTTTCAACGTATCAAGACGTTTGTCCGTCAGTCCAATGCCCGATGTAATCAGGTTCGTATAGAAACCCAGCTCATGTGCTTCGCCGACCAGCACCTCGAGGTCATCGCGCACCAACGGTTCTCCGCCAGAAAAACCCAGTTGCGCCGCGCCAAGCGCGCGTGCCTGCCTGAGCACGTTGCGCCATTCATCGGTGCTCAGCTCGTTGCGGTGATCCGTGTAATTCACCGGGTTGTAGCAGAAAGCGCAATGCAGCGGGCAGCGGTACGTGAGTTCCGCGAGCAGCCAAAGCGGCGGAGCGATCGCGACCGGATCACTGGCATGCCGAGGCTCGGGCGTGGTCATTGCGGAAACGCCTTTTCGATCGCATCGAGCATCGACCACAGGATGTCGAGCTTGAATTGCAAAATCTCCAGCGCGCGTTCCTGCTGCTCGCGGGTCTTGAAGTAATCGAGCGTCACCGCGAGCCCGTGTTCGACGTCGCGTTGCGCCAGCGAAATGCGCGAGCGGAAATAGTTCAGCCCAGCGGCTTCGATCCACGGATAACACGTGGGCCAGGTAGCCAGACGGTCCTTGTGGATCTGCGGCGCGAAGATCTCGGTCAACGACGAGCACACCGCTTCCTGCCAGGGCGCGCGTCGCGCAAAGTTGACGTAGGCGTCGACAGCGAATCTCACACCAGGTGTCACGTGCTGCAGCGACCAGAGTTCGTCGCGCGAGAGGCCGACCGCATCGGCGAGCCGTGCCCAGATTTCGATGCCGCCTTCGTCGTTGCCATGACCGTCGTGATCGAGAATGCGCAGCACCCAGCGGCGGCGCGTCTCTCTATCGGGACAGTTCGACATCACAGCCGCATCTTTGAGCGGTATGTTGACCTGGTAATAGAAACGATTGGCGACCCACCCGCGAATCTGTTCGCGCGAACACCCCCCTGCGTTCATCTTCACGTTGAACGGATGATGGATGTGATATGCGGTGCCTTTGGCGCGAAGCTGCGCTTCGAATTCATCGCGCGTCCATGCAGGTTTTGCCACAGTGAGGTGCTGGTCGGCAGTCATGTTCATTTTCTGGATTCATTTGCCCGGGACGGCGTAATCCATTCCGCCCTCCCGGGCATCCATCAGGCAAAGTTACCGTGTCGCAATGTACATGGTGATTTCAAAACCAAAACGCATGTCGGTATAAGACGGGGTAGTCCAATTCATGAAATTTGCTCCTTGTGAATGTCAGGGAAACGTCACTTTCGGAAAGCTTAGCCATCCGAATCTTCAGTCTACGCTTAAGAACAAGAATATCAAGACCCGTGCGGGTCATTTATCACGCGGACACACTACGTTGCTATCCACGTCTCCGTCGCCGAAGAATGCGCCGTCCGTGCCAATCTGGCCACCGCTCGGCATTGCTTTCACACCGTCAGGCAGCGGCGGATTGTCCGCGGCCCAGGTGATGGCATAACCGTCATCGTAAGTCGCGTGCCAGGTCTGCGAACCACGCGTAAACGCCAGGGTCTTCCTGTTCATGTTCACCGCGATCTTGTCCCCATTCGGACACGTCTGCGTAAAGACATGGGGATCGGTTGCGGCATGGGCCAGCGGTGCGATCGAAAGTACGGCTATCGACCAGCAGCACGCAAGGACGGCAGTCGCTGTCATCTTCATTGTCGGCTCCAATTCGTTTCGGTCTGGCGCGCTGTGCGTCCGGCCGGAATCCATTCGTCTTGAATCCCGCGGATTGCGCGAATCACGCGAATCCCGCGGGTGCTATGGCTTATTTCAAACTGCTGAAGTATCCGGCCAGATTGGCGATCTCCGTGTCGCTAAGCGGTTTGGCGATGACCGACATGGTTTCGTTTTGCCGCGTACCCGAACGAAAATCTTTCAGTTGCTCAGCCAGATAGTCTTCGTCCTGCCCTGCCAGATTTGGGGTCTGCGGCGTAACGGCGTGTCCGTCAGGTCCATGGCAGGCCGCGCATTGCATTGCGCGGGTTTTGCCCGCTGCAATGTCGGCCGCCATGCTGCCCTGCGCGGCGCAAGCCAACATGGCGGAGAGACTGAAACTCACAAGTATCTTTCGCACGCTCGCCCCTCACTTACCCACATAGGAAATGCGGTAAACCGCGCTCGCAAAGTCGTCCGATACCAGCAGCGAGCCATCCTTCATCGGTTCGACATCCACGGGGCGTCCCTTGTATTGGCCATCAGGCGTGAGCCAGCCGGAAGCGAAGACTTCAATACCCGCAGCCGTGCCGTCAGGCTTCAGATGTGTGAACATGATGCGCGCGCCCAGCGGATGCTTGCGGACCCACGAGCCGTGTTCGGCGTCGAAAATCCCGCCTGCATATTTCTTCGGAAACTCGCTGCCTTCATAGAACGACATGCCGAGATCGGCCGCGTGCGGTGGCAAGTCCACCTGCGGGAAGATCACCCCGGCAGGCGGCGTCTTGTCCTGGTACTCCACGGTCCGGTCATGGCCTCCGCCGTAGAACGGATAGCCGAAGTCCTGGCCCGCCTTGGTGGCACGATTCAGCTCGCCAGGAGGACGGTCGTCGCCGAGCGTGTCCGTCTGGTTGTCCGTGAACCAGAGCGTCTTGTCCTTGGGATTGAAGTCGAGCCCAACCGAATTGCGAATACCGTGCGCGTAGATCTCGCGGCCGCTGCCATCCTGGTTGTAGCGCACGATCGCGCCCATGCCTGCCTTGTAGTAGGCCTCGTATTTCTCCGGCGGCAACACGTTGTAGTGTTCGCCGACGGCTATGTACAGCTTGCCGTCCGGTCCGACGCGGCACACCCGCGCGCCGTGGTTGTAGGCTTCGTCACCAACCGGGATCAGTTGCCCCTGCGGCACCACGTCTTTCTCGGTTGGCGTCGCGCTGCCCGGATTGCTGAACGACAGGATCCGGTTGAGTTCGGTGACGAACAAGGTTCCGTCGGGCGCGAAGCAGACCCCGTTCGGGTCCTTGAAGCCCGAAGCCGGGGAAAACTCGGTCACCTGGGTCACTTTGCCGTTGCCGTCATCGTGCAAGACCCAGACCGCATTCTTGCGGGTGCCGATATACGCGGTGCCGGTTGTCGGGTCAACGGCAATGGCCCGCGCCCCGGGCACCATGGCATACAGTTCGATCTTGAAGCCGGGCGGCATCTTGATGTTCTTCAGGTTCTCCTGGATTGATGCCGCGGCCTCCGGATCCTGCGGATAGTTGCGCGGCGCGTCTTGGGCCCACGCGCCGCCCGCTACCGCATAGGCCAATACACCCGCTGCAACGATTGTTTTTTTGAAACCTGGATGCATTTACGTCCTCGATTTTTCAAAAGTTATGACATGAACTCAAGCGAACAGGCTCGAATCCGCAGGGGCGCACGGCATCACCGTGCATAGCGTGAATCATGGAGACGCGTGACGAGCGCGGTCCTCGACTGGCGGAATATCCTGTCCGGCAGCCTGTTTTAACTAATTTGGAATGCTAAATATGTAACGGAAAAATTTTTAGTCTAAAGCGAGACGGGTTATCCGGGTTTTGGCAAAACGCCAGCCCGGATAGAACCCGCCCTGGCTGCTTATTTATCCGCGATCTGGTGGTTCGACATCAGCTCAACCGCCTGGCACAACGCGGAGTGATCCAGTTTGCTCTTGCCGTTCGCCGCGCACGTGTTCATCAATTCCTGCGCGGACGCCGTGTGAGGCAGCGCGACACCCAGCGCCCGTGCACCCTGCAAGGCGAGATTCAAGTCCTTCTGATGCAACTCGATCCGAAAGCCCGGATCGAAAGTACGCTTGATCATGCGTTCGCCGTGAACCTCGAGAATCCTCGACGCCGCGAAACCGCCCATCAGTGCCTGCCGTACCTTCGCAGGGTCCGCGCCCGCCTTCGACGCGAATAGCAGCGCTTCCGCTACGGCCTGTATGTTCAGCGCGACAATGATCTGGTTGGCTACCTTGGTGGTTTGACCGTCGCCGTTTTCGCCGACCAGCGTGATGTTCTTGCCCATCAATTCGAAGAACGGCTTGACCGCTTCGAACGTGTCGGCGGGACCGCCGACCATAATGGTGAGCGTACCCGCCTTGGCACCCACTTCGCCGCCGGACACCGGCGCGTCGAGGTACCGCGAACCCAGCGCATTGACCTTTGCCGCGAACTCCTTGGTTGCCATCGGCGAGATCGAACTCATGTCGATCACGACCTGACCCTTGCCGAGACCGCTCGCCACACCGTTTTCGGCAAACAGAACCCGTTCGACGTCCGGTGTGTCCGGCACCATGATGAAAATGAATTCCGCCTGTTGCGCCACCTCTCTCGCCGACGCGCATTGCGTCGCGCCGCTTTCGATCAGTGACGCAGGCACGGAACTGCGTCCATGTACGAACAATTGATGACCGCCACGCAGCAGATTCGCCGCCATTGGCGCGCCCATGATGCCGGGGCCGATAAAGCCTAACTTAGCCATGATGTCCTCTTTCGCCTAACCGTTATTTGAGCACTTGCGGATTGATGCAGTTGAGCGGCGCTTCGCCGTTGAGGACGCGGATCACGTTGTCGGTGGCGATCTTGCCCATTGCAAGCCGTGTCTGTGCCGTGGCGGATGCTATATGCGGAACGATGACCACGTTGTCGAGTTCCGCAAGCCCGGGCGCGAGCGTGGGTTCGTCCTCGAAGACGTCGAGTCCGGCGCCCCAGATCACCTTGTCTCTCAACGCGTCGACCAGCGCCTTTTCATCGACGAGCGGCCCGCGCGCTGCGTTGATCAGGATCGCGGTCGGCTTCATCGCAGCCAGTTCGGCCGCGCCGATATAGTGATGCGTGTCGGCAAGCAGCGGCAGATGCAACGACAGATAATCGGACTCGCGCAGGAGCGTTGCCTTGTCGACGAAGCGCGCGTTGTACTGGCGCTCGAATTCCGCATTGGGTTTCGCGTCGGTATAGATAATGTTCATGTCGAACGCTGCGGCTTTGCGCGCGAACTTCGAACCGATGCGGCCAAGCCCCGCAATCCCGAGCGTTTTGTTGTCCACGTCCTGGCCGATGAACGCCATCGGCGCCCAGCCATGCCATTTCCCCGCACGGACATAGCGCTCGGACTCCGGAATGCGCCGGGCGGTGGCAAGCAGCAAGGCCCACGCATGCGTCGCCGTTGCGTCGTCGAGCACACCGGGTGTGTTGGTCAGAATGACGCCCCGCGCGGTCGCCGCAGCGAGATCGAAGTTGTTGAAGCCCACGGCATAGTTCGCGACGATCCGGCATTGCGGACCGGCCGCGTCAAGCACCGCGCCGTCGATGGTATCCGTGAGCAGAGTGACGAGCGCATCGCGGCCGCGAACGGCTTGCAGCAGTTCTTCCCTGGTCAGCGCACGGTCATGCGGATTGACTTCCACGTCATAGCGCTTGCGCAGCGTGTCGATGGTCTGCTGCGGGATCATGCGCGTCACGTAGACGCGAGACTTTGCCATTACTAGAACTCCTGAACAAAAATTTTTACGACGATGAGATTCAGATTGTCTGCTGGATGAAACCGGTCCCAGTGTCGGCCAGAACCTGATCTTCCGCAGGTGCGAGACCGCTGATGCCGATTGCACCAATGACGCCGTGCATCCCGTCTTCGAGCAGCGCGCCACCCGGCAGCGCCGTTAGCAACGGATCGCAAAAGTAACCAATGGCGATATCTTCGCGGCGCAGACGTTCGAGAAAGGCCGTGGTCGTGCTGCCCATGCGCGCGGCCGTGTACGCTTTTTGCTGTGACAGCGCAATGCTGCGCAGTGGCGCGCCGTCGGCCCGGGCAAAGGCAATCAGAAACCCGTTCGCGTCGCACACAGCGGCGCACACGGGCTTGTCGAAACGTGTCCTGGCTTGCGCCAGACAATGCTGGAGAACGCGTTGGGCGCGTTCGAGATCCGGTTCCACTACTGCCATCAGTTCCTCAAGTAAGTGTGGGGTTAGCGATTTACAGCGGGCTGCGGGTTTTCGACGGCAGGCGGTGCTGCCGGCTGGCTTGCCGCGACCCGCTCGGGAGCTTGCGCTTTTTGTCTGATGCGGCGGTGAACCAGCGCGGTCAGAAGCGGGGTGAGAATGGCTGTCACGATCACCGACGCTGCCACCTGGATGGTCGCAATGGGCGCAATGGCGGCATACGACGGGTCAGCCATTGCCACCGCCTGGGGCGTGCCGGCCGCGTTGCCGGCCGTGCTCGACGCAGCTGCGCCGGCAACCCCCGAGCCGCCCAGCAAGCGGTCTGCCGTGATGCAGACGAGGCCGGTGATGACCACTACCGCGATCCCCAGCAAGATGCCCGGCAGGCCGGCGGTGGTCACGGCTTTGAGATTGATGCCCTCGCCAAGGGTGAAGGCCATGAATGGGACGATGATCGGCTCGTGTCGCCCGAAGAAGTCGCGCAGGTCCTCATCGAGATTGCCGAGAATCGCGCCTGCAGCGATGGGAGCGACAACCGACACCATGGTGAGCCACGGAATCACGGCGAGCCCGGCGCCGACCAGTACCAGCATCGTCACGAAGGGCCCTGTCTCGATGCTTTGCGCAACGTACGTTCCGGCGTCTTCCTTGGTACCGAAGGTACTGGTGAGAGCGAGGAACATGCCGCCGTTGGTGTCGTTCATCGCCGCCAGCAACGCCAGCGTGGTCAGGCCGAGGAAGTTTCCATGGAACAGATGTGCCACACCGAGCGCGAGCACCACGGCCACACCGACCTTGGCAAACAGGATGCCGAGCCCACGTTTGAGCATCTTCGGCGCTGCGCGCAAAGTCATCTTGGAACCGGCCGTGAACAGATACATGGCCAGGATCGTCGGATAGCCCGCGTTGGTGAGGGCCTGAGTAAAGCCGCCGATCTTTAGCGCATTGGGCGCAAATGTGTTCAGCACCATGCCGATGAAAAGCGGTACGACCATCAAACCGCCCGGCACACGAGTCACTGCCTGATAGATTTTCACTGATCTCTCCTGCCGCACTTTGCCGGCCCGTCCCCGGGCGGCAAACGTCTCGCTAAATGGATACAGCTTGTAATCTTCGATGCGAACTGCAAAGCCGGCAGTATGCCCCGCTCGTCTGCTCAGCTTCTAATCATGTTATATGAAGACTTGACCAGAAAATCGCTCAGGTAAACCCTGGAATCTGGAGTAAATTATTTCCCAGAGACCGAAGGCTTACACAATGTTGACTTCGGTGGGCATAAAAAGGACGCAGACATTACGATGAAAGTCACCTCTTTGACCGAGCAGGTCGCTGAGTTCATTCAGGATGCGATTTCTTCCGGCGTCTATCCCGTCGGCACGAAACTCCCATCGGGGAAGCTACTCGGCCAGATGTACGGCGTCAGTCAGGCGGTCATCCGGGAAGTGACGGAACGTCTGCGCTCGAAAGGTCTGATCGACAGCCGCCAGGGCTCAGGCTGCATCGTCAAGGCGCGCACCGATATCAATGGTTTCAGAGTCCTGAATATTATTGATGCGGACCGTTCGGAACTATCGAGCGTGTTCGAGCTGCGGCTCGATCTGGAAGGCGCCGCCGCCGCGCTGGCGGCGGTGCGCCGCACCGATGAAGACCTCGCCGCGCTCGCGGGCATTCTCGCGACCCTGAGCGAAAATCTTCACGACCTCGAGGCCGGCGTCGAACTGGATTTGGCTTTTCACACGGCCATCGCAGTCGCCACGCACAATCCCTACTACGGGACCTTGCTCAAATACCTCAACCTTCAATTGCGCCACGCCGTACACGCGGCCCGTTATAACGCGCTGACGCATGAACCTCTGCCGCAAACGGTCCAGCATGAGCACATGGCCGTATTCGAAGCAATCAAGGCGCGCGACGCGAGCGGCGCACGCGCGGCAATCATGCTGCATTTGCAGCGTGCCGCATGCCACCTCGAACTGGATATTCGCGGACGCGATCAGGACACAGGCATGCTCGAGGCAACCACGCACAGCAGGCGCAGGAGAAGCAAAGAGTCGGTCGATTGAAGCCGCCGCCTCGAGTTCGATTTCGTCTGCCAATTGCGCGTTGCGGTGGAGCGTCCCACCGCACTGCGCCCCGTCCAAACCGTACCGGAATCCACCTGTCAATCTGTACAGTTACTGTACCGGTCCCTGTCGATACACTAGATGAAAATGCAATCGATCCAGGAACCACGCCATGTCTTACGCATCCCTTAGCGCCTTACCCGCCGGCATCCTGTTCGCGCTCGTCACGACCATCACGCCGGGTCCGAACAACACCATGCTGCTCGCCTCGGGCGTGAACTTCGGCTTTCGCCGCACGCTGCCGCATCTGTTCGGCATTAGCGCGGGCGTCGTGGTGCTGATGCTGTCGGTGGGCTTCGGCCTGGGCGAAGCATTCCAGCGTTTTCCCGCGCTGTACTCGGTACTGGAAATCGCCAGCGTCGCGTATCTGCTGTATCTGGCGTGGAAAATCGGCACCTCGGGAGAAATCAAGCTGCGCAAAGGCGAGCGTCGTCCGATGAAATTCCATGAAGCAATTGCCTTTCAGTGGGTCAATCCGAAGGCGTGGATGATGGTGCTCACCGCCGCGACGACCATTCACATCAGCGAGAGTTTCGGCATCAACGTGATGCTGATGGCTGTGCTGTTCTACGTCATTGGCTTTCCGTGCATCTGTCTGTGGGCCGGATTCGGCACCGCGATGCGTGAGGTTCTGACCGATCCGAAGCGGCTGCGTATCTTCAACGTGGTGATGGCGCTGCTGCTCGTGATGACGCTTTATCCGATCGCTGCAAACTGGCTAGGCAAGTTCGCCTAAGCCACGCCTGAGTCTGGCCTCAGCTCATACGCAACGCAATCTGCCCGTGCGGCAGTTGCGTCTGCGACTCCGCGCCTGCCTGTCGCGGCGGCATTCTGACGCGCTTCCCCCACCACGTCTCTTCCCATGAAGAGAGCAGCGAAGACCGGGTTTTGTGGCTAGAATCCTGCAAGGTGTCCTCGCATAAGCATCCGGTTGGTGCATCGACTGGCGCCGGCGAACCGCGACATTCATCTGATCAGCATCATCGCCCACCTGAAAACGAAAATAGCAGTTCCT
Source organism: Paraburkholderia sp. (assembly GCF_036488795.1). Taxonomy (GTDB): domain Bacteria; phylum Pseudomonadota; class Gammaproteobacteria; order Burkholderiales; family Burkholderiaceae; genus Paraburkholderia. Next base: position 90,418 of record NZ_DASXHA010000122.1, read on the forward strand.
AGTAAGGACCCGGTCTCATGAACGTGGACTCTATCCTGTTGATGGCCTATGTGGATGGCGAATTGTCCCCGCAGGAATGCCAGGAGGTCGAACGGGAGATCGCTGTGTCGCCTGATGTCGCCGAACTCGTTGCTCAATTGCAGAGGTCGCGGCTGCCGTATGCGCAAGCGTTCGCGCGGCAAAAGCTGCCGCCGGTTCCGGACCGTCTGACCCAGACGATCGCGGCAATGGCGCATGAGCATGCGCAACAGGCCGCCCCACTGGCCGCCAATGACGCCGTGCTGGATCATGGCGCGTCGGTTCCGTCGTCTGCCCCGCTTCACTCACGTTGGCGTGTCGCGCCCGCGTGGCTGGCAGTGGCGTTCCTCGCCGGCGTGTTCTGCCTGGGCATCGGCCAGTACTTCCTTCCTCAACTCGTCGGCCCGAACGTGCATCCCCTGACTACGCCTGCTTCTGCCAACCGCGGCACTTCGCCCTGGGTGGCAGCGGCCGCAGGTTATCAGCAACTCTACGGGCGCGACACCGTGGCCCGGTTGCCGGTGAATGCGGAGGCGTCGGCCCAGACTGTCGACGAAATCCGTCATGAAGACGGCATGAATATGCGGATTCCGGATCTGAGCCAGGACGGGCTGACATTCAAACGCGTGCAGCGTCTGCGCTTTCACAACCAGCCGCTCGTGCAAATCGTCTATCTGCCTGCGAAAGGCGATCCGGTTGCACTATGCGTGATGAAGGAAGCGCAGCCCGATGCGGCGATCGCCGGGCACCACATCGACAGCATGAACGTCATGACGTGGCGGCAAGCCGAGCTCAGCTATGCGCTGATCGGCAAGCCCGACGAGGTCGACCTCTCCGCGCTCGCGAGGCGCATATCCGGCAGCGCCGCCGGGAACCTGTTCGGCGACGCCGGCATCAGCCGCGAAGCGGATGCGAAGCATGCGGCTGGGGTGCGAAGCTAGCGGCCGCGAGCGGCGCCGCTTAGACCGGGCACGAACACAATTCGCTGCTGGCTACTGAGGTTGCCCCAATGCGTGCTCAAATCTTCGAGCGGGACTGCCGCAGTGGCGATTTGCAAGCCCGCCGACGCGGTAGCGTCGAACACCTGCTGCATCGCGTGCAGCATCCGCGCTGAAGGAATGCTGCCGATCCCGCTGCCTAACAGAGAGATCGGCGCCGAGCGCAGCACGGCGGCCGGCAAGAGGAGATCAGCGCCGCTGATCGCGCCGATCTGAACGAAGCGAAGCGGTTGATCATCAGCGAGCGAGCGCGCCGCGGCGATCAGTAGGGACAACGCGCTCGCGCCCCACACATAATCCAGCACCACGTCGACTCTTTCCCGCAGTTGCGCTTCGAATACGCGGCTCAACGCGTCCGCGTCCTGCTCCAGCGAAATGATGACGTCCGCACCGGCTTGCTTGAGCGCCCCCAACGCCGCTGCGTTACGGCCCGTTGCGACGATTTTGCGCGCGCCGAGATGCTTCGCGATCTGCACAGCCAGCCGGCCCGACGTGCCCGTTGCGCCGTTGATCAAGACCGTCTCGCCTGCCACGAACCTGGCCCGCTCGACCAGCGCCGCCCACGACGACATGCCCGGGATTGCAATGGCGGCGGCTGTGACGTCGTCAATCGCCGCCGGTAACGGCACACAATTCGCCGCAGGTACGAGGCACTGCTGCGCCATCGCACCGAACGGAGCCTTCGGCCAGAAGAAATACACGCGCTCGCCATCTTCACGACGCCCGGTGCCGTCGAGTCCCGCCACGAACGGGAACACCCCTGTCGACGAATAGTGCGAGCCCGATGCCTTGGCGCGGGTGACATGACTCAGCGCAGCCGCCGTGACGTCGACAAGATGGTGCTCCGCAAGCGGATAGGGACGATCGAAATCGGCATACACGGGGGCTTCGCCCGCGGCTTTGACAACGGCAGCTTTCATGGTGAGTCCTTGATCGGCAGAAGGTGTTCGGCTCGCATCGCGCGTCACTGCGGCGCTGCGTGAACGAAAGCCAGTCTAGCGATGCAGGTTCGACCCGTCTCCGGTATAAAGGTCATTCGATACGGAATTCAAGCCATGGCAACCCGTTTAATCCGGCCGGATCTCGTGACCTCGTCCGACGGTCCGTTCCTCGCCGCCGCTGAATTGACGCAAAACGAGGCGCGCACGATGTCCTCGCACAGCCACGCGCGGGGACAACTGATGGGTGCGCTAAGCGGGCTTGTTTCGGTCGGGCTCGACAAACAGCAATGGGTCGTGCCGGCAACTCATGCAATCTGGATTCCGCCGCATTGCGTCCACTCGGTGCGCTCTTACGGGCCCTTCTCGGGGTGGAGCGTTTTCATTGCCGAACCCCACTGCGCGCGTTTGCCGCGCGAGGCTCGCGCAATCAGGACGACGCCTCTCTTGCGCGAGGCCGTGCGGCGCGCGGCAAGCTGGCCCGGCATCGAACTCGATCAGACCCAGACGCGCATTGCCGAGGTGATCGTGGATGAACTGGCTGCGTCGCAAGCGCAATCGCTGGGTCTGCCGAGTCCCGAAGATCCGCGCCTTGTCCGCATCACGGATGCGCTCGTCAGCGACCTCTCGGACCACCGCCGTCTCGAACAATGGGCAGCATGGGCCGGTCTCGCACCGCGTACGCTGAGCCGCCGTTTCGTGACCGAGACCGGCATGACGTTCGCGCAATGGCGTCAGCGGGCCCGCTTGCTGCGCGCACTCGAACTGGTCGCGGAAGGCGTTGCCGTGACCACCATCGCGCTCGAACTCGGCTACGACAACGTCAGCGCATTTATCGACATGTTTCGGCGAGCCCTGGGCACGACGCCGGGGCGATACCTGGCCAACGAGATCCCCTTTACCGCGCCTGCTCGCCCACCTGCTGAATGAACCGCCACAAGGCATCATCCGTGGAATACGGCGCGTTGAAGCGGAACCATGCGCTCGGCGCGTCGCCGGGGCGGAAGTATGAACCCGGCGCGAGCCAGATGCCGTGCGACAGCGCGGCGGTCGCCACCTCCACGGCACGTGCGGGTTCGATCGGCAAACGCGCCCACAGGAACAGCCCGGCGCGCGGCCGGTGAAACACCTCGAGTCCCAGCGCATCCATGCGCTCTTCGACCGTCGCATGCGCAGCCTTGAGCCGCTCGTTGACGTCTTCGACGTGCCGCGCATAACGCCCTTCCAGCAGCACCTTGTCGACAATCCGTTCGATCGGCTCCGACGACGTCAGCCCCACCGCCATTTTCGTGCGCGCCAGTTCGCGCAGCACGTCGCGCTCGGCCACCACATAGCCGCAACGCAAACCCGGTGTCACCGTCTTCGAGAAACCGCCCACATACAGCACGCGCTGCAAGCCCTCCAGCGCGGCGAGCAGCGGCGCGCCCGGCGCTACGAGTTCGCGGCTCACGTCATCCTCGATCACCCACATGCGCGCCCGTTCCGCAATCTGCAGCAGACGAAACGCCGCCGCCATGCCGAAGGTCGCGCCAGTGGGATTCTGCAGCGTCGTATTGACGAAAATGGCCTTCGGACGATGCGTGGCCACCAGCGTTTCGAGCACCTCCGTGTCGATGCCGGCCGGTGTGCGCGGCACGCCATGCACCTCGAGTCCCGCCAGTTTGAGAATCTGCAGCAGATTGCAGTAACCCGGATCTTCGACGATCACCACATCACCCGCGCGCAGCAGCGTGCGCACGATCAGGTCCAGCGCCTGGGTCGCGCCCTGCGTGAGCAGCACATTCGATACGTCGACCGGCAAGCCGTGCCGGTCGAGCTGAGCGGCGATGCGCTCGCGCAGCGGCGCAAATCCGTACGGATGCCCGTAGTCGCCGAGGCGCGGCCCGGGAACCCGGCTCATGGTCCGCAGCGCGTGCTGCAAGCCGCTCTCGTTGATCCATTCGTTCGGCAGCCAGCCGCCGCCGGCCTTGATCGGCACCGAATGATCGGCGAACACGTCGGACAGCAGCCACGTCGCGGTCAGGCTGGGCGGCTGCCAGTCGGTCGCGCTGGCGCGTGCGGCCTGCGCACGCGTCGCCACGCGATAGCCGGAACCGCGCCGCGCCACCACCAGCCCCATCGAAACAAGACGGTTGTAGGCCTCCATCACCGTAAAGGTGCTGAGCTCGTGACTCGACGCCAGCCGCCGCACCGAGGGCAGCAGCGCGCCGGCGCGCAAGGACTGCGACTCGATGGCACGCGCGAAGCCTTGTACCAGTTGCTCAACAAGGGTAGGCGCAGTGCGGCGGTCGCGTTCCAGTTCAAGTTCGATCATGGCGGCAGGCGCTCTCGACGCGCGGGACCGGGTGAAATAAGAGGCGAAAAAGGACAAAGTCCCAATACAGTTGCGCCAACCTGACCTGCACAGTTAGCAGCGCAGTACATCAACTGTTTATGTGCGCCATTTCACCGCGGACGCTACAGTTTCGCAACGTCCCGAAGGCAGTCGCCTTGGGGGACCACTTCGAGGAGAACACCATGACTTCACGCCCCGTCATCGACGATCTGTCGTCTTTCTGGATGCCTTTCACCGCGAACCGCCAGTTCAAGGCCGCGCCGCGCCTGCTCGAATCGGCCAAGGGCATGTATTACCGCACGACGGACGGGCGTGAAGTGCTCGATGGCTGTGCCGGTCTCTGGTGTGTGAACGCGGGCCACAGCCGCGACGAAATCGTCGCGGCGATCAGCCGGCAACTGTCCACGCTCGACTTCGCGCCGACCTTCCAGATGGGCCACCCGCTCGCCTTCGAAGCCGCCACCAGGGTCGCGGAACTGATGCCGAACGGCCTCGACCGGATTTTCTTCACCAACTCGGGTTCTGAATCCGTGGATACGGCGCTCAAGATCGCGCTGGCGTATCACCGCGCTCGCGGCGAAGGCCAGCGTACCCGGCTGATCGGACGCGAGCGCGGCTATCACGGCGTGGGTTTCGGCGGCATTTCGGTGGGTGGCATCGCGCCCAATCGCAAGACCTTCTCCGGTGCGCTGCTGCCGTCGGTCGATCATCTGCCGCACACGCATAACCTCGAACACAACGCGTTCACGAAGGGACAGCCCGGGTGGGGCGCGCATCTGGCCGACGAACTCGAACGCATCGTGACACTGCATGACGCCTCGACGATTGCCGCTGTGATCGTGGAACCGGTTGCCGGCTCGACCGGCGTGCTGGTGCCGCCGCAAGGCTATCTGCAGAAGCTGCGCGACATCTGCACGAAGCACGGCATCCTGCTGATTTTCGACGAGGTGATTACCGGCTTCGGACGTCTGGGCAAAGCCACCGCCAGCGAATACTTCGGCGTCACGCCGGACCTGCTGACCATGGCCAAGGCGATCAACAACGCCGCGATTCCGATGGGCGCGGTCGCCGCCAGCCGCACGGTTCACGACACCGTCGTCAACGCGGGGGCGCAAGGCGCGATCGAGCTGTTCCACGGCTACACGTATTCGGCGCATCCGGCGGCCGCCGCGGCTGCGATTGCCACGCTCGATCTGTACCGGCGCGAGGACCTGTTCGCGCGCGCGGCGTCGCTCGCTCCGGTGTTCGAATCAGCCGCGCACGCACTGCGCGATGCGAAGCATGTGAAGGACATCCGCAATCTGGGGATGGTGGCGGGCATCGAACTCGAACCGCGCGACGGCGCGCCGGGTGCGCGCGCCTATGAGGCGTTCGTGAAGTGCTTCGAGGCGGGTGTGCTGGTGCGCTTCACCGGCGACATCCTCGCCTTCTCGCCGCCGCTGATCGTCAACGAAGAGCAGATCCAGCACATCTTCAAGACCGTGCGCAACGTGCTGGCCACGGTGCAGTAACGCTTCTTGCGGTTTCGCTCAAGGCGGTGGCGTTGCGCCACCGCCTTTTTTTCAGGCCGGCCGCGCGACGATCGTATCGAAGTAGAGCTTCAAAAAGCCCTCTACGTCGACGTCGGCGCACACGTTCTGTTTCGGGCAATCATCCCAATGCGGCGCCGGCACCTTCTTCTGCTCCGGCTTCTGAATGGTTTGTCCCACCGCGATGCCTTCGAGCACGACCCGCACGGCGCCGCGCCGGATGCGATAAAGCTCCGGCGCCACCAGGTAGGCGACCGCCGACGAATCATGCACGTAGATACCGTGCACGCCCGCGCTATCCACGTGAAACTGCTCGTAAAGCCGCGACACGTCCCAGAGAAACTGCCCGTCCTCGCCGCCGTGTTCGCGCAGACGTTCGAGATACTCCGCGGGCATGACGGCCTTTTGCGTCACGTCGAGTCCCGCCGCAGTGACCTTCCACGCGGCGGTGAAAACCGCATCGGCTGCATGCGGATCCGCCGCGATGTTCGCCTCCGCGCACGGGCTCACATTGCCCAAAACGCCGTTCATGCCGAACGCGCCGCCCATGATGATCACCTGCTTGACCAGTTGCGCGATTTCGGGATCTTCTTGCAACGCCAGGGCGAGATTGGTCAGCGGTCCCACGGCGATCAGGTTGATCTCCTGCGGATGCTTACGGATCTCGTCGATGATGAAGCGATAGGCCGGCCGTGCGTCGAGACGCGCCTGCGCGGTATTGGTCAGCGGGTCCAGCGCCATGTCGCCCAGCCCGTTTTTGCCGTGGATATGCGCGACCGGCTCGGGCGCGGTGCCACGCAGCGGTTGTCCCGCGCCGCGCGCGACGACGACCGGCGCAGCCGCGAAGCGCTCGACCAGATAGAGCGCGTTGCGGGTCGTGGTTTCGATCGTTGCGTTGCCGAACACCGACGTCACGCCAATCAGCTCGATCTCTGGATGACGCGTCTGAAACAGGAGCGCCATCGAGTCGTCGACACCGGGATCCGTGTCGAAAATTACCTTGTGCATGATTCACCACTCACATTCGTTGCAGATGAAACCACTATGCCAGCGGCATGATTATGCCGAAGGCGCGGCGTCCGGCTCGAGATAAAACGCGCCCGGCAGCAGCGCGGCGGCGCTCGTCACTTCCACTTTGCCCGCCAGATTGCTCAGCACGACTTCGAGCGCGGGCGTGCCCAGTTCGATCATTACCTGACGGCAGGCGCCGCACGGTGCAATCGGCCCGTCGGTCTGGCCGATCACAGCCAGCGTCTTGAACTGCCCCGGGCGATACCCGGCCGCCACCGCAGCAAACAGCGCCGTGCGTTCCGCGCAATTGCACAGGCCGTACGCGGCATTCTCGACGTTGCAGCCATAAAATAGCTTGCCGTCCTTCGTTTCCAGCGCGGCGCCGACGCGAAACTTCGAATATGGCGCATAAGCCCGCTCGCGTGCCTTGCGCGCTTCGTCGATCAGTTGTTCGTGTTGCATTGTTCCCTCCGCAAGAACCGTAAGAGGTTTTTCCCCCGGGACGTATTGTCCGAGTTCGGCAGGCTCTGTCAAACGGCCGCAAGCATCATAAGCCCTTTGCCAAGGCTAATGAATCGTCAGGAAGATCCCTGCGATGGCCGCGCTCATCAGATTGGACAACGTGCTGGCCGCCACCACGCGCAATCCGTAGCGCGCCACTTCCGAGCGGCGTTCCGGCGCGACCACGCTCAAGCCGGCTGCGGCGATGTCGCCGCTGCTCTTCAGGTACGGCGACAGATCGACGTAGGCGACGAACTCACTGAGGATCATCTGGGCGGTGCAGACACGCGCGGCATTTGACGCGGACGGCTGGCGTGTCCGTGGAGAATTGAGGGTGCTGCCTGATTGCGTATCCGGTTTTATTCTGGATGCCTATCTTTCCTCCTGGGTCTCTTGCTGATTTGTTACGCCTGTCAGGCGTGTACTGCTCCAAGCATGGCGGCCTGATCTGCGTCACGGATAGCCGCCTGGCATTTGCATCTTCCCTGACCGCACACACCGCACACGAAACGTTGACGCGTGCCATGCCAGACGCTAGCGAGAGCTAAAGACGAGGCGGAGGCTTTACACTCCGCCCGTGTCGCACTCAACACGAATCAATGATGCGAGCGCGCCGCCCTCGTCTGAGCGGCCTTTTTGGCGGCGGCTGAGCGGCCAGCCGCGCCCTTCGTCGCGGCAGCCTTCTTCGCCGCTGCTGAGCGGCTCGCGGCCGGCCGGCGCGTGGCTGCAGAAGTAGCCTGCTTCGACATGGCCGCACTCGACGCAGCTTTGCCGCTTTCGCGCTTGAGCACAGCCGTAGCGGTATGCGAGCGCTTCGCCTTCGACTCCGTGCTGGCGCTCTTCGCAGCCGCCTTGTGCTGGCCGGCGGCGTTGTCTTTAGCGGCCTTCTCGCGCGTCGCCTCGCTGGTCGTGCCCTTCTTCGGCGCCTTCAGATCGACACCTGCGCGGCGCGCTTTCGACAAGCCAATGGCGATGGCCTGTTTGGCGCTCTTCACGCCGTGCTTGCCGGCGCGCACGCGATCCACTTCCTCCTTCACGAATTCCCCCGCCTGGGTACTCGAAGCTTTGCCGGCACGCTTGTCCGCACGGGCACGCTGGATGGTTTTCTGTTCGGGCATGACGGTTCTCCAATCTGGCTGTAGGTCTCCGGTTCGCAGCAACACGCGTGCCGCGCGTAGCCACAGCTGGCCTCAACGACGGTGCCGCCACTGCCGCAATGCGTCATACGGGGTCATGCGACATGACACGGTGCGGATGTGCCTCGCCGTGAATCTGCGGAAAATGCCATCAATACGTGCGCCGGCCCCGTGGACAGCGTATGGTTATAGCAACGGCCGGCGCCGTGTGCGGCCGCTTTGGAGACGCCCCATGAAGATACCCACCGTTCGCGCAGGCATCCACATCGAAGGCATCCATTGGATTGCGGAATATGCTGAAGACGTCCACGAGATTCGCGTGTTCCGCGAGGGACAGGAAGTGGATGTGCACAATGCGCCGTCAACCCTGTTCGGCGATGAAGAAAATGCCGGATCGAAAAGCAACGCCGACCACCGCGCCGCAGAAGCGGCCGTACTGGCGTATCTGAAGCACTTCGTGGCGGAGCATGACGCTGAGGAATAGCTTTCTACGGCTACCCGCTGTAGCGCAGCGCATAGCAGCACGCCTGGATGTCTTTAGACCAGACCAGCCGGCCGTGTGGCACGGCTGGCCGGTCACGCCGAAGCGGCAAGAGCGTCCGCTTCGCCGTGCAATCAACCCTTCATCCGCTCAATCGGCCGGACGCAGCTTTTTCACCTCGGCGTCCGACGGTTGCACACTCGCGCCGTCGATATACCGGTACGACGTCATGATGCCCTTGCCGTCCTTCACGGTCGTCACGCCGACAAACGCACCCATGGTCGACTGATTGTCCTGCGTGCGATAGGTAATCGGCCCAAACGGCGTGTCGACGCCCAGGCCCTTGAAGGCGGCGGCCAGCTTGTCAGGATCAGTCGAGCCGGCCTTCTTCAAGCCATTCGCAATCGACATCAGCGCCGAATATCCCACCACTGAGCCAAGCCGCGGATAGTCGTGATACTTCGCCTGATACGCGTCGACGAACTTCCTGTTCGCGGCCGTATCGAGCGAATACCACGGATAGCCCGTCACGATCCAGCCGGTCGGCGCTTCAGCGCCCAGCGGATCCAGATAATCCGGCTCACCCGTCAGCAGTGAAACCACGCTGCGGTCCTTGAAGAGTCCACGCGTGTTGCCTTCGCGCACGAACTTGCCGAGATCCGCGCCGAACAGCACGTTGAAGATCGCATCAGGTTTCGCGTCGGCGAGCGCTTGCGTCACTGCGCCGGCATCGAGATTGCCGAGCGGTGTCGCCTGCTCCGTCACGAACTCGATGTCGGGCTGCTGCGCCTGCATCAGCTTCTTGAAGGTCGCCACCGCGGATTGCCCGTACTCGTAATTCGGATACACCAGCGCCCAGCGCTTCTTGTGCAGCTTGAGCGCTTCCGGCACCAGCATCGCCACCTGCATATAGGTGGAAGGACGCAGACGGTACGTGTATTTATTGCCATCCGCCCAGACGATCTTGTCGGTCAGCGGTTCGGCGGCGAGGAAGAAAATGTGCCGCTGCTTCGCGTAGTCGGCAAGCGCCAGACCCGTATTCGACAGGAAGCCGCCGAACAGCACCTGCACGCGCTCGCCCGCCACCAGTTCCTGCGCGACGCGCACCGTGTCGCCAGGGTTGGCGTTGTCGTCCCGCGAGATCACTTCAAGCTGCTTGCCGAGCACGCCACCCGACGCGTTGACCTGCTCCAGCGCCAGATTCCAGCCGTTTTTATAAGGCCCGAGAAAGGCGGGTTGCGCCTTGTAGCTGTTGATTTCACCAATCTTGATGGTCTCTTGCGCCGTCGCCCCGAGTGCCGTCAACGATAGCGACAAGGAGAAGGTGAGACGGGAAATCCATCCTGCGCGCGTGGTCATGTGTTTCTCCGTTATCAATGGAATTGCGGGAATACAAAAGCGGGTGCGGCGATTTTATGGCGTAGCCAGGACCTGGCGCCTGGCTGCAAGTCGTAAGGTGTGCAGTGCTTCAGTCGTTGCGTTGTGCGGCGCGAATGCGTGCGACCGTTGCCTCGACGTTCTGCCATGCAGGCTTACCGCCCGCAAACTGTTGCCGCAGGTACGACACGAGTTCGGCCACCTGAGCGTCGTTGAAACTGTCGCGGTAAGCCGGCATCGTACCGAGTTCGGCCCGCGCAGGCGAGCCGATACCATCCAGAATCACGCGAATCAGGTTATCCGGCGCCACGCTATGCAGATTCGTGTTGAGCGCGAGCGACGGATGC
>NZ_DASXHA010000161.1:0-18340 GCF_036488795.1 Paraburkholderia sp.
ATCGGCATCATGCCGATCGGTCCGAACGGTCAGGACGAAAACGTCATCACGCAGGGCAACCCGAATCTGCAACCGGAACGCACGAAGAACTACAACATCGGCTTCGAACTGTCGCCGACGCGTACGACCGACATCGGCTTCGACTGGTACAAGATTCACGTCGATAACGCGATCGGTACACAGATCAATCCGGCTGGCACGGTCTTCAACGCCGATGGTTCGATCGCCTACATGGTCAACTCGTACGAGAACCTGGGTTCGTTCGATACCGATGGCTTTGAAACGACTTTCTCGCAATCGCTGCCCACGAAGATTGGTACTTTCCGGTTCTCGGCTGACTGGGCCTACGTGTGGCACTTCAAGATGAACGGGGTCGGCGGTCTCGCCTCGACGGTCGACGGCGCAGGTAATGACCTGACACTCGCCCAGCCGTTTGGCGGATCGTTCCCGCGCTGGAAGGGCAACACGGACCTGTCGTGGAATTTCCATCAATGGAATGCGGATCTGGCATGGCAGTACACCGGTCCATACTCCGACGCACTGGGTCTGAACTACTCCACCGCATCCTATAGCGTGTTCAACCTGAACGTGGCGTACACGGGCTTCAAGCACTGGACGATCTATGGCGGCATGAACAATATCTTCAACAAGGCGCCTCCGTACGATCCGCTCTGGCTCGGCCAGATCGATCAGACCGGTTACGACCAGTCGCTGTACACGTACATGGGCCGTTACCTGCAAATCGGTGCAACGTACAAGTTCTAACGGGCAATAGCGTCAAGTTGTAGATGTACCTCTCACGGTCGCTCCGACTCCCCTTCTCCGGAGCGACCGCTTTTTTCATCGACAGCGTCCGCCTGATAGTAGCCAGGGAAACGCTCGAACTGCCGTATCGCATCACCCGGGTCGACACCCTCTTTCAGAACCGCGCTGGTAAACCCCGTCCTTGCCATCTGCACGAGCTGATCGATCAGGACGTCGCCAGTCGCACGCAAATCGCCCTTGAAGCCAAGCCGGCGCCGCAACAGGTAAGCCTGACTGTAGGCCCGCCCATCCGTGAAATGCGGAAAATGCAGATCAATGCGGGCGATATCCGGAATCCGTTCAGCAAGCGTGATCGGGTCCGCGTCATTGGCAAGCTGAAGCCGGTTTGCGTTGTCTTCGGCAGCGTGATCGGACGCCGTCAGTATCTTCAGGTGCGTGTCGTTCGTCACAGCGTCACCTCCATTTTCCAACGCGCCTCGTTAGCCGCTGCCTTGAACGGTTCCGGTCCAACGCGCTTTAGCGTCTGGATAAAAGTCTCCCGCGCGCCGCCCGAATTTCGCAGATCGCGGTAAGTCGACAGAATCGCCTCGATGACATCGGGGATCTCTTGCGCAGAGAACGACGGGCCAATGACTTTTCCAGGCTGCGCCGCGCCACTCGCGTTCTTGCCGTCCGCTCCGCCAAGGGTGACCTGGTACCACTCCCGACCGTCCTTGTCGACGCCAAGAATGCCGATGTGACCGCTGTGGTGATGACCGCATGAGTTGATGCAGCCACTGATATGCAAATCGATCTCGCCAAGATCGTCGAGTTCGTCGAGGTCCTGGTATCGCTCGGCAAGCGCCTGCGCGACGGGAATCGAACGCGCATTGGCGAGCGCGCAAAAATCGCCACCTGGACACGCAATCATGTCGGTGAGCAAATGTACGTTCGCGCTTGCCAGATCCGCGTCGCAGGCCGTTTCCCAGAGCGCAAACAGGTCGTCCACATGGACCCACGGCAACACGACGTTTTGCGTATGAGTGACGCGCGCCTCACCGGCGGAGAAGCGCTCAGCGAGGCCGGCGACGATGTCGAGCTGTCCGGCCGTGGCGTCGCCAGGCGCTTGCAGCAGGCGCTTGAACGACAGCGTGACGATGCGCAACGCCGGATCTTTATGAAGCGCCACGTTGCGTTGCAGCCAACGACGGAAACGCGGATGCGCTTGCGATTGCGCGTGCAGATCCGCACCGGGACGCGCTTCGCCGCAGCGCGTCCGGCTGCTCAAGGCGGGTGGCACAAAAGACGCGCTGACACGTTCCAGCTCCGCTTGCGGAATGGAGTGCGGACCACCGTCCAGCTCGACGATCTGGCGAAACTCCTCGTCCACTTCGTCGATATAACGCTGACCCTCCGCTTTCACCAGAATCTTGATGCGTGCCTTGTACTTGTTGTCGCGCCGGCCGTAGCGGTTATAGACCCGCACCACAGCCTCGATATAGTTCATGATCTGATGCCACGGCAAAAACTCGCGCAGCACCACGCCGGTCATCGGCGTGCGACCCATTCCGCCACCCACTGCCACGCGAAAGCCCAGTTCGCCCACGTCATTCCTGAGGAGCCGCAGACCGACATCGTGCCAATCCGTCGCGGCCCGATCTTCGGTAGCACCCGTGATCGCAATCTTGAACTTGCGCGGCAGAAACGCGAACTCGGGATGCAGCGTCGTCCATTGACGCATGATTTCGGCGAACGGCCGCGGGTCGGCGATTTCGTCCGGGGCAACGCCTGCGCGTTCGTCGCAGGAAATGTTGCGAATGCAGTTGCCGCTGGTCTGAATGCCGTGCATGTCGACACTGGCAAGCAGGTCCATCACATCCGCAGCTTTCGAAAGAGGAATCCAGTTGAACTGAACGTTGGTGCGCGTGGTGAAATGCGCGTAGTGCGTCGGCAGATGCGAGGTACCGAGCTTTCGCTGTGCCTCGCAGGCAAGCCGGTAGACCTCGGCCTCAGGCTCATCGAACTCGCGCGCAATACGCGCCAGCATGCGCAGCTGCGCGCTTGAGAGCTCGCCGTACGGCACGGCGACGCGCAGCATAGGCGCGTGCCGTTGCACATACCAGCCGTTTTGCAGGCGCAGTGGGCGAAAGTCGTCTTCGCTGAGTTTCCCGGTCTGCCAGCGTTCGAGTTGGTCGCGAAACTGTGCAGCCCGGCTGCGCACGAATGATTTGTCAAACTCGGTGTACTGGTACATGGTCCGCCGTATCTTCCGCCACACAAGACGAATGGATCTGCGCGTCGGTTCGGTGGCAAAGCTCGCCAACGCTGGTGAACCGCCAACAGTAGAGATAACGGCGCTTGCCGGAAAGTAGCAGATGACGCAAAAAACGCCCTAGCAGATGCCCGGCAAGTGGCCTGACTGGGCCGCAACCCACTAGCGGAAACTAGAACTGCATTGCAGGAATAGTTCGCAACTGCTACTTCCTTGCACGTGCAGGACGGCCCAGACTGCCACCTGAGGTCAAACAATCCTGCCTTGAGAAGGTGATGCCATGAACCTGTTGAAGATGACGCGAATTGTGTTGTGGAGTTTTTTCGGTGTCCGCCGGGGTGCCGCGCATCAGGCTGATATGGCTGAGGTCAAGCTGCCGCTGTTGCCGTTTGTCGCGGTAGCGCTCGCCACTGGCTTCGGCGCCACGCTGTTTGCGCTCGCCAGGCTTGCAGTCAACGTCGCGCATTGACGCGCGTCGCACCTTCAGAGCGAAACTGGTTCACTCGCTGGGATGGTCGAGCAGCGAGCAGAAGGTTTTGACTGCGTTCTCCATTCTGTCACTCCACGGATGACCGAAATTCAGGCGCACGTGATCGCGAAACTCATGCTGTGCGGAGAAAACGGGACCCGGCGCAATGCTGATACCGTGCTCTATCGCGAGGCGATGCAACTGCATCGCCTCGACATGTCGTGGAAGCCGGACCCACAGAAAATAGCCTCCCGACGGCCGCGTCCAGAGCGAATCGTCCGGCATCCAGCGGTGCAACGCCGCATCCATCGCATCGAGCTGACTGCGAAATGCGCCGCGCAGCTTGCGCAGATGCTTGTCGTACCCGCCATGTTGAAGATAGTCCGCGACGCCCGCCTGAACCGGAATACTGGCCGACAAGGTGGTCATCAGTTTCAGACGCTGCACCTTGTCGGCGAAACGCCCCGCCGCGACCCAACCAATCCGGTATCCGGGCGCAAGCGTCTTTGAAAATGAACTGCAGTGCATCACGAGGCCTGTCTTGTCGAAGGCCTTGGCAGGCAGAGGGTAAGTCGGCTCGTGATGCAGTTCCCCATAGACATCGTCCTCGATCAGCGGGACATCATGCCCGGCAAGCAATTCGACGAGCGCCTTTTTCTTTTCCTGCGGCATTGCTGCGCCAGTCGGATTCTGAAAGTTGGTCATGAACCAGCATGCGCGAATGGGATGCGTGTGGAAGGCATCCGCGAGCGCTTGCAGATCGACGCCCGAAACCGGGTCGACTGGAATCTCCACGGCTCTCAGATCGAGCCGCTCGATCGCTTGCAGAGCGGCGTAGAAACCTGGCGATTCGACTGCCACGACATCGCCGGGCCGCGTCACCGCCATCAGACAGAGATTGAGCGCTTCGAGCGCGCCATTGGTGACGACGATCTCTTCCATCGGCTGGGCAATGCCCATTGCCATGTAGCGCAACGAAATCTCGCGACGCAGCGGCTCGTTACCCGGCGGAAGGTCGACCACGGTACTCCACGGACTGATCAGGCGGCTCGCGTGACCGAGCGATTTGGCGAGGCGCTGCAGCGGAAAGAGTGTCGGAGACGGAAACGCCGAGCCCAAGGGAACGATGTCGGGATGTTTAGCGGCCTCGAGCACCGAAAAGACCAGATCGCTGATTTCAACCCTGGCCGACTCCAAGGCGGCCGGCGGTCGCAATGTCGGTTGTGATTCGAGCGCGGCGCCCGGGGCCACGTAATAGCCGGAGCGCTCGCGGGCACGGATCAAGCCCCACTCTTCGAGAAGATAGTAGGCGCGAAACACGGTCGACTGGCTCACGCCGTGCTGCGTCGTGAGCTGCCTCAGAGACGGCATGCGAGAACCGACAGGGCGGTCGCCCGAACGGATTTCTTCGGCCATGGTGTTGGCCAGCGCTTCGAAACGTTTCATCTGACGGCCATGGTTCGACTGCTCTCACCCTGTGAGCGGATGCGCGGGTCCGTTATTGGAAACGGAACCATCGACCAGGCGATGTTGCCTCGAATGCGAAACCTGAGCAAGTGCGTCGGCGAGGACAAAGCGCGAAGCACGTGACTCGTGCTTCGCGCCGCTCGTCCGTTAAACCAGCACGTGGCCGCCGTCGACCACGACGACCTGGCCCGTGCTAAAGCCCTGCTGCATCAGATAGAGATACGTTTGCGCGACGTCGCTCGCCTCGCCGACCCGCTGTACCGGCATCTTTCCGGCGATATATTCGTAAAGCCCCGCGCGATCGGCTTCGCTCATGTTGTCCCACAGGGCGGTGCGCAAGACGCCCGGCGCGACAGCGTTCACGCGCAGCGGCGCAAGCTCGACAGCCAGGGTGCGCGTCAGCGACTCGATCGCGCCAAGGATGCTCGCCGGAATCGTCCAGGCAGGCAGCGGACGCGACGATGCCACCCCGCTCGTCAAGGTAATGGAGCCGCTCTTGCGAATCAGCGGCGCACCGTATTTGACTGCTTTGAGCGCGCCCCAGTAACGGACCTCGAAAGCTCGCTGCGCGTCGGCGATGCTGAGCTCGGCAAGGTTTTGCAGGAGCAGCGATTCGCCGGCGGTGTAGACGAGATGATCGAATGCACCGACGCGCTCGAAAAACGCGCTCACTTGCGCCTCGTCGGTGAAGTCAAGCGACTCGCCGCGCGTGCCTTTCGGCAATTGCTCCAGTGCGGCCGCGACGCGCTCCGCCCTGCTCGAGGCAATGATGACTTCGGCACCGGCATGCGCCGCAGCTTGCGCGACGGCAAAACCGATTCCCGACGTGCCGCCCGCAACGACGACCCGGCTGTGTTGAAGCGTGATGCTGGTAAGGTGGCTGTTTCCCATGCTTGTCGTATTCGTAAGAGAGTGGTCCACGCGGCAGCACGCAACGCTCAACGTCACACAGCACGTGCTGCCTGACTCCCGATTCATGCGTCACCGCGACCGCGTGCGAGTGTACGTGGTTTAAAAAAAAGTCGTCGAAGGCGTGCACGTCCACTTCATCTCACGATCGCTGCCACATCACAATGGAACCCTTTCCGCCGCGACCCGCGTCGGATTTTGCGGATTTCTAGCCGCGCTAGCAATCGCTTTCCGCAATTCAGATTTTTGAATTTGCGTTGCTATAGCCGGCGTCGCTTGAAGCAATCTTTCAACATGGAAGGTTGCCGCGGACCGCAGACAGTTTGCGCATGCGGCTGCGCTCCACCGTGATCGAAGCGAACCACAGCGCGAGGCCGCCAATTGCGAGCAAACTGCCCACCCATCCCGGTGCGGTCCATCCATAGCCCGCGGAAATAGCCAGCCCGCCGAGAAACGGCCCCAGCGCATTGGCCGTATTGAACGCGGAGTGATTCAGCGCGGCCGCCAGCCCCTGGGCATCTTCCGCCACATCCATCAGGCGCGTCTGCAACACCGTGCCGAGCGCGCCCCCAATGCCGATCAGGAACACATCCGCGGTGAGCAGCCAGACATTGCCCGCCACCAGCGGAAAGACTGCAAGCGCCACCGCGCTCCAGACCAGCAGCGCGCCGGCCGTGCGCATCAATGCGCGATCGGCAAAGATGGGGATCAGCAGATTGCCCATCGTCAGACCCACGCCGAACACACTCAGGACGATCGGCACGGCTTGCGCCGACACACCCGTGACGACGCCCAGCACGTCGGCCAGATACGTGTAAACCGCGAACATGCCGCCGAATCCGATCGCGCCAATGCCGAGCGTCAACCACACCTGCGTATGCCTGAGCGCGCCGAGTTCGCGCAGCGGGCTCGATTCCGGATGAGCCGGCTCATAAGGCGCAAGGCGCCACACACAGGTCATCGTCGCCACACCCATCAGGGCCACCAGCGCGAAACTCCAGCGCCAGCCGATCGCCTGCCCCAGCCAGTTCGCCATCGGCACGCCAATGATGGTCGCGAACGTCAGGCCGAGAAACATGCGGCCTACGGCCGCAGTGCGACGGTTTTCCGGCACGAGCGAGGTCGCCACCAGAGCCGCGACACCAAAATACGCGCCGTGCGGCAGCCCGCTCAGGAAGCGGAAGAACAGCATCCAGTGATAGTTGGGCGCCAATGCGCTCAGTGCGTTGCCAATCGCAAACATCCCCATCAGGAGGATCAGTAGCGTACGGCGCGGCAACCGCGCACCCAGCACGGCAAACACCGGCGCACCCACCACAACGCCCAGCGCGTAGGCGCTGATCACATGCCCCGCCGTCGGCGCATCAATTTCCAAACCGCGAGCGAAAAACGGTAACAGGCTCATTGTTGCGAATTCGGTCGTGCCAATTGCAAATCCGCCCATCGCGAGCGCGAAAATCACCCAGCCTGCATGGAATTTCTTGTTACCCGTATCACTCATTACCTGTCCTTAAATCGACCTTGCGGCGCTGGCCGCAAGGCGCATGGCACGGCTGCGCCAGATGCGGCGCTGAACTGTAGCGCATTCCGCGGCAGACCGCTGGGGGTTCCACCGCGGCAAAGTTCCCATCCTGCACGAGAAAAAGAGCCTCGTTCACCGCCACAACCATGCGCCATGGTCATGCCACTTTCGCGCCATTTTCGTGCCACCACGCTTGCCTATGATGTGCAATGAACGCGGGGACAATGCCTGTCCCCTTCCATACGTGGTTCAACGGGAGAATTGATCGATGCACAACGAACCTCAGCAACCGGAAACGGTTGATGATGATCATGCAACGAGTTTCGAACGGGTCTCGCGCCGCTCCTTTCTGACGCGCGTGGGCGCGGCAGGCGTCGCTGTGGGTACCGGGCAACTTCATACACTTGCACGTGCTGACTCCGGCAGTATCGGCGAGGACGCGGCGTCAACCAGCAATACGGCATCGGAGAGCGACTCCGTTCACGTGCAACTGAACGTCAACGGCACGCTTCATCAACTGGACATCGATCCGCGCACGACGCTGCTCGACTGCCTCCGCGAACACCTTCACCTTACCGGAACAAAAAAGGGCTGCGATCACGGTCAATGCGGCGCCTGCACGGTCCACGTGGATGGACGGCGCGTCAATTCGTGTCTGAGCCTTGCCGCTACGCACGAAGGCGAAGCCGTCACCACCATTGAAGGCATTGGACGGCCCGGCGCGCTGCATCCGATGCAAGCGGCCTTTGTCGAACACGACGGCTTTCAGTGCGGCTACTGTACGTCGGGTCAGATCATGTCGGCCGTCGCGCTGCTAAAAGAGCCATACGGGCACAGCGACGAAGACGTCAAGGAAGCGATGAGCGGCAATATCTGCCGCTGCGGCGCCTATTCGAACATCGTATGCGCGATCCAGCAAGTTCGCCGGAAAGCTTGAGCGGAGCAAACCAATGGAACTCTTTCAACTCAAGCGCGCAGCCGACGTCAAGCAGGCACTCGACATGGCCCAATCCGCCGCAGCCGGCCCGCAGAATGCTCCCGCTGTGCGTTTCCTGGCAGGCGGCACCACCCTGCTCGATCTGATGAAGCTGGACGTGGAGCGGCCGACCCACGTGATCGATATCCATCGTCTGGCGCTCGATCAGGTGGAAACGATCGAAGGCGGCGGCGTCATGATTGGCGCGACCGTGCGTAATACGGACCTCGCGAATCATCCGCTCATCAAGACGCACTATGCGGTCCTGTCACAGGCTCTGCTCTCCGGCGCTTCGGCTCAATTGCGCAACATGGCGACGACCGGCGGCAATCTGCTGCAACGTACGCGTTGCGTCTACTTCCGCGACACGGCGACGCCTTGCAATAAACGCGAGCCAGGTAGCGGCTGTGCCGCAATCGAAGGCTTCAATCGCAATCTCGCCATTCTGGGCACGAGCGAGCACTGCATTGCGACGAACCCGTCCGACATGAATGTCGCAATGACTGCGCTCGAGGCGACGGTTCACATCGAAGGTCCGCAAGGCAAGCGCAGTCTCGCCATTGACGACTTCTTCCTGCTGCCCGGCAATACGCCTGAGCGCGAAACGGCACTCAATCCCGGTGAATTGATCACGCATGTGACGCTGCCCGCCCCGGCGCCCGGCAATCGCAGTGCGTATCTGAAACTGCGCGACCGCGCCTCGTACGAATTCGCGTTGGCATCGGCGGCGGTCGTGGCGAGCGTCTCGTCAGGCAAGATCGATCACATCAGGATCGCGCTTGGCGGCGTAGGCGTGAAACCGTGGCGCTCACACGAGGCGGAAGCCGCTCTGCTCGGACGCGCACCCGACGCCGCGGCATTCGCTGCGGCAGCCGAAGCCGCGCTGCAGTCGGCACGCCCGCAGAGCCAGAACGGCTTCAAGGTCGAACTGGCCAAACGCTGCATTCAGCACGCCCTCACGCTTGCTACACAAACCGCCTGAAGCGACTGACGCGGAGAACACCATGCTATTCGCTACAAAACAAGCACAGCCGTTTATCGGCGGCGATTTTTCCAGAATCGACGGCCCGCTCAAGGTCAGCGGCCGTGCGACGTATACGTCGGATTTCAACTTGCCCGGCATGCTCTACGCCGTGCCTGTGTGCGCCACCATCGCCAAAGGACGCATAACCCGGCTCGATACCGCCGCTGCCGCCAGGATGCCTGGCGTTAAAGCCGTCTTTACGCGCGAGAACACCGGCAAGTTCTATCGTGTCGGCATTGCGTCGGATGCGCGCATCGACGAGAAGCGTCCGCCGTTCGAAGACGACAACATCTACTACTACGGCCAATATATTGCCGTTGTCGTGGCCGATACCTTCGAGCAGGCTACAGCGGCGTCGCGCGCAGTGAAGGCGACGTACGTGTCGAGTCAGCCGGACGTGCGCGTGGAGATGTCGGCGGAAGACAAACCTTCCGTCGATACCCAGCGCGGCGACGTGGATACCGCGTTCGCCGCAGCACCCGATACGCTCAAGCTCGACCAGACGTACACGACGCCCATCGAAACGCATAACCCCATCGAACTGCATGCGACCATCGCAGTCTTCGACGGCATGAACTACACGTTCTACGAAACCTCGCAGTCGATCGTCAACCAGCGCCACGTCATGGCGCAGATGCTCGGCGTGCCGGAAGATCAGGTACGCGTGATCATGAAATACCTCGGCTCGGGATTCGGCGGCAAGCTGTTCCCCTGGTCGCATTCGCTGCTTGCCGCCGCTGCGGCGCGCAACCTGCAGCGCCCCGTCAAACTGGTGGTGACGCGCGAGATGATGTTCCACAACGTCGGCCATCGCACCAGCACGCAACAGCGACTGCGTCTGTCGACGACGCCCGATGGACGGTTCACCTCGTTCCAGCAGGACTATGTCTATCAAACGGCGCGCCGCGAAACCCGTAAAGAGAACTGCGGGGAAACGACGGGCTATCTGTACAGCTCGCCTAACCTGCGCGCGACCGCCGCCTATGCACGCCGCGACATCGCACCTAGCACGTCGATGCGCGGCCCCGGTGCAGTGCCGGGCCTGTTCGCAATCGAATCCGCGGTCGACGAACTCGCGATCAAGCTCAACATCGATCCGGTCCACCTGCGCCTGATCAACGAGCCCGCCATGGACGAAGGCCTGAACGTGCCGTTTTCTTCGCGGCATCTCAAGGAGTGTCTGACGCTCGGCGCAGAAAAGTTTGGCTGGTCGCGCCGCACCACGCCGGTCGGTTCGATGCGCCGCGACGGTCTCGTGGTCGGCTGGGGTGTCGCTGCCGGATCGTGGGCGGCGCGGCGCTTGCCCGCTGAGGTGATCGTCGAGTTGCATGGCGACGGCACCGCGCGCGTGTCCACTGCAACGCAAGACGTCGGCACGGGCACGTACACCATCCTCGCGCAGATGGTCGCGAATCTCACGGGCATCGCGCTTGACAGGATCTCCGTGGTGATCGGCGATACGCGTCTGCCGCCCGGACCCATGTCGGGCGGCTCGATGGCCACCGCGTCGCTGGTGCCGGCCGTCGGCCAGGCCACTCAGGCCGCCATCCAGCAGCTTCTGGCAACCGCCGCAGGCGCGGACAACTCGCCGTTCAAAGGACAACCGGTCGACGCACTCGCTCTTGAACAAGGCATGGTGTATCGCAAGGGAACCTCGCCGGGCGCGGGCGTGCCATTCGAACGGGTCATGGCGCCTGCGGACGTGAACATCGTCGTGGGCCGGGGCCGCTCCGGCGCAAGTCAGGACGATGCGGACGCAACCAAAGTGTCGATCCACTCATACTGTGCGCACTTCATCGAAGTCACATGGCAGCCGCAAACGGCGCGCCTGCGCGTCAGCAAGGTGGTGAGCGTGATCGACGGCGGCAAGATCATCAATGCACGCACCGGTCTGAATCAGATTGAAGGTGCGATCGTGATGGGTGTCGGCATGGCGCTCTTCGAGGAGACGCATTACGACGCCCGTTCGGGCGCGCCGCTCAATCGCAATCTCGCGGACTACGTGATGACCACCCATGCCGATTCACCCAAAATGGACGTCACGTTTCTCGACTATCCGGATTTCGCACTGAACCCGCTGGGTGCGCGCGGTGTGGGCGAGATTGGCATGGCGGGGATCGCGCCCGCGATCACCAGCGCGGTTTATCACGCGACCGGCGTACGGGTGCGCAATTTGCCGGTACGGCTCGAAGATCTGCTGGCGTCGAAAGTGGCCGCGTAGGAACGACACTAGCGAATGCGGCGCCCCTACTACTTGGGGGCGCCGTCACTACAGAGTGGGATTTGCCGGGCGCCTCGCTTGTGCCGAGCTATATCCTGCAAGCGATCAGAACCCATACAACTGATGCGCATTCGTGGTGAGAATCGCGCTGCGCGTCGCCTCATCCGGTGCCCACTGCGCCAGTGTGTCAAGCAACTGCCCCACCGTCGGCATGGTGTGCCACTGCGCGACGTGCGGCCAGTCGGAACCCCACACACAGCGCTGCGGTGCTGCCTCGATCAGGGCGCGAGCGTAATCCGTAGTGTCGCCATAAGGAGGTTCTGCGGCGCTCAGCCGATACGCCCCCGACAGCTTGACCCATGCTCCATTGCGCACGAGACCAAGGAGCCGCTGAAAACCCGCTGACTTGACACCTGTTGCCGCAGGCATGTGACCCATATGATCGATCACGATCGGCGAGCGGATCTTTTCGAGTTGCGGCGCCATGTCTGGCAGATTCCGCGCGTCCAGCAGAAACTGAATATGCCAGCCCCAATCACGCGCGAGCGCATCGTACTCCGCCAGTTGCGAGAAGCCGATACCACCACCGCCGAACAGCAGGTTCAGCCGCAGCCCCACCGCTCCCGCATCGCACATGCTCTGATACGCCGCGTCACCCAGACCCAGCGACGGCACCACGACGCCGCGCAAGCGCTCGGGATTGGCGCGCAGCGTTTCCAGTAGCAGCGTATTGTCCTGGCCATGCACGCTGACCTGTACCAGCACGCCGTATTGCGAGCCCGTATCGTCGAGCATCTTCAGATACGCCGCAGCGGTAGCCGGCGGCGGCGTATAGGCACGATCCGGCATCCATGGATAACGCGGTGGTTCGCCGATCACATGCGCGTGGGTATCCACGGCGCCGGCCGGCATCACAAAGCGCGAAGGTCCGGACTGCACCGCCGCGGGAGGCGGGCACAGCGGCGCGTCACTATTGTTGCTTGAAGCGGTCATCAAATGATTCCTGGATTCGCGGGACGTTAGGCGCCCCGCATCACTGCAAAGCGTGTGGCTTCGAGAAACGTCTCAGGTTCCGCGCGGCACCGACTTGCCGCTGCTCGATCCGGCTGGTTGCGCGGGCAACAATTGATCGGCGTCGTCGAGCCGGCGTCCGCGCGTTTCCGGCAATGCTAACGCCGCAATGAATACCGTTGCGTTAGCAATGACCGCGAGGATGCAGATTGCGTTACCCAGTCCGGTCTTCACGCTCATCACGCCGACCAGCGCCGGAAACAGCGCGCCGACGCCACGCCCGAAATTGTAGGTAAAGCCTTGGCCGTTGGCGCGCAAAGCAGCCGGGAACAGTTCGGTCAGATGCGCGCCGATGCCACCGAAGATTCCCGACGCGCAGAAGCCAAGCGGAAAACCCAGGTAGAGCATTTGCGCGTTGGTGAAGTTGACCTTCGTGTAGGCGATCGTGGAGACCGCGGAAAGCAAGGCGAATAGCAACATGTTGCCGCGCCGGCCAATGCGATCCGAGATGTAGCCGCCGCTGGCATAGCCGATAAACGAGCCTGTAATGAGCACCGCGAGATACCCGCCTGTGCCGATCACGGAGAGGTGTCGTTCCGTGCGCAAAAACGTGGGAATCCACGTGGCGATCGCATAGTAGCCGCCTTGCAGGCCGGAGCACATCAGCGACGCACACACGGTCGTGCGCAACACACCCGGCGCAAATATCTGCAAAAACGACGGACGATTGCCCGCTACGCGCATTATTTTCTGCGCTTTATTGAAGCTCTCAGGTTCTGCGACATGCTTGCGAATATAGAACACCAGCAGCGCCGGCACGATGCCTACCCAGAACATGCTGCGCCATGCGAGCGCTTCGGGTAGCACGGAGAACGCGACCGTGTAGAGAATGGCGGCAAGGCCCCAGCCAATTGCCCAACCGCTTTGCACGACACCCACCGTCTTGCCGCGATGCTCAGGCTTGACGATTTCCCCGATCAACACAGCGCCCACGGCCCACTCGCCACCGAAACCGAAGCCTTGCAACGCGCGAAGCACAAACAGTTGTTCGAGGTTTTGCGCCCAGCCGATCAGGAAGGTAAATGCCGAAAACCAGATGATGATCCACTGCAGGACCTTTACCCGGCCAAAGCGATCCGCGAGAATGCCCGCGACCCATCCGCCGGCGGCCGAACAGAGCAAACTGACCGTGCTCAGCAAGCCGATTTCGCCCTTGCCGATGCCCCACAGCGTCATGAGCGACGTCACGACAAAGGTGAACACCATGAAGTCGAAGGCGTCGAGCACCCATCCGGTGAAGGCCGAATGGAACGTGGTGCGTTCCCCTTTGCTGAACGACGCGTACCAGTTCATCGCGTGTCTCCGTCGGCGCAGCCTGAATTTCGCTGCTAGTAGACCGATGAGTATTGCAACTTTGCAGTCGCGCGAAAAGTCAGTTTCACAATAGTCAGTCGATAAAGATTTTTGCGTCCCCAGCTCTTCGCTATGGTTTCGTCACTTGCGTTGAAGGAGTGCGCCATGCCAGCCCAGCTACACCCCTTTGAGGAAATCTCTTTTGCGTATAAGGGGCTTCAGGTTCTGCGCGCGCGGTCTTAAAGTCGGCACGCACCTATCACCTCAGATAGCGTGCTTCATCGTTTTGAGCCCCGCCCATCCTCACGGCGGGGTCTTTTTCCCCATACACACATTCGCGATCACGACATGGCGCCGGCATCTCGCGAGGGAAAAGCGCTTCTGGAGCAGTGGCAAGTCAGGATCTCAAGCAAACCATCGTGCTCTGAATGCCTGACTCGCCACCATGTCATGCCTTTTAGCCGACGCTCAATGCGTCAGGCCGTCACACTGCAAACTGATAAACCTGGCGACTCACTTCGAGCGTCACGTCGCCGCGTTCGCCCAATGCTGTCATGCCGTGCTCTTCGAGTTTTGCCATCAGTGCATTGATCGCACTGCCGCCAATCTGGTAGTCGCGCAAACGCGTGCCCACCGACATGCGTTCGAAGAACACACGGGTCGCCGTAATGGCCGCATCGATCCGCTGGTCTTCGCTGCCCGTCGTAATGTTCCAGACGCGCGCCGCGTACTGCAGCAACTTCTCGCGCTTCTGATGACGGCGCACGCTCAGCATGGCCGGCAAGACGATAGCAAGCGTTTGCGCATGATCGAGGCCGTGCAGCGCCGTGATTTCGTGACCGAGCATATGCGTCGCCCAGTCTTGCGGCACGCCTGCGCCAATCAGGCCATTCAGCGCCAGCGTCGCGGTCCACATCAGATTCGCGCGCACGTCGTAGTTGTGCGGCTCCGCCAGCGCCTGCGGACCCACTTCCGTCAGCGTGATCAGCAAACCTTCCGCAAAACGGTCCTGCACCTTTGCGTCGACGGGATAGGTCAAATACTGTTCGACGATATGCACGAACGCGTCGACCACGCCGTTGGCGATTTGCCGCGGCGGCAGCGAATAGGTGGTCGTCGGATCGAGCACGGAGAAACGCGGATAGGTCGCTTCGCTGCGAAACGGCAGCTTGTCGGCTTTCGCGCGGTAGGTAATCACACCACCATTGTTCATCTCCGAACCGGTGGCAGGCAGGGTCAGCACGCTGCCGAACGGCATCGCATCTTTGACTTCAGCCTGCTTCGCGAGAATGTCCCACGGCTCGCCGTTGAACTTCAGCGCGGCCGCGATGAACTTCGTCCCGTCGATCACCGATCCGCCGCCCACCGCCAGCAGAAAGTCGATGTTCCGTTCGCGCGCGACCGCGACGGCCTGCATCAAGGTTTCGTAGGTAGGATTCGGCTCGATGCCTTCAAACAGGTACCAGGCGCGTTCGCCGAGCGCGGCCTGTACCTGTGCCAGCACGCCGTTGCTCTTGATACTGCCGCCGCCGGACGTGATCAGCACGCGCGCGTTGGCCGGGACCTCTGCATCCAGCGCGGCAATCTGCCCTTCGCCGAACAGGATTCGAGTGGGGTTGTGGAACGTAAAATTTTGCATTGAATCACTTTCCTTACATTGATATGACCGGTCGTCTCAAACGCGCACGAAGCAACCGTGCGCCGGCGAAGATCTCTAGTCCGACCGGGTGGGGACCGCTGTTGTTGTGTTATGTGCTGCTGGTTTTGCTGCGTGACTGACTACATGGGGTGCTACGTGGGTTGCTACATGGGGTACTACGTCATTAACTGCGGGGATTTGAAAAACAGATCGAACATCGAATGCACGCAGGCTTTCAGCGGCTCTACCGAATCCTCCAGCTTCATGCGCAACAGGCTGCCTTCCCACATGTTCCAGAAGAGATCCGCCATGACATCAGCAGAGAGATCGCGGCGCACCGAACCGAACTCCTGGCCGCGCCGGAGGTAGTCGGCGCAGCCCACGCGCCATTCGTCAACGGTGGCGCGCGCGGTCAGCCGGCACAGGTCGCTCGATTGTGCGATCTCGCCGGCAAAATTGCCGAGCAGACAACCGCACCGATCGTCACATGCTTCGTAGTCGGCAACGATGCGCTCGTAGATGCCGCGCAGCGCCAGCAGCGGATCGGCCGCATCCGCTTCTTGCGAATACTGTTGCCACTCGCTCGCCTGCTCGTCGGCGTAGTAACGCAGAATCGCGGCACCGAACGCCTCCTTGCTGTCGAAGTAGTTGTAAAACGAACCCTTCGGCACACCGGCACGCGCGACGATATCCTTCACGCCCGTGCCGTGATAACCGGTCTCCGCGAACAGCGCGACACCGGCTTCGAGCAACTTCTGATGAAAATCCGCGGTACGTCGTGGAGATGTCGACATCGCTTCGCTTGCCTGCCTTACGCGCGTCGCGTCGCCAGTTCGGCGCCCTGGCGCAGCGCTTCGAGCAGACTGCGTTCGTCGGCCACGCCCTTGCCGGCGATATCGAACGCGGTGCCGTGATCGACCGAGGTACGGATGACGTCGAGGCCCACCGTCACGTTTACGCCCGCTTCGAGACCGAGCACCTTGACGGGTCCATGCCCCTGATCGTGGTACATCGCGACCACCAGATCGAAGTCGCCACGGCCCGCGCGGAAGAACAGCGTGTCGGCAGGCAGCGGACCTTCGATGTCCCAGCCGCGTGCGCGCAGCAGCTGCACGGCCGGGACGATCTTCTCTTCTTCCTCGCCGTAACCGAACAGGCCGTTTTCCCCGGCATGCGGGTTGATGCCGCACACGCCAATCCGCGGCTTGGCGATGCCCGCCTTCACCAGCGTGGCATGGCCGCGTTCGATCGTGCGCTGCACGAGACCCGGCTCGATCTTGCGGATGGCGTCGATGATGCCGATATGCGTCGTCACGTGAATCACGCGCAGTTTGGGCGCGACCAGCATCATCGACACTTCGTCGATGCCGGTCAGATGCGCGAGCATCTCCGTGTGGCCGGGATACTTGTGCCCGCCCGCGTGCAGCGCTTCCTTGTTCAGCGGCGCGGTGCAGATGGCGTCGATGTCGTCGACCTTCGCCAGTTCGACGGCGCGCGCGATGTATTGATACGCAGCGTCGCCCGCCAGTGCGGACAGCTTGCCGAACGGCAAGTCAGCGGGAATCAGTGCGAGGTCGATACAGTCGATCGTGCCCGGTTCGTAGCGCGCTTGCGACGGCTTTTCGATGCGGCGCACTACCGCGCTGCCGCCGACGAGCTGATTGGCCTGTTCGAGGCGCGCGGCGTCGCCGATCACCAGCGGACGGCACTGCTGATAGACGGAGTCGTGCGTCAGGCTCTTGACGATGATCTCAGGACCCACGCCCGCTGCGTCGCCCATCGTGATGCCGATGACTGGAAGATAGTTGCTCATGATGTTTTGCCTGAATTCAGTTGGTTCGCTTCTTGAACCGATGAGAGTGCGGCTTGCGGCGCGCCGCGAAGATGCAGGTAGGCGCCGTACAGCGCGTGCTCGCTGCCGAACGCGCCGGCTTTGGTGACGACGGTGAGCCGCTCGTGTCCATGCGGACGCGCAACCGCCACGCCCGGCTCGATTTCCGATAGCAGTTGCAGACTGTCGATGCCCGCTGCGCAGAGCATCGCGCGCGCGGTTTCGCCGCCGGTAGCGATCAGTCCGCTGAGCTGCGCAAAGAACGGCGCAACCAGCGCGGCGAGTGAGGTCGACAGGTGCGCGCCTTCGGCCGGATCGAAGGCATCGTCGCGGCCAATCCGCACCAGCAGATCAGTGCGCGCGCCAAGTTGCGCGCCAACGCGGGCTTGCCACTCGGCCCACTGGGCATGAGACTCGCCCTCGCGTAACACCGCCGGCGGAATCACAAGCTCGCCGACGCCTGCGCGTTCACGCAGCATCGCGCATTGCTGCGCCGACACAGTGGAAAGACTGCCGACCAGAATCAGCACCGCGCCGCCCGCAGCGGGTACCGTGGACGGCGCGGCGTTATCTGCCGATGCCGCATCGAACACGTCGGTCAGCGAAGCCAGTTCGCGCGCGAGACCACCCGAGCCGACCCAGAAGAATGCTTCGTCAAGCGAAGCGGTTGCCTGCGCAAGCGCTCTCAGGTCGGAATCGGTTTGCGCATCGACGATCAATGCGTGGGTGCCGCTGCGCGCCACTACGCGGATCGCATCGCGCAGCGCCTGAAGCTCGCCGCGTAACGCGCCGACACCGAGCAGCGCGATGCCAAGACCGGTGGCCTGCACCATTGCTCTGAGGTCGGCGGAGCGCTCGGCGTGTTCGAGCTGCCACGTGTCGGTGTTTTCGAGCGGCACGCC
>NZ_DASXHA010000020.1:0-47061 GCF_036488795.1 Paraburkholderia sp.
CTGCGTCTTGAGGAATGCCGCCGTCGCCGCGAGCGACTTAGCCGCACCCGACTGCGCGCCGCCGCCCAACCACAGGTTCGACGCCTGCTGGGCCGGCGACGGGAACGCATACAGCGCGAGACTCGCCGGCACGTCCTGCGCATTCGCGCCGGACTCCTTGGCGACCGCCGCGACCTGCGGAGAAGCCGCATTCCAGTCCGTCGTGTGATCGCGATAGTTCGCGTCACTTGCGGCCAGCACCTTGACGAATTGCGCGACGAACTCCGGATTCTGCTGGGCGAACTTGCGATCGACCACGAAGCCGTCGAAGGTCGCCTTACCGGTTTCCTGCGCGACCTGTCCCGACGTGATCAGCACCTTGCCGTTCTTCTTCACCTTGGCGAGAACCGGATCCCAGATGTAAGTGGCGTCGATGTCGCCACGATCCCATGCCGCAGAAACCTCCTGCGGGCGCAGGTTGACGATCTTGACGTCAGCCGGATTCACACCGGCCTGTTGGAGCGCGACCAACGTATGAAAATGCGAAGTCGACACGAACGGCACGCCGATTTTTTTGCCCTTCAAGCCCGCAATGCTCGTCACACCGGAACCGTCGCGCGCCACCAGCGCTTCAGCGTTGTTGATGTTGTCGAGAATCCAGAAGAGGGAGATATCGACGCCTTGCGACAGACCCGCGGCAATCGGACTGGAACCGGCCTCGCCCAGTTGCACCGAGCCCGACGCCAGCGCGCGCACCACATCCGCACCGCTTGCAAGCTGTCGATACGTGATCTTGTAGCCGGTAGCTTTCTCGACTTCGCCGGTGGCCTGCGCGTAGCGCCAGGGCAGCACCATGTCCTGATAGGCGATCACGACCTCTTTCGTGTCGGCGTGGGCCGCGCCTGCAAAGGACGCGGAAATGGCAAGCAGCGTGGCAAACGCAGCGAGCGGACGGAGGAAGCGATTCAGGCGGTTCATCGAGAAGCCCCGTTCTATTAAGGTGTGGGAGGCTTTCGACTATAGGGAGTTTGAGCGGGTGCGGTTCTAACGAATATGCGTTTGCTAATCACGCTGTTCGAGCATTGCTTTTCGTGTGGCGTTGGATCAACGGGTCCGCTGGAGCGCGCGTTGCATGGCTTGCAACGGAGGCGGCGCAATCGCGCGTGGCGCGCAAGCTGGCCGTTCGACTGATTGTCCGGGTTGGGGACGGCGGGGAATCATTGAGCACGGGTAGCAACCCAGACGTCCGAACACCCTGGCGTCCAGATGCAACGCAACGCCCACAAAAAAGCCCGCATCAGGTGCGGGCTCTGTATCCAAAACGCACTGCCAGGCAGACGCTCAGACCACGCCGGCTCCATGCGCCTGCAGGTCAGCGTGATAGCTCGAACGCACCATGGCGCCAACCGCCGCATGCGTGAAACCCATCTTGTAGGCTTCCTCTTCGTACATCTTGAACGTGTCCGGATGGACGTAGGAACGAACCGGCAGGTGATGCTCCGACGGCTGCAGGTATTGGCCAATCGTCAGCATGTCGACATCGTGTTCGCGCAGATCGCGCATCACCTGAAGAATTTCCTCTTCCGTTTCGCCAAGGCCCACCATCAGACCGGACTTGGTTGCGACATCCGGATGCAGCGCCTTGAAGTCCTTCAGCAGCTTCAGCGAATGCGCGTAATCCGAACCCGGGCGCGCCTCCTTGTACAGACGCGGCACCGTTTCGAGGTTGTGGTTCATCACATCGGGCGGCGCGGCATTGAGAATTCCCAGCGCGCGGTCCAGACGGCCGCGGAAATCCGGCGTCAAAATTTCGATGCGCGTTTGCGGCGACAGCTCGCGTGTCTGGCGAATGCATTCAACGAAGTGAGCAGCACCGCCGTCGCGCAGATCGTCGCGGTCCACGCTGGTGATCACCACGTACTTCAGCTTCAGCGCGGCGATCGTGCGTGCCAGGTTAGCCGGTTCGTCGGCATCCAGCGGATCGGGACGGCCATGGCCCACATCGCAGAACGGGCAACGGCGTGTGCACTTGTCACCCATGATCATGAACGTCGCCGTTCCCTTGCCGAAGCACTCGCCGATATTCGGGCAGCTCGCCTCTTCACAGACCGTATGCAGGTTGTGCTCGCGCAGAATCTGTTTGATCTCGTAGAAGCGCGAATTGCCAGTGGCCGCTTTCACGCGAATCCAGTCCGGCTTCTTCAGCTTTTCGATCGGCACGATCTTGATCGGAATGCGCGCGGTCTTGGCCTGCGCCTTCTGTTTCGCCGTGGCGTCATAAGCTGCAGAGGCCGGGACGGCGTCGGTGGCGGGAGTGCCGGCAAGGTTCGCGGTAACGTCAGTCATTCGTTCGATCCAGTCAGGCGGTCACAACACCGGCCTGCGGTTGGGCGACGGCCGCGGGAGTGCCGTCGATGTTTGCGGTGAGGCATGCAGCAAGGGTCCGGGCCACCTCGTCCCAGCCGGCGGCGACGCCAAGCGTCGCCATGTCGACGGTCTCAAGGCCCACATAACCGCATGGGTTAATGGCCAGAAACGGCTGCAGGTCCATGTTCACGTTCAGGCTGACACCGTGATAGCTGCATCCGTTGCGGATTTTCAGGCCCAGCGCGGCGATTTTGGCGCCGGCGTGCGACCCCGCATCCTGACCCGGCGCTACGTAGATGCCTGGAGCGCCTGCCTTGCGTTCTCCGGCGAGATTATACGCCGCGAGTGTGTCGATCACGGCCTGCTCGATCCGCGTGACCATCTCGCGCACCATCAGCTTGCGGCGGCGCAGGTCGAGCAGCAGATAAGCAACCACCTGCCCCGGCCCGTGATACGTGATCTGCCCGCCGCGGTCGACCTTCACCAGAGGGATGCCGCTATCCGCGGCCAGCAGATGCGCCGGGTCGCCCGCCTGGCCGAGCGTGAAGACGGCGGGATGTTCGACCAGCCAGATTTCGTCTGAAGTTTCGACGCTGCGCGCGTCCGTGAAGGCGCGCATCGCATCGAAGCTGATTTCGTAGGGTTCGACGCCGCGCCATCGCACGGTGATCGCGCGAAGAGCAGGAGTGACCTCCTGCGAGGATCCGGCACCTGAAACAGGGGAAACCGTGGAAGTATCCGCCCGAGCAGCCGGATCGACCGGATCAGGCGCAGCGGATATGAAAGACGGGGAAACCGGTATGGCACACATGATCCCGTTAGTTTACCGAAATACCGAGATCCCCGCCCGGACTCCGCCCGCCCTCCTCACAGAACCGCGCCGGCGGGGCTGACAGCAGAGAAGCGTCCGCGCCGCCGGACTGTTTAGGACAGGCGCCGGCGCTGCGGAAAACGCACCACCTCGTTCCGGCCAGAGCCGGGCGTCACACCGTCCGCCAGCCGTCGCGGGCGCGCAACCCAAGCCGGTCGGCCGCCCGCAGCAACCAGTCGAACGCCCGCACATCGGCGCGCGCCGGTACCGCGAAGGCCACCTGAGCCCGCTCGCCGCTTTCGACGCTCAGCCACAGCCGTTCGCCGCGCCGCAGGCGCAGCGTATGCCCGGGCTGCAGCCAATAGTCTTCGGTATCGTCGCTGCGCGTCACCCACAGCGCACCGCCCGATACCGCGAGACGCGTGCTGCGTGCCACCTTCATCGGAACTGTTTCGCCGGTCTTGATCTCGAACGTAATGCTAGAGGAAATTTCTCGCATGATGCCCTCGCCAAAAGTCGTTTCATGCCTACAATCGTAGGCGTAGCAAGGGTTTGCGCAAAACGATCAAATTTCACCTCTATGTGAGGAAAATTGCGATGGATCTTCGACAACTGCCCGCCCTGAACGCCATCAAGGCCTTCGAGGCCGCTGCCCGTCACGAGAGCTTTTCGCGCGCCGCGGACGAACTGTTCGTCACGCACGGCGCCGTCAGTCATCAGATCCGCGGGTTGGAGGCCGAACTGGGCGTCGCGCTCTTTGCCCGCGACGGCAAGCGCGTGCGCCTGACCGAAGTCGGCCGCCGCTATGCCACGCAGGTGCGCAGCGCCCTGACGGCGCTGGCCGACGCCACGCGCGAAATCCGCGCCGGCGACCGCGAGCGGCGACTGGTGGTGTCGATGCTGACGTCGTTTGCCGCGCGCTGGGTGACGCCGCGCATCGGCAGTTTCATCGAGGCTCACCCGCAATGGGATCTGGAACTGCTGTCAACCAATACGCTGACCGACTTCGCCCGCGACGATGTCGACGCGGCCATCCGTTTCGGCTTCGGCAAGTACCCGGGCTTGCACGCCGAACTGTTGATGGAGGAGATTTTCTTTCCCGCCTGCGCGCCGAACTTCAACGGCGGCAACCTGCCGAAGGTGCCTGCCGATCTCGCCAAAGTCCCGCTATTGCGCTCAGACGATGAACTCTGGCGCCCCTGGTTCGATGCCGCTGGCCTGACCGACTGGCCGGAACCGAAACGCGGCGTGCTGTACCAGGATTCGTCGAACCTGCTGCAGGCGGCCATCGACGGTCAGGGTATTGCGCTCACACGGCGCTCGCTCGCCATGCCCGAAGTCGCATCAGGCCGCCTCGTGCGCCTGTTCGATGTGGATGGCCCGAGCCCGTGGCAGTACTACTTCATCTGCCCGCCGCAGATGATGCAAACCGAACGGGTGCGGGCATTCCGGGACTGGGTATTCGAGGAAGTGGGCCGCTTCAAGCAGCTTTTCGATCAGGCCTGCGCCCTGGGTCCCACAGGTCAGGCAGCCAGGCCGAACAAAGCAACGGACGCGTTGCACGTCTCGCCGTCAGCATGACGGGCGCGCGAGGCGCCCGTTCGCGTTTAGAGTACGACTTTCACCATCGGATGCCCGGTAAGCGCCCGGTAGATGTCGTCGAGATGGGCACGGCTGGTGGCCCGCACCGTGACCGTCAGGCCGGTGTAGTTACCGCCGCTCGAGGGACGGGTTTCAACACGCGAGGCATCGACGGCTTCGTCGAACTGACGCACCACCGTCACGATGGTGTCGGCGAACTCGGGATGCGACTTGCCCATCACCTTGATCGGGAAATCGCAGGGAAACTCAAACAGCGAATCGGTATCGGCTTGCATCTTTCACTCCTTGCCGGGTCGCGAGCACACCGCATGCCCTGACGAACCCAGATGATCCGCGGCTCCTGCGGCGTCTCCGCAAGAACCGCTGTCACGCACTTGCGCTTACTTCTTCTTGTTGAACATCAGCATCAGCGAATCCCACACGCGGCCCACCACGCCGGCTTGCGGCACGGTCTGCATGGCGACGATCGGGAACTGGGCGAGCGTCTTGCCGTCGGCGACGAGCTTCACGGTGCCGACCTGCTGGCCGTCGGCGATCGGCGCGATCAACGGGTCGATATGCTCGACCTGCGGCTTCACCTTGTCGCCCAGGCCCTTCGGCACGGTGATGTACTGATCCGACTTCACGCCGATCTTGACCGTGTCTTCCGCACCCTTGTAGACGCGCGGCGTCTCGATCACCTGACCGGCCTTGTACAGACGCACCGTGTCGTACGCGCTGTAACCGTAGTTCAGCATCTTCAGGCTGTCTTCGACGCGGTCGTGCTCCTTCGTCTCGCCCATCATCACCGCGACGAGGCGGCGCGACGCGTCCGGCACGCCCGGCAGCGGACGCTTGGCGCTCGCGATCAGGCAATAGCCGGCCGCCTGCGTATGGCCGGTCTTCAGACCGTCGACGGTCGGATCGATCCACAGCAGACGATTGCGGTTCGGCTGTTTGATCTTGTTATAGGTGAATTCCTTCACCGAGAAGATGTTGTAGTAGTCGGGGAAGTCGCGAATCAGGCGCGCCGACAGGATCGCGAGGTCGCCCGCGCTCGTGTAGTGCTGCGGGTCGGGCATGCCGTTCACATCCGCGAAATGCGTATGTTTCATGCCGAGGCGCTGGGCTTCGGCGTTCATCATGGTGACGAACTGCGATTCGCTGCCGCCCACCAGTTCAGCCAGCGCGATTGCCGCGTCGTTGCCGGACTGGATGATCATGCCGTAGACGAGGTCGTGCACGGAGACCGGCTTGTTTGCTTCGATGAACATGCGCGATTCGTCGGTCTTCACGCGGCGTACCGCTTCGCTCGGATTGACGATCTGCTCCATCGTGATCTTCTTCGTCTGCAGCGCTTCGAAGACCAGGTAGGCGGTCATCAGCTTGGTCAGCGACGCCGGTTCGGCGCGCTCGTCGGCGTTGCCGGAGGCGAGCACCTGATTGCTGGTCGCATCGACGAGTACCCACGAACGCGCGTTCACCGCCGGCGGTGGCACCTGCGCAAACGCGGTGCTCGCGACGAGCGTAGCGGGCAGCACCACGCCAAGTGTCACGGCGCGGCTGATGCTATGGGGAACGAAGGACGAGAGTGACGGGAAGCCGGAGGTGGAGAAACGCATAGGGTCGATTCGGGCAGAAATATGCATCGCGCGCCTTAAGGGCGCGCAGTTTGGAAGAGCCGGTCGGCGGGCGCTTGCCGCGACAAAAGCAGCGCGGCGCCCATTGGACTTCCGGCCATGCGATCGGTTCGCGCAGCGCGTCCGGCATCCGGCGCTGCCATCAAGCAACGACGCAACCAACCGGGTGGGCGGCGCTGCGCCCAAAAAAGAGCGCTCATTATACGCGCGGCAGGAGGGCAACTTTGCGCATTGCACACCGATAAATTTTCATTTGACGCGTACCTGTACCCCGGAAAACGCGCGCAGACCCTCCAGCGCTCCCGCCGCGACGCGCGCCTTAACGCCAGGCGTCGACGATGATCCGCTTCAGCACATGCAGCTTGCGATGCAGAAAATGTTCGGCACCGGGAATCACGACCACCGGTAATTCTTGCGGACGCGCCCAGTCGAAAACGGATTGAACCGGCACCGTGTCGTCTGTTTCGCCGTGAATCACGAGCGTGTTTTCCGGCACGGGCGCCACTTCCCAGCGGCTCGCAGCCGTGCCGACGAACACGATCCGCTCGATCGCCTGCCCTTCTTCGAGCAGACGTCTCGCCACGTGCGAGAGCACGAAGGTGCCGAACGAAAAGCCGGCCAACACGAGGGGCAGATCAGACTGCCCCGGTTGCGCGCGCATATGGTCCAGCACGGCACGCAGATCGTCGCGCTCGCCGAGCCCGGCATCGTGCGTACCTTCGGTCTTGCCCACGCCGCGGAAGTTCGAACGATAGGTCACGTAATTCAGCTGCACGAGCGTACGGGCGAGCGTTTGCGCAACCTTGTTGTCCATCGTGCCGCCGAACAGCGGATGAGGATGCGCCACCAGCGCGATGCCGCGCGGCACGGCGCCGTTCTCGCGTACCTCGTCGGGCTGATCGAGTGCGACCTCGATCTTGCCGACCGGACCGTCGATCAGAAACTGTTTCGTATGAACATTCATGGCGCCGCTTACCGATCGATTTTCAGGCGCTCGACCACCTTGCCGTTCGCCAGATGCGATTCGACGATTTCGTCAATGTCGCTTTCGTCGACATAGGTGTACCAGGTGCCTTCCGGATAGATCACGACTGTCGGGCCTTCCTCACAGCGGTCGAGGCACCCGGCCTTGTTGATGCGCACCTGACCCGGCCCTGCGAGGCCGAGCTGCTTCACGCGCTTTTTCGCATGCTCCTGCATGGCCTGCGCATTGCAATTCGCGCAACTTGGGCGCTCCGCGCCGGGATCGCGCTGGTTGAGGCAAAAAAACACGTGGTACTTGTAGAAAGAATCCATGATTTCCGGAGGGCGAGGCTGAAACGGATGGAAGGCGGGTGAACGCCGGCCTGAGCGAGCGGACGGCGCGACGCGCCTGGTGTGGGTCGATTATAGCGACGGGGGCTGGCCGGCGCAGTTGCACGGGCATCGTCAGGGCGCCGTGCGCCGCCGCTTGAGCCACGCCCGCTCCACCGAAAACGCGACCCACACCAGTGCCGCATACGGCCAGACCCACGCCAGCCAGCGCGCGAGTCCGTTGAAATGCAGATAGCGTCCCTGCCGCCAGTCGGCGAGCACCACGTCGAAATACGGATTCACCGGCAGCAGGTTGACGCCTATCAGCGTGACCGCCAGCGCGGCGGCGGCCAGCGCCATGCGCCAGCGGCGCGGCAGGCGCAGTGCCAGCAAGGCAGCGAGCGTGCCGCCCACGAGACCCGCCAGCGCGCCGGGCGTCGCCCAGTTGAACGCGAGACCCGACTCCGACTGCAGAAACGTCGCGCCGATCTTGATGCTCACGGTCACTGCGACGAACGTGAGCAGCAACCGCGCGCGCGGCGCCTGGGCGCGCATCGGCAAGGACGCCAGCGCGCCGGCGGCAAACAGGTTCAGCGTGGTGATGAGGGTTTCCCAGCCATCATCGGATAGCCAGCCTGCCATTCGCGCCGGCCACGTGATGACGTGCCATTTCGTGGGCAGCCAGGCGAGCAGCGCGTCCTGCATCGTGGAATCGGCGTGCAGCCACAGGGCGCGCGGCCAGTCGCCCACGCCGAATAGCCGCGGCGCCGGAAACATCGTCGCAAACGGCCACAGCGCGGCGAGGCACACCAAAGCCGCGGTATCGCGCTCGAACCACAGCAGACGCGTGCGGCGCAGCAAGCCGCGGTCGAGCAGCGCGCCGGTGGCTGGCGACATCAGCACCGCGCCCAGCAGCGCGCCAAGCGCATTGGCGGCGAGGTCGAGGTTGGAGGCGACCCGCGTTGGCAGATAGGTTTGCACCGCTTCCATCGTGCCGGACAGGAGCGCCCCCAGCATGAAGGCGAGCGCGACCGCGAGCGGGCCGCGCCAGCGCGGATAGATCGCCAGCACGACGAGCGCGCCGAATGGCATGTAGCCGAGCACATTGGTGACGACGTCGAACGCCGTGAGGTACTGCGGGATCGGGTCGGAAAGATAGGCGAACGGACCGAGTCCAAGCGAGCGCCAGCCCGAAAAGGGATACCACGAGCCATACACGATCAGCGCGGCATACAGGCCCAGCATCTGCCTCGCCAGCGCCGACGGGCGGCGCTCCCACGCCTTGCCGCTCACGCTACGCTCCGATGCTGCGTGCGTGAGGCGGCGGTCATTGGCCGGCGACGAGCGCCTGCGCTCCGAGCCAGGCCGCGATCTGCGCGACGAGATCGTCGCTGGCCGTGGCGAGCGCCTGCGCGCCGCCGGCCGCGTCCGTGGTGCTGGCCGGCGCACGGGCGGTAAAGGTGCGCTGGCCGATCACCTTGCCGCCGTGCGTCAGGGTCGCGCGCGCGGTGACCGCACCGTGGCTTTGCGTCTGGCTGTCGAAAATCTGTTCGAACTCGTTCAGGTCGACCTTGAGCACCGGCGCGCTCACGGCGTCGGCGCCGGTCAGCACCGTGCCGCGCTCCGACAACGCGGTGCGCAGCCGCTGCGTCAGCAGTTCGGACGGTGCCATGGTCCAGTGGCTGTTCGCGTACGCCGCGGTCTGCTGCGCGTCGGCGTAGCTGAGCCGGTAGATCAGCTTGTCGGAGGCGAGCGTTTCAGGCGCGGTGACGTCCAGCACCTTGACGGCCGGCATCGAGCCGGAGGCGGCCGGCTGCGGCGCCGGCCCAAAGTCGTAGCGGATGTTGGCCAGCGCAGCAGGGTTGCCGGCGCAACCGGCGAGCACGCCGAGCGCGAGCACGACCGCGCAGGCGGCGTCGGCCCGGAACAGGTTGAAAGAGCGGTAAGGCGAGCGTGCCATGACAATCTTCCTTTCAAGTCTCATTGGGCCGGGCGGGCCGCGGGCCATGCAAAGCCGGGCTCGCCGGGACCGGGCGCGGCAGCGGGCGCGCCGAACAGCACACTACGGGGATTCGTACTGATCATGTCGGCGGCGCGGTCCACCGAATGCACGGCGGAGCGCACGTCGTCGGCGAGCGAATTCACGCGCGGCAGCGTGTCGTATCCGACCCGCGACGACAGATCCTGCACCGACGCATTCATTGACGTCAGCGCGTCGCCCGCCTGCTGCGCCGCCGTGCCCACCTTGTTCAGGTTCATCTCGAGCGGACCGTCCGAGCGGTTCAGACCGGTGATCAACTTGTTGGTCGAGGCGAGGGTGACGTCCAGCTGGTTGATCGTGTCCGGCAGCTTGCCGACGGCTGGCTGCATCTGCCTGGTGAGCGTGGTGACGCCGTCGGCGGCTTGCTGCAGGCTCGCCGCGGTGTTCAGCAACTGCTCGCGCATTTCCGGCGACAGCACCTCGTTCACGTCGTCGGCGATTCTTTCCAGCTTGCGCAACAGGATGTCGCCGCGCTGCTGCAGCTGATCGAGCAGGCCGGGGCGCATCGGCAGCTGCGCGACCTGCTTGGCCGACGAAGGCAGCGGCGACAGATCGCGCCCCGTATCTTCGAGCTGGACGAAGGCGATCCCCGTGACGCCCTGGAAGCCGAGCGTGCCAAACGTGGAGCGCGTGATCGGCGCGTGCTGATCGACCATGATGCGGATCAGGATCTGCCCCGGATGAGCCCGGTCGAACTTGATGGACTGCACCTTGCCGACGTCCAGCCCGCGATAGCGCACCGCGGCATCCGTGTACAAACCGGTGACATTGGTGCGTGCAATCATGTCATAGGGAATTCGCACAGAACGGTCGACATTGAAAAGGAACGCCGCGGCCGCCACTGCCGCCAGCAGCAGCACCGTGAAGAGCCCAGCCCAGAAGGCATGCGATTTGTTTTCCATTGTCAGGTTCCCTGGTTCACAGCGGCAGTTCAGACGATGCCGGTTCGAGCGCCGCGGGCGGCAGCTTCGCGCGACGCTCCGGCGGCAGCGCCTGCAGCGCGCGGCGGCCGCGCAGGCCGAGGAAGTATTCGCGGATGAACGGATGATCGACGCCCGCCGCTTCCTCGACCGGCGCGGCCACCAGTACCTTGCGGTCGGCCAGCACGGCGACGCGGGTGGATAGCGCGACCATCGTGTCGAGGTCGTGCGTCACCATCACGACGGTCAGGCCCAAAGCGCGATGCAGCGTGCCGACCAGCTCCACGAACTCATCCGAGGCCTGCGGATCGAGGCCGGCCGTCGGCTCGTCGAGGAACAGCAATTCGGGTTCCAGCGCGATGGCGCGCGCAATACCGACCCGCTTGATCATGCCGCCCGACAGCGCCGACGGCATCTTCGAGGCGTTCTTGCACGGCAGGCCGACCATCTCGAGCTTCAGCATCACGATGTCGCGCAGCAGGTCTTCCGGGATCTTGCCGAGCTCGCGCAACGGCTGTGCGATGTTGTCAAACACCGACAGCGACGAGAACAACGCGCCGCGCTGAAACAGCATTCCGGAGCGGCTGCGCATCAGCAGCGCCGTCTCCGGTGAAATGGTGGCCAGATTTTCGCCGAACAGCTTGATGGTGCCGGACGACGGCCTCTCCAGCCCGAGAATCTGCCGCACCAGCGTGGTCTTGCCGGAGCCCGAGCCGCCCACGATCGAGACGATCTCGCCGCGCCGCACCTCGAAGTTCAGGTGCTGATGCACGATGTTGCGGCCGTAGCGCTTGGTCAGGTCGCGCACCTCGATGACCGGTTCGGCAATCGAAGGCGGCGGCTGGCCGCGCACGGACTCGGTGAGCGGCGCGGTCATCCGAGCCCCACGTTCTGGAACAGGACCGCGAACACCGCGTCCGCGAGAATCACGATGGTGATCGAGGTCACCACCGAGGTCGTCGTGCCCTCGCCCAGACTTTGCGAATTCGCCTTGATGCGAAAGCCGAAATGGCAGCCGACGATGCCGATCAGCATGCCGAACGCCGCGCCCTTGCCAAGACCGATCCACAGGTTCGCGACCGGCACCACGCTCGGCAAGGCGCGGAAGAAATAGCTCATGTCAATGCCGAGCACGATCTTCGCGGCGAGCGCGCCGCCCGTCAGCGCGACGATATTGGTCCACATCACGAGCAGCGGCATGGCTACGCCGAGCGCGATGACGCGCGGCAAGATCAGCCGCAAGCCGTGCGGGATGCCCATCACGCGCATGGCGTCGAGTTCCTCGGTGACCCGCATCACGCCGATCTGCGCGGTGATGGCAGAGCCCGACCGGCCGGCCACCAGAATGGCCGACAAGACCGGCCCGAGTTCGCGAATCACCGACAGTCCAAGAATGTTGACGATGTACTGATTCGCACCGAACAGCCGCAATTGCTGCGCCGACAGATAGCTCAACACGATGCCGATCAGGAACGCGACCAGCGCAATGATCGGCATGGCCCTGGCGCCCGCGTTGTATACGTTCGCCGAAATCTCGGTCCAGGGCGTGATCTTCGGATTCCGCACGACCTTGAGCAGATCCAGCACCACGC
Organism: Paraburkholderia sp.; assembly: GCF_036488795.1. Taxonomy (GTDB): domain Bacteria; phylum Pseudomonadota; class Gammaproteobacteria; order Burkholderiales; family Burkholderiaceae; genus Paraburkholderia. Next base: position 12,225 of record NZ_DASXHA010000020.1, read on the forward strand.
GCCCGAACATGGCGATGCCGCCGTACAGATGCTCGAAGAACGAGAAAATCCCCAGGCCGAGCCGCGTGAACGGGTCGAGCCGAACCACCGGTTCGGGGGCCTCGCGGACGGAATCGAGCAATGCGATGCGCTCAAAGATGTCGCGTTGGGTGGGATTCAGGTCGACGACCTGGCGCGGCAGCTTGTGGCCCCAGACGCGCCACAGTGCCTGGCCGCCCACGTGGTCCATCCGCTCGATGCGTGACAGGTCCCACAGCATCCCTTCCGCGCCGATCAGCGAGCGCAGACGGGGCACCACCTTGCCGGTGGCGCGGTCACGTGCGAGCGCAAGCGCCGTCCACTGGCCGGAAAGCCGGACGATCTTGCCTTGGCTGCCTGCCGCGACTTCGAGGCCGGGCGGAGTGTCGTAGTTCAAGGATCGGCGGATTGTGGTTATCGGATCAGGGGCCATTGTAACGAACGCGGCGCGAACGAACCGTGCTCCTGTGCTCATCCGGCGCGCGCCGTCGGTGCGCCGGGTGCGCTTCAAAGCGCCGTCATGCGGCCCTGAAGCGCTGCCGGGCCGCCCTGTCGCTACAATATGCGCCATGAACGCTTCCAAGTCCTCATCCGATGCTGCGCCCGCGGGCGACTGGCGCATCGACCGCGAGCGCGCCGTCGCCTTGTTCGGCTCTCACGCGCACGACTGGCCCATCGAAATCGTCGAAGAAACCGGCTCGACCAATGCCGACCTGATGGCGCGCGTCAAGGCGCTGCCGCGCAGGTCCAATGCGCTGCCGCGGCCCATTGTGCGAGTCGCCTATCTGCAGACGGCGGGCCGCGGCCGGCGCGGGCGCACATGGTACGCAGAGCCTGGCAATGCGCTGCTGTTTTCGGTGGCGTGCGTGTTGCCGCGTCCGCTCGAAGGACTGGCGGGTTTGAGCCTCGCGGTCGGAGTGGCGCTGGTCGACGGGCTGCGTTCCTTGCCGCTCGCCGCACCCGGCCAGATTTCGCTGAAGTGGCCCAATGACGTGCTGCTGGAAGGCGACAAGCTCGCCGGCATCCTGATCGAAACCGCGTGGAGCACGGAGTACGCGAGCGCGGTGGTGATCGGCATCGGCACTAACGTGAAGGGTGCGGACGACCTGGCGGCCAAGGTCGGCGCGCTGAACGCCGACGTGCCGCCGCAAGCGCGCGGCACGCTGCCGACCGCGCTCTCCGTCGCCCTGCCGAATGCGAATCTGACCGACACGCTGGCGGCAGAACTGAACGCGCTGGACGCCGCCTTAAAGCGCTTCGGCGCGGAAGGCTTCGCGCCGTTCCAGCCGCGCTGGAACGCCTGCCATGCCTATGCGGGCCGTGAAGTCGTCTTGCTGGAACAGGGGCTTGAACTGGAGCGCGGCGTGGCGGCGGGCGTCGACGAAATCGGCCAATTGCTACTCGACACGCCGTCGGGTCGCAAGGCGATCGCCACCGGCGACGTCTCGCTGCGCCTCGCCAACGGGCGCGCATGAACCGCGCGCCTTTCCTGCTGATCGACGCAGGCAATAGCCGCATCAAGTGGGCACTGGTGCAGGCGCACGGCACGCAGACACACGCGGGCGCGTTTGCACATGGTGGCGCGAAGACAGTCTCGTCTTCCGGTACAGGGGCAGATGAGCCTGACTGGTCGGATCTGCCCGCACCTGCCAGCGCCTGGATTTCGAACGTCGCCGGCGAACAGGTGACGCAGCGTCTTGCGGCGTTGCTCGACGCGCACTGGCCCGGCTTGCCGCGCACCACGATCCGCGCCTGTGAACAGCAAGGCGGCGTGACGAACGGCTACACGACCCCGTCCGCACTCGGCAGCGACCGCTGGGCCGGGCTGATCGGCGCGCACGCGGCGTTTCCTCACGAACCCCTGCTGATCGCGACCTTCGGCACCGCCACCACGCTGGAAGCGTTGCGCGGCGACGGCAGGTTCGTGGGCGGACTGATTGCGCCGGGCTGGTCGCTGATGATGCGCTCGCTCGGCGAACACACCGCCCAGTTGCCCACGCTCGATGCCAACGCGGCGCGCGGACTGCTGGCGCCAGGCGATGCGCAGCACGGCCCATTCTTCGCCACCGATACGCCGCGCTCGCTGTCCGCCGGTTGCGCGCTCGCGCAAGCGGGACTGATCGAGCGCATGTGGAACGATCTGCAGGAGGCGTGGGGCGTGCCGGTGCGCCTCGTGGTCGGCGGCGGCGCGGCGGACGAAGTGACAGCGGCCCTCAAAGTACCGCATACTCGCCACGATTCGCTCGTGCTGTCGGGCCTTGCCCTGATTGCCGCCGAAAGCGCCACGCCACGGCAGCCGTGACGACAGCGCTCCCGATGCACGCACGCAGCACCCTTAGACGGAGACTCCATTCATGTTGCGCTGGCTGATCGCTATTCTGTTTCTTGCCAACATGCTCGCGTTCGTGACACTACGCGGCGTGTTCGGCCCGACGCCCATCGCGGGCGCGCGTGAGCCGAATCATCTGAACCGGCAGATTCATCCGGAGACGCTGCGGGTGGAGGCTGTGTCGGCATCGGAAGCGGCCGACCTGGCCGTGGTCGGCGGACCGGCGCCCACGCCGGCCGTCGCCGCGTCGGAGCTGGCGCAGTGAGCCCGCCCGCGCGGGGTTTCAACCCTGCGCGCGGACCTTTTTCAGCAGGGCGGTGGTGGACCGGTCGTGCTCGAACGGAATGGCTAGCACCCGGCCACCCCAACTGCGCACCAGGGCCGACTCCGGGAGCTTGTCCATCTCGTAGTCGCCGCCTTTGACCAGCACGTCGGGATGCAGCGCTTCGATCAACGCCACCGGCGTCTGCTCCTCGAAACCGACTACCCAATCGACGCTTTCCAGCGCGGCGAGCAAGGCCATCCGGTCGGCCTGATTGTTGATCGGCCGGTCGTCGCCCTTGCCGAGCATGCGCACGGATGCGTCGCTGTTCACGCCGACAATCAGGCACGCGCCCAACGCCTTTGCATCGGCCAGGTAGGTCACGTGACCACGGTGCAGGATGTCGAACACGCCGTTGGTGAACACGACCGGGCCGGTCAACGTGGGACGGAGCTTCGCGAGTGCATCGCGGGTCATGAGCTTGCGTTCGAAAATGGCTGACATGTGTGATTCGGAGCAGAAAAAGAAGAACTGGCCGCCACGATACACGTCATGCGGCGCATTGAGAAATGCCTGACCGCGCGATGGACGGCCGCGAACGAAGACGCCTTCGATCGATCTTGCGCGTCAAACAAACGGCCCGGCAAGCTTGCGCCTGCCGGGCCGTTCTCACATCTTGCTGGTCATCTGACGCATTGCACCGGTGTCTGGCGCGCCGGGCGATTACACCAGCGCCGCCGGACCGAAGCCGTCATGTCAAGCCGGCTGTTCAGCCGACTTCTGATCGGCCTGCAGGCGCGTCACCACTTCCTTGCGATAGCGGTTCAGTTCCTGCGCGGTGGTGAACGTACGCTCGAACAAGATGGACAGGTTATGCAGGATGCGTTCGACAACTTTCTTTTCCCAGCCGTCGTCAAAACGGATCTGCTCGTCGAGCCAGCGTTCGAGCCATTCCGGATCCGGCAGACGCGACTGGATGGTGTCGCGCGGGAACAGCGCCTGGTTGACGTGCAGGTTGGTGGGGTGCAGCGGCTTTTCCGTCCGGCGCGCGGATGCCATCAACACGCCGATCTTTGCGAACGCAGCGCGCGCCACGTCGCCGAAATTCGACATGGCTTTCTTCATGTAGCGCAAATAAGCGCCGCCGTGACGGGCTTCGTCGCGCGAAATGGTTTCGTAGATGGCCTTGATGACCGGTTCCGTGTGCCATTCGGCCGCGCGGCGATACCAGTGATTCAGGCGGATTTCGCCGCAGAAGTGCAGCATCAGCGTTTCAAGCGGCGGAGCCGGATCGAATTCGAAGCGCACCGCATGCAGTTCTTCTTCAGTCGGACACATTTCCGGCTTGAAGCGGCGCAGATACTCCATCAACACCAGCGAGTGCTTCTGTTCTTCGAAGAACCACACGCTCATGAAAGCGGAAAAGTCGCTGTCGTGATGGTTGTCGCGCAGGAACATTTCTGTTGCAGGCAACGCGGACCACTCGGTGATCGCGTTCATCTTGATTGTCGCTGCCTGCTCGTCGGTCAGGAGCGATGCATCGAACGTGTCCCAGGGAATGTCTTTCTCCATGTCCCATCGAACGGATTCGAGCGATTTATAAAGTTCCGGATAAAGCATGGTGTTCATAGTCCCACCCCTGTTCTGCGCATTGCGACGTCTGTTTGTGTCTGTTGCAACTCTTGCTAATGGCGAACGAAACACACGCGTTCGCGAGCCAAGCATTCAATTTTACGCGGTAATCGGCCACTCAGATGCACCTTGTGGCAAAGAAGTCATGCGGCATGTGCGCGCTGTTGAAAACCGCAGTCTTGCGCCGCGCGGCCAACCGTGGGTTAGGTACACGTGCCTAAGGTCGACTTGCCTGATGGAGCCACTATCCAGCCCTGCCGGTTGGACCGGCGGCAAACGGGCGGCTGGATTGGTAGTTTTCAGAGCGCGTCCGACGGCCGGATAAAGCTTTCACCATGATAGCACGCTGACTTTGCGGCCCTCGCCTTTCATAGGGTCATACCCGCAGCACTCATTGATCCACCTCAGCAAAACCGGCGTTATCCCTGCGAGTTTGCTTGACGTTTGTTACGGAGATGAGTTGCAAGGCGCGTGCCGCCCAGGGCGCGCGCCCAGGTCACACGCCTCACTCCGGTTGCGAAGGCGCTTTCTTCGATGCGCGCGGCCGACTGGCGGCCCCGCTGGACGATCTGGCCGAAGCGGCACGTTTCGCGGCCGGCTCCTTTGCCGCGAGCTTGTCCTCTGGATCCGTCGGAGCGCCCGGGTCCGCTGCGCCTGATGCGGCTGGGGCGTCGGTGGCCGCCTGGGCGGATGATTCGGCGCTCGCAGCGGCAGTCCCAGGCTGCGACATCGCGAACTGTGCAATCTGATTGAACTGCGACTGCAGCAGATTCCACCAGCTGGATGCGTCGAAGGCCGGCGTGCTTTCACCGGCTTCCGTCTCGGGCTCATCCTTGTCTTCGGCGCCCGGGCGTGCAGCGGCAGCAGGTTCGGAACGGGGCCATTGCGGCGCCGGAGCCGATGGCGGAGTCGCCGGCTGCGCCATCGATTGCTGCGCGAAAGCGCCGAAAGCACGCAGCGTGGCGAGCGTGGCGCGCTGTACTTCCAGCGCCTGGATTGCCGACTGCAGCATGTTCAGATTCAGCTTGAGCCATTGCTCGACTGCCCGCATGTCGGTAATGCGCTTGTCGAGTTCTTCGACACTGGTGAGCGGCGCCATCATGTCGGACATCATGGACAGCGACGGCCCGAGGCCCTGCGCGGCGCCCGCCTGTGCGCCCGGGAAGGCCGAGCCGAACGGCGTGAGGCGCATCATGTCCCACATGCGGTCGAGCATCTCGGCAGGAGGAAAGCCGGGAAAACCAGGAAAGGGCGGCGTGGAGCCGGGTATATCGGTCATGTTTTTCTCCTCGCGGCAGACAGCAATAGAAATGGCGCAGTTCCACAATCGTCGCGTCCGATCATACCGCGCGCAGGGTGGTAGTCACATAGGCCTTTCGACCGGTTACCGCCTGGTTCCGTCTGGTTCTGCCGGGTTCTGTTCCGACTCGTCTCTGGATGGCGTCGCGCACCCGGTGCGGTTCGCTTTCGTGGTGTTGATACCGCCTCGGTCCATCTGCGGCGTCACTCCGGCTTTTCCTTCGGCGAACCGCTTGATGCATGGCCACCCCGCGCTTCGTCATGCGGACGGCCACGGTGGAAATCCGGCGCTCGCCGCTCGCGCAAGGACGTCACGCCCTCGCGCACGTCCGGCCCGGCGAAACCCATGAATTCAAGCGCGAGCGAGGTGTCGAAGGCAGGTCCCGCCGAACGCAACCAGTTGTTCAGCGCGTACTTGGTCCAGCGAATGGCCGTCTGCGAACCCTGCGCGAGCCTGGTGGCCACCTCGAAGGCCTTCGGCAGCAGATCGTTTTCATCCACGGCGAGGGACACGAGACCGATGCGCTCCGCCTCCTCGCCGCTCACCGGTTCGCACAGCAGCAGGTAATACTTGGCTTTAGCCATACCGCATAAAAGCGGCCAGACGATCGCCGCATGATCGCCCGCCGCGACGCCGAGGCGCGTGTGACCGTCGATGATCCGCGCGCTCTTCGCCACGATCGAAATATCGGCGAGCAGTCCCGCCACCAGACCCGCGCCGACGGCCGGCCCATGCATTGCCGAGACGATCGGCTTGCTGCAGTTGATCACGTTGTAGACGAGGTCGCGCGCCTCGCGCCAGACGCGGGTGCGCACCTCGAAATCCGTCGCCATCTGTTCAACCAGGTGCAGATCGCCGCCCGCCGAAAAACCTTTGCCTTCGCCACGAATCACGGCTACCCGCGTTTCAGGATCGCGGTCGATGTCACGCCAGATTTCCGCGAGTTCGAAATGCATCCGCTCATCGGCGGTGACCAGTCCACTCCGGTTCGCGCCCTCGCCGCTCATGACGACTTCGAGAATGCCATGCGGATGATGCCGCAGCCGCAGTGACCGGTAATGTGCGTAAAAGGCAGGATTGCTGTGTGATTCGTGAGACATGGCTCTCGGTCCGGTAGATCGCTCTGGTTCGTCCGCTATTTCGCCCACCATTTCGCCACGAAAGGTCTATCGCTGCGCGGCGGTTCGAAGAATAGTTTGCACGCAGTCTGATCGCGCCATTCTGTTTAGTGTCGCTAATCAATTCGCTTCCGGCGCACCACGATGTCACCCGCGGCTCGCCATCGCGCGTCAGTCAGTGTAGCGGCGCGCTTGTGCGCCGCTATCGGGCGAAACCCTTTCGGCCGGCTGCACGGCCCCGCCACAACATCGTGCCTGCTGCTGCCTGAGGCCTAGCGCGCGCCGTCGAGCGGCGCGATACCCTGCTCGATCGAACCGAAGATGGACTTACCCGCCTCATCGAACATCTCGATCTTCACCGTGTCGCCATACTTCATGAATTCCGTCTGCGGCGCGCCATCTTCAATCGTTTCGAGGCAGCGCTTTTCGGCGATACAGCAGTAGCCACGCTTCGCGTCCTTGTTCGACACCGTGCCCGAACCGACGACCGAACCAGCGCGCAGATTGCGCGTCTTCGCCGCATGCGCGATCAGCTGACCGAAGTGGAACACCATGTCGGTACCCGCATCCGGCTGGCCGACTTTCTTGCCGTTCCAGTGAACGATCATGGGACGATGCACGCGCCCTTCCCTCCAGTGCTCGCCAAGTTCGTCAGGTGTCACGGCAACCGGTGCAAATGCGGTAGCCGGCTTGCTCTGAAAGAAGCCGAAACCCTTGGACAGTTCCGCCGGAATCAGATTGCGCAGAGAAACGTCGTTGGCCAGCGTGATCAGGCGCACGCCTTTGAGCGCCTGATCAGGCGTTGCGCCCATCGGCACGTCGGTGGTGATGACCGCCACTTCAGCCTCGAAGTCGATGCCGAACGCTTCGGACGCGCACACCACGTCGTCTTTCGGGCCAATGAAGTCGTCGCTGCCGCCTTGATACATCAACGGATCGGTCCAGAACTCCGGCGGCATTTCCGCGCCGCGTGCGCGGCGCACCAGTTCGACGTGGTTCACATACGACGATCCGTCGGCCCACTGGAACGCTCGCGGCAGCGGCGCCATGCATTCCTTCGCGTCGAACGAGAACGTGTTGCGCGCACGGCCCTGATTGAGCGCGTCGTACAGGTCCTGCAGTTGCGGCGCGTAGAAGGTCCAGTCATCGAGCACGCGTTGCAGCGTGGGCGCAATCGCTTCGGCGATGGCCGCAGTGTGCAGGTCGCGGGACACGACGATCAGTTGGCCGTCGCGTGTGCCGTCCTTCAGCGTGGCAAGTTTCATAAGGGAATGAACCGTGTTAGTGACGATAGAGGGAATCTATTCTACGATGGTGAATCCGCGTGGCGAAAGTAGGCCGTTTGGCTAATGTTGCGCGCGGCCCCACGCATTTAACATTTGATCCTCGTGCGCTGCATGCGCCTTGCCTATGCCTCCACTCGCGCGCTCCGGCGCAATCCGTTCCGAAGCTGATCCGGGTGATCCTGCCGAGCCGCCCGACTCCGCCGACGACGCCTCCGATTCCGGCGAGGAAAAGCTGCGCTCGGGCATCCAGTCGATCGAGGTGGGTTTTCGCCTGCTCGACGTGCTGACGCACGAGCCGCGCGCAATGATGCTGCGCGACCTCGCACAGCGCGCAGGCATGAGTCCGGCGAAAGCGCATCGCTATCTGGTCAGCTTTCTGCGGCTCGGCGTGGTCGCGCAAGATCCGCTTTCCGGACGTTATGAACTGGGCGGCTTCGCATTGCAGCTGGGTCTGGCGCGGCTCGCGCGGGTCGACGGCGTCAAGCTTGCGCGCGTCGCACTGGCCGGGCTGCGCGACCGGCTCGACCTGACGGTGGGCATCGCAGTATGGGGCAATCAGGGGCCGACCGTCGTGCACTGGATGGAGTCCAGTCACCCCGCCAAAGCTTCGCTCAAGCTCGGCGACGTGATGCCCTTGCTGGGATCCGCCACCGGCCTGCTGTTTGCCGCTTATCTGCCCGTGAGCAAAACCGCGGCGATGATCGAACGCGAACTGGCGGATTCGCGCCGCGCTTCGCACGCGGAGGGTCCGCGCACGCCTGAGGACGTCGAGCGTGTGCTCGCGCAAGTGCGCGAACACGAGGCAGCGCGCGTCGAAGGCATGCTGCTGCCGACCATTCACGCGTTTTGCATGCCCGTCTTCGATTCGACCGGCGAGCTCGCGCTCGGGCTGATCGCGCTCGGCCGCGAAGGTGCATTCGATATCCGCTGGGGCGGCGAAATCGACACCGCGCTGCGCGAGTGTGCGCGGAAGCTGTCGTATGAACTGGGGTACAGTCCCGTGCCACGTTAGGATGTCCGCCTGGCGCTGCGGGCCTGTGGCAACACGCGGTAACGGCCGTCACGGAACATCGCCGGCAAGCTCGCGGTCGAACCGTCTTGCTGCATCCGGCGCCTGGATATCCGTGTGACGCAGCTCGCTAATCCACTGCAGACATACCCTTCACCTGGTAAAACCGCTTCGCCCGATGTCGTCCACCTCCGCCGTTAGCCGCTCCGATCGCACGCAGCCTCAAGCCGCGCGGCGCAGCCCGCGCGCCTGGCGCTGGGGCATCGCGTTGCTCGTCGTGCTGGCGCTGCACTGGATCGCAGCGCTATGGGTCGAACACAACCGCACGGCCTTCACGCCCGAGAACACGGTCCACGTGCCCGTGCAGATTGCGCTGCTCGAGCCTGAGCGGATCGAACAAAATCCTGCTGCCGCGAGGCCGTCGGCAGAGGCGCCCGCCGCGCCCGCGCGCAAGGCGGCTCCAGCCAGCCCGCGGGAGCATGTGCTGAGCGTCACGCGGGCCAGCCCCGCACACGTGACCGCTGCCTCGGCACCCGCCGCCGTGGCCGCGTCGGAAGCAGCCAGCGCGGCCGCAACTTCAGCGGCGGCAACTTCGGCGGCTGCAGCCGCGTCGAACGCGGCAGCCAAAGCCAACAGCGCGGGCAACGGCAAAGCGCCCGCAGCCCAGGCCGCGCCAGGCGTGAAATTCTCGGTGCCGCCATCAGGCGAATTGCAATACGACACGTTCTACAACGGCGTGCGCAACCAGCCCGGCACGATCCATTGGATGAGCGACGGCAAGACCTACGAAATGATCGTCTCGGTGCCGCTGCCGTTCGTCGGCACATTCAGCTATTCGAGCCATGGACGCGTCGACGCGTTTGGGCTCGCACCGGACCAATACATCGAAAAGCGCGGACATCGCGCGGAAGACGTTTCCATTTTCAACCGCGAAACGAAGCAGATCGCCTTCACCAAAACGCCGGCTACGCTGCCGCTGAGCGACGGCGCACAGGACCGTTTCAGCATGGTGATGCAGCTTGCGAGCCTCGTGCGCGGTGATCCTGGCGCCTACCAACCGGGCGTCACGCGTCAGTTTTTCGTGGTGGACAACGACAGCGGCGAGATCTGGCCAATCGAAACAATCGGCGACGAAACGGTGCGTACGGCCCGGGGCTTCATCAGTGCACGCCATTTCATGCGCCTGCCGCGTCACGACGGCGACAAGCGGCGTATCGACGTGTGGCTCGCGCCCTCGCTTGGGTGGTTGCCCGCGCGGCTGATGCAGACCGAGCCGAACGGCACGGAGATCGAACTGCTGTGGCGCGGTCCGCTCGATACGCCGGTCAATAGCGCTAACGGCGGAACGGCGGGCAGTGGCAGCAACACAAGCAACAATGGCGGTGCGCCTTCGGGTAACGCCACGCAGGCGGTTCCTTCCGCCAGTCCTGCAGATAATCCAACCGGCGGCGCTGTTTCCGGTCAAGCAACGATCCCGGGCGCGCAGCCAGCAACCGGCACCACCGGCACCGGCGAGACGCCGGCGGAACAGCACACCGCCAGCCCTGCCGCCGACTCGCCCACAAGCGGCGCGCGAGCCGTGCCGGACAACGCCCCATCCTCAGCGCCTGGCGGCACCGTCGACCCGCACAGCGGGGCCGAAAAGCCCTAAACATTGGCGGGTCTTCGCTGTCCGACGAAACTTCCCGCAAACCCATCACTCGCACGAGGAGCGGCGCCGTTTCGCCTGCGCGCCGGGAACAGGGATTGCTACCCCATCAAACTACGCAGTGCCGTTTATTCCCGGCTGCAAGCACCGAAGCGCCGCGCTTGTTTCATCTATCGCGTCACAACTAACGGAGCCCGCATGCAAGTGAACATCAACGGTATCGATACGCGTTACGTCCTGAGCAACGAAGGTGGCGGCCCCTGGCTGACGTTCATTCATCAGCTCGGCGGCGATCTGTCCGTGTGGGATCAGCTCGCCGGCTACTTTCGCGACGATTTCACCGTCCTGCGCTACGACGTCCGTGGTCACGGCGCCACAGTCGTACCTGATGCCCCGTTCGGCGTAGAAGACCTGTCGCGCGACCTCGGCGCGTTGCTCGACACGCTGGATGTACAAAACACGCATCTGGTGGGCATGTCCATGGGCGGCATGATCGCGCAGCAGTTCGCGCTCGACCAGCCGTCGCGCATCACGACTCTCACACTCGCCGACACCGGCGCGGGCACGAGTCCCGACGCCCGCGCCGTGTGGGATCAGCGCGCGCAGACGGCGCGCCGCGAGGGCATGACACCGCTTGTGGAGGCGACGCTCGGCCGCTGGCTGACGCCCGACTTCCAGGCAGCACATCCGGAAGCTGTCGAGCCGATCCGCGAGGTGCTGCAGCACACGCCGCCCGAAGGTTACGCGCTGGCCTGCGAGGCGTTACGCGATTTCAACGTACACGGACGACTGGATGAGATTCGTCTACCTACGCTGGCCGTCGCCGGACGCCATGACACGGGTACGCCACCTGCTGCAACAGAATCAGTCGCGAAATCAATTCAAGGCGCACAATACGAATTGCTGGATGCTGCACATCTGGCTCCGATCGAACAGTCCCACCGTTTTGCTGCGTTGTTGGAAACGTTTCTCGAAGCACGGGTCTAAACAGAAGGTCCGGAATATTTACCTGCGTCACTCCGGACCCACCCCTTGAATTCCACACCATACGCTCCACTTATGGCGCAGGAACGGCCAGGAGCCAACGGAAATAAGGAGTGTCGCCATGCAAATGATCTACAACAGCCCCAACTATTGTGTCGTCGAGTTCCCGCCGCAGGACGGTCCCCTCGCCATGAAGTCAGGCGGCTACGAGATCGTCGACAAGAACATGCAACGTGAAATCTACATCGATGGTGCAATGGCGGCGCGCTTCCGCGAACACGTCACCAAGCTGATCGAAGAAGAACCGTCGCTTGACGAAGTAGACGAATTCCTCGGTCAGTTTGACAGTCTGATGCACCAACCGGTCATCCTTCACTAACGCGCCCCCCGGCGACACGTCTCGCAAAACCCCCGTTCGGCTCGCTGGACGGGGGTTTTTCTTTTCTGGCCTGTGAGCCGCCGTGCGCTCGCAGCCGGCGAGGCTGCCCAGCAACGGCTACAATGACAGGTTTCCTGAAAAACTGGCGCAAGCCCACTTCTGCCATGAACCAGCCTGCCCCCACCGTCAGTCCAGTCCGTCCCGCTGCCGCCTACACGCGCGGCACAGCGATGCCCGCGCTCCTGAAGTCGCGCATCCTGATTCTGGACGGCGCAATGGGCACGATGATCCAGCGCTACAAACTCGACGAAGCCGCCTATCGGGGCGAGCGCTTCAAGGACTACGGCCGCGACATCAAGGGCAACAACGAGCTGCTTTCGATCACGCAACCGCAGATCATCAGCGAGATTCATGAGCAATATCTCGCGGCGGGCGCCGACATCATCGAGACCAACACGTTCGGTGCGACCACGGTCGCGCAGGCCGATTACGGCATGGAAGACCTGGCGGTCGAGATGAATCTCGAATCGGCGAAGCTCGCGCGTGCCGCGTGCGACAAGTATTCGACGCCGGACAAGCCGCGCTTTGTCGCCGGCGCCATCGGACCGACGCCGAAGACGGCCAGCATCTCGCCTGACGTGAACGACCCGGGCGCGCGCAATGTCACCTTCGACGAACTGCGCACCGCCTACTACGAGCAGGCCAGGGCGCTGCTCGACGGCGGCGCGGACCTGTTCCTCGTCGAAACCATCTTCGATACGCTCAACGCCAAAGCCGCGCTGTTCGCGCTGGACGAGTTGTTCGAAGACACCGGCGAGCGTCTGCCCATCATGATCTCGGGCACCGTCACCGACGCATCGGGCCGCATCCTGTCAGGCCAGACAGTCGAAGCGTTCTGGAATTCGCTGCGCCACGCGAAGCCGCTCACGTTCGGCCTGAACTGCGCGTTGGGCGCGGCGTTGATGCGCCCGTACATCGCGGAACTGGCAAAGCTGTGCGACACGTATGTGTCGTGCTATCCGAACGCGGGTCTGCCTAATCCGATGAGCGATACGGGCTTCGACGAATTGCCCGCGGATACTTCAGGGCTGCTGAAGGAGTTCGCGCAGGCCGGGTTGGTGAATATCGCGGGTGGGTGCTGTGGGACGACGCCGGAGCATATCGCGGCAATCGCGCAGGCACTCGCCGAAGTCAAGCCGCGCCAATGGCCGAACCAGTATCGCGACGCGGCCTGACGCCTGAGGTTTGAGCACGCCGCCGCATTCCCGCTAAAGTAAAAGACGCACGCAACCGAACCGCCTATCCGCCATGACCGATCACACCATGCGCCTTTCCGGCCTCGAGCCGTTCAACGTCACATCCGGGACGCTCTTCATCAACGTCGGTGAACGTACCAACGTGACCGGCTCGAAGGCGTTCGCACGAATGATCCTGAACGACCAGTTCGACGACGCGATCGCGGTCGCGCGCCAGCAGGTCGAAAACGGCGCGCAGGTGATCGACGTCAACATGGACGAGGCCATGCTCGATTCGAAAGCGGCCATGGTCCGCTTCATGAACCTGATCGCCTCGGAACCGGACATCGCGCGTGTGCCGATCATGATCGACTCGTCGAAGTGGGAAGTGATCGAAGCGGGTCTGAAGTGCGTGCAAGGCAAGGCCATCGTCAATTCGATTTCGCTGAAGGAAGGCGAAGAGGCGTTCCGCCATCACGCCAACCTGATCCGCCGTTACGGCGCCGCCGCCGTGGTGATGGCGTTCGACGAACAGGGCCAGGCCGACACGTACGAACGCAAGACGCAGATCTGCAAGCGCTCGTACGATTTCCTCGTGAATGAAGTCGGCTTTCCCCCCGAAGACATCATCTTCGATCCGAACATCTTCGCCATTGCGACCGGCATCGAAGAACACAACAACTACGCGGTCGATTTCATCAACGCCACGCGCTGGATCAAGGAAAACCTGCCCTACGCGAAGGTGAGCGGCGGCGTGTCGAATGTGTCGTTCTCGTTCCGCGGCAACGACCCGGTGCGCGAAGCGATTCACACCGTGTTCCTGTATCACGCCATTCAGGCGGGCATGGACATGGGCATCGTCAATGCCGGCCAGCTGGGCGTGTATGCGGACCTCGACCCGGAACTGCGTGAACGCGTCGAAGACGTGGTGCTGAACCGTCGTGAAGACGGTACCGACCGGCTGCTCGAAATCGCCGACAAGTTCAAGACCGGTGCCGCGAAGAAGGAAGAGAACCTCGAGTGGCGCAACCAGCCGGTCGAGAAGCGTTTGTCGCATGCGCTCGTGCACGGCATTACGAACTTCATCGTCGAAGATACCGAGGAAGTGCGCGCCAGGATCGCGGCCGAAGGCGGCCGCCCGATCAACGTGATCGAAGGTCCGCTGATGGACGGCATGAACGTCGTCGGCGACCTGTTCGGTCAGGGCAAGATGTTCCTGCCGCAAGTCGTGAAGTCGGCACGCGTGATGAAGCAGGCCGTCGCGCATCTGATTCCGTACATCGAAGAAGAAAAGAAGCTGATGGCGGAGGCCGGCGCCGACGTGCGCGCGAAGGGCAAGATCGTCATCGCGACCGTCAAGGGCGACGTGCACGACATCGGCAAGAACATCGTCTCCGTGGTGCTTCAGTGCAATAACTTCGAAGTGGTCAACATGGGCGTGATGGTCTCGTGCAACGACATTCTCGCGAAGGCAAAGGTCGAGGGCGCGGACATCATTGGTCTCTCCGGGCTGATTACGCCGAGCCTCGAAGAGATGGCCTACGTTGCCTCGGAAATGCAGCGCGACGACTACTTCCGCGTCAAGAAGATTCCGCTTTTGATCGGCGGCGCCACGACCTCGCGCGTGCATACCGCCGTGAAAATCGCGCCGCATTACGAAGGGCCGGTGGTGTATGTGCCGGATGCGTCGCGCTCGGTGTCGGTGGCCTCGAGCCTGTTGTCGGACGAAGGCGCAGCGAAATATCTGGATGAACTCAAGTCCGACTACGACCGCATCCGCGACCAGCACGCGAACAAGAAAGCACAGCCCATGGTCACGCTAGCCGAAGCGCGCGCGAACAAGACCAGCATCGACTGGGCGGGTTATCAGCCGGTGAAGCCGAAGTTCATCGGCCGCCGCGTGTTCAAGAACTTCGACCTGAGCGAGCTGGCCAACTACATCGACTGGGCGCCGTTCTTCCAGACGTGGGATCTCGCCGGGCCGTACCCGCAGATTCTCAATGACGAGATCGTCGGCGAATCGGCGCGGCGCGTATTCTCAGACGGCAAATCGATGCTGGCACGCCTGATCCAGGGCCGCTGGCTGCAAGCCAACGGCGTGATCGCACTGTTGCCGGCCAACACCGTCAACGACGACGACATCGAAATCTACACGGACGAATCGCGCTCGGAAGTCGCGCTGACGTGGCGCAATCTGCGCCAGCAAAGCGTGCGGCCGGTGGTGGACGGCGTGATGCGGCCGAACCGTTCGCTCGCCGACTTCATCGCGCCGAAGGATTCAGGCGTGGCGGACTACATCGGCATGTTCGCGGTGACGGCGGGCCTGGGCGTCGACGTGAAGGAAAAGCAGTTCGAGAAAGATCACGACGACTACAGCGCGATCATGCTGAAGGCTCTGGCGGACCGTTTCGCGGAAGCCTTCGCGGAAGCCATGCACACCCGCGTGCGACGTGACCTGTGGGGCTATGCCGCCAACGAAACGCTCTCCAACGACGACCTGATCGCCGAAAAGTACGTCGGCATCCGTCCCGCACCCGGCTATCCGGCCTGCCCGGATCACCTCGTGAAGCGCGACATGTTCAACGTGCTGCACGCGAACGAAATCGGCATGAGCGTGACGGAATCCCTCGCCATGCTGCCGGCCGCGAGCGTCTCGGGTTTCTATCTGGCCCATCCGGACAGCACGTATTTTTCGGTCGGCAAGATCGGCCAGGACCAGCTCGAAGACTACGCAAAGCGCATGGCGCTCTCCACGAAAGACGCCGAGCGGGCGCTTGCACCATTGTTGTGAACGGTTTGACCGGCGACGGTTGCGTCGAGACCACTATATCGGGATAGAAAGCCTGAATATTTGAGGCAGGGTGGTTTTCGGCTTTGTAGACTGCAGACGCTTTATCTGGCCAGACGTTGCCGAAAACGCGTCGGCTTATCTACTTGCAACCGTCAACGGAGAAAATCGTATGAAGAAGCTGACGTTAGTTTTGGCTGGTGTTTCGCTTGCAGTAAGTACCTCGGCCGCATTCGCTCAACCCGCCGCTCCGGTTGTCAGCAGTTCGGTCAGCTCGTACTCGCCGCCCACCCAGAAGCACGTCAAGAAGCCCAAGAAGCAAAAGATGAAGAAAGGTGCCTCGGCGCCGATGGCACCGGCCGCCGCCAGCGAATAAGCCGGGCCGGCAAGCGGGCTCGCGAAGTCAACACCACGCGACCCGATTGAAGCCGTTCCATAAAAGAGAAGAGCCCGCTACCAGCGGGCTCTTCTCTTTTATGCGTGTTGCCCGAAGGGATCACACCCCCCAGACGATATCCGCGTTTTCCTTTTGCGCGACGCGCAGCATATCGAGGAACGGATACGCGCGCTGCGCGAGGCCAACCGGGATCTCGTGATGTTCGTGGCCTTCTTCGCCTTCGTGGAAATGGCCGTCGTGTTCGGCGCGTTCCTGCTTGTCGAAGCTGATCGCCTCTTCCAGTTTGGTGATCGCGACGCCGAGCTCTTCGTGGGTGATCACGCCACGTTCGCCCAGGCGCTTGCCGACAATTCCAACCAGATACTGCGCAAGATTCTCCAGCATCATCACATCCGGCGCCGCGCGACATTTGAAAGTAATCAGCATGACTGTTCCCTTTTCATCTTGTTGGATTTACGCGCCGAAGGCCGTCGGACGACCGTCTGCGCGGGTTTCGTTGGCGCGCCGTCAAACTGCGGCGGCCACGGCCCTTGGTGGGCATCTCATTGAACATATTAGCACCTGCTAAAATCCGTCTGGACGGAAAAGCGCGCCGCGCTGCACCCGACTCCGCCCGCAAGGCCGCGCCGGCTGGGGCTTTTGCGGACCGCAGCGGCCCTCACCAGGGTTCACTGGGTCTGGCCCAGCCGCAGCGGCGCCTGGCGTGGCGGGTACGGCGCGTCGTTTTCCAGGCCTTTGACGGACCGGCAGCGTGCACGACGCGCGCGCTGCCGCTCCCGTTTCACCGCACTGCCTCACTGGACTCGCAACAAGCATGCTGCCCGCACATAAACAGATTCTCGAATCCCTGCTCGCCGATACCGTGAAGCAGGTCGCCGAGGCGACCCAAGGCGCAACCGAAGCCGCCTTCGTCACGCCCACCATCACGCTGGAACGCCCGAAGGTCGCCGCGCACGGAGACGTCGCCTGCAATGTCGCCATGCAACTGGCCAAGCCGCTGCGCGCCAATCCGCGCCAACTGGCCCAGCAGATCGTCGACGCGCTGCTCGCGCATCCGCAAGCACAAGGCCTCGTGGAAAGCGCGGAAGTCGCAGGTCCGGGCTTCATCAACCTGCGCCTCGCAGCCACGGCGAAGCAGGCGGTGATCGGCACCGTGTTCGCAGAACAGGAAGCCTTTGGCCGCTCGCAGCGCGATGCCGGCAAGCATGTGCTGGTCGAATTCGTGTCGGCCAATCCGACCGGTCCGCTGCACGTGGGCCACGGCCGCCAGGCGGCACTGGGCGACGCGCTCTCGAACGTGCTGGCCTCGCAAGGCTACGACGTGCATCGCGAGTTCTATTACAACGACGCGGGCGTGCAGATCCACACGCTCGCCGTCTCCACGCAAGCGCGCGCCCGCGGTCTGAAACCCGGTGACGCGGGCTGGCCCGAATCGGCGTACAACGGCGACTACATCGCGGAGATTGCACGCGACTACATGAACGGTGAAACCGTCGCCGCGAAAGACGTGGAGCCGGTCAAGGGCGAAGGCGACGTCGACAACCTCGACGCGATTCGCCGCTTTGCCGTGGCTTATCTGCGTCACGAGCAGGACATGGACCTGCAGGCCTTCGGCGTGAAGTTCGACCAGTACTATCTCGAGTCGTCCCTGTATGCGCAAGGCCGCGTCGAAAAGACCGTGAACGCGCTGATCGCCGCCGGCAAGACCTACGAGCAGGAGGGCGCGCTGTGGCTGCGCACCACGGACGACGGCGACGACAAAGACCGTGTGATGCGCAAGACCGACGGCACCTACACCTACTTCGTGCCGGACGTCGCGTATCACGTGGCGAAGTGGGAACGCGGCTTCACCAAGGTCATCAACGTGCAGGGCTCGGACCACCACGGCACCATCGCGCGCGTGCGCGCCGGTTTGCAGGGCCTTGGCATCGGCATTCCGAAGGGCTACCCCGACTACATCCTGCACAAGATGGTCACGGTGATGCGCGACGGCCAGGAAGTGAAGATCTCCAAGCGCGCCGGCAGCTACGTGACGGTGCGCGACCTGATCGAATGGTCGGGCGGCGCGACGCCGGGCACGGAAACCTCGCCGGACCTGCTCGACGAAGCGACCATCCGCCGTGGCCGCGACGCCGTGCGCTTCTTCCTGATCTCACGCAAGGCGGATACGGAATTCGTGTTCGACATCGACCTCGCGCTCAAGCAGAACGACGAGAATCCGGTCCACTACGTGCAGTACGCCCATGCGCGGATCTGCTCGGTCATCAACGAGTGGAAGACCCGCTACCACGCGGACGAAGCGACCCTGCCGGGCGTCGACGTAGCGCCGCTCACCAGCGAACGTGCAATGGCGCTGCTGCAAAAGCTCGCGGAATTCCCGGACATGCTGCAGCACGCGGCCGACGAACTTGCGCCGCACGCCGTCGCGTTCTACCTGCGCGACCTCGCCGGAGAATTCCACTCGTTCTACAATGACAAGGCCGAACGCGTCCTCGTCGACGACGAAGCGGCGCGTAACGCCCGCGTCGCGTTGCTCGCCGCCACGCGTCAGGTGCTGGCAAACGGCCTTGCGACGATCGGCGTCTCTGCTCCCGTCAAGATGTAAGTCCTCCGGCATGACATGCACGCGGCCGTCGTTATAATCGGCGGCCGTTCCAGGATTCTTTTTGCAGGTGATTCTTACGATGGCAAAACCACGCCGCACAACAAAGCAGTCGAAACAAACCGGGGGCACTTTTCTCGGCATCGTACTGGGCCTGATTGTCGGCCTGGCAATCGCGGTAGTGGTGGCGCTCTATATCACCCGGGCACCCACGCCGTTCGTCGCGAAGGTGGCGCCGCCCGCCGCTTCCGACAGCAGCGCGAGCGATGCACAGTACGATCCGAACCGTCCGCTGCAGGGCAAGACCCCAGGCCAGCCCGTGCCGCAAGCCGTGCAACCGGCGCCGCCGAACACGGCACCGGGCCAGACCAATGGTCAGAACCAGTCGTCGGGCTTGCAGGAACCGGAGATCGTCGAAGTGCCGCCGGCCGCCTCGAACGGCGTCGCGGTCGCACCGAATCCTGCCGAAGAGAACGGCACTGCCGCTCCGGCCAGGAAGCCCCAGCAGGCCACGAGCGCGCCCAGCACGACCGCCGGCACGTCGTCCGCGCCCAACGCGGCAAAGCCGGGCTCGAACGCTGCGCCGTCCGCGGCTGACGCGAACAGCGGCTATTTCCTGCAGGTCGGCGCCTACAAGACTTCGGCAGACGCGGAGCAGCAACGCGCCCGTCTCGCTTTCCAGGGCTTCGAATCGAAGGTCACGCAGCGCGATGCAGGCGGAGTCACGTATTACCGCGTACGCATTGGACCGTTCTCGAAGTTCGAGGACATGAATTCGGCTCGTCAGCGTCTGTCCGACGCCGGCGTCGAAACCGCCGTGATCCGCTTCACCAAGCAGTAATCTGTTGTGACACGCCGCCGCTGAACCTTCAGCGCGCGGCGCGAGTCTCACGCTCGGCAACGGCCTGCCGCCAAACATTTCGTAACGGTGACAGCCACGCAATCTGCTTCGCCGCGCCACCGTTATTCGCCTAACCAGGTCAACAAAACATGAAAAAACTGCTGAGCATCCTTTTCCTTTCATTCGGCCTCGTCACCGCCGCTGCGCAGGCGTCGCCCGCCGCGCCGGTCGCCGGCAAGGACTACACGATCCTGTCGTCGCCGCAACCGGTCGACGTGCCCGCTGGCAAGATCGAAGTGATCGAATTCTTCTGGTACGGCTGCCCGCACTGCAACGAATTCAACCCGTACCTCGAAACGTGGATCAAGAAGCAAGCTCCGGATGTCGTGTTCAAGCGTGTCCCGGTGGCCTTCCGCGACGACTTCATCCCGCATTCGAAGATGTACCACGCGCTCGACGCGCTCGGCCTCGCGCAAGAGCTCACGCCGAAAGTCTTCAATGAAATCCACGTCAACAAGGACTACCTGCTGACGCCGGAAGATCAGGCCAAGTTCCTCGCGAAGAACGGCGTGGATCCGAAGAAGTACATGGACGCGTACAACTCGTTCTCGACCCAGAGCGAGATCCAGCGTGACAAGAAGATGCTGGACGACTACAAGATCGACGGCGTGCCGACGCTGGCCGTGCAGGGCAAGTATGAAACGGGTCCGGCTGCCACGAACAGCCTGCCGGGCACGCTGCAGGTGCTCGACTACCTCGTCGCCCAGATCCGCGCGAAGAAGATGTAAGTCCCGGAGCGCCGGTATGAGCACACCTTTGAAGGTTTTCATCACCGGCGCCTCCAGCGGCATCGGCCTCGCGCTCGCCGCCGAATACGCGCGGCGCGGCGCGATTCTCGGCCTCGTTGCCCGCCGCGGCGACGCCCTTGCCAGCTTCCAGCAGTCCCATCCGCAGCATCCCATCTCCATCTATCCGGTCGACGTCCGCGACGCCGACGCGCTGGCCGACGCCGCCGGGCAGTTCATCGCGCAATACGGCTTGCCCGACGTGGTCATCGCGAACGCCGGCATCAGTCGAGGTGCCGTGACCGGCCACGGCGACCTGCGCACCTTCCGCGAGGTGATGGATATCAACTACTTCGGCATGGTCGCCACCTTCGAGCCGTTCGCGGCCGCCATGAGCGCCGCGCGCAAGGGCGTGCTGGTCGGCGTGGCGAGCGTGGCCGGTGTGCGCGGCCTGCCGGGTTCGGGTGCGTACAGTGCGTCGAAGGCAGCGGCGCTCAAGTACCTCGAGGCGCTGCGCGTCGAGATGCGGCCCAAAGGCGTCGGCGTCGTAACGATTGCGCCCGGCTATATCCGCACGCCGATGACCGAGCACAATCCGTATCCAATGCCGTTTCTGATGGATGCCGACCGCTTCGCCGCGAAGGTTGCCGACGCGATCGCACGTAAGGCGTCGTTTGCGATCTATCCGTGGCAGATGCGCGTCGCGGCCATGCTGTTGCACGTGCTGCCGCGCTGGGTCTACGACCGCGCGTTCGAACGCGCGCCGCGCAAGCCGCGCGCCGCCCAATAACGCCATGAATGCGAGTGCGTTCGACGCTGCCGGTGTCGCGCACGAAATGGCCGGTGCCGGCGCGCGCATCGTTTCGCTCGTTCCGAGCCTGACCGAATTGCTGTTTGCGCTTGGGCTCGACAGGCAGATCGTCGGGCGCACGGGTTTTTGCGTTCATCCGCGTGAGCGGGTGCGCCCGGTGCCGAAGGTCGGCGGCACGAAAGCGGTCAATCTGGAAGCGATTCGCGCATTGCGGCCCACTCACGTGATCGTCAATGTGGACGAGAACGAGCGCGATACGGTCGACCGTCTGCGCGACTTTGTGCCGCATATCGTCGTCACGCATCCGCAAACGCCGCACGACAATCTCGCTTTGTATGGGCTGCTGGGAGCCATTTTTGACCGCGGCGACGCAGCGGCACGCCTGTCGGATGCGTTGCAAACCCGGCTGATCAAGGCGCAAGACGCTGCCCATGCGGGACCCGCGCAAAACGTGCTGTACGCGATCTGGCGCGATCCGTGGATGACCGTTGCGCGCGACACCTACATCTCCGCAATGCTGCGGCTCGTCAACTGGCACACGCTGCCCGATGTACGCGGCGGCCCCACCGGCGCGGCCCGCTACCCCGGCTTCGATCTGGACGCCCCCTGGCTTGCCGGGGTGGATCGCGTCCTGTTGTCGAGCGAGCCGTATCGCTTCACTCAGGCCCATTGCGACGCGCTTGCGGGTGAGGCGCGCCTCGCCGGCAAGCGCGTCACGCTGATCGATGGCGAACAGATCTCGTGGTACGGATCGCGCGCCATCGAAGGCATTGATTATTTGCTGAGCTATGCTCTAGCCCAGTGAACCCGCCGCGCTAGAGCGACTGCGCCTTAAGGTTATGCCGTTTAATTTGTTGTAGGCACAACCACCCTTCGATAAGCTTTTCCCCGGCAGGACCGCGCAGGCACTGCGCCTGCGCCGGAAACGTATCACAATCATGCCGGTGGTCCGCACGGGCCCCTGTCGCCGCAACCAAGACGAACTGCCTGACCGCGCCTGTTATGGGAGATCTTATGCGTTTCAAACTGCTCGCTGCCGCCCTGCTCGTCGCAGCGCCCGCGCTGGCGCTCGCCAAACCGCTGACCGTGTGTACGGAAGCGAGCCCCGACGGCTTCGACGTCGTCCAGTTCAACTCGCTCGTCACGACCAATGCGTCGGCCGACGTGATTTTCAATTCGCTAGTCGCCTACGACGAATCCGCGAAGAAAGTGGTGCCCGCGCTCGCCACCAGTTGGGACGTGAGTCCCGACGGCCTCACCTACACATTCCATCTGCGCCCCAACGTGCAGTTCCAGACCACCGACTATTTCAAGCCCACCCGGGCGCTGAATGCTGACGACGTGGTCTTCAGCTTTAGCCGGATGCTCGACGACAGCAATCCGTGGCACAAGGTCACCGGTGCGAGCGGCTTCCCGCACGCGCAATCGATGGGCCTGCCGAAGCTGATCAAGTCGGTTTCGAAGGTGGATGCGAACACGGTCAAATTCGAACTCAACGCGCCGGACGCGACCTTCGTCTCGATCCTGACCATGGGTTTCGCCTCGATCTACTCCGCCGAATACGCCGATCAGTTGCAAAAGGCCGGCAAGCAGCTCGATCTGAACGCGAAGCCGATCGGCACCGGCCCGTTCATGCTGAAGAGCTACACGAAAGACGCGGTGATTCGCTACGACGTGAATCCGTCGTACTGGGGTCCCAAGCCGAAGATCGACCGCCTGATCTATGCCATCACGCCGGACGCCACGGTGCGCGCGCAAAAGGTGAAGACCGGCGAATGCCAGATTGCGCTGTCGCCGAAGCCGCAGGATGTGGCGGATGCGAAGTCCGACAAGTCGCTTGCGGTCGTCCAGACGCCCGCCTTCATGACCGCGTTCGTCGCGCTGAATACGGAAAAGAAGCCGCTCGACAACCAGAAGGTGCGCGCGGCGCTGAATATGGCGTTCGACCGCACGACGTATCTGAAGACCGTGTTCGACAACACGGCGACGCCGGCGGTCAATCCGTATCCGCCCAACACGTGGAGTTACAACAAGTCGGTCAAGGCGTGGCCGTACGACCCGGCGAAGGCGAAGAAGCTGCTCGCGGATGCGGGCTTTCCGAACGGCTTCTCGATGACGATCTGGGTTCGTCCTACCGGCAGTGTGCTCAATCCGGATCCCAAGGCTGGCGCCGAATTGCTGCAGGCTGACTTCGCGAAGATCGGCGTGAAGGCGGATGTGAAGGTGATCGAATGGGGCGAGCTGATCAAGGAGGCGAAGCAGGGCCAGCACGACGCGCTGTTCATGGGATGGGCAGGCGACAACGGCGATCCGGATAACTTCCTGTCACCGCTCTTTAGCTGCAACGCGGTGAAGTCGGGCATCAACTTCGCGCGCTTTTGCGACGCGGATCTGGACAAGCTGATCGCCGACGGCAAGGCCACGCCGGATCTGGCGAAACGCACCAAGGCGTATGACCAGGCGCAGCAGATCATCCACGATCAGGCGCTGTGGATTCCGCTTGGCTACCCGACCGCGACAGCAATTACCCGTGCCGATGTCAGCGGGTACCGCGTGAGTGCGTTTGGGCGGCAGAACTTTGGCACGGTGGTGGTGAAGTAAAGCGGCTCGCCTGATCAGGAAAAAAGGCCCGGCTGGATTCGGATGGTCGAATCGCAACCGGGCCTTTCCATTTTTCACTAGTCACTTGTCATTCGCCCAGGTCTCACACGGCGAACCGGATCACCCCATCTTCACCCTGCACGCGCTGCAATTCTCCCGCGAGCCACAGCAAGTGCAAATGCGCGAGCGCTTCGCCCATCGCGAAGGTCAACTGGTGGACATCCAGTTTCCGCCTGAACATCAAGGGCACGATATCCGCTGCGCTTTGCGGTCTTGCGGCGCAAGCCTCGCGTACCTCGGCAAGCCGCGCGTCGTGATGCTCGCGTAGCTGCGTCACGCGCGTGCGTACGCCGCGAAACGGCTTGCCGTGCGACGGCAGCACCAACGTGTCTGGCGCCATCGTCTCGTAGCGGCCGAGCGATTCCAGATACAGCGCCAGCGGATTGCCTTCCGGCTCCATGTCGAACACCGACACATTCGTCGAGATACGCGGCAACACCATGTCGCCGGAAATCAGCACGCCGTCCGTTTCACAATGCAGCGCGCAATGCTCGGGCGAATGGCCGAAGCCGGTCACCACGCGCCATGTCTTGCCGCCAATCGCAATGGCCTGGCCTTCGCGCACCCGTCGATATTGCCCCGGCAGCGCCGGCACCAGGGTGGAATAGTAGCTCTGACGATTGCGCAACTGGGCGAGTGAGTCCTCATCCTGCAGTCCATGACGCGCGAAGTGCCGCACCGCACCCTCGCCGCCCGCATTCGAGCCGTCGCCCGCCGCCATCACGCGCGCCTGCATGTATTCGCCGAGCGTCGTCCACAGCCGCACGTCCCAGCGCTGCCTCGCGCCGCCCGCGCAAATCCAGTGCGCGAGGCCGATGTGATCCGGATGGCAATGCGTGACGATCACGCGCAGCACGGGCAGACCGCCGAGCACGGTATCGAACACCTGCTCCCAGTTTGCCTTGATCGTGTCCGACGTGATGCCGCAGTCGACCACCGTCCAGCCCTTCTGGCCGTCAATTTCATCGCGCAACAGCCACAGGTTGATGTGGTCCAGTGCAAACGGCAGCGGCATGCGCAGCCAGAACACCCCGGGCGTCACCTCAAAGGCATGGCCGGGTTCGGGCAAGGTGTCGTTGAACGGGTAGTCCAGTTGGTGTTCGAGTGCATTCATCGTGGCATGGTCTCCGTCGGCGCACCCGGCGCTCGGTGCCGCGCGCCCGGGTTGCTCCGCAGTTGCGTTCCGCTCAAGTTGACGATAACGTAAACGTCGATTCTATCGCCCCATCCGCTTTTCTGCCCGGTCATGGAATGCCCCGATGAACACGCAATACACCATCACCGAACTCGCGCGTGAATTCGACGTCACTCCGCGGGCTATTCGTTTTTATGAAGATCAGGGTTTACTCGCACCAAGCCGAGAGGGATCGAGCGGTTTGCGGCGTGTCTATTCGGGGCGCGACCGTACCCGCCTGAAGCTGACGCTGCGCGGCAAGCGGCTTGGCTTCACGCTGTCGGAAATCCGCGATCTGCTCGACCTGTACGAATCGCCGACGGACACCCAGCCGCAGTTGCACGCTTTTCTCGCCACGGTGGCGCGGCATCGTGAGGTGCTGGAGCGCCAGCTCGAAGATTTGAACGCCACGCTCGAAGACCTGGCGCAATACGAAGCGCAAGCGCGTGCGGCGCTCGAAAGCGGTGCGCGCGCCGCGCCGCTTCATCAGGAAGCCAAACCGCACACCGACGAAAAGGTTTTCGCCGCAAGATCACGCGATTAAGCGATGTCTCTTCACGACATTGAACGGATGCACGGTCGACATGAATCACTTCCCCAAACTGCTGTCGTCGCAGATCGGCTTTGACGTCGCGCAGACGATGCTCGAAGGCTTCGACCGGCATTACCGGATCTTCCGCGACGCCGCGATCCGCGCGAAGGATCTGTTCGAAGCGGGCGACTGGCACGCGCTGCAGCGTCTTGCTCGCGAACGCATTACTTCGTATGACGAACGTGTCGAAGAATGCGTCGAGCTGCTGCAAGACGAATACGATGCGGAAAACATCGACAACGAAATCTGGCAGCAGATCAAGCTGCACTACATCGGCTTGCTGACGACGCACCGTCAGCCCGAATGCGCGGAGACGTTCTTCAATTCGGTGTGCTGCAAGATCCTGCACCGCGCGTATTTCAACAACGATTTCATCTTCGTGCGTCCGGCCATTTCGACCGAATACATCGAGAACGACGAGCCTGCCGCGAAACCGACCTATCGCGCGTACTACCCTGGCAAAGACGGTCTCGCCGCGACGCTCGAACGCATCGTCACGAACTTTCAGCTCGAACCGCCGTTCGAGGATTTGCAGCGCGACGTCGGCTGCGTAATGCAGTCCATCCACGACGCGTTCGGCACCTTCGAGGAAGCCGCCAACTTCCAGGTTCACGTGCTGTCGTCGCTGTTCTTTCGCAACAAGTCGGCGTATATCGTCGGGCGGATCATCAATGGCGATCTGCTTCTGCCGTTCGCCGTGCCGCTGCGTCACGCGAAGCCGGGCCTGCTCGTGCTCGACACCGTGCTGCTCAAGCGCGACCAGTTGCTGATCATCTTCAGCTTTTCGCACTCGTATTTTCTGGTGGATATGGAAGTGCCGTCGGCCTATGTGGAGTTTCTCGGCACTATCATGCCGGGCAAGCCGAAAGCGGAAATCTACACATCACTTGGCTTGCAGAAACAGGGCAAGAATCTGTTTTATCGCGACCTGCTGCATCACCTGTCGCATTCGAGCGATCAGTTCATCGTCGCGCCCGGCATCAAGGGGCTCGTGATGCTGGTGTTCACGCTGCCTTCGTTTCCTTACGTGTTCAAGCTGATCAAGGATAATTTCCCACCGCCGAAGGAAACCACCCGCGCGCAGATTCAGGGCAAATATCAGCTTGTCAAACGACACGACCGTCTGGGACGGATGGCCGACACGCTCGAATATTCGAGCGTCGCGCTGCCCGTCTCGCGTCTGGACGACGCGCTCTTGCGCGAACTCGAAAAGGAAGTGCCTTCGATGATCGAATACGAAGGCGACAACCTCGTGATTCGCCACCTGTACATCGAGCGAAGAATGATTCCGCTCAACCTTTACCTGCAAAGCGGCACGGACGAGGAGGTGGAGCACGGCATCAAGGAGTACGGCAACGCAGTAAAAGAACTGATGCAGGCGAACATCTTCCCGGGCGACATGCTGTACAAGAATTTCGGCGTGACGCGTCACGGCCGCGTGGTGTTTTACGACTACGACGAAATCGAATACCTGACCGATTGCAACGTGCGCGCCGTTCCGGCGCCGCGCAACGAAGAAGACGAGATGTCCGGCGAGCCGTGGTATTCAGTGGGCCCGCACGACATTTTCCCTGAGACGTATGGCACTTTTCTGCTCGGCGACCCCCGCGTGCGCCGCGCCTTCATGCAACATCACGCAGACTTTTTCGATCCGGTGCTGTGGCAACAGCACAAGGATCATTTGCTGAAAGGCGAACTGCCCGACTTCTTTCCCTATGACAGCAGCGTGCGCTTCTGCCTTCGCTATCCGGAGCGGTTCACTACCGCAAGCGATGCAGCGACAGCCGGCAACACCGACAGCACAATAGCCGCGCGCGAAGCTGCCGTACGCGCAGCGTGAACGGACATGGACGCCGTTCAGCTTGCGCCCCTCCTGCAACCACATCGACCGGTCCATCGGTCCTGCAAACCACTCGATACACCATGAACACGAACGCTTCTTCACTGCCCAACCCCCTCGCGCATCTGTTCGAGAACAACGACAGGTGGGTCGAGCGCAAACTATCCGAAGATCCGGAGTATTTCTCACGCCTCGCCCACCAGCAGACACCTGAATATCTGTGGATCGGTTGCTCGGACTCGCGCGTGCCGGCTAACCAGATCATCGGCCTGCCGCCGGGCGAAGTGTTCGTGCACAGAAACATCGCGAACGTGGTTGTGCATACGGATCTGAACTGCCTGTCGGTGATCCAGTTCGCCGTCGATCTGCTGAAGGTCAAGCACATCATGGTGGTCGGTCACTACGGCTGCTCGGGTGTCGCCGCGGCGCTGCACGGACGGCGTGTCGGCCTCGCGGACAACTGGCTGCATCACGTCCAGGACGTGCGCACCAAGCATGCTGCGTTGCTCGAAGAATGGCCGATGGGCGAAGCGCGCCATCGGCGTCTGGTTGAACTGAACACGATCGAACAGGTCGTCAACGTATGCCGCACCACCATCGTCAACGACGCGTGGGCACGCGGCCAGGACCTGACCGTGCACGGCTGGGCCTATGGCGTGCATGACGGCAAGGTGCGCAATCTGGGCATGATGATCGGCGCGCCCGGCATGCTCGATGAAACCTATTCGAACTGCGTCGCAGCCGTGACGGCGCGCGGCGCGCACAAGGCAGATAACGACGTGGTGGCCGCCGACGCGGCCAGGCTGGGCGACGTGCCGGCTATCGTCGAAGGTGTGATCAAGGAGCTAAAGCATGAGTGAGACAAAACGTGACAGCAGTGCCGACCCCATCGTTATCGTGTCTGCAGCACGCACGCCGATGGCCGCATTTCAGGGCGATTTCGCCACGCTGACGGCCCCGCAACTGGGATCCATTGCGATCGAAGCCGCCGTGCAACGCGCGGGACTGAAAGCCGGGCAGATCGACGAAGTGGTGATGGGCTGCGTGTTGCCCGCCGGCCTCGGCCAGGCGCCGGCGCGGCAGGCGGCGCTCGGTGCCGGCTTGCCGTTGGGCACCGGCAGCACGACCGTGAACAAGATGTGCGGCTCCGGCATGCGTGCGGCGATGTTCGCGCACGACATGCTGGCGGCCGGCTCAGCGGATGTGATCGTCGCAGGCGGCATGGAAAGCATGACGAACGCGCCGTACCTGTTGCCGAAGGCGCGCGGCGGCATGCGCATGGGCCACGGCCAGGTGATCGACCACATGTTTTACGACGGCCTCGAAGACGCCTACGAAAAAGGCCGCCTGATGGGCACCTTCGCCGAAGAATGCGCGGCCTCGTTCGATTTCACGCGTGATGCGCAGGACGCGTTCGCCATCGAATCCTTGAAGCGCGCGAAGCGGGCCAACGAAGACGGCTCGTTCGCCTGGGAAATTGCGCCGGTCAAGGTGGAGAGCCGCAAGGGCGATGTCACGATCGAACGCGACGAGCAGCCGTTCAAGGCGAACCTCGACAAGATCGCGACACTCAAGCCTGCGTTCAGCAAAACCGGCACGGTGACGGCGGCGAATTCGTCGTCGATTTCGGACGGCGCGGCCGCGCTCGTGATGATGCGCGAATCGACCGCGCAGCGACTCGGTGTGACGCCGCTGGCACGCGTGGTCGGCCATTCGACCTTTGCGCAGGAACCGGCGAAATTCACCACCGCGCCCGTCGGTGCCATCCGCAAGCTGTTCGAGAAGAACGGCTGGCGCGCGGACGAAGTCGATCTGTACGAAGTCAACGAGGCCTTTGCCGTGGTCACGATGGCCGCCATGAAAGAGCATCATCTGCCGCACGACAAGGTCAACGTGAACGGCGGCGCCTGTGCGCTGGGCCATCCGATTGGCGCTTCGGGCGCGCGCATTCTGGTCACGCTGATCGGCGCGCTCAGACACCGTGGACTGAAGCGCGGCGTGGCGACGCTCTGCATTGGCGGCGGGGAAGCCACTGCGATGGGCATCGAACTGGTATGAGCGCGCTCCACCAGCGCAAACTGAATCGCGAGGTATACGCATGAAATCCGTGTTGATCGTCGGTGCGTCGCGCGGCATTGGCCGCGAGTTCGCGCATCAGTACCAACGGGCTGGCTGGCGCGTGCTGGCCACCGCACGCGACGACGCGGCACTCGAAGCGCTCAAGGCACTCGGCGCGCAGACGTTTTCGCTCGACGTCACCGCGCCCGAAGAAATTGCAGCGCTGGGCTGGAAACTCGATGGCGAGCGCCTTGATGCGGCCATCATCGTGTCGGGCATCTACGGTCCGCGCACGGAGGACGTCGAAATGATTACCGCCGAAGATTTCGACGAAGTGATGGTGACCAACGTGCGCGGTCCGATGCAACTGATCCCGATCCTGCTGCCGCTCGTCGAAGCAGCGCGCGGCGTGCTCGCCGTGCTGTCGAGCAAGATGGGCAGCATCAACGAGGCGACCGGCACGACGGGCTGGCTGTATCGCGTGAGCAAGGCCGCCGTCAACGACGCGCTGAAGATCACCTCGTTACAGACTCGCCAGGCGGCCTGTGTCGCGCTGCACCCCGGCTGGGTACGCACGGATATGGGCGGCGCGCAGGCGGCCATCGACGCCGAGCGCAGCGTCACCGGCATGCGTCAGGTGATCAGCCAGGCTGCGGCTTCACACGAAGCGTTCAACGGCCGCTTCTATCAATACGACGGTACGCCACTCGAGTGGTGAGGAGACACACGCATGCTGCTTGACCAGGATCATCAGATGATCCGTGACGCCGTTCGCACCTTTGTGCGCGAAGCGGTGACGCCGTACGCGGCCCAATGGGACCGTGAGCGCACCTTCCCGAAGGACGTGCACCGGCAACTCGCCGAACTCGGCGCCTATGGCGTGCTCGTGCCGGAAGCGTATGGCGGCGCGGGACTCGACGCGCTGGCGCTGGCGCTGATTCTCGAAGAAATCGCGGCGGGCGATGGCGGTACCTCGACCGCGATCTCGGTCAACAATTGTCCGGTGTGCAGCATCCTGCTCGCCTATGGCAACGACGCACAGAAGCGCGACTGGCTCACGCCGCTCGCCCGCGGCGACATGCTCGGCGCGTTTTGTCTGACCGAACCGCAGGCGGGGTCGGATGCATCGGCTTTGCGAACCACCGCTACCCGCGATGGCGACGCGTACGTGCTGAACGGCGTCAAACAGTTCATCACGAGCGGCAAGAACGGCAACGTCGCGATCGTCTTGGCCGTCACGGACAGAGCCGCCGGCAAGCGCGGCATCAGCGCGTTTATCGTGCCGACCGATACGCCCGGTTACGTGGTGGCGCGCACCGAGGACAAGCTCGGGCAGCATTCGTCGGATACCGCGCAAATCGTCTTCGACAACTGCAGGGTGCCGGCGGCGAACCGGATCGGCGCAGAGGGCGAAGGCTACCGGATTGCGCTCTCGGGGCTCGAAGGCGGGCGCATTGGCATTGCCGCGCAAAGCGTCGGGATGGCGCGCGCGGCCTTCGAAGCGGCGCTGGCGTACGCGAAGGAGCGCGAAAGCTTCGGCCAGCCTTTGTTTGCGCATCAGGCCGTGCAGTTCCGGCTGGCGGAGATGGCTACCCAGCTCGAAGCGGCGCGGCAACTGCTCTGGCACGCAGCTTCGTTGAAGGACGCCGGCCAGCCCTGTCTGACGCAGGCCGCGATGGCCAAGCTGTTCGCCTCCGAAGCCGCCGAGCGCATCTGTTCGGACGCGCTGCAGATTCACGGCGGCTACGGCTACCTGAGCGACTTTCCGGTTGAGCGCATCTACCGTGACGTGCGCGTGTGCCAGATCTACGAGGGCACGAGCGACATCCAGAAGATCCTGATTGCGCGCGGGTTGAACTGAGGCTTCATGAACACGACTTCCTTGACGGCGCAACGACCGACCGACTGCCCCTGCGGCGGCGCCGCGCCGAACCTGCGCAGCGGTGCGAAGCCGCCGCGTTTCAGCCAATGTTGCGGACGCTTCATCGACGGCGGCGAGGCCGCGCCGACGGCCCTTGAACTGATGCGGTCGCGCTATAGCGCCTATGTGCTAGGCGCGACGGATTATTTGCGCGCCACGTGGGCGGCGCACACCTGCCCCGCGGATCTGGACGCGAATCCGGATGCGCCCGATGCGCCCCGCTGGCTAGGTCTGCAAATCAAACGCTTCGTACCGCTTGACGCCACCCATGCGGAGGTGGAATTCATCGCACGTTTTAAAGTTGCCGGCCGGGCTCACCGGCTGCACGAACTGAGCCGCTTCTTACGCGGCGACGACGGCCGCTGGCGCTATGTCGATGGCGACGTCGACGAAAGTTAGGGCGCGCATCACAGGCTCAGCGTAAGGGGAAGAAAGCCAACTGCGATCGTCTTGCAAGCCTCGGTTGCGCATCCACATATGCCCCTTTAAAGCGCTGCGGGGCGCGA
Organism: Paraburkholderia sp.; assembly: GCF_036488795.1. Taxonomy (GTDB): domain Bacteria; phylum Pseudomonadota; class Gammaproteobacteria; order Burkholderiales; family Burkholderiaceae; genus Paraburkholderia. The sequence continues at coordinate 44,401 of NZ_DASXHA010000020.1, forward strand.
TATGGCCCGATGTGGACGATCTGCCACACCGGTCATTTCTGCCGCTTATCCTGTGCCAATCCACACTGCGGGATATTCACGCGTTCGCAGGCGTCGAGCACTACGAATTTTCTTCGGCGCGGGTCTTCCGCAATTGCACAAACATAAATTGTCGTGCCAGGATCGCCCTGTAGGTTTTGAAGCGATGCGTTGTGAGGGAGTAGTCCAAACGGTCCCCGCAAAGATGTGAAGAAGCTCTGCCGAATCCTTTCAATTTATGTTTCGACGGCGGCTTCAGGAAACATCGTGTGTTGCTCATCATCGGCGCGTGGGGTCGCGCCGGCCGGTTGTTGGGTTAATCCCGTGCGATCTCGATCCGCGTGTGTGCGCTCAGGCGCAACGTACGCGAGTGTCTTTTTGTTGCCTCAAACCTGACCGAAAGGCAACTGTCAGGGGCGACAGACGGACGCGAAGCGACGACGCAGGTTTTAAAGACGTACTTCAAGGTGGGTGCTGCGAATGGGTTGCAGAAAGTTTTTGACGGCGGGTGTGATGGTATGTGCATGGGCGACGGGTGCCGTGTCGATGGCGCACGCCGGGTCGCTCGCCGACGCACAAGGTGGCCCGCTGACCCGCGCGGAAATCCCACGCATCGCACTGGACGACGACACCTACCTTCCCGCCGCGAAGCTCAACGAGCAGATCATTCGCGTGCCGGTGGATGCCTCGGGCGACATCACGCTTGAAACGACGATCTACAAGCCCGACGGTCCGGGCCCGTTCCCGATGATCGTTTTCAACCACGGCAAGATTCAGGGCGACCCGCGCACGCAGGCGCGCAGCGATCCGCTCCCGTTCGCGCGCGAGTTCGTGCGCCGCGGCTACGTGGTCGTCGCGCCGAACCGTCAGGGTTTTGCGCAATCGGGCGGCACGTATCAGCAGGACGGCTGCGACGTCGAGCGTAATGGCCTCGGCCAGGCGGGCGACGTTGCGGCCACGGTCGATTACATGTCGAAGCAGTCTTACGTGGATGCGCAGCACATTGTGGTGGCCGGCACGTCTCATGGCGGTCTGGCGACCATGGCGTACGGCGTCGAAGCCGCGCCGGGCGTGCGGGCGCTGATCAATTTCTCGGGTGGACTGCGGCAGGACGCCTGCACCGACTGGCAGGGCAATCTCACGCACGCATTTGGCGCGTATGGTGAGAAGACGCATGTGCCGTCGTTGTGGCTGTACGGTGAAAACGATTCGATCTGGTCGGCACCGCTGGTCGCGGACATGTATGCGGCGTATTCGGCGCATGGTGCGAACGCGAAGATGGTCGATTTCGGATCGTACAAGAACGATGCACACCGGCTGGTTGGCGACCGCGACGGAGTGCGGGTCTGGTGGCCGGCGGTCGAAGCATTCCTGGCACGGGTGGGGATGCCGACTGGCGTGCAGTATCGGGTGGCGGATCCTGCGCCGCCCAAGGCCACCGGTTATGCTTCTCTGGATGCCGTAGCTGCTGTGCCTTACGTCGACGAAGCTGGGCGGAACGGGTATCGGAATTTCCTGCATCAGTATCCGAGCCGGGCTTTTGCTGTTTCTGATTCGGGGGCCTGGTCGTGGGCTGAGGGCGGGGATGATCCGATGTCGGTGGCCGTGGCGAATTGCCAGAAGCAGAGTTCGGATCCATGCCGGTTGTACGCGGTTAACGACTCCGTCGTTTGGGCTGATGCTTCGTCGCAGACGGCGAGTGCTCACGGGTCTTCTGTTGCTGCGCCGGCTGATAAGCAAGGGGCTTTGGCTAGTCGGTGATAGCGGTTTTTTGTTTGTCTGGCTGACGGCTGGTTTTTTGGTTGTTTGCCTACGGCGTTGGCCTCTCCTTGCATTCTTATCGGTCTATTGGCTTCGCCCCTGTGTCTGTTTGCCTACGGCGTTGGCCTCTCCTCGCATTCTTGGTGGTCTATTAGCTTCGCCCCTGTGTCTGTTTGCCTACGGCGTTGGCCTCTCCTTGTATTCTTAGTGGTCTATTAGCTTCGCCCCTGTGCGGGGCAGCACCTACTTTTCTTTGCCGCCGCAAAGAAAAGTAGGCAAAAGAAAGCGGGCTCCAACCGCCAGCCAGTAGGTGTCACCCTCGCGCCTCACCCGGCATGGGTCCGAGACCAGACCGTCCCTCGTAAACCCTCTGCCCGTGACAAAGGGCTCATCCATCCCGCCTACGCACTCCGTGCGTGGCCGCCGGGTTCACCCGGTGGCGCCCGCCCCAAAGCTTGGCAAAGAGGGTTATGCCGGACGGCGGGCGCGTAGCGGACGCTGGAGCGGATGAATGCTGTGTCACGAGGGCTGCTGCACGGGGGCAGGTCTCGTGTTGGACCGTTACCCGTACATGACAGAGATGGACACTTATGGGCTGGCGGTTTGAGCCCGCTTTCTTTTGCCTACTTTTCTTTGCGGCGGCGTAACTATTCAGCAGCCGGAAGCGGTGAAACGACGAATCCGGCAAAGGCCAGGGTGAGCGCGTCGATCAGCGAACGGTTCTGTTTGCGCAGGGTGGCTAGGTAGGAGCGGATCGTACAGAAGGCTTGCATGCCCGACACAGCACGGAAACACCCCGAGATTTTCTGTTTGAGCTTGGGCATGCGGATATCGCGTTCGGCCTGGTTGTTATCGAACGGCACCCGGTGATCGGCAATGAAA
>NZ_DASXHA010000055.1:0-35052 GCF_036488795.1 Paraburkholderia sp.
GCTTGGGCGGGAATTGCTTAACGATCCGGGACCGCGCGGCGGCTGCCTGAACGCGGCCGCCGCGCGACGGACGATCAGCCAGTCATGGCTGGATTCAGGTCGACGAGGCGGTTGCTCATCACATAGAAGGTGAGTTCGGCGTTGTTGCGCAGCTTCATTTTTTCGAGCAGCCGCGTGCGGTACACGCTGACCGTCTTCACCGACAGCGACAGCGCATTCGCGATGTCCGTCAGACGTTTGCCGGAAGCGATCATGCAGAGCGTCTGATATTCGCGATCGGAGAGCTTTTCGTGCGGCAACTGCTCGCCGTCGTATGAGACGTAGTCGGCCAGCGCCTCGGCCATCGCCGGGCTCACGTACTTGCGGCCTGCCGCGACCTGCTGGATCGCCCCGATCATTTGCGCGGTATCGACGGTCTTCGACAGGTAGCCGGCTGCGCCCGCCTTCAGCGCGCGGACCGCGTACTGGTCCTCACGGTACATCGAAAACATCAGCACTGCCGCGCGCGGTGCCTTGCGCTTCAGGCGCTTGAGGACTTCCACGCCGTTCATGTCGGGCAGCGAGATGTCGAGCAGGATCACGTCGAACACCTGTCTGGCGACGGCGGCAAGCGCGTCGGCGCCGCTTTCGGCTTCAGCCACTTCGGACGCGACGCCGCGGTCCATCAGCAGTTGACGCACGCCCTGGCGGACGACTGCGTGATCGTCGGCGAGCAGGATGCGCAGGCTCATGAGGGCGCGCTCACGAAGAAAGAGACGCGGCACCGGCCGCGCGGCGTTCGGCCCAGGCGCCGTCGGCGAGCATCGCATCCCACGCGAAGCGCGCCCGCACGGTGGTGCCGCGCGCTGGCGCGGCGTCGTCACGCCGGCGGGTGCTGATCTGAACGGCGCCGTCGAAGGCCGCGCAGCGCGCGCGCATCCCGGCGAGGCCGAAATGACCGCGTCGCACACGGGCGCGCGGTGCGAGGCCAACGCCGTCATCGCTGACGACGAGCGTGAGATGCCGGCGGCTGGCTTCGATACGCACGTCCGCGGCACTCGCGCGAGCGTGCCTCGCGATATTGTTCAACGCTTCTTGCGCGACGCGGAACACGGCGAGCGCGGCATCGGCGGGCAGGTGGGCGATCCGCAAGTCGGCCGCGCAGACAAAGCTGGTGCGCAATTGCGTGCGGGCCGAGAAGTCGCCGGTCCATTGCGCGAGGGCGCTGACGAGGCCGGCTTCGAGCGCCGGCGCATGCAGTTCCGCAACCGCGTGGCGGGTGGCGTCGCACACCGCATCGAGAGAGCGGCTGGCAACCTTGAGCGCGGCAGCGCATTGCGGCGGCGCATCGACGGGTAGCCATGTCTCGATGCCCGCGAGCGCAAAGCGCGTCGCGGTCAACTCGCTGCCCACGCTGTCGTGCAGTTCGCGCGCCACGTGATGGCAGGCGGCTTCCTGAGCGTGGACCAGCTCGGCGGACAGTTCGCGCACGCGAGCGCGCAAGCGGGCAATTTCGCGCTCGGCGGAGCTTTGCGCGGCGGCGGGGCCGGCATGCGGTGGCTGCGAAGGGGAAAGGGGCGCTGCGGCAGAAGACGGGTAGCCGCCCCAAACGTTGCGCGTGGTATCGGGCAGCGCCGAGGTGCTCGGCTTACTGCGGCCGTCGCGGGGCACCGAGGCCTGACTATGCACGTTGATCGGTACGATCGTCGTATCCATGAGTCTCCCGCTCAGGAAGTCCGCTTCACAGCAAACCGGGTGCACGTCGGAGACGCGAAGACAGCGGAACGCATACGGAATCTCAAGCCTCCAGACGTGTCCGCGACACACTCGCGCGACGGACAATCGCTACGCCTCAGCGTAACGAAATTTACATTCAGTAACAAATAGGATGTAACCCTGGGCGGGCGTTACACGGCATGTCGATGCGCCGCGATGATATCGCAAAAAAAAGAAAAGATGCAGTGGTGGCAAGGGTTAGCGCGTGTTTTTGATCCAATGGTTGACATGTCATATGCGACCTGCATGTAGGAAAAATGCTGACACGCGCGCTTATGTTGTATCACCCAATTTGTAACTCGACGCGTCTGTCGCGGTTCGCGGCGTATGAGCTACGCCGGCCCATCAGGCGGCCGCTTTTCAGGGCTGTATTTTTGGCAGCCCAAAAAGAAAAACCGGAGCCAAAAGGCTCCGGTTTTTTTGTGTGCTTTGCGCCACGGTGCGGACGGTATCCCGCCAGCGGCAACCCGCGGGATTAGCCCACGAACGCCTTCTCGACGACGTAGTGGCCCGGCGCATTGTTGCTGCCTTCCTGGAAGCCCAGGTCGTCCAGCAGCTTGCGGGTGTCACGCAGCATGTGCGGGCTGCCGCACAGCATGATGCGGTCGTTTTCGAGCGAGAAGCCAGGCACGCCGAGGTCGGCGAACAGCTTTTCGGTTTCGATCAGCTCGGTGATGCGGCCGCGGTTCTGGAACGCTTCCCGCGTGACGGTGGGGTAGTACAGCAGCTTTTCCTGAACCAGTTCGCCGAGGTGTTCGTGCGCCGGCAGGTGGTCGGTGATGTATTCCTTGTAGGCCAGTTCGTCGACGAACCGGCAGGTGTGCGTGAGCACCACGCGCTCGTAACGGTCGTAAATGTCCGGATCTTTGATGATGGACATGAACGGCGCGAGCCCCGTGCCGGTGGACAGCAGCCACAGCGTCTTGCCCGGCAGCAGGTTGTCGGCCACCAGCGTGCCGACCGGTTTCTTGCCGATCAGCACCTGATCGCCGACCTTCAGATGCTGCAGGCGCGACGTGAGCGGACCGTCCTGGACCTTGATGCTCAGGAATTCGAGGTGCTCTTCATAGTTCGCGCTCGCGAGGCTGTAGGCGCGGATCAGCGGCTTGCCGTCGACCTCGAGGCCCACCATCGTGAACTGGCCGTTTTCGAAGCGAAACGACGGGTCGCGCGTGCAGGTGAAGCTGAAAAGCGTATCGGTCCAGTGATGGACGCTCAGGACGGTTTGTGGATTCAGGTTGCTCATGGCTTCTTGGATGGTGCGAAAACAAAGACGGCCAGACGAATAGCCGGCCGGCACGGCAAGGGCGATGCTGCGCTAACCCCGCTGCTAACCTGTTACTGGGGAAAATGATGCGCAATCCGCTATTTTACCGCGCCTGCCATCCGAGGGTGGCGGCACGGTACGTGAGCGTGCTCAAGCGGTTGCCGGACTGGCGGCTTCGGCGTCGGAACGGCACGCAACGGGGCTCGTCGGCGGGGGTAATACGGGGTACTGCAAGGTGTACGGCGATGGGCCCGAGTCGCTGGGTGCGACTGCCATCGGTGACTGGAACGCGTGCCGGTAGGCGCGCGCCCGGACAACTATTTCGGGATGATACCGAAACCTGCCACGCAGCGCAGCATTGACCCTGCTGGCGAAACTGGCAAAAACGCACCAAAACGGTGGCAAAACCACGTGGAAATGGCGTGAAACGGGTGCAAACAGGCCTCGGAGCGGCATCTGGCCGCAAACGCCTGGCGGTCCGCTGGCAATCCCGCAGGTGCCGGTCGTGTTCGAGAGCGGCAACGCCGGGTGCGCGTCACGCACGTGACGCGCGTTACGGCACCCGGCGTTGCCGCGCGCTCACGCTGGCACGGCGGCCCGTTTGCGGCCGCGCTGCTTCAGCACGCGTGCCTGCATCACGATCACCAGCAGCAGGAACACACCGCGGATCACCGATTGCCAGTAAGCCGACAGGCTGATGAAGCCCAGCCCGTTTTCGAAGTTGAGCAGGTTGAAAACGAGGCCGAGCAGCAGCACGCCGGCGATCGTCATCGCAATTGAACCCTCGCCACCCGTCAGCAGCGTGCCACCCAGCACGACCGCCGAGATGGCGAACAGCTCCCAGCCGACGCCTTCGTTCGGCTGTCCCGCGCCGAACTGCGCCGCGAGGATCACGCCGGCCATGCCGGCCAGCAAGCCGCTGACCGCGTAGGCGGTGACCAGCGTGCGATCCACGTTCAGGCCCATCAGGCGCGCCGCTTCCTCGCTGCCGCCGATGGCAAGCGAGTGCCGTCCAAAGCGCGTACTGCGCAGCGCGAGCCACCCAGCCAGGGCCGCTACAAGCGCGACGATGCCCGGAATCGGCATGCCGAACAGATCGCCCTGGCCGAAGTTGCCAAAGTTCGAATCGGCGGCAATCGACACCGCGTCGTTCTTGCCGAGCAGCAGCGCGGCGCCGTGCGCGCCGAGGCTCGTCGCTAGCGTGGTGATGAACGGCAGGATCTTCAGACGCGTGATGATGAGCCCGTTCAGCACGCCGACCGCGAGGCCCGCACCGGTGCCGGCGAGCACCGCGACCCAGCCGCCGTAGTTGCTGGTGAGCGCCGCCACGACGCTTGCCAGCGCCGCCACCGTGCCGACCGACAGGTCGATCCCGCCGGTGATGATCACGAACGCCATGCCGACGGAGATCAGCGCGAACATCGAGTTGTAGCGCCAGAACGCGTTGATGTTGTACGCGGAGCCGAAGTGGTCGTAACGCACCAGCCCGAGCACGACGAGCGCGGCGAGCGCGAGCAGGATGGGGAGATTCTTTTTCATCGCATCGAATCCGGAGTCTTGAAGAGCACAGGCATGGCGGGTCGGTCAGCGCGCGCGCCGTTGCACGTACACGGCCGCGATGATGATGGCTGCCTTGACGACCAGCGCCGCCGCGTCGGGAATGCCGTGCGCGAGCAGCGTGTAGCGCAGCAACTGGATGATCAGCGCGCCGATCAGCGTGCCGCCTATGTAGGCCTTGCCGCCCGTCAGCGCCGTGCCGCCGACCGCCACCGCGGCGATCGCATCGAGTTCGATGCCGAGCCCGACCACGTTCGCATCCGACGACGAGTTCACCGAAATCGAAATGAGTCCGGCCAGGCCGGCGAGCGCTGCGCAGATCGTATAGGCGATCAGCTTCACCCGCGCGGTGGGCACACCGCACAGGTAGGCCGCCTTCTCGTTGCCGCCGGTGATCAGCAGATACTGGCCGAACAGCGTCTTGCGCACGACCCAGACGAACAGTGCGACGAGCGCGAACATCAGCAGCACCTGGAACGGAATGCCGGCCACCTTGCCGAGCGCGATCCACTGGAACGAGGGGTTGCTGAATGCCTGCAGGCTGCCGTCCGTCACGACCTGGGCAATGCCGCGCCCGGCGATGAACAGCACCAGCGTCGCGACAATGGGCTGCACGGAGAGCTTCGTCACGAGCATGCCGTTGAAGACGCCGCACGCGGCGGCCGCCAGCACCGGCAGAACGAACGCGAGCGCAATCCCGCCGGGGCCGGGAATGTTCATGAACAGCATCGGCGCGAGCGCGCCGGAGATGGCCATGGAGGCGCCCACCGACAGGTCGATGCCGCCCGTCGCGACCACCAGCGTCATGCCGATCCCGACGATTACGATGGTGACCACCTGGGTCAGATTCACGTTGAAGGTCTGCAGCGACCAGAAGTGCGGCGTGAACAGCAGGTTGAAGACCAGCATGGCCAGCAGCACGACGACCTCGCGCTGGATCGTGATGCGGTGCCGCTTGCGGGTGGCGGCCGCGTCGGCCCCAGTGGCAGCGGACAGCGGCGCCGCCGCCTCGTTGCGCAACGACTTAAGAGCCATGACGGTCGCCCTCCAGCGCGTCTTCAATGTGAGCCGTCTGAGCGGCTTCGACCAGTTGCGACGTGCCGTCGCTGCCGTATGCAATGGCATCCATGATGGCGCTTTCACTCATTTGCGCACCGTTGAGTTCCGCCACCGTGCGGCCGTCGCGTATCACGACGGCGCGATCGGCCACGGCGGTGAGTTCTTCCAGTTCCGAGGCGGACAGCAGCACCGCGAGCCCCGCATCGCGCAGCTCGCGCACGATCTTCGCGACATCCGCCTTGGCGCCGACGTCGATGCCGCGCGTCGGTTCATCCAGCAATAGCAGCGAGGGTTCCGCAGCGAGCCAGCGCGCGAGGAGAACCTTCTGCTGGTTGCCGCCGGACAACTCGCGAATCGGCTGATCGGGCGAGCGCAGCTTGATGCCGAGCGAAGCGATGAAGCGATCGACGATTGCCTGCTGCTGTTTCACATCCACCACGCCGTGTCTGGCGAGCGTGCGCAGACATACCAGCGTGAGGTTGTCGCGCACCGACAGTTCGGGGACGATGCCGTCGCCTTTACGATCTTCGGTGAGATACGCGAGACCGCGCGCGATCGCATCCTGCGGCGACTTCAGCGCGACCTGTTCGCCGTTGATAGACAGCGTGCCGTGCTCGAGCGGATCGGCGCCGAACATCAGCCGCATGGTTTCCGTGCGGCCCGAGCCGAGCAGGCCGGCCAGACCCACGGCCTCGCCCGCGTGCACCTCGAGCGACACGTCGTTGACTTTCGGATGCGTGCCCAGATCGCGCGCGGCGATGACCTGCGCGCCGCGACGCGCCAGATTCGCCTCGCGTGCCGTGCTGTCGTCCTGCACGACGGCGGCGAGGGTGCGGCCGAGCATCGTCGTCACCAGTTGCAGCTTGTCCATCTCGGCCATGGTGCTTTGCGCGACCGTCTGGCCATCGCGCATCACCGTGACGCGATCGCACAATGCGTAGAGCTCGTCGAGCCGGTGCGACACGAAGATTACCGCGCGGCCGTCGTCGCGCAGCTTGCGCACCACGCTGAACAGCAATTCGACTTCGCGTTCGTCGAGCGACGAGGTGGACTCGTCCATGATCACCATCTTCGCGTCCGACGACACGGCGCGTGCCAGCGCCACCATCTGCTGGATCGCGGTCGAATAGGTGCGCACGGGTTTCTTCACATCGATCTGCAAGCCGAACGATTCGAGCAAGGCCGCGGCGCGTTGCTGCACCGCGCGCCAGTCGATCAGCCCGAAACGGCCCGGCTCGCGGCCCAGAAAGATGTTTTCCGCCACCGAGCGGAACGGCACCAGATTGATCTCCTGATAGATCGTGCTGATGCCCGCTTCGCGCGCTTCCTTCGGCGTACGAAAGTCGATCTCGCGTCCTTCGAAACGCACGCTCCCGCCGCCGCGCCGGTACGCGCCGGTGAGGATCTTGATCATGGTGGATTTGCCGGCGCCATTCTGGCCGATCAGCGCATGCACTTCGCCCGCCGCGACGCTCAGGTTCGCGTTGCGCAAGGCGGGCACGCCGCCGAAGCTGATCTGGATGTCCTTCATCTCCAGCAGCGGCGCACGCTCGGCGCTGGAAGACGGCATCTGGGGCGGCGTCTGGCTGCCGGATTGCATCACGTGATCTCCTGCTGCAGATGCTGCACTGCGGGCGATGACGCGGCAGGCGCGCCATCATCCATGGTAGTACGCAGAACAAAGCGAAGCGACGGCCCGTTCGGCACGGGCGCGTCGCTTCGAACCCTTCCCGTCCCGCTCAGGGGACGACTGCCTTCAAAGCTTGCCAGCAAAACCAGTGCACGAGCACGCGTCAGTAGCCGTACTGCATGCTTTGCTGCACGTTGCTCTTGTCGTAGAAGCGATCCGAGACCTTCACCCAGGTCGGGATCTTTTCACCCTTCGCATAACGCTGTGCGACGTCGCATGCGAGCGGGCCGAAGAACGGGCTCGACTGCACGCTCGCGCCCAGTTCGCCGGCGGCGATTGCGTCCATGCCGCCCTTGGTACCGTCAATCGTCACGATCTGGATGTCCTTGCCCGGCTGCTTGCCGGCGGCCTTGATCGCGGCAATCGCGCCGAGCGCCATTTCGTCGTTGTGCGCGTACACGGCGGTGACATCGGGGTGTGCCTGCAGCAACGTTTCCATCACCTGACGGCCCTTGTCGCGCGCGAAATCGCCGCTTTGCGAGGCGATGATCGACATGCCCGGATTCTTCGCGATCACTTCGTCGAAGCCCTTCTTGCGGTCGTTGGCGGCGGAGGCGCCCGTGGTGCCTTCGAGCTCGATGATCTTGGCTTTGCCGTCGGTGGCCTTGACGAGCCAGTCGGCGGCGCGGTGGCCCTGATCGATGAAGTCCGAGCCGATGAAGGTAATGTAGTCGCGGCCCGCCTTCGCCACCGACTGATCCACGTCGCGGTCGACCAGAATCACCGGAATGCCGGCCTTCTTCGCCTGCAGCACGACCGGCGCGAGCGGCTTTTCCTCGCGCGGCGGGAAGACCAGCAGATCGACGTGCTGCGCGATCATGTTCTGGATATCCGAAACCTGCTTCGAGTTCGAACCGTTGGCGTCCGTCATCACCACTTGCCAGCCGCATCTGGCGGCGACGTCCTTGAAGCTCTTGGTCTCCGCGAGACGCCACGGATTGTTGCTTTCGGTCTGCGCGAAGCCGACCTTAAGCGGAGTCTTGTTGGGCAATTTAGGCAAGGCATCGTCGGCATGCGCTGCCGTGACGCCAAATCCGAGTGCCAACGCGACGAGGGATGCAGCCAGCGGGGATGCGGCCAGCCGCTGTCCGCGCAATTGCCGTTTGAGCGATGCCATGTCTTCCTCCAGTACCTGGTGAGGTAGGTGTATTTGCTTTTTGGTCTTTCCGGGTGCTACCTGGGTGTTGCTGCTGCCGATCGGCGTACGCGTCGTATGACCGGACGTGCCGATTATTCCATCCTGAATTATTATCGGTCAATCACTAATATTATTAATTACAGGGGATTTTGCCTCGGTAATTACCCTCACTGATGCGCGTTCGACGAGTGGACCGTCGAGTTTCACCATGCGGTGCCGCACCGGCGCACCCGCAGCGCGGTTGTGCTCTTCCTGCAGCAGCGTTTCGACCGCCCAGCGACCCAGTTCATAGTTCGGCAGCACCACGGTCGAGAGCGCCGGATGCGTGTGACGGGCGATTTCCTGATCGTCGTAGCCGAGCACGGAAACGTCTTCGGGCACGCGCAGGCCGAGCTGCTTGATGGCCTCGATTGCGCCGAGCGCGGTCAGATCGTTGGCGCAGAAAATCGCAGTGGGCGGATGGGCTTCGCGCATCAGCGAGAGCGTCTGTTCGAAGCCGAGGCCGGAGCTCCAGTCGCCGTCGCGCACCAGTTCGGCGGCGAATGGCAGATCGGCGGTGGCGAGGGCGGTGCGGTACCCCTTCAGGCGGTCTTTCGAGGCGTCCTGCCAGGGTTCGCCGTTGATATAGCCGATGCGCCGATGGCCCGCATTCAGCAGATACTCGGTGGCGATATGGCCGCCTGCCACTTCCGCCGGCACCACCGACGACTGGCCGCCTTCGCTCGTGTAGCAGTTGAGCAGCACGGTCGGCACGCGCGACAGCGCGGCCGGCAGGCTCACCTTGCGCGTATAGACGGTGGCGTAGATCACGCCGAACACGTGCGGGTTCGACAGCGTGGTATCGAGCACCTGCTGTTCGATATCGGCATTGCCGTGCGTCGAGTAGACCGCCAGCATCTTGCCGCTCGCGTAGGCGGCGTCGCGGGCGCCGTCGATGTTGACGACCGGATGCGGGCTCGTCGAGATTTCGTCGGCCAGATAAACGATCAGGTTGCGTTCGTCCCCGGAGGCGAGCACCGGTTCGCGCGGCGAGAGCCGGTAGCCGAGGTCATGGGCGGCCTTGAGCACCTTGTTGCGGGTGGTCTCGGAGAATTTCGCGCCGGTCGCGTTGTTCAGGACAAGCGAGACAGTCGATTGCGATACGCCAGTGAGCTTGGCGATATCGGTCATCGTAGGGCGGCGTTGCGTCGATTTTTTCATTGTGCGGGCCGCGCTGCAGCGGCGGCAAAAGCAGAGGATGCCTTCGGCAGGTTTGTGCTGACGGTACCACTAATAATATGCATCCGGCAACGCACGGAAACCCGCCATTTGGGAGTAAGCGCCGAGCCGGCGGGCAATCGTTTGCTTCAGTATTATTACTAATAATATTGACCTGAGCGCGCGGGCGTGCGATTCTCGGTCGCGCGGGCCATCCTGGTCCGAGCAGGTCTTTTCTATTTTCACCATGCGCGATGTTTCCTTGAATCCGGTCCGGCTAGCAGCGGCAGATGCGCTAGCGCTCGACGATCCCGCCTTGATCGCGCTGTCGAGCGGCAACATGCGGGTCCTTGTCGCGCCGCATGTGGGCGGCTCGATCGCGGCGTACTACGAGGCGACTTCTGGCGGTCCGGTGCACTGGCTTCGGCCGGCCACGCAGGCGGCACTCGCCGAACGCGATCCGCTGGGCATGGGGAGCTTCCCGTTGCTGCCGTATTGCAATCGCATCCGCGATGGGCGCTTTGTGTTCGAAGGTGAAGCGATCGATCTGAACGGCGACGGCAATCGCTACGCTCACGCCCTGCATGGCCACGCGTGGCGCCGCGCCTGGCGCGTGGGCCAACGCAGCGCGCATGCAGTCGAACTGCACTTCGAGCATGATCCCGCGCCGGATGCACCCGGCGAATGGCCGTTTCGTTATCGGGCCGAGCAGCGCATCGAACTGGCTGGCGACGGCTTGCGCATCACGCTGTCGGCGCACAACCTCGCGGGGCGGCCCATGCCGTTCGGCATGGGCCATCACCCGTACTACCCGCGTACCCCGCAGACCCGTGTGCATGCGCAGGTGCAGGGCATGTGGCACGCAGACCGTGAGGTGCTGCCTACGCATCTCGGTCCGCATCCTGCTGTCGACGCGTTGCGCAATGGCATGTCCGCTGACGCATACGATCTCGACAATAACTTCGCCGGCTGGTCGCGCAACGCCACCATCGCGTGGCCGGACGAAGGGCGGCAACTCACGTTGACGGCGCAGGCGCCGTTCGATCATCTGGTGGTATTTGCACCCGCGAATCAGGCGCTTTTGTGCGTCGAACCAGTGACCAACACCACCGATTGCTTCAACGCCGACGACACGCCCGATCACGTAGGCGGCTGCGTGCTGATGCCGGATGAAGCGATGACGGCCACGGTGAACTGGACGCCGCAGCGCATCTGAAGCCCCATAAAAGAGCGCGCCGCCAGCGGTATCCGGTGGCGGCGCGGTTATGCGGCAGCGGCGCTATTCGACCCGCAGACGCGCCATATACGGCAAATGATCCGACAGCCAGGCGGTCTCCTGCGCAGGCTGAATCCATTCGACCGGCCGCATGCCGCGCACGAACATCTTGTCGAGCGCGAGGGCCGGCGAAAACGCCGGGAAGGTTCGTCCGGATTCTCCGAGCAAGGTGGCGACCTCGGACATGCCGAGTTCCGCGAAGAGCGGTACGGAGTCGTTGCGCCAGTCGTTGAAATCGCCGGCCAGCACGAGCGGACCTTCGGGCGCTTCCTTCGAGATCCAGTGGGCAATCCAGTTCATTTGCCGCAGCCGCGCCGCGCGTGTGAGCGCGAGGTGCGCACACAGCAAGGTCACCGAATGGCCGCCGAAGGTTGCGCGCGCCACCAACAGGCCGCGTTTTTCGAAGCGATGCGCGGAGATGTCCCAGCGACCGCCGAGATCGAGCGGGTGCGGCGACAGGATCGCATTGCCGTGCCGCCACGATGGTTTGAAGACGTTCTGCCCAAGCGCAATCTGCAGTTCCAGCGAGCGCGCAATTTCGGTGGCCTGGCAATGCCAGACATCGTCGGCCGGTTCGTGCAGTCGTGCACCAAAGCCGGTGGACAGCACCGGCTGCGGCATACGCCGCGCCATGGCCTCCTGCAGGAAGTACGCATCGGCGTGGGTGGACTGCACCCAGCGTTGCATGGCCTGCCAGGCCTGGAAACCGAGCGGCGTGCGGCCCTTGTGCAGGTTCCAGCTCACCGCAACGAAATCCTTGGGCTGTGCGCTCTCGCGGATTAGTTCTTCGGGGTTTCGCATGCCGCGTGATCCACGGGTTTCGTTGATGTCATGGGTTGTTGGCGAGACTCGCACGGACTCGATACACGAGGTTCGGATTCTTGTCGACGATCTGCCAGCTTGCCCACTGTCCGGCCGGCACGCTCAGACCCGGATGACTGGCTGCCACCTGGCGCGGTTGCGGCGGTAACTTGCAGCCGGTATCCGTCTGTTTGGCGGTGTCGTCTTCAAGCGTCTCCTGTGCTTCGATGGCCAGCGTGACCTGGTTCGCGTCCGCCTGAATGGGCGACACGGTGAGCGTGCGCGACAGGTCGATACTACCGGCCGGCACGTCTTTACAGCCCACGTCGTGCTGCACGACCTGGTGATGCGTGTCCGTGCGCGCCTGGCCGACCGTGGTGGTGCCGTCGAACGTGTCGATCTGCTGGCCGTCGCGCATCACCTGCAATTCCCATTGCACGACCTGCTGCACGGGGCGCTGCTGGGCCTGCGCGACTAACGACGTGCCAAACAGAACGGCGGCGAGAATGATTTTCCACATGATTGGCGGCTCTCCGGGTCGCTGGCTGCGGCGAGATGACAGGCGCCCATCTTACGCCTGATGCCCGCAGCTTCTTTCTGACACCTGCGCGCGTGCCGGGTTCAGCAACACTGCATTGCAGATGGGGACGCAATCCGCTGCATTCAAGCCACGCTCCAGCCTGCGGCCATTCACGCCGCGCATACGGGGTGTTAGCAGCAGACCCGCAGGAGTGCTCGCTTGCGCACGAATATTGCGTCGTTACACTGGACTTGAAGCGGCACCTCACCGGTGCCGTATCCGCAAGACCAGCATGACGGGGTGAGCCATGACAACAGCAATGGTCAAACAGGAAATCGCGGTTGCGTCGTTCAGTAAAGTGTACGACCTCGAGCGGGTCGAAACTGCGCTGAACGATCTGGGCGACGGCGCGAACGATGCGTTGCGCACGACCTACGAAAAAATGCTGAAGGTGGGCAATCTGCGGTTCTGCGTGAAGCCGAACCGGATGCCGTCGATCGACGATCTGGTCGACGCGTTGCCCAACTTCAGCGAGCCGCTCGAGGACGTGCGCAAGCAGGTCGCGTTGTGCCTGGAAACCGAAGACCGCCTCGAACTGATGCCCATCTTGCTGCTGGGCGATCCGGGCATCGGCAAGACGCATTTTGCGAAGCAGCTCGCGCGCCTGCTGGGCACCGCTTACCACTACGTCGCGATGAGTTCGCTCACCGCGGGCTGGATACTGTCGGGCGCTTCGTCGCAATGGAAGAACGCCAAACCCGGCAAGGTCTTCGATGCGCTGGTGCACGGCAGCTACGCGAATCCTGTGATTGCCGTCGATGAAATCGACAAGGCGACCGGCGATTCGCAATACGATCCGCTCGGCGCGCTCTACGCGTTGCTGGAGCACGATACCGCGCAAACCTTCATCGACGAGTTCGCCGAAATTCCGATCAACGCAGGCCACGTCATCTGGATTGCGACCGCCAACGACGAGCGCTCGATTCCGGAGCCGATCCTGAACCGGATGAACGTCTACGAAATCCCGCCGCCCGATCACGCGGGTGCACGCCGGATTGCGCAATCGATTTACGACGAGATCCGCACGGCTCACGGATGGGGATCGCGCTTTCCTGCGGAACTGGGCGACCCCGCGCTCGATGCGCTGAAGCCCGCGTCGCCGCGCGAAATGCGACGCGCGATTCTGAACGGTTTCGGTGCGGCGCGTATCGATGGACGCGACTGGATTGGTGCGGAAGACATTCGCCTCGATTACGGCACCCGCCGCAAACCAATCGGGTTTTAAGCCACAGCGCGCATTCAGTGTTGCCGCGCGTGATAGTTGCGTGTCGCGGTGAGATCGACGGACCCTCCGCGCGAAGAAGAAGTGAGCGTGGCCACCGCTGACGGCGTACACTGAAGCCATCCGATACACAGGCATCCAGCAAGGCGAGGATTCACAGGCATCGAGAGCCAATGCCCGCAGCCGTTGCGACTGCGGGCATTTGTGTCTGTACAACGTCGTACAAGTTTGCCGGTGCACGGAATGCGTTCGACAGCGAGCGGTAGGCGGCAGGGTCAGCCGCGAACCGCATCCTGTCTTCAACTTCATTGGCTGGACGAGGCAGCGCGCGGTGCGGTAGGCCGCGTCAACAGACATGGATCAAATCGAATGTGTAGTCATCGGCGCAGGCGTTGTGGGCCTCGCCATTGCGCGTGCGCTTGCCGCACGCGGGCACGAAGTCATCGTGCTGGAAGGTGCCGAAGCGATCGGCGTGGGCACCAGTTCGCGCAATAGCGAAGTGATTCACGCAGGGATCTATTACCCACGCGGCTCACTCAAGGCGACACTGTGCGTGCGGGGCCGCGAGATGCTGTACGAGTATTGCGAGGCGCGCGGCGTGCCGCATTCGCGGTGCGGCAAGCTGCTTGTCGCGACCTCGCGCAACCAGATTCCGCAACTCGAAGGCATCATGGCGCGCGGCAAGGAAAACGGCGTGCTCGATCTGATGCGCATCAGCGGTTCCGAGGCGCAGGCGCTCGAACCGGCGCTCGAATGCGTCGAGGCGGTGTTCTCGCCGCATACGGGTATCGTCGACAGTCATCAATTGATGCTGGCCATGCAAGGCGATGCCGAACGCGACGGCGCGGTCTGTGCCTTTCATGCGCCAGTCGAAGCAATCGAATCGAGTAACGGGCGCTTCGTGCTGAAGGTGGGCGGCGAGACGCCCACCACCATCAGTGCGGCATGCGTGATCAATAGCGCGGGTTTGCACGCCAATGCGCTGGCGCGCAAGATTCGCGGGCTCGATGCACGGCACGTGCCGCCGCTTTATCTCGCACGCGGCAACTACTTCAGCATTTCCGGGCGCGCGCCGTTTAGCCGCCTCATCTATCCGATGCCGAACGAAGCAGGGCTCGGCGTGCATCTGACGATCGACCTCGGCGGTCAGGCGCGCTTCGGTCCCGACGTCGAATGGGTCGATGCCATCAACTATGACGTCGACCCGCATCGCGCGGATTCCTTCTATGCGGCGATTCGCGCTTACTGGCCCGCGCTGCCGGATGGCTCGCTGCAACCGGCTTATGCAGGGATTCGCCCCAAGCTTTCCGGACCCGGCGAACCTGCCGCCGACTTCGTGATTCAAGGCCCTGCGGCGCACGGGGTACGAGGCCTCGTCAACCTGTTCGGGATTGAATCGCCCGGGCTTACGGCTTCGCTTGCCATCGCTCAACGGGTCTGCGAGCTGGCCGGGCGCGCATAACTGACACGAGCGTGACGGCCGCATGACGCGACCATGACATGCATGCCGCATGGGTGTGGCGCATCAGCGCGGCCGTCGGTGCCGACAGCCCATGCAGATCTACAAAATCGCTTATGCCCGTCATTTGACCCGTCACGAGTGGCTGCTTCGTTGCTATGCTTGGATACCGCTGTCGTCAGAACGGCGTTGAGTCCCAATACAAACGGAGTGAGTCCCCATGAAGTCATCCCGCCGTACGTTTCTCATTACCAGCATTGGTGTTGCATCCACGTTCGCGCTGTCGCGCCAGGCCTTTGCCGACGCCCCCAAGGTCACCGAAGCCGATCCGACCGCTCAGGCGCTCGGCTACAAGCAGGACGCCACCCAGGTCGACAAGGCCAAGTACGCCAAGTACGCGGCCGGTCAGGACTGCGGCAACTGCAGCTTCTTTCAGGGCAAGGCATCCGACCCATTTGGCGGCTGCCCGATGTTCGGTGGCAAGCAGGTGTCGGCCAAGGGTTGGTGCAGCGCATATAACAAGAAAGCCTGAGCGAGCGGCAAGCGGTACGCATCAGTCGTGTTGCGCAAGGAGCACTGCAGCATGACGGCGTCGCTTTCCGGGCTTTCTCAAGGCGCCTGCCGCCGCGTGCGACAGGCGCCTTTTTGCTGCGGCTCGAAATATGCCGCGCACTGGGCACGGCGCACGGCGCAAACAGGCGTGAGTTTTAGCCAGCGTCTTTAGCGCCCGTGCCCGGGTCAAATCCGCGCCGGCAGCAAGGGCGGTCGTCTGGCGAACCACGGCCGTGCCGCTTCCAGCTGCGCCGCGAGCCTGAACAGCGTGGCTTCACCGCCCGCCGCAGCCGCGAACTGCACGCCCACCGGCAAGCCGCGCGCGTTCCAGTAGAGCGGCACCGACATGGCGGGTTGTCCACTCAGATTGAATATCTCCGTGCAGCCGGCCCACGCGAATGCCTTGTCGGCCGCTTCGGCCAGCATCTTTCTCAAGAGCGGTTCGATAGGCAGTGTGGTGACTGCGCGCATCTGCAGACGCTCGCTTTGCGTAGGCACCATCTCGCCAATCTTGATTGGCGCGGAGGCGAGCGTCGCGCACAGGATCAGGTCGTAGCGTGTGAGCAGATCGGTGAGTTTGACGGTGATCCGGCGCTGCTCCTCGAGTGCGGCAGGCAAGGCGCGCTCGCCGAGCTTGCGGCCGATATGCGCCATCGCCCACGTCGAAATTTCGAATTCGTCGCGTGCCGGTTTGTGGCCGGTGATGCGTTCGGCATTCAGCACCATGTCGCGTGTGGTCACTGAGGACATCATCAGGAAGGCATGGCGGACCGCTTCGAAATCGATGCCCAGCTTGACCGGTTCGACATGATGTCCCAGCGCCGCCGCGAGCGCCGCCGCATCCTCGAGTGCGGCGCGCGTATCGGCAGACAGGGTGGGGGCGAGCATCGGGTCCGTCACATAAGCAATATGCAACGGCTTGCATGGTTCGCTCACCGCGCCGAGAAATGTACCGGGCGCGCCGGGCGGCATCTGTTGCGCGTGGCCGGTCATCAGGTCGAGCAGCAATGCACTGTCGCGCACGCTGCGCGATACCGCGTGATCGACGCCCAGTTCGCCGGCGGCCGGCTGCTGCAAACCCGGGATGCGTCCGCGTGACGGTTTCAGGCCGAACAGACCGCAACACGAGGCGGGAATGCGGATCGAGCCGCCGCCGTCGGACGCATGCGCGAGCGGCACGATGCCCGCTGCGACCGCGGCTGCCGAACCGCCGCTCGAACCGCCCGGCGTGTGATCGAGACTCCACGGATTGCGGCACGCGCCAAACAGTTCGGGCTCCGTGTACGGCATCTGCCCGAGTTCCGAGGTGCTCGTTTTCGCGAAGATATTGAGTCCGGCGGCGCGCGCCAAGGCAACCACGGGTGCGTCGATCTTGGGGACGAAGTGCCGGTAGTGACGGCTGCCCATCGACATCCGCAAACCTGCGACGGGCGCGCCGAGATCCTTGATCAGATACGGCACACCTGCCAGCGGACCGTCGCCGAGCGTATGCGAGTGATCGTGCGATGCCCGCTGCCTGGCGGCGTCGTAGTCTTTCAGGACAATCGCATTGATGGCGGGATTGGCGGCTTCGGCACGCGCAATCGCCATGTCCAGCAATTCGCGCGCGCTGGCCTCGCGCGTACGCACGAGATTCGCGAGGCCGATTGCGTCGTGAGCAAGGTAGTCGGATAGCACGCCGGATACGCCCCGTTTGCAGCGCGGCGCGCCATCACAGCGCGCCGCGGTTCAAGCGTAACTGATTGAAGAGACTGCCCGGCCGGAAGGCCGGCGTGCCGTTTTACAGACGTTCGCCAAGGAACACCAGCGTGCGGCCGTGCGCGAGCGCCGCGGCGTGCTGGTTGTACGACGCGCGGTCGGTGCAGTTGAAGCCGTGATCGGCGTTCGGGTAAATGTGGAATTCGGCATCGCCGCGGCCGGCGAAACGTTCCTGCACCTGGCCCACCGCTTCCAGCGGAATACCGTGGTCGAGTTCGCCGTAGTGGAATTGCATCGGCACCTTGATTTTGGCCGCTTCGTCGAGCAGGTTCTGGATGCCGCCGCCGTAATAGCTCACGCCCAGATCGATCGTGTTTTGCGCCGCTGCAAGGTACGCGAGGCGGCCGCCGAAGCAGTAGCCAATCGCGGCGACCTTGCCGGTCACTTCAGGCATGGCGCGCAACGCCGCCGCCGTTGCGCCGACGTCGGCCACGGCGAGGCCCACATCGGTCTTCTGCAGGATTTCAATGCCTTTGTCACGATCCGCGCCCGCATACGTCAGTTCGACGCGCGGCTGGGTGCGCCAGAAGATGTCCGGCGCGAGCGCGACATAACCATCTTGCGCGTACTGGTCGGCGACCGCGCGAATATGGCTGTTCACGCCGAAGATCTCCTGAATGATGATAACGGCCGGTCCGTTGCCGGCTTTCGGCAGCGCCAGGTAGCCGCCAAAACTGTCCTTGCCGGCCGGGATGTCGATCCATCGGGAAGTCACGCTCACGTCGCTCTCCTTCAAATTACGGTTGATGCCTACGGGCAATGCCCGCAGCGGGCGCTCAGTTTGCCACTAAAAGAAACGCCTTGCAGGGCGCTCCGGCAGGGGGCGGCGAGGCGCGCGCGGCCGCGGCTTGAGCGTAAGGCGATTGAAACATTCTGCATCAGCCGTTTTTCGCCTGCGTGACGCGGCGCGAGCACGGGCAGTGATGTCTCTGGCATCGCGGCGCATTTACAGACGCGGCCGATTTGATCGAACTGCTTGATAAGTCGCAGCGTGAGGCCGCCGCGAATCTCGCCATACTTGAGTGTGGAACGGCCATCATCTGAGCATGCCGTTGCGTGATCGTTTGCGCGGCTCAATGCTGATTCGGACCATTAACGGTATTGGGCGGCAAAGTCTTTAGTCCCGCTTGACGAAAAACCCCATTTCCTGGCGGAAACCCGCATGGGCTGGCCTTTTCCGGGGCGCCGGCGTGATCCGCATTCGACCATGTGGGATAAACGCTATTGGTGTTCATCCCACTTACCCAAAAAAATCCCACAAATTAATTTGATAGCCTACACTTGCGCGCAAGTACGCATAGCCGCTTGCCACAAACAGGTTGGCGAAGGTGCTGTCCAAGTGCATGAACGATGCAACCGGCGTGGTCCTCTACGGGATTGAGCGACACGAGAAGGAAGCGGGGGCACGGGGCGATTACGTTGTTTTTGGGACCGAAACTGGAGACTTACATGAACATCAAGATTCAAAAGCTGTTGCCGATCAGCGCTGCGGCCATGTTGTTTGCGTCGTTGGCAACGGGCGCGGTGGCGGACGAGGTCGTCAAGATCGGCCACGTCGCACCGCTTACTGGCGGTATTGCTCACCTGGGGAAGGACAACGAAAACGGCGCTCGTCTGGCAGTCGAAGAAATCAACGCCAAGGGTCTGACGATTGGCGGCCAGAAGGTTACGCTGCAACTGGACGCACAAGACGACGCGGCTGACCCGCGTACGGCTACTCAAGTCGCACAGAAGCTGGTTGACGACAAGGTCGTTGCGGTGGTCGGTCACTTGAACTCGGGCACGTCAATCCCGGCTTCGAAGATCTATAGCGATGCAGGCATCGTGCAGATCTCGCCGTCGGCAACGAACCCGGCGTACACGCAACAGGGCTTCAAGACCACGTACCGCGTCGTGGCGACCGATGCGCAACAAGGTCCGGCACTGGCTAACTACGCAGCCAAGGGTCTGAAGGTGAAGAGCGTTGCGATCGTCGACGACTCGACCGCTTACGGCCAGGGTCTGGCAAACGAATTCGAGAAGACCGCCAAGTCGCTCGGCCTGAACGTGATGTCGCATGACGCGACCAACGACAAGGCTGTGGACTTCCGCGCCATTCTGACGAAGATCAAGGGCGAAAACCCTGACGCGATCATGTACGGCGGCATGGACGCAACGGGCGGCCCGTTCGCCAAGCAAGCCAAGCAGCTCGGCCTGCGCGCGAAGGTTCTGGCGGGTGACGGTGTCTGTACCGACAAGCTGTCCGACCTGGCTGGCGACGCAACCGACAACATCGTCTGCTCGGAAGCCGGTATGGCGCTCGAGAAAATGGCTGGCGGCAAGGCGTTCGAAGCGAAGTACGAAAAACGCTTCGGTCAACCGATCCAGATCTACGCTCCGTTCACGTATGACGCTGTGTACATCATCGTCGACGCCATGAAGCGTGCTAACTCGACCGATCCGGCGAAGATCCTGGCAGCCATGCCGGCCACCGACTACAAGGGCGTGATTGGCGAAACGACGTTCGATTCGCACGGCGACCTGCAGCACGGCGTGATCTCGCTGTATGACTACAAGGGCGGCAAGAAGACGTTGCTCGACGTGGTCAAGATGTAAGTATCTGCCGCATGACAGCAGGCGGTTCGTCTGCTGTCTGCCGGTGATTCAAGGCACGCGTTCTTTCGGGGACTGCGTGCCTTTTCTTTTGGACGCCCGCATGAGACGCTAACGATCGGACGAATCGACTGGGGGACGAACGTGAGCCGATCGATGGAAGACTGGCGTCGCTGGATCGCCGAAAATCTGCTGCTCGGCGCGCCGCCGCCGGCCATGCACGCAGCGCTCGTCGAGCACGGTTTCAATACCGACGAAGCAGCGCTCGAAATCGACACCGCACTTGCGAGTCCTTATCTTCAGGGCGGCGCGCGCTTGCGCAATCGTTTGCGCAAGCGCGACTGGACCTTGTCCGTGTACGGGCAGCTCAATCGCATGCGCGATCGTAGTGACGTCGTGGAGCGGCGTGAGCGTTTGGCGCGCGACGAATTCTTTGAGCAGTACTACTTTCAGAACCGCCCCGTGATCATCACCGGCGCGTTCGATACGTGGCCGGCGCGCACGCAATGGAACTTCGACTACTTGCGGGCGCGGTGCGGCACATGCCTCGTAGAAGTGCAGTTTGGCCGCGAATCGGATCCGAACTATGAAATCAATCAACCGAACCTGAAGCGGATCATGCCGTTTCGCGAATATGTCGATCTGGTCGAACGCAGCGGCACGACCAATGACTTTTACATGACGGCGAATAACTCGTCGCAGAATCGCGCCTCACTCGCCGCGCTTTGGGCGGACGCGCCGACCATACGCGAATATCTCGATCCCGCTTCGCCGGATACCGGCTTTTTCTGGTTTGGGCCGGCCGGCACGAAGACACCGTTTCATCACGACCTGACCAACAACTTCATGGCGCAGGTGATGGGACGAAAGAAGGTGAAGCTGGTGCCAATGTCCGACACGCCGAATATGTACAACCACCTGCACTGTTATACGCAGGTGGACGGCAGCGCGATTGATGTTGCGCGGTTCCCCGCACTTGAGCAGGCACAGCTGATTGAATGCACGATCGGGCCGGGCGATCTGCTGTTCTTGCCGATCGGCTGGTGGCACTACGTTGAAGGACTCGAAGCGTCCGTCACGATGACCTATACCAACTTCATCGTGCGCAACAACTTCTGCGATACCTACGATACGTATCACGAGCTATAAGCTGGCCGGGCGCGGATCACGTCGCGCGCCTGCGATTCTCTCGCGATAAAAAACGGCGGGCCGGTTACCCGGTCCGCCGCGCTCCCTGGTACTTCTTCTTTTTTGCCGTCGTTATTTCTTTGCGCCGAGTCCGCCGAGTCCGCCGAGTCCTCCAAGTCCGCCAGATAGTCCGCCTGATGTGCCGCTTCCTGGTGTGGCGCCGCCCAGTCCCCCCGTCAGCGAGTTAAGGAGACCGGTGACCGGCGACAACAGGCTGGCGCTGCCACTGCTACCGCCACTGCCGCTGCTCCCGCTTGTCGAACTCGAACCGGTGATTGAGCCGGATACGCCCACGGTTGCCGTGACGGTCGCGGAGACTGTGCCAAGCGCGCCGGTCACTGAACTGAGCGCGCCGGTGATCGGAGCCAGAGGATTGCCTGCACCGCCGGTCAGACCGCCGCTCAATGTGCCCGGCAACGCCGTCAGAATGCCGGTGAGCGGTGCGAGCGGCGTGCCGCCCAACGGATTGCCGCCCAACGGATTGCCGCCTGTGCCGCCGGTCAGCAAGCCGCCTGCGGACGTCACGGTGTCGCCAAGTCGGGTGACGATGCCGCCGAGGTTTTGCCCGATCGGATTGCCGGTTGCGCTGCTGATCTTCGAGCCCGCGCTATCCAGACCATGGCCGATGGTCGACAGCAGGCCATTCAGCGGCGCGCCGAGACCGGTAGCATTGCCGACGGTTTGCGTCGTCTGCGCGAGGGTGCTCGTGATCGGTGTGATGGCCGTGCTGACCGACTGCGTGATTTGCTGAATCGGCCCGCTGGACAGCGTGCCGCCGAGTTGGGTGCCGAGTCCGCTCACAGCGTTACCGACGGTGGAAACAGTGCTGCCGAGCGGCGTCGTCAGCGGGTTGAGCGGCGCCGTCGGGCCGCTGCCCAGACTGGTGACGAGCTGGCCTGCGCTGTTGACCGCCTTGCCCGCGTCATAGACGAGATTGCCGGTGCTGGACAGCGTGATGCCGAGCGGGTTGCTCGAATTGCCCAACTGGCCGAGGCCATTCGTTGCACCCATGCCCACCGCGGTGACGCCGTTGCCCAGATTCGATACGACATTGCCGAGCGCGGTCGCGGTCGCGGAGTTGCCGCCGGGGATCGGCGTGAGGCCGATCTGCTTGCCCAGTGACGATACGGTCTGGCCGGTACCGCTGACGACATTGCCGGCGTTTTGAACCACGACGCCGAGCGGGTTGGCGCGTGTGGGTCTGGGGGTGGGGGTGGGTGTGGGCGTAGGAGTCGGAGTCGGCGTAGGCGTAGGCGTATGTGTGCCGCCTCCCGCGCCACCTGTCAGCGTCGGCGGTTTTGCGGTCACTGAACTCCCACCACAGCCGGTGAGGGCCATCGACGACGACACGCACATGGCGATCATCGTCATTTGAAAATTGCGGTTCATGTTAGCTCCCCTGATTAAATCAGTGGGGGAGCTAACTGCAAGCCCTATGCCATTTGTAGGAGGTTACTTGTGCAGAGGATAAAGTATAATGAAATCAAAGGCTTGATAGATCTGGCCGACCGTATTGGCAGCCTCGCACACGCCGATGTGTCGCGGAACACGGCCTCGCCCCGATTGTGCGTAACGTAACGCGACCCCGAGCGGCCTGGGTCGTCTCAAGCGGTGTCTTCGTCAGATTTTCAGGCGCCGCAACACCTTCGGGCCGGCAATCGCGATCAGCGCCGAACACACCGCCACCACCGACAAACCGATCGGCAGATTGGTCACCTGCGCCACACCGCCGATGATGACCGGTCCCAACAGCAAGCCGAAATACGCGAGCCCCGCGACATGCGCGAGCCCTTCCGCTGCGTGGATCCCTTCGACGCGAGCGGCTGCCGCGAACAACACCGGCATCATGTTGGCGAGCCCAAGCCCCATCAGCGTGAAGCCGGTGAGCGCGGCGACCGGATAGGGCAGGAGCAAGGCGCCGATCATCCCCGCGCACGCGAGCGACGCACTCGCCATCACCAGTTGCGGCGCACCGAAGCGGGCGCGCACGGCGTCGCCGGCGAAACGGGCTGCGGCCATGCCGCCGGAAAACGCCGCGTAGGCGGCGCTCGCCAGCGCCGGCGTCGCGAAGACGACATCGCGCATATAGACGGTGGCCCAGTCGTACATCGCTCCTTCGGCGATCAGCGCGACCAGCGCCGTCACGCCGAGCGCCCACAGCGCAGGCGAGCGCCACCGGTTGGTGCGGGGCGTGGCGGCGTCCGGATGATCGGCATGCGGCACGTGGGGCAAGACCGCGGGACATGCAATCAGCAGGACCAGCGCGCTGAGCGCGCCAACCAGCGTGAGATGCACCGCCGGCGCCATGCCACGCGACAGCAGCGCGCCGCCCACGGCCGCGCCTGCCATGCCGCCAATGCTGAACATGCCATGCAGCGCCGACATGATGGGCCGTCTCATTGCCTGCTCGACCGCGCTTGCTTCCGCGTTCATCGCCACGTCGAGCGTGGCCGTGCCCGCGCCGAAGACGGCCAGCACGATCAACAACAGCCAGTAGGCCGGCACGACGAGAATCAGCGCCGCGCAGACCGCCATGGTCAGGCCGCCCGCCAGACACGCGCGGCGCGTGCCGACGCGCGCGATCCACTTGCCGTTGGTCGTCATGGCGGTGATCGAGCCGCCCGCCACCGCCAGCAATGCAAAGGACAGCAACGCCGGATTCAGATGGAAGCGATCGCGCACCGTGGGCACATGCACACCCCACGACGCATACATCATCCCGGCGATAAAGAAGAGCGCCATGGTGGCGAAGCGGGCGCGGCGCAGTGAGGCGGCGGGCAGATCGCGGTGAGCGGCAGGGATGGCGGAGTAGTCGGAGGGCTGGTCGGACACGAAAATCCCGGTGGCAAATGAGGGCGTAACGCATGCCATCAGGCGTCAAAGGAAAGGCGGCTGAAAGCGAATCTCAGATTCTAGCGAAGCAGCGTGGCGCCTGCTGGCGGAGCCTGAACTAATATCTACTTCTATCCAAAGTCCCAGACGGGCCGGGCGCGCTCGCACGCCTTGCCATTCATCGAGAACGCGCAATTGAAGATTTCTGCTCACGCCCCGCTTCATCTGCTGCATCAGGCGGCCGCCGGCACGCTCGCCACGCACTCGCGCCAGCCCGAGGGTTATCCGTACCCGTCGATCCTGCCCTTCGCTCCGGACGCGCAGCACCGCCCGACGATCCTCGTCAGTCGCCTGGCCGAGCACACGCGCAATCTGCTCGACGATCCGCGTGCCGGCTTCCTGATCGCACACGCGCCCGATGGCGACGTTCTGAACGGCCAGCGCGTCACCTTGCTGGGACAGTTCGAAACCGTCGACCCGACCCCTGAGGTGGCGGGCCGCTACCTGCGCTATCACCCGGGCGCCGAACGTTATCTCGCCCTGGGCGACTTCAGCTTCTGGGTGATGAAGCTCGAGCGGCTGCGTTATATCGGCGGCTTTGGCGCGATGGGCTGGCTCGACGGCAATGAACTGGATCCGCTCGCACCGCTCAGTTTTGCAGACGAGGGCGCATTGCTGAGATCTTTCGAAGGCGATGCACAACGGCCGGCACAGCTTGAGCTGCTGGGCGTTGACCGTTACGGCGCGGATCTGAAAATCGGCGTTTCGCGAATGCGCTTTGCGTTCGACGCCGTGGCACACGATGACGCTGCCTTGCATGCAGCACTAAAAAATTGCATGACGCGACATTTGGACGCGACCTGATTCGCACTATTGCGGGAAAACACCGAGTCGCTGATGCGTATCAGCTATTTATCTCATTTCGTAGTGGTCGGCGCTTGCAAAGCTGTCATTTCATGAAATCTTTTCTGCCAAATTGCATATCAATTTTCATCATCTGGGAATTAAATGTGTCATTTACTGATCAAGAGCGGTCTTTTCCGTAACCTACGAAAAAAAGATGTAAATGAAAGGTAGCTTGTTCCTACGTGACTCGAAATTTTTCGAAACGAAACTTAATTAATTTAAGGATTCGTCTTTTCTCTGCTTTCTATTTTGTGTTAATCTCGCCAGCAAATTCCGAGGCATGATCACCTTCAAACGGCAAGCCGGCATCAGACTGGCAGTCATTTATCGAAACCACAAGGGAACCTATGTCTTCCTACAAGGAACTACTCGCGCAGCGAGAGAAGCTGGAAAAGCAGATCGAAGAAGCAAAGTCGCGTGAATACGCGGAAGTGTTGAATGAGATCAAGCAGAAGATGGCCGACTACGGCATTACGCTGGCTGAACTAGGCGGCGGCCGTGGCAAGAATGCAAAGGTGGGTCGTCCGCGTGCGGGCGTCGCGCCGAAATACCGTGATCCGGATAGCGGCAGCACGTGGTCAGGCCGTGGCAAGCCGCCGCGTTGGATCGCGGGTCAGGATCGTGAAAAGTTTTTGATCTAGCTTTAATTGCAACAATCCGGCGAGCGCTTAAAGGCGCCACTGGTACAGAAAGGAACCGCGTAACCTTTAGGCAAGCTTAAGGGGGCGCGGTTTTTTTCTTTTGGGATACCGGTTTGCTGAGCGCGGCTGATCCAGCGTTTGCTGAATGCGACTGTTTGCTGTTCGGATAAGCGTATGATTTTAAAGAGAATTTTATTGGATTGGGCAACCTCGGCCTATGCGCGGGCTAGAATGCAGTCAACTTCAATCTGACCGGCTTCGAATGTCTTCCTCTCTCGCCGGCCAATCCCCGGAAAAGCAGGAGGTCACGCACGAAGGCCCGTTTCTTAGTATTGCGCTCAATGCCGTGTTGATGACGCTGCAAATCGTCGCCGGCGCGTTGCCCATTCCCAGGTGCTCGTCGCGTATGGCGTGCATTCGCGTGCGGATCTAGCTTCGGATTTTGTCGGACTAATCGCCAATCGGCATAGTGGCAGACAACCCGACGCCGATCACAATTATGGCCATAGCCGTTATGAAACAGTCGCCTCGTTGTTTCTCGGCGCGTTGCTAATCGTGATCGGCGTAGGCATGCTTCAGCGTACCAGAACCCGGCTGGCGCATTTGCGGGATATTCCGGCGGTTCATATCAGCGCGCTAGTTGTCGCGCTCGTGGTGCTGGTTTCGAAAGAGGGGCTATTTCGCTACATGCTTCGTGAAGCGCAACGTGTGCGTTCAGCAATGCCCATTGCCAATGCGTGACATGCTTGATCGGATGCCGCGTCTTCACTGGTAGTGGCGACGGGCATTGCCGGCAGTTAAAGCGGCAGTTGTGTATCGAACTTGATCTCGCGGAGCACGACGCTCGTGCGCACCTGTGCTACCGCCGGGATCTTGAAGATGCGTTCGTGCAGGAATGTGTCATACGCCTTGATATCCGGCGCGACGATCTTCAGGATGTAGTCTGATTCGCCCGTGGTGCTGTAGCACTCGGTCACTTCGGGGCAGGTGGCGATTTCCCGCTCGAACTGTTCGACCCCGCCTTCGGTATGGCGCATCAGATGAATGTGGGCGAGCGCGCACACATGCAGCCCGAGCTTTTCGCGATCCAGCAGCGCCGTATAGCGCTGGATCACCCCTGATTGCTCCATGTCCTTGATGCGCCGCCAGCATGGGGTGCTGGACAGGCCGACCTGGTCGGAGATCTCCTGCACCGAACGACGAGCGTCGAGTTGCAGCAGGCGCAATATCTTTTGAGAGAACGTATCGAGTGTCAACTGCGCCTCCGTTGGCGTCGCCATGTTCCTTATGGTAGAGGCGGTGAAAACGAAACGCAATGTAAAACGGTCCTGACGAGCGAGATTACCTAATTTGTCGGTTTAGCAGCGGCTTTTTGTCCTGTGCCGTCCCCATCTTTTTCCGCCGTGGCGGCCGCTGCCTGGGTGGCACGCAGCTCGGCCAGCATGTTGCAGAAGAGCGCGCCTTGTTCGATCGCGTCGTCGAGCGCGACGTGGGTATGCGGATGATCGTCGAACCAGCGTTGCGGCAAGCGCGGCTTGATGCACTTGCGGTACGGCAGGCCCGTCATGGCGAACGCGAGCGTCTTGATGTCGAGCGCGGACCATGAGAACGGACAGCGTCCCGTGAACCGCATCATGTACCAGAACATGAAGGTGAAATCGAAGCCGGCCGGCATGGCCACGAAGACCGGCTTGCCCGGCAATGCCTCGACCCATTCCACGTAGGCGGTCAATGCGGCGGCCGGTTGCTGGAGGTCCTTGCGGCACGCCGCCCATGCTTCGGGCTGCGTCTTCCACCACGCTTCCTGAACCGGATGAGCGCTCGCGCCATCGAGCAGTTCCAGGTTGGCCGAGAAAGTGCCGATCAGCTGCTTGTCTTCCGTGTACGCGGCCGACGCGAAACTGAGCATGGAATGCGGGCCCGGAATCGGGCCGTCGGCTTCAATGTCGGTGCTGACATAGATTTCGGCGCTCATGCGTTCACTCCATCCGCGACGTAGGGGTTGGTGCGGCGCTCCGCGCCGAACGTCGAGGTCGGACCGTGACCGGGTACGAAGGTGACGTCGTCGCCGAGCGGCCACAGCTTTTCGCGGATCGAGCGGATCAGATCGGCATGATTGCCGCGCGGGAAATCGGTGCGTCCGATGGAGCCGGCAAATAGCACGTCTCCCACCATCGCGAGCCGGTGGGCGCGGCTAAAGAAGATCACGTGGCCCGGTGTATGGCCGGGGCAGTGATAAACCTCGAGGGTTTCGTTGCCGAACTGAACGGTTTCGCCGTCGGTAGGCAGCCAGCGATCGGGTTCGAATGCTTGCGCGGCAGGAAAGCCGAAGCGTGCACTCTGGTCGGGCAGCTTGTCGAGCCAGAAACTTTCGTCCGGATGCGGACCTTCGATTGGCACACCGTAGTGCGCAGCGAGCGTCCTGGCGCCAGCGCAGTGGTCGATGTGGCCATGCGTCAGAAATACCTTTTCCACCGACACCTTCTGCCGTTCCACTTCACCCTGAATGATCTCGAGATCGCCGCCCGGGTCAACGACGGCCGCACGCCCCGTCGCCTCGCAAACGAGCAGCGAACAGTTCTGCTGAAAAGGCGTGACAGGGATCAAAGTGACTTTCATGGAGGATGGTGCACCGCTGCAAAAAAGCTGATTGTACCGGCGTGTGCGAGCCCTCGCCGATATGCCGAATGGGTAGCTGCGCAATGCTCATTTTTGCATCAATAGTGAAAATTCATCAAAACTATCAGCACCTTGGCGTCTCGAAATTGTCTTTTGGGTATAATGGGTTCATTCGTACGGGAAACCGTACTGCCACAGGGCGATGCGTCCCCATCAAAAATGGAGCGCCGATCGCCGTCAAGTAAGTGCCGTCGGAGTTGTCGACGGCAAACCTAGCATCGGATGCGTCCGATGCGCACGTCTCGTCCAGCCAGGTGCCACGCGCCTGCAACGGCCTTACGCCGTGACGCTGGGTGGGGCCTACGCCGCCGTTCCTGCGCGCTGTTGTTTTGGGCGCAAGAACGTGATTGCCACGTTCGATGGCGGCTTGTGGGGTCTGGTCAGGCTGCCGGGGACAGGTTGCGCCAGACGTGAAAACTAACCGTGCGGTAGCGGCAGAGTGTGCCGCGTGCGGACTTCAGCGTACTGCGCTTTTTAGCGCAGCGCGTAGTCGTTCGTTTTCCGCCGGAGTCGCAGCAACACGCAGCCATCGCGTGATGCGGCTCGACATTGTGAATGCACGTCTTATGAAAACTCGGTTATCCCGTAGTATTGGGAGTCTTTTTGCCTTTTTTGTCCTCGCCGGGTGCGCTGTGCCCCCGAACGCGGCCAATCAGGCAAGCAACACGCCGCTCAGCACAACGAGCTTCAGGCCCGGCAGTGCGGCACCGCAGGCCTTCAGCATGCCCCCTGCGCAGGCTCCCGAGGCAAGCAGCACGCCTTTGGCCAACGCTGAGCCTCTGTCGGACAGCGGCCCGAATGTCGCCGATTTCCATCAGACAGGCCGCGCGTCATGGTACGGCCGGTTCTTCCACGGCCGTCGCACGGCGAACGGCGAGCGCTACGACATGCACGCGCTTACGGCAGCACACCGTACGCTGCCGCTTGGCTCATACGTTCGTGTGACGAATCCTGATACTGACCGCTCGGTCGTGGTCAAGATCAACGACCGCGGTCCGTATGTGCGTGGCCGGATCATCGATCTGTCAGTTGCGGCTGCTCACGCGCTGGGCATGCAACGCGCCGGCACGGCCAACGTCCAGATCGAAGGTTTGACGCAGCAACAAGCGAGGGCGGAGCAGGCGGAAACGCTGGCTTCGAACGCGAACGACGTCAAATGATGTAACTGATGTAGCGTGACCGTCGTTCCGCGCGCCCAGTGCGCGGAACGACGCCACCGAGCGGATCCCGTGCGGATTGCTTGCTGCGAATACACGAAGGGCCGCATTGCGCGGCCCTTCGACTTTCCGGCTTCAGTCTGCCGGTCCTTCTTCGTCTTTCTTCAGTGCCAGCGCGCGTGCGTAAAGCGCGTTGCGCGACGCTCCCGTGATGGATGCGGCCACCTTCGCCGCGCTACTCACCGTCAACTCTTCCAGCAGGATGCCCAGCAGCGCGTCGTGATCGTGCTCGCCCGCGGCTTCAGCCTGCGCACCTTCAACGACGAGCACGAACTCCCCGCGCTGCCGGTTCGGGTCGGCTGCGAGCCATGCTGGCCCTTCGGCCAGGGTGCAGCAATGGAGCGCCTCGTGTAACTTCGTCAGCTCACGGGCAATCAGCAATTTGCGCGTACCGCCAAAAGCGTCGGCCAGCGCTTGCGCCGTTTCTACGATGCGATGCGGCGCTTCGTAGAAGACCATGGCATGAGGATGGGTGGCGAGCGGCTGCAACATCGACGCACGTTGCTTTGCCTTGGGCGGCAAGAAGCCGAGGAACGAGAAGGTGGCGACCCAGTCACCGGCGGCGCTCAGCGCGGTGGCGAGCGCGCTCGCGCCAGGCAGCGGAATCACTGGCAGGCCGGCTTCACGAACGGCGTCGACGAGTTTGGCGCCGGGGTCGGAGATACCGGGCGTGCCTGCGTCGGAGACGTACGCGACGCGCTCGCCTGCCTGCAAATGCTCGACGATGCGTTGCGCCGCTACGCGTTCATTGTGTTGATGCACGGCGACGAGCGGCTTCGAAATACCGTAGCGCGCCAGCAGCTGGCCGGTGTTGCGGGTGTCTTCGGCGGCAATGCGGTCCACCAGCCCGAGCACGTGCAGCGCGCGCAGCGTGATGTCCGCGACGTTGCCAATCGGCGTCGCCACCACATAGAGCGCGGCGGCAGGGTACTGCTGCCCTTGCGCAAGTTCGGAGAGAGGGGTCATGAGGCAGAAGACGCAGACAGACAGAACGAGGCCGTCATTGTGCCACGCAGGGGCAGGGGGGCCGGGGCGAAGCGACGCCGACAACTTTTCAGGACGTACCGGGTCCAAAGACGTCGGAGCAGCCTTTGAAGCACGGGCGCTGACGTTTCTGCAACAGCAGCGTTTGCGCTTCGTCGCGCGCAATGTGGTGTGCCGCGGTGGCGAGATCGATCTCGTGATGCGCGAGCGCGACGGCGCGCTGGTGTTCGTCGAAGTGCGTGCTCGCGCACGACGGCAGTACGGCGGCGCGGCGGCGAGCATTGGCTGGCAGAAGCGTCAGAGGCTGGTGCGCGCCGCGCAGCACTTTTTGGCGACGCGCGTGGGCACGGTGCCGGCTTGCCGTTTCGATGTGATCGCGTTCGAAGCGGGACGCCTCGTCTGGTTGCGTGATGCTTTCCGCGCCGACGAAGTCTGAGGCGCCGTGCGGATATCACGCCTGAGTGCGATAAACTTGCGCTCGCGTACGGGGTGGGGTGGCGGAGTGCATTGCGCGGTGTCGAGCAATGCCGTTCACGCAAGGGCGCTTCTCGCTACGGTCAGTCCGAACAACATGTCGTCACAACAGGGCCGTGTATAGCGGTCCATTCGCGGTAATAAGATAGAGACTCGATGTCAGTCGAACGCATTCAACAACACTTCCGCGACAGCGCGGCGGTCAAACTCGAAGCCCTCGAAACCTTGTCGATGCCGATCGCCGCAGCGGTCGACACGATGTTTATGGCGCTTGCCAACGGCAACCGCATTCTTGCGTGCGGCAACGGCGGATCCGCTGCCGACGCACAGCATTTCGCGGCCGAACTGATTGGCCGCTTCGAGCGTGAACGGCCCGGCTTGCCCGCGATTGCGCTCACCACCGACACGTCCGTCCTCACCGCCATTGCCAACGACTACACATTCGAACAGATCTTCTCGAAGCAGGTGTGGGCGCTGGGTCAACCGGGCGACGTGCTGCTCGCCATCAGCACGTCCGGCAATTCGGCGAACGTGCTGGCTGCGATCGAAGCCGCGCACGAACGCGAGATGATCGTCGTCGTTTTGACGGGCAAAGGCGGTGGCAAGGCGCATGAGGTGCTGTCCGATACCGACATCCACATTTGTGTGCCGTCCGATCGCACGGCGCGTATTCAGGAAGTGCATTTGCTGACCATCCATTGTCTGTGCGACGGCATTGATGCCATGTTGCTGGGCGAAGACTGATTCCGAGGGAGAGCTAGTTGATGAGCGTATTTCGCATCAAGACGACATTGGTGAGGACCACACTGGTGGTGGGGCTGGCGGCGGGATTGTCCGCATCGTTGCAGGGCTGTTTTCTGCTGGTGGCCGGCGCGGCCGGCGGCGGTGCGCTGATGGCGACCGACCGGCGCACGCTTGGCGCGCAGACCGAGGACCGCGAGATTCAGGTGAAGTCGATTGCGCAGATCAACCAGAATCTGCCCGAACAGGCGCACGTCAATGTGACGGTGTTCAACCGTCGCGTGCTGCTGACGGGCGAAGTGCCGGACGATGCGTCGAAGCAGAAGGCCGAGCAGATCGTGCGTCAACTGAATAACGTGACGTCGATCGTCAACGAACTGGCTGTGCAGCCGGCCAGCGATATTTCCTCGCGCACGAACGACTCGTATCTCGAGACTCGTGTGAAGACGGCGCTGATCGCGGAGAAGAACATCTCGGCGAACAACTACAAGGTGGTCTGCGAGAACGGTTCGGTATACCTGATGGGTCTCGTCACTCGCGACGAAGGGGCGCGCGGCGCCGACGTGGCGAGCCGTGTGCCGGGTGTCGTGCAGGTGGTGAAGGTGTTCCAGTACATCCTGCCGGAAGAAGCGGTTGCGGCGACGGCTGCGGCTGCGAGCGCGCCAGCTGCATCGGCGCCTCCGCCGACCACCGACGCGACCGTCGGCGCGGTGCCGGATGCGTCGGTGAGTTCGCGTCCGCTTGAACAGCAGGCGCCGGCTCCGGTGACGAACTCGACCTCGGTACATCCGGGTAATCCGAAGGCAGGGCAATGAAGACGAGCTTGACGATGCGCGGTTTGCTGGCGGTGGGCTTTGCATTGGCGTGGTTGTCGGGTGGGGTATCGACCGCGCGAGCCGATGATGCGCCGCGCGGGCTGGCAATTGCGCGCGCCAATGCGTGCATGGGTTGTCATGCGGTTGATCGCAAACTGGTCGGGCCGTCGTTTCAGCAGATCGCAGCGAAGTACAAGGGCGATGCGCAAGCGCCGGCGAAGCTGGCGCACAAGGTGAAGGACGGCGGCTCGGGCGTGTGGGGAGCGATTCCGATGCCCGCGCACCCGGCGATGAACGATGCGGATATCCGCACGGTGGTGGACTGGGTGTTGGGTGGGGCGGCTTCGAAGTAGGGTGCGGTGGGTTTGTTGGCGGGTTTTGGGGTTGTTTATGCGGCCGCTTTAGGGACCGGTTTTAGGGCCGCTTTTGCGCGCCTGGCCGGTTGGCAAAACCCAAAAACCCTGTGCTAGAATCATCTGACCGTGGGGGGGTAGCTCAGCTGGGAGAGCGTCGCGTTCGCAATGCGAAGGTCGGGAGTTCGATCCTCCTCCTCTCCACCATTCGATGTTCCAGGCAGTTCCACAGTATTCCCGAAACCCCGCGTCCCGCAAGGCTCGCGGGGTTTTTGTTTCCACTCCGGGATCATGGTTTCCGTTGACAGCCGGGGGCCTTTCGGCGCAGGTTTAGGGGCATGTGGCTCATTTTTGAGTTCACTGAAAATTTAGGCCCCCACGCTACGGGAGGTGTCCCACATGCCTCTTACCGATCTGGAAGTTCGCCGGGCTGCCGCGCAGGAGAAGACGTACCGGGTCTCCGACGGCCGCGGAATGTATCTCGAGATTTCTCCGTCCGGCGGCAAATACTGGCGCCTCAAATACCGGTTCAACGATCGGGAGCGGAAGCTGGCGCTCGGCGTCTATCCGGATGTCACACTCGCCCACGCGCGAAGGAAGCGCGACGAAGCCCGTGCGATGCTGGCCGATGGTATCGACCCCGGCCAGGCCAAGAAGGACAAGAAGCGCCTGGCGCGGCTCAACGCGGCCACGACCTTCGAGGCCGTCGCGCTCGAATGGTTCGAGCAGCAGGCACCCGGCTGGGCACCGAGCCATTCCGAGAAGATCATGGGGCGGCTGAAGAAGGACCTGTTTCCATGGCTGGGATCACGTCCCATCGCCGACATCAGTCCGCCCGAAGTGCTCGAAGTGTTGCGCCGTGCCGAGAAGCGCGGGGCTCACGACACCGCACACCGGCTTCAGCAGAACTGCGGCCAGATCTTCCGCTATGCCGTGGTGACCGGGCGCGCGATGCGCGACGTGAGCGCCGATTTACGCGGCGCTCTGCGGCCCAACCGGCATACCCACTTCGCCTCGATTACGGATCCCGAGAAGGTCGGCGAGATGCTGCGGGCCTTCGATGGTTTTTCCGGGACACTGGTCGTGCGCGCGGCACTGCAACTTGCACCGTTGCTGTTCGTGCGGCCCGGCGAGTTGAGACAGGCTGAGTGGGCGCAGATTGATCTGGAACGGCGCGAATGGCGCTATACCGTTTCCAAGACAAAAACAGAGCATCTGGTACCACTGGCCACACAGGCGGTAGATATCCTGAAAGAACTACAGGCGCTGACGGGAAAATGGCGTTATGTCTTCGCAGGTCGCGATCGCAGAAAACCCATGAGCGGGGCGGCGATCAACGCCGCGCTGCAGCGACTGGGCTTCGACACGAAAACCGAGATCACTGGCCACGGATTCCGGGCCATGGCTCGGACCATCCTGCACGAGCGACTCCGGTTTCCGGCCGAAGTCATTGAACACCAGTTGGCCCATCGGGTTCCCGACTCGCTCGGCAGCGCGTATAACCGGACCCGGTTTATCGACGACCGCGTCGCGATGATGCAGGCGTGGGCGGACTATCTCGATCGACTGAAAGCAGGGGCTGAGGTGGGTCCGATCCGGTCGCGGGGTTTATGAGGCGAAGTTCCTGACGGGCCAAGTTCCTGGTCAGCGCTTAGGCAGGTGTTCCTTCCTAGAGAGACATAGTCACGGGGCGCCCGTTGACAGTAGATGCTGTGCAATTGGCGGCGTCAAAGTAAATGTCAGCGCAGGATATAGATCCTTTTGTCGCTACCCATCTACTACACGGCTCGCTCATCGTTGTCGCGTCGTCGGAGTGCGTTTGCGTGCGTTCTGATGGCGTCCGTCGCGCTGATCCGTTTGCATCGTAGTCGGGTTCAAAGGTCTTCGATATCGGGTCTGATTTGGAAGCCGAACGTATCCTGATTACCCATCGAGTTGCGTTTGATGTTTTCGCGTTCCGTTTTTGCCTGAGGTACAAGACTGGTTTGCTGACCAGTTGTGCGCTTTGCCGGCGGGTTGTGGGAAGTATTCGTGCGACCGCCGGCCCCGGAGGTGCCGTCCAGTCGACGACCGGTTACCCGTCGCTTCTTCGCTTCCTGCAATGCGTATCGAAGTGCGCTGGCGGTCACATCGATACCCGCCTGCTTCGCTTGCTCTGTCAGTTGCTCGACCGAGTAACCTTTGGCGCGAGCCGAGTCGATATGGACGCGCACGTTCGGCATCGCATCCCGCACGGTGATGCGCCGCTCCGAAGCTGGTTTTTCCGGTAGCGCATCGAGCAGTCGGACGAACTCATCCCATTGAGCTTTCGTGTACATC
>NZ_DASXHA010000065.1:0-15089 GCF_036488795.1 Paraburkholderia sp.
CTTTGGCTTCATCACGCCGGACGGCGGCGGCGAAGATCTGTTCGCGCATTTCTCGGAAATCCGCACGGAAGGCTTCAAGACGCTGCAAGAAAACCAAAAGGTTACGTTTGAAGTGAAGACGGGCCCGAAGGGCAAGCAAGCTGCAAACATCAAGCCGGTGTAAGCAGGCACGCTTCCTTCTGGACGCGAAAAACCCCGCCAAGGCGGGGTTTTTTTATGGCCGCTTGAAACACGCGGCGTCCTTCATTATTTAACCGGGACAACGCGCGTTCGCACGCGTTATCCGAACAGACGGCGCGCGTGAATCCCAAGACCCGTCGCCACGCTGGCGAGGCGATCGCCGAACACCGGCCGGGCATCCGGAAACGCCGCTGCCAGCGCGCCGGACAGAAACGCCAGCCCGGTCGAGCCACCCGTGAAGTAGATGGCGCCCACGTCGCGCGTGGCGACGCCGGCGGCCTGCACGGTGTCCCGCGCCGCCTGCACGATGCGCAGCGTCTCGTCGTGTCCCGCCTTGACCAGTTGGGCTTCATCGAAAGCGAGCCGCAGGTCGTCCTCCACCAGTTCGAGATCGATCATCGTCTCCCCGCCCGCCGCCACGCCGATCTTGGCCTCTTCCGCGTGCGCGGCCAGCGCGTGCCCCAGACGCCGCTCGACGACCCGCATCAGCCGGTCATGGTGCTTCGTGTTGGTGAACAGGTGGCGCATCAACGCCAGTTCGCTGACGCGCTTGGGCGCGTAGACCGTATTGATCAGATGCCAGGTGGCAAGGTCGAAATAGATCCGGTTCGGAATCTCGCGCCCTTCCGGGTCGAGTGCCTGATATCCGAGCTCGCGCAGGATGGTCGCCAGCTCGACGCGGCGATCGAAGTCGGTGCCGGCCACGTGCACGCCGTGGTGCGCCAGCACATCGTCCTTGCGCTCGACGCGCTTCATGCGCTCGGGCCCGACGCGCACCAGCGAGAAGTCCGAGGTACCGCCGCCGACGTCGGCCACCAGCACCAGCCCCTCTTCCGTCAGGTGTGATTCGTAGTCGAACGCGGCGGCAATCGGTTCGTACTGGAAGTGAATCTCGCGCAAACCGACCGACCGCGCGGCCGCCTCAAGCTGTTGTTGCGCGAGATTGTCGGCGCGGGGATCATCGTCCACGAAGAACACCGGGCGGCCCAGCACGGCGCGGCTGATCGGCCCGCCCGCGCTGTGTTCCGCCGAACGCTTGAGATGATCGACGAAGATCGCGATCACATCGGTGTATTTGATGGCCGAACCGTCGCCGAGATCGGTCGAGTTCTCCGCCAGCGCCGAGCCGAGAATACTCTTCATGGAGCGCATCAGCCGGCCGTCGAAGCCGTCTATGTAGGCTTCCAGCG
Organism: Paraburkholderia sp.; assembly: GCF_036488795.1. Lineage (GTDB taxonomy): Bacteria > Pseudomonadota > Gammaproteobacteria > Burkholderiales > Burkholderiaceae > Paraburkholderia. Next base: position 1,371 of record NZ_DASXHA010000065.1, read on the forward strand.
CCGCACGGCCGTAGTTGCGGGTGTTTTCGTCGGTATTGAAAAAGACTGCGGTGGGCAGCGTCGTGTAGGCACCTTCGACCGGCGCAAGCCGCAGCGCCGCGCCGTCTGGCACGGCGACGGCCGAATTCGATGTGCCGAAGTCAATCGCGCAATAGGTCATGGCAGAGAATCGCCGCTCACGGCTGGCGCGGACAGAAGGGGGACCGGCTTTGTATCACAAAAGCGCGGCAGGTATCAACTAAGCGCCCCGAAAGCGCCCATTTCACGCGAGGCGCCCCGAGACGCGACAGCCCACCAGGGTGAGTTCCCGCGGAGCGGCAAACTTCGGGGGACCAGGCGTTTTCTGGAGAGACATCCCGGCAAGCGTGGGCTGTCCTAACGGAATGGAAATTGCTCATTTGCATAGGATACGCCGTTCAATTTTCCCCACCCAGGAGACATGTCGCAATGACCGAGCCGCCTGTCGCAGCACTGCAGGAAGAACCGCGCACCGTGATCGAGACCGATCTGCCGTCGCGGCTCGATCGTTTGCCGTGGGGTCAGTTCCATTCGCTGATCGTGATCGCCCTCGGCGTGACATGGCTGCTCGACGGCCTGGAGGTGACCCTCGCGGGCGCCGTCGCGAGCGCGCTGAAGGCCAGTCCCACCTTGCACTTCACCAATACGGACGTCGGCCTGACCGGCAGCGCCTACATTGCGGGTGCCGTGCTGGGCGCGCTCGGCTTTGGCTGGCTCACGGACCGGCTCGGCCGCCGCAAACTGTTCTTCATTACGCTGACGCTGTATCTGGCTGCCACTGCGGCGACTGCGCTGTCGTGGAATCTGGCGAGTTTTCTGCTGTTTCGCTTTCTGACGGGCGCGGGCATTGGGGGCGAATATACGGCCATCAATTCGACGATTCAGGAATTTACGCCGGCGCGCGTGCGCGGCTGGACCGATCTGGGCATCAACGGCACCTTTTGGGTGGGCGCGGGAATCGGCGCGGCCGGCTCGCTGGTGTTGCTCGATCCGCATCTGCTGCCGGGCGACTGGGGCTGGCGCGCGTGCTTCTTCATTGGCGCGGCGCTGGCGCTCGCCATCTTGCCGATGCGCATCTGGGTGCCCGAAAGTCCGCGCTGGCTGCTCACGCATGGCGAACAACACGAGGCGAAGTCGATCGTCGACGGGATAGAAACGCGTTTTCGCGACACCGGACACCGCCTCGCCGACGATTCCCTCAGCCGCTTGCGTCTGCGCTCGCGGGATCACACGCCGCTCTCCGAAGTTTTCCACACGATCTTCACCGTGCATCGTCGACGCGCGCTGGTCGGGCTGTCGCTGATGACCGCACAAGCCTTCTTCTACAACGCGATCTTTTTCACCTACGCGCTGGTGCTGACCGATTTCTATGGCGTGCCGGGCGACCACATCGGCTGGTATCTGCTGCCGTTCGCGCTCGGCAATTTCCTCGGGCCGCTCCTGCTGGGGCGCCTCTTCGACGTAATCGGCCGGCGCAAGATGATCGCGACTACCTATGCGCTATCCGGCATCCTGCTCACCGCGAGCGGCTATCTGTTCGAGCAGAACCTGCTCACCGTCGTCACGCAGACGGTCGCGTGGATGGTGATTTTCTTCTTCGCTTCAGCCGCGGCCAGCTCGGCTTATCTGACGGTCAGCGAATCGTTCCCGCTCGAGATCCGCGCGCTCGCCATTGCGGTGTTCTACGCATTCGGCACGGCGCTCGGCGGCATTGCCGGACCCGCGTTCTTCGGACGGCTGATCGATACGCATCAGCGCGGTGAAGTGTTCACGGGCTATCTGGTGGGCTCGGCGCTGATGATCGGCGCGGCGGTGGTAGCCGCGATCTGGGGCGTCGACGCCGAGCGACGCTCGCTCGAGTCCGTAGCAGCGCCGCTGTCGGCGATTGGAGATGCCGACTGACGCCGCGCCCGCGTTCGCTGCGCCGCCTCGCGCAGCGCACGGCCACACGGCCACGCGGCCACAGGGCGGAACGGCGGCACGGCCAGGCGCAGCGCAAATAAAAAAGCGCGAGGTCACTTCACACCAGACCCCGCGCTTTTCGCTGAGCCCACCGGGGCATGAATCACCCCTGCTTTGCCAGCGAACCCCGCATCTAATGATCAGAACAAATCAGAACGGCTTCTTCCACGCTCCGCTAAAAGCGACTTCACCCAACGGAAAGCGCGTACGCACCGACTTTTCACGTTCGCGCAGCACCGGATCGAGCTTTTCCACTTCGCCGAAATGGCCCAGCGAAATCATGGAGATCACTTCGACGTCGTTCGGAATGACGAAGGTCTTGCGGAAGGCGTTGACGTCGAAGCCGCTCATCTGGTGCGCGGCCAGACCCAGCGCGTGAGCCTGCAGCACGAGCGCGAGGGCCGCAGCGCCTGCATCGTACGGTGCGCAACGGTTCACTTCACCCTTGCTGGTCAGCGTGTGCGCCGTCACGGCGATCAGCACCGGCGCCGGTGCATTCCAGCCCTGATTGAACGGCACCAGGGTAGCGAAAGCCTGCTTGAAGGAGACTTCGTCGGTGCTGCGGTCGAACACCATGAAACGCCACGGCTGCGCGTTATACGACGAAGGCGCCCAGCGGGCCGCTTCCAGCACCGCATGCAGATGCTCGCGGCTGACCGGTTCGCTCGAATACGCGCGCGGGCTCCAGCGGCCAGCAAGCAGTTCGTGAATGGGAACTGCGGTCGGGGCGGGTTTGTTGGTCATGCGCTTCTCTCAGTCGAAATTCATGATCGACGGGCGGCTGCCCGGGGCACATAGCATAACCGGGCTTCACGCAGCGCGCTTCGAAAGAGACGCATAAAGCCTATTCTGACCGCTCAGACCGCCCTGCGCGCCTACACGGGCTGCGCAACGGCCGGCCGCTCGCCGCGGTTGATGCGCAGCACGATCACCGAGGCGACGAGGCACAAGCCACCGGAGATCATCGACGCCACCGTGTAGGTGCCGAGGCTCGCGCGCAGCATACCGGCGCCGAGCGCCGCAAACGCCGCACCCAGTTGATGCCCGGCGACCACCCAGCCGAACACGATCGGCGCACTTTCCTTGCCGTACACATCCGTGGCAAGACGCACCGTGGGCGGCACGGTGGCGATCCAGTCGAGCCCGTAGAACAGCGCAAACAGAGGCAAGCCGAAGAAGTCGATGCCGAAGGCGTGCGGCAGATACATCAGCGAAAGCCCGCGCAAACCGTAATACCAGAACAACAGCACGCGGCTATTGAAACGGTCCGAGAGCCAGCCGGACAGCGTCGTGCCGAACAGGTCGAAGATGCCCATTGCGGCGAGCAACGACGCGCCCTGCACTTCACTCATTCCGTAATCGCCGCACATCGCAATCAGATGCGTGCCGACGTAACCGTTGGTGCTCGCACCGCAGATAAAGAAGCTGAAAAACAGCAGCCAGAAGTCGCGCGTCTTGCTCGCCATTGCCAGCGTGCCAAATGCGATGGCGAGCGGATTCTGCTTCGTGAGATTGGTGTTGAGCGGCGCGTCGGCAGGCTCGCCGAACGGGCGCAGCGTCAGGTCGGCGGGACGCTCGGGCAGCAGGAACGCCACGAGCGGCAGCACGAGCGCCGCCGCGCCGGCGACCACCCACACCACCGGACGCCAGCCGTGATGCTCGGCGATCGCTGCGAGCAAGGGCAGGAACACGAGCTGGCCGGTCGCCGAGCTCGCCGTGAGGATACCCATCACGAGGCCGCGATGGCTGCTGAACCAGCGGTTCACCACGGTCGCCGACAGCGACAGCGCCGCCACACCGGTCGAGCCGCCCACCATCACGCCCCAGATCAGGATCATTTGCCACGGATGCGTCATCAGCGAAGACAGTCCCACGCCGGCCGCCATGGTACCGAGCGCGATCAGCACCGTCGGGCGTACGCCGAAACGCTGCATCGACGCCGCCGCGAACGGTCCCATCAGCCCGTACAGCGCGATATTCACCGAAATGGCCAGCGAAATCGTCGCCCGGCTCCAGCCGAACTGATGTTCGAGCGGCACCATCATCACGCTCGGCGTCGCGCGCGTTCCCGCTGCGGCCAGCAGCACCAGAAACACAATCGCCACGGTCAGCCAGCCATAGTGGAAGCGCCCGCCAATGATTCTCGCTGCCCAGTTCATCGACACTCCAGTCGGCTGCGTCCATCGGACGACGCCGCTTTGTTTTGTTACGGGTTTTGTAAAGGACTTGTGACAGATCAGTCACAATGATGTTTGCGATGTTAGTTACCGACCGGTAACATGTCAAGACATCAGTCACCGAAGGCGGGGCGCCTATGTCACAGACCGAATCCACCACCCGTGTCAGGCCGGCAAAGTCGGCTGCCGTGGCACGGCGCAGCCGCACCCAGACGGCCGGCCCGCAGGCGCAGGAGCATCTGCTGCGGGCTGCTGCCGAGCTGTTTTATCGGCAAGGCGTGCGGGCCGTCGGCGTGGATGCAGTGGTCGAACGGGCGGGCGTCAACAAGATGAGCCTGTACCGCCAGTTTTCGTCGAAAGACGAACTGGTGCTCGCGTATCTGGACCGCAAGGACGAGCAGTTTTTCGACTATGTCGAGGCAAGCTTTGCGCAGCATCCGGGCAAGCCCGTCAAACAGCTTCAGCAGTATTTCGACGACCTGGCCGTGCGGGCGTCGGCCGATGACTATCGCGGCTGCCCGTTCGTCAATGTGGCGGTGGAATTTCCGGACGCTTCGCATGCCGCACGCCGGTTCGTCGCGGACAACAAGGCGCGCCTGATGGCGCGCATCACTGAACTGACCACGGAAGCCGGCGCCGACGATCCAGTCGGGTTGGCGCAGGCGCTTGGTCTCGTGATCGAAGGCGTGTATGCAGCGAGCCAAACCTATGGTCCTGGCTGCGGGCCGATCCTCGCCGCGCCGCGGGTTGCCGCCCAGCTGATTGCCGCGGCTTGCCCGGCCGCACCGGCCGGCTGATCTCACGTCATTGAGTGATGTGCGTGCGCGGCCGTAAAAGCGCCGCACAGCCGCGGCGGACGAGTTCTCAGCAGGCTTTAACCGGATCAGGCGCCCATCCAACGCCTGCAGCGCCGCTCTCCCGCACCGGTAAAATGGCCCTTTCAGCACGCCCTTTCGTCATGCCGCCGTCAATCGAATCCACCGACACCATCCTTGCCAGAACCCGCCACTGGCTGACCCGCGCGGTCATTGGCCTGAACCTGTGCCCGTTCGCGAAGTCCGTGCACGTGAAAGGCCAGATTCGCTACGCAATCGGCGAAGCGACGAATCTGGAAGGCGTCCTGACGGATCTCGAAGCGGAACTACAACTGCTCATGCAGGCCGACCCCGCGCAGATCGACACTACGCTCCTGATCGTGCCGCATGCGCTGAGCGACTTTCTCGACTACAACGACTGTCTGTTTTTCGCCGACCGCATGCTCAAGCAATTGCGACTTGAGGGCGAGCTGCAGATTGCGAGTTTTCATCCGCAGTATCAGTTCGAGGGAACCGATGCGGACGATATCGAAAACTATACGAATCGCGCGCCGTACCCGATCCTGCATCTGCTGCGTGAGGCGAGCATCGAACGGGCGGTGGATGCGTTTCCCGACGCCGCGGACATTTACGGGCGCAATCAGGAAACACTGCGCCGGCTCGGGCGTGCGGGCTGGGAGAAGTGGCTGAGCGAGGCTGCCGACGAGTCATGACCCCGCGCCAGGCGGCGGCGTCTGGCGGCGTCTGGCGGCGTCTGGCCGCGCACGGCCAGCAAGCTTCACCAGGCTTACGCCGCCTCGACAAAAAAGCGCTCACGCAGTTCAGCCAGCCCCAGTGTGTCCATCACTTCGTTGAGCCGTTCGGTCGGGCGACGGCGCGGTAAATCCTTGTACTGGGCGATGATCAGCTCGTTCTTCATCGAATGTTCCCAGCCCACCAGTTCGGTCACGCTGACCTGGTAGCCGTGCGCCTCCAGTTGCAGGCAGCGCAGCACGTTGGTGATCTGGCTGCCGAATTCCCGCGTATGCAGCGGATGACGCCAGATCTCCGTCAACGCATTGCCGAGCGACTTGCCCTTGTTCTGACGCAGCACGCCCGCCACTTCGGCCTGGCAACACGGCACCACGACGATGTATTTCGCATGCTTGCGCAACGCGAAGCGGATCGCGTCGTCGGTGGCGGTGTTGCACGCGTGGAGCGCGGTGACGATATCGATCGTTGCGGGCAAACGGTCCGAGGTAATCGAATCGGCAACCGACAGATTCAGAAACGACATCCCCTTGAAACCGAGGCGCTGCGCTAGCGCCTCCGAGCTCGTCACGAGTTCTTCGCGCGTCTCGATGCCGTAGATGTGCGATTTGTCCTGCTGTTCCTTGAAAAACAGGTCGTACAGGATAAAACCAAGGTATGACTTGCCCGCGCCGTGATCGACGAGGGTCACGTCACCTTGCGTGTCTTTCAGATCTTTCAGCAAGGGTTCGATGAACTGAAACAGGTGATAGACCTGTTTCAGTTTTCGGCGACTGTCCTGATTCATCTTGCCGTCGCGCGTCAGGATATGCAGTTCCTTCAGCAGTTCGACGGATTGGTTGGGGCGAATTTCGTGAGTTTTGCTGGACATCGTACGGACCGCCATCGATTGCACGCGGAACGTGCGACAGGCGACGGAAAAAGAGAAAAGTTGCTGCCAGTTTACCCAAAGCGCGGCACAACCACTGATTCATCGCTGCGCACGACGCGCGAATCGAGCATTCCTGGAACGCTTCCTGCTCTAAACGGAGCTCGCAAAGCGAAGCGATAGACGCGCGGCAGGTCAGTATGCGGCCCCAGCCCCATGGCAGGCCGCATCGAGAACAAAGGCACACTGCTGGCTACCGGTCCGTTTCTGGAGAACCGCAAGGGTGTGGGGAGGTCGGAACCGAAACATGGGTCCGAACGTTACGTAACCTGCAGTGCGCCGCGATCTCAACGGAAGCGCGCTCAGACGAACATGAGGCGGCAATGGATACGATACCCAACGGCAACGCCGAACAGAAGTTTCAGGAATTGCTGACCAAACTGACAGCCACGCCAGTCTGGACAGAAAAGCAGCAGATCGAGCTGGAAATGGCGCGGGATATTTCAGTTGAGATGCTGCGTCTCGCCGAATTGATGCGCGACGGCAGTGTCGACCTCGAAACCTGCCTGACCATGCTGAAATACGCGAAGGTGCTCGATTTCGTCATGACCACCCTCGCGTCCCGGCGCGATATCAAACCGCAAACGCTGCGGGTGATCTTCAAACTGGCCGGCCTCAAGGTGGACGAGGAGTATCCGGGTTAAGGGCTCGTATGGCCCGTGTCGAACCACGTCAATACAACGGAAAGCCGCGCGCTCTTCGCAGGGCGCGGCCCTTTCAGCGCGTCCCCTACCCCGCCATGCCCGGTCAGCGCAGTCGCTTGATTGTTGCACCTGAGCGTTGACCCCCTCCTCCGCTATCCCTTCTTATACCGCGCAGTGACTTGAGCGCCGCCGGCCTGGCCGTCGGGGCGACGCGCGCATCGACCGCAACAATCGGCCCTGCATCATCGAACGCCCGGGAAAACGTGGATTGCAATCAGCCGCTCCAAGAGCCGGCGCGGCACTCGCCGATGCGCGCGAAAAGCGCGCGCCAATTGGCTTGACCACGTGAACACGCCGCTCCTATTATCGGCAACTGGTCAGGCCGATATGAAGTATGCACGCACCGCAGTTCCGCCAGAAGAGTGGGACGCGAGGACATGTGCATCGCCTGCCCGGCATCGCAGCGGACCGCCCGTTCGACCCGATGCCACCACCGGAGGAGACGTTGTCATGAGGAAAATGCGCTGGGTGGTGATTTTTTTGTGCTTTCTGGCAATTGCAGTGAACTACGTCGACCGCGCGAATCTCGCCGTCGCCGCACCGCAGATCGAGAAGGCGCTTGGCATCGGTCCGGCGGAAATGGGCCTGATCCTGAGCGGCTTCTTCTGGACTTACGCGCTGATGCAGATGCCGTTCGGCTGGTTCGTCGACCGGGTGGGTGCGCGCATCGCGCTGCCGCTCGCGGTGGGCTGGTGGTCGCTGTTCACCGCCGCGACGGCCGTGGCCGGCAGCGTAGGCGCGATGTTCGGCTGCCGGTTGATGCTCGGCGTGGGTGAAGCGGGCGCGTATCCGTCTTGCGCGAAGCTCGTCTCGCAATGGTTCAAGCCGGCGCAACGGGCCATCGCCACCAGTATCTTCGATAGCGGTTCGCGGGTCGGCTCGGCGCTCTCCATCCCCATCGTCGCGCTGATCATCAGTACTGCCGGGTGGAAGGCATCGTTTGTCATTACCGGATTGCTGGGTGCGTTGTGGATCGTCGGCTGGTTCGTGATTTATCGCAGTCCCGCGCACGGCGACATGACGGGCGCCACCGATGTCGTCACACCTCCGCAAGCTCCCACCAGCGAACCGCGCGCGACATGGGCCTCGCTGTTCCGCCACCGCACGTTGTGGGGCATGATGCTCGGCTTCTTCTGCCTGAACTTCGTCATCTATTTCTTCATCACCTGGTTTCCGAGCTATCTGGTGCAGACGCGCGGTTTTTCGCTCAAATCGCTCGGCACGCTCGGCATGATCCCGGCATTGATCTCGATTCCCGGCGGCTGGCTGGGCGGCTACGTCTCCGACACGCTGTACCGCCGCGGCTGGAGCCTGACGGCGTCGCGCAAGACCTGCATGGTGGGCGGCATGCTGATGTCGTCGGTGATCACGCTGTCCGTGTTCACCACGGACGTCTATCTGATGCTCGCGTGCTTTGGCATCGCCTACGGCAGCCTCGCCTTCGCTGCGGCCAGCATCTGGTCGCTGCCTGCCGACGTCGCGCCCACGCCGCATCATGTTGCGTCCATCAGCGGCATCCAGAACTTTGCGTCGAATCTGGCCGGGATCGTCATCACGACCTTCACCGGCGTGATGCTCGCAATGACCAAGGGTTCATTCACCATTCCGCTGGTTGTCGCGGGCGGCTTCTGCTTTCTGGGCGCGTTCAGCTATCTGGTGATCGTGGGACGGATCGAGCCGTTGCCCACCAGGGCGGATCCACATCATGAGCCGGATACGGCGCGCTCGGCGGTGTGAATCCGCCATCGCAACGACTGCCGAGCCGACGCGGCGCGGGGCGCGCCGCGTCGGCTTTTTCTCATGCACGATGTGCTTCGACGGGCGGCGTGCCGTCGTGAAACAGCGTCTTCAACTGCGAGCGCAGTTCGGGCGAGTCCGCATGCTTATGAACCGTGACGGCATGTTGCACGGCGGCTTCGAGTAGTTCATTTTCCGAGTCGGCCGACAGCGCGATCGAACAGTTCATTTCGCTCGGGAACTCGCGACAGTCGATGTATTTGCGGGTCATGGCAGTCTCCTCAGACCATTAGAGGGATGGAAACGCGCAACTGGGTCAGTCCGGCCACGCGAGTGGCCAAGCCGATTGCAAAGGGAATTGGGCGGAGTGCGCGCGGAGCGAGGACGCAGGATTGCGTCCGCAGGAAGGTGTCTGAAAAGTATAGGTTGCGTGCACAGATTGGAAAGCGCGATTGCGTGCTGCGTGCCTCGCTGCAAGGGTTCTGACGTAAAGCACGCGGCATTCAACGGCCGCCGCGTTTGCCGCCATTACCCTGCAGTGTGAAAATAGCGGCCTTTGCGCCGCCAGCCGTGGCAGTCTGGTCGCGAGCGCCGTTGTCCCCTCTCACGCCCTCACCCGACTACACCGCATGTCCACCTTGTCCGATTCCGCTCGCGTCGCCGTGATCGGCGGCGGCCCCGCCGGCCTGATGGCAGCGGAAGCCCTGGCCGCCCAAGCCGGGGTGCGGGTCGATGTCTACGACGCCATGCCATCGGTCGGCCGCAAATTCCTGATGGCGGGCAAAGGCGGCATGAACATCACGCACTCGGAACCGCTCGAGGCGTTCCTTGGCCGCTACGGCGCGCGGCGCCCGCAGATTGCACCGCTGCTCGAGGCGTTCGGTCCTGACGCGTTGCGCGTGTGGCTGCGAGATCTGGGCGTCGAAACGTTCGTCGGCAGTTCGGGCCGCGTGTTTCCCATCGACATGAAAGCGGCACCGATGCTGCGCGCCTGGTTGCATCGTCTGAAGGAAGCCGGCGTGAGCCTGCACATGCGGCACAAGTGGCTGGGCTGGGATCGTGAGTGGTCCGCTACCTCGCAGCACGCACTCCGCTTCATGACGCCGGACGGTGAAAAGCGGGTAAGCGCCGATGCCGTCGTGTTCGCGCTGGGCGGTGCGAGCTGGCCTCGGCTCGGCTCGGACGCAGCGTGGGTGCCGCTGCTGAGTGAGCGTGACGTGCCAGTCGCGCCGTTGCGTCCCGCGAATTGCGGCTTCGACGCCAACTGGAGCGACTACTTCCGCGCGCGCTATGCGGGGCATCCGCTGAAGCCGATCGCCATCACCGTGACCGATGTAGACAAAAATGTCCAGAATCGACAAGGTGAGTGTGTTGTGACAGAAACGGGGGTGGAGGGCAGCCTCGTCTACGCGATGTCTGCGGCGATCCGCGAGCGGATTCTCGCTGACGGCGCGGCCACGATCTCGCTCGATCTGGCGCCCGGACTGCCGTTGCAACGGGTGATCGACGAGGTGACGCGTCCGCGTGGCTCGCGCTCGATGTCGAGCCATCTGCAAAGCCGGATTGGTCTGGGCGGCGTCAAGCTTGGCTTGCTGCACGAGGCGCTCTCGAAGGAGGCGTTTGCCGATGCGGCGCGCGTCGCGCATACGATCAAGGCGTTCCCTTTGACGCTCTTGCGGCCGCGGCCGATCGAAGAGGCCATCAGCAGCGCAGGCGGCGTTGCCTTTGAGGCGCTGAATGCGCACTTGATGATCGAGCGTCTACCGGGCCTGTTCTGCGCGGGCGAGATGCTCGATTGGGAAGCGCCGACCGGTGGATATCTGCTGACTGCGTGCTTTGCGAGTGGCCTCGTGGCGGGACGCGGGGCGCTGGCTTATCTGGCCGGGAACGGACGCTGAAGGGCAGCTCAAGCACCGCTTAATTGCCGCTTAATTGCCGCTTAGTCGCCGCTTGACTGCCGCTTGATTGCCAGTCGACCGCCGCTTGCACGGGCAATGCATGCGGCGCTGCTTCTGGCCTATCGGGCCTTCAACCGCCATAGCGACGTCACTTCCGCCACGCGAGCCGCGTGCAACGGATCGGTCTCATCCGACGACTTCGGATGCCGCGGCCGGATATCCTCGCGGCCCACGACCGTGAGGCCGGCCGTTTCGATCGCGCCCAGCAAGAACTCGCGGGTACGCAAGCCGAGATGCTCGGCGAAGTCCGACAGGATCAACCAGCCTTCGCCGCCGGGTGACAAATGATCCGCCAGTCCATTCAGAAAGCCGAGCAGCATGCGGCTGTCCATATCGTAGATGGCGTATTCGATGGGCGAGGCCGGCCGCGCCGGCACCCACGGCGGATTGCAGATCACGAGCGGCGCACGGCCTTCGGGAAACAGGTCGGCCTGAATCACCTCGACCTGCGGGTCATAACCCAGCCGCGTCAGATTCTCGCGGGCGCACGCGAGGGCACGCGGATCCTGATCCGTCGCGACGATCTTTTTCACACCACGCCTCGCGAGCAGCGCGGCGAGCACGCCGGTACCGGTGCCGATATCGAATGCCTTGTTCAGCGAAGGCAGCGGCGTACGCGCGACCAGATCCACGTACTCGCCCCGTACTGGCGAGAACACGCCGTAATGCGGATGAATGCGCTCATCGAGCGCCGGGATGTCCACGCCCTTCTTGCGCCATTCGTGGGCGCCGACCATACCGAGCAGTTCCCGCAATGACACAACCGACGCCTCGCCGCCCGGCGGCCCGTAGGTTTCCGTGCAAGCCTGCTGCACATCCGGCGCGCGGCGCAACGGGATCGTATAGTCGGCGTCGAGCGGGATCAACAGCATGCCGAGCGTGCGCGCCCGTTGCGATTGCGACTGACGATGGAAGTTGAAGGCGTCGATCAGCGTAGAGGCCTCTTTGCGCGGCTTGCGCTCGACCCGCCGTGTCACCGCCTGCAAGAGCTGGCGGGCATTCTGGAAGTCGCCTTGCCACAGCAGTGCCGTGCCTTCGCAGGCGAGGCGATAGGCGGTGTCGGCGGTGGTGCGGTCATCGGCGATCACGACGCGCTTCGGCGGCGGAACGGCCGCTTCGGAACGCCAGCGAGCCGAACGTGGGCCTTCCGCTTCAGGCCATGTGAGGATCGGGGGTTGCGTAGGATGTTGCGGGGGGTGTTGGGTCATTGCGCGAGGTGGGGGATCCGATATGACAGGGATATCGAATAGACTTATATGGTAACTGATGGGGCCGCGAGAAGTGACTCGCCAGGTAGCACTCTGGTTACGCTTGGCATATAATAGCGCGCTGTTTCGCCCCCTTAGCTCATTTGGTAGAGCACTTGACTTGTAATCATGAGGTGGTCTGTTCGAATCAGACAGGGGGCACCAGATATGCGACGGGCTACGCGATGTTTGCGTAGCCCGTTTTGTTTTGGTCGTTTGTTTTGTGCGTTTGCGTGTTTCGCGAACCCGACGACCTGCGCGGGTCCAGAAAAACAAACGGGCCACGCAAGCATCGCGTGACCCGCTGGACCCTTCTTGGTATTCAGCCAGGACGCCCAAAGCTCAAACCCGCCGCCTGAACCCCAACCGGCCGGGAGAGCCCATGCCTCAGCTCACTTCACCACCTTGAGGTGACCGCGTCCGCCGCCCTTCGAACCGTCGTCATCCGGCCGCGGCGTCTCGTCCGTCTCCTCGGCTTTCGCTTCGGACACCGGCTCGGCCTCGACCGCACGCGGCCCTGAGCCGCTCGCCGCGGGCGACTCCAGCTCATCGGTCAGGACTTCGTCCGCGCCCGAATCGGTCGCCTCGCCGCCCGCCGAATCGACCGGGAACGCCATCCCCTGCCCATTCTCACGTGCGTAGATGGCGAGCACATTGGCCACCGGCACTTCGATCTTGTGCGATTTGCCGGAGAACCGCGCGCTGAACTCGACCCACTCGTTGCCCATCTGTAACTGGCTGGTCGCCTCGAAACTGATGTTCAACACGATTTCGTTGTCCCGCACGAACTGGCGAGGCACCCGCGTCTGGTTGTCGACCCGTACCGCGATGTGCGGCGTATAGCCGTTATCCGTGCACCACTCGTACAGCGCGCGCAGCAGGTAAGGCTTCGTGGAAATCTCTTGCATCAACAGTCCTCTTACTGGGTGCGGCGCCGCGCCCGCCCTATACGAACGCGACCCAAAATGACTCAGCGCGCGACGCCTGCACCCTCAAGCCAAACTCAACGACGCATCACCTTTTCCGACGGCGTCAGCGCTTCGATATAGGCCGGACGGCTAAAAATGCGCTCGGCGTACTTCATCAGCGGTGCAGCATTCTTCGACAGTTCGATGCCGTAGTGATCCAGACGCCACAAGAGCGGCGCGATCGCCACGTCGAGCATGGAAAACTCTTCGCCGAGCATGTACTTGTTCTTCAGGAAAATCGGTGCGAGCTGGGTCAGGCGGTCGCGAATCGCGAGACGTGCTTTCTCGTGATTCTTCTCGGCGGCCTTGCCCTTCTCGTTTTCCAGCGTGCCCACGTGGACGAACAGTTCCTTCTCGAAATTTAGCAGGAACAGGCGCGCGCGGGCGCGCTGCACCGGATCGGCCGGCATCAGCTGCGGATGCGGGAAGCGCTCGTCGATGTACTCGTTGATGAT
>NZ_DASXHA010000072.1:0-56816 GCF_036488795.1 Paraburkholderia sp.
GGTGCCGTCAATCGAATTCGGCCGGATCGGCGCGCAGGCCGCCAAGCAGGTGATCCTGCAGAAGGTGCGCGACGCCGAGCGCGAGCAGATCCTCAACGACTTCCTGGAGCGCGGCGAAAACATCATGACCGGTACGGTCAAGCGCCTCGACAAGGGTAATTTCATCGTCGAATCGGGCCGTGTCGAAGCGCTGTTGCGTCGTGATCAGCTGATTCCGAAGGAAAACCTGCGCGTGGGCGACCGTGTGCGCGCTTACATTGCCAAGGTCGATCGCACCGCTCGCGGTCCGCAGATCGAACTCTCGCGTACGGCGCCTGAGTTCCTGATGAAGCTGTTTGAAATGGAAGTGCCGGAAATCGAGCAGGGCCTGCTCGAAATCAAGGCGGCCGCACGCGATCCGGGCGTGCGCGCCAAGATCGGCGTGGTCGCTTATGACAAGCGCATCGACCCGATCGGCACTTGCGTCGGCATTCGCGGCTCGCGCGTGCAGGCGGTGCGTAACGAGCTTGGTGGCGAAAACGTCGACATCGTGCTATGGTCGGAAGATCCCGCCCAGTTTGTGATCGGCGCGCTCGCGCCGGCAGCCGTTCAGTCGATCGTCGTCGATGAAGAGAAGCATTCGATGGACGTCGTCGTCGACGAAAACGAACTGGCGGTCGCAATCGGCCGTAGCGGCCAGAACGTGCGTCTTGCCAGCGAACTCACCGGCTGGCAGATCAATATCATGACGCCGGACGAATCTGCGCAAAAGCAGAATCAGGAACGCGGTGTACTGCGTGACCTGTTCATGGCGCGTCTCGATGTCGACGAAGAAGTGGCTGACATCCTGATCGACGAAGGCTTTACGAGCCTCGAAGAGATCGCGTATGTGCCGCTCAACGAGATGCTAGAGATCGAAGCGTTCGACGAAGACACTGTTCACGAACTGCGCAATCGCTCACGCGATGCGTTGTTGACGATGGCAATCGCGAATGAAGAAAAGGTCGAAAATGTAGCGCTCGACCTTAAGAGCCTGGACGGCATCGACGCCGACCTGCTCGCAAAGCTGGCCGAACACCAGATTCACACGCGTGACGAACTGGCCGAGCTGGCAGTAGACGAATTGGTCGAGATGACCGGAATGGAAGAGGATGCCGCTAAGGCGTTGATCATGAAAGCACGTGAACATTGGTTCCAGTGAGAAATGACCATGGCGCACTAAATTGAAGCGGCCGTCAGGCCGCATGACAAGATGCTAACCGCAAGGAATCGGTCCTTGCATTAAGAGGAATGAATGGCGAGTAACAACGTAGCCCAATTTGCCGCGGAACTGAAAATGCCAGCAGGCGTGCTCCTCGAGCAACTGCAGGCAGCTGGCGTCACAAAAGCGAGCGAAGACGACACCTTGTCCGAAACGGACAAGGCGCGTCTGCTCGACCACTTGCGCAAGTCTCACGGCTCGACTGATGCGGACAAGCGCAAGATCACGCTGACGAAACGGCATACGTCGGAGATCAAGCAATCCGACGCGACGGGTAAGGCTCGTACCATTCAGGTCGAGGTGCGCAAGAAGCGCACGTTCGTCCGTCGTGATGAAGCGGCGGGCGAAGGCGGCGATGCATCGAATCATGTGGCCGAGGCCGACACGGATACGGACGATCTCGAACTTCAGCGTCGCGAAGAAGAAGCGCGCCATGAAGCCGAACTGCTCGAAAAGCAGGCGCAGGAACTGAAGGCGCGCCAGGAGCAGCTCGAGCGCGAAGAAGCCGAGCGTCAGGCACGCGAACAGGCTGCTGAAGCCGAGCGTCGTCGTGCGGAAGAAGAGGCGGCGAAGAAGCGCGCTGCTGCGGCGGCGGAAGCTGCGGCGCAGAAGAAGGCCGAGCAGGCTGTGCAAGCCGCTCAGCCCGCAGCCGTCGCGGGCGCCACGAGCGAGCAGGATGACGAGCGCGCTGCAGCAGAGCGCGCCGCGCAACGCGAAGCCGCGAAGAAGGCGGAAGACGCCGCGCGTCAGGCCGCGGAAAAAACGCGTGCCGAGCAGGAAGAAATCAGCAAGCGCCGTGCAGCGGCGGAAGCCGAAGCCCGCGCGATTCGCGAAATGATGAACACGCCGCGCAAGGCCCAGGTCAAGGCGCCGGAACCGGCGCCGGCCAAGCCTGCGGAACCGGCGAAGGCCGCCGAAGCCAAGGGCACGCTGCACAAGCCGGCTCGTCCGGAAGGCGCAGCACCGGCACGTCCGGCGGCGAAGAAGCCGGCCGCAGCGGCACCGGCAGCCACCACGGCGCCGTCGGCAGGCGACAAGAAGAAACCGGGCGCAGGCAAGGGCGGCTGGCAGGACGACGCAGCGAAGCGCCGCGGCATCAAGACGCGTGGCGATACGAGCGGCGGTGTCGATCGCGGCTGGCGCGGCGGCCCGAAGGGGCGCGGCAAGCACCAGGATCAGAGCACCACGTTCCAGGCGCCGACCGAACCTATCGTGCGTGAAGTACACGTGCCGGAAACCATTACGGTCGCCGACCTGGCGCACAAGATGGCCGTGAAGGCATCGGAAGTCATCAAGTCGATGATGAAGCTCGGCCAGATGGTCACGATCAACCAGATGCTGGACCAGGAAACGGCGATGATCATCGTCGAGGAACTGGGCCATCATGCGGTCGCCGCCAAGCTGGACGATCCGGAAGCCATGCTGGTCGAAGGCGAAATCACCGACGCAGAACTGCTGCCGCGTCCGCCGGTTGTGACCGTGATGGGTCACGTCGACCACGGCAAGACCTCGCTGCTCGACTACATCCGGCGCGCCAAGGTGGCGGCCGGTGAAGCGGGTGGGATTACTCAGCACATCGGCGCCTATCACGTCGAAACGCCGCGCGGCGTGATCACGTTCCTCGACACGCCGGGTCACGAGGCCTTCACGGCTATGCGTGCTCGCGGCGCCAAGGCAACGGACATTGTGATTCTGGTGGTCGCGGCCGACGACGGCGTGATGCCGCAGACGAAGGAAGCCATCGCCCACGCGAAGGCTGGCGGCGTCCCGCTCGTCGTCGCAATCAACAAGATCGACAAGCCGGATGCGAATCCGGAGCGCGTGAAGCAGGAACTCGTCGCAGAAGGCGTCGTGCCGGAAGAATACGGTGGCGATTCGCCGTTCGTGTCGGTGTCGGCCAAGACCGGCGCGGGCATCGACGACCTGCTCGAAAACGTGCTGCTGCAGGCCGAAGTGCTGGAACTGAAGGCACCGGTCGACGCACCGGCCAAGGGCCTCGTCATTGAAGCGAAGCTCGATAAGGGTAAGGGTCCGGTTGCGACCATCCTCGTCCAGTCGGGTACCTTGAACCGCGGCGACGTGGTGCTGGCAGGCAGTGCCTATGGCCGCGTACGCGCCATGCTCGACGAAACCGGCAAGCCGACCAAGTCGGCCGGCCCGTCGATCCCGGTCGAGATTCAGGGTCTGTCGGAAGTGCCGCAGGCTGGTGAAGAAGTCATCGTGATGCCGGACGACCGCAAGGCGCGCGAAGTCGCCCTGTTCCGTCAAGGCAAGTTCCGCGATGTCAAGCTGGCCAAGCAGCAAGCCGCCAAGCTCGAAAACATGCTGGAACAGATGGGCGAAGGCGAAGTGCAGTACCTGCCGCTCATCGTCAAGGCAGACGTGCAAGGTTCGCAGGAAGCGCTGGTGCAGTCGCTGCAAAAGCTGTCCACAGACGAAGTGCGCGTGCAGATCGTGCACGGCGCCGTGGGTGGCATCAGCGAAAACGACGTCAACCTGGCAACGGCCTCGAAGGCGGTCATCATCGGCTTCAACACCCGTGCGGATGCACAGGCGCGCAAGCTGGCGGAAGCCAACGGTATCGACATTCGCTACTACAACATCATCTATGACGCTGTGGATGAGGTGAAGGCTGCAATGTCGGGCATGCTGGCACCGGAGAAGCGCGAAGTCGTCACCGGTATGGTCGAAGTGCGTCAGGTCTTCAAGGTACCGAAGGTCGGTACGGTGGCCGGTTGTATGGTCACGGACGGCTTCGTCAAGCGTTCGTCGTCGGTCCGCGTGCTGCGCAACAACGTCGTGATTCACACGGGCGAGCTCGATTCGCTCAAGCGCTTCAAGGACGATGTGAAGGAAGTCCGTCAGGGCTTCGAGTGCGGTATGTCGGTCAAGAACTTCAACGACATCGTCGAAGGCGACCAGTTCGAGGTCTTCGAAGTCACCGAAGTCGCGCGTTCGCTGTAATTCAGGCGCAACGCTGAAGGGGCGGAGCGGGCGCTTGAGCCGCTCCGCCCCTTGTTTTTGTGCCTGCCGTTCGCGCTCGCAGCGTCTGCTGCCGACGCGCGAACTCATTGCTATCCGCCTTGAGCGGATCACGGATTCACCATGCCCAAGAAACGTTCTTCCCCCAATCGCAACGTGCAGATCGCCGATCAGATCCAACGCGACCTGTCCGAGCTGCTGCGCGAGGTCAAGGATCCGCGCATTGGCATCGTCACGATCCAGAGCGTCGAACTGACGCCGGACTACGCGCATGCCAAGGTCTACTTCACGACGCTGACGGGCGATCCGCAACAGACACTCGCGGCGCTCACGCATGCCGCCGGTCATCTGCACAACCAGCTGTTCAAGCGCCTGCACATCCACACCGTGCCGACGCTGCATTTCCACTATGACAAGACGATCGAGCGCGCAGTGGAAATGTCGCGTTTGATCGACGAGGCGAATGCCAATCGCGCGAAAGAAGACTGATTTCGCGTTGCCGTCTCGCTGGTTGGTGACTTCCTGTTCGCCCTGATTTTTCTGACATGACCGACTCTACACGCGCCCCTCGGCGCGGACCTCAGCAGCCCCGCGTGCCGCGCCGGGCGCTCGACGGCGTGTTGTTGCTGGACAAGCCGGTCGGCCTGTCCAGCAATGACGCGTTGATCCGGGCCAAGCGTCTTTATCTGGCGAAGAAGGCCGGCCATACCGGCACACTCGATCCGCTCGCTTCGGGTTTGCTGCCGCTGTGTTTCGGCGAGGCGACCAAGTTCTCACAAGATTTGCTGGAAGCCGACAAGACCTATGAGGCCACCATGCGCCTCGGCATTCGCACGACTACCGGCGACGCCGAAGGCGAGACCGTCGAAACGCGCCCGGTGACGTGCGACGAAGCGGCAGTGCTCGCGGCCATGGCAGGCTTTCGCGGCGACATCGTCCAGGTGCCGCCGATGTATTCGGCGCTCAAGCGCGACGGCAAGCCGTTGTACGAGTACGCGCGCGCGGGCCAAACGGTCGAGCGGGAAGGGCGCCAGGTGACCATTCACGCGCTCGAACTGCTCGTGTGCGCGCTGCCGGACGTAACCTTTCGCGTGACGTGCAGCAAGGGCACCTACGTGCGCACGCTCGCCGAAGATATGGGCGAAGCATTGGGTTGCGGCGCCCATCTGGTTGGATTGCGTCGCACAGGGGTCGGCGCGCTGACGCTGGAACACGCGGTGACGCTCGATGCCCTCTCCGACGCGGCCGAAGGCGAGCGGGATGCCTGGCTGCAGCCGGTGGACGCGTTGCTGTCCACTTTTCCCGCGGTGCACCTGGATGCGGAGGCGGCCCGCCGCTTCCTGCATGGCCAACGTCTGCGCCTTGCCGACCTGACGCTGACGCGGGACGCGGCCAACGCCGGGCGCGTGCGCGTCTATGAAGGCGAGGGCCGCTTGCTTGGCGTCGCGAAGCTGGGCGAGGGAGTGCTCGCGCCGGAGCGGCTGGTGGTCACGGCTGCGCAGTGAAGCGGGGCGGATCGTAGCCCAGCAGGATGAGGTACAAAAAAGGCGTCACCGCATGATTGCGGCGCCGCCTTTTTTCCTTGCTTGTCGCCTGCCTGAGACTATCTCCGCGGCGTTTCAACCGCGCTCGCGCTGGCGGTCCCGGTCATCAATGCGCTGCTGCCGCCGCCGCTCCCGCGTCGCCGCCAGCACGCTCAGGCCTCGTCACCCAGATCAGCGCGATCAGGGCAACGAAGATGCCCGCCGATACGAAAAACAGATCGTTCACGCCCAACTGCGCGGCCTGCTGGGTCGTCATGCTGTTGAAGAGCCCATAGGCCTGCGGCTGGCTGTAACCCGCCGCGCCCATCTGACGAATCGTTTGATCGAACACCGGGTTGTATGCGCTGGCCTGTTCCGTCAGTTGCGCGTGGTGCATGCTCGTGCGGTGATCCCAGGCGGTCTGGAAGATCGAAGTGCCGATACCGCCGCACATGATCCGCACGAAATTCGACAAGCCCGATGCCGCGGGAATCCGGTTGCCCGGCAAGCCGGACAGCGTGATCGACACCAGCGGAATAAAGAACCCGGCCATGCCGATGCCCTGAATCAGTGTGGGCAGCAGCAGCGAATTGGTGTCGACGCCAGTGGTATAACGCGAGCGCATCCAAAAGCACAGCGCGAACACGAGGAACGACACGGTGGCGATATAGCGCGGATCCGTGCGCGGCAAGATCTTGCCGGTAATGGGCGAGAGCAGCACCGCAAACACGCCCACCGGCGCCATCACCAGACCGGCGTTGGTGGCGGTATAGCCCAGATCGGTCTGCAGCCAGAGCGGCAGCAACACGAGATTGCCGAAATAGAGACCATAGCCAATCGACAGCGCCACGGTGCCGCCCGTGAAATTCCGCTTGCTGAAAAGCGACAGGTCGACCACTGGATGTTCCGCGGTCAGCTCCCACACGATGAAGAAGGCCAGCGCAATCACCGCCGTCAGCGCCAGCACCACGACGGTGGTGGACGCGAACCAGTCGAGGTCCTTGCCTTTGTCGAGCATGACCTGCAGCGAGCCCACCCAGACGATCAGCAAGGCGAGCCCCACGCCGTCGATCGGCGCCTTGCGGATGACCGAATCGCGATTGCGGAAGATCATCCACGTGGCGATTGCGGCGATCGTGCCGACCGGAATATTGACGTAGAAGATCCACGGCCACGAGATGTTGTCCGAGATCCAGCCGCCCAGAATCGGCCCGGCGACCGGGGCGATCAGCGTGGTCATGGCCCACATGGAGAGCGCCATGGGCGCCTTCGCACGGGGATAGCTGGCGAGCAGCAGCGTCTGCGAGAGCGGAATCATCGGACCGGCCACCGCGCCCTGCAGCACGCGCGAGGCGAGCAGAAACGGCAGGGTGGGCGCGAGGCCGCACATCCACGACGAGATCACGAACAGAATGATCGACGCCATGAACAGGCGCACCTGGCCGTTCCGCTCGGTGAGCCAGCCAGTGAGCGGCACGGAGATCGCGTTCGCCACCGCGAACGAGGTGATCACCCACGTGCCCTGGTCGGATGAAACGCCGAGATCCCCGGAGATGGACGGGATCGACACGTTGGCAATCGACGTATCGAGCACGTTCATGAACACGGCGAGCGACACCGCGATGGTGCCGATCACCAGTCGCGCCCCCTCGAGCGGCGGGTGAGCGACGGGCGCTTGAGCCTGAGCCATTGATTTGCAGCCTTTCTCTTTCTTGAAGCGGGTCGCCGCTTACATGGTCTTGGCTGTGGACTTCGCGGCGCGGTCGGCCGACTTCTGCGTGCTGGTGCTTTGACCGCCATTCGGACCGGCGTTCTCAGCAATGATGCGAGCGATTTCGGCGTCGGCCTGATCACCGTACTTGTCGAACACGTTGGTCTGATAGACCGTGTTTTGCGCTTCGCCCAGCTGACCGCCGTTTTCGTCCTTGATGCTGACGTCGACGTTCATGGACAGGCCAATCCGCAGCGGATGCTTTTCGAGTTCCTGCGGATCGAGCGCGACGCGCACCGGCAGGCGTTGCACCACCTTGATCCAGTTGCCCGTTGCGTTCTGTGCCGGCAGTAGCGAGAACGCCGAACCCGTGCCGGCCGAGAAGCCGACCACCTTGCCGTGGAACACGACCGAGGAACCGTACACGTCGGCCGTCAGTTCGACCGGCTGGCCGATCCGCATATGTTTCAGCTGCACTTCCTTGAAGTTGGCGTCGACCCACACGCCGTTCAGCGGCACGATCGCCATCAGCGGATTGCCCGGCGAGACGCGCTGGCCGACCTGTACCGAGCGCTTCGCCACATAACCCGTGACCGGCGCCGGCAGCGTGTTGCGCGCGTTCGCCAGATAGGCGTCGCGGACCTTGGCGGCAGCAGCTTCCACGTTCGGGTGGTTCGCGATCGTCGTGTTGGCGGTCAGCGCGCGGTTCGAGGCGAGCTGTTGCTTCGCGGCGTCGAGGGCGGCTTGCGCGCTCTTCACGGCGTCACGCGCGTGGGAGATTTCTTCCTGCGATACGGCACCCGTCTGCGCGATCGTCATGCGGCGGCGCAGGTCGTCCTGAGCGCGCGACAGATCGGCCTCGCGGACTTCGACTTGCGCCTGGTACTGGTTGTCGTCGGCGAAGAGGCCGCGCACCTGACGCACCACCTGACCCAGATTGGCTTCGGACTGCTGCAGCGCGACGCGGGCATCCGCCGGGTCGAGCACGACGACCGGGTCGCCGGTCTTGACCGTCTGGGTGTCGTCGGCGTTGACCGCGATGACCGTGCCGGTCACTTGCGGCGTGATCTGCACAACGTTGCCGTTCACGTACGCGTCGTCGGTCGACTCATGGAAGCGCGCGACGAGGAAGTAGTACAGGCCGTAGGCGACGGCGGCAATCAGGATCACGATGACGAGCAGCGTCATCATGAGTTTGCGTTTGCCGTTATTCGCCGGTTGCGCGCTGGCGGCAGGTTGTTGCGGGGTGCTCATTGATATGCTCCGTGTTCTCTCAATCTGCGTCGTTTATTTGTGTCGCTTATGTGCGTCGTTTCTTCAGATGGGCAAGCGGGTTCAGTTCGCCGCGGCCTGAGCGGCAGGCGCTGCGGCGCCGGCTGACGAAGCTGGTGCGTCGGTCGGCACCACGAGACCGGTTTGCGTCGCGTCGAAGCCGCCGCCCAGTGACTTGATGAGGCCGATCTGCATCTCGCGGCGCCGCATCTTCAGGTTCGTCACCGTCTGTTCGGCGGCGAGGCGATTCTGGTCGGCGTTGAGTACCTGCAACTGCTCCGACAGGCCGGCCTTATAGCGGATCACAGCCAGTTGATACGCCTTGGTGGACGCGTCGAGCGCACGCTGCGCGTCACCGGACTGCTGGTCGATCGAACGGATCGACGTGACCTGGGTGGCGACGTCCGACAGCGCATTGATCAGCGTCTGGTTGTAGTTGGCCACGTCCAGGTCGAAATCGGCATACCGGCCCTTCAGTTGCGAGCGCAATGCGCCTGCATCGAAGATGGGCAGGTGAATGGCGGGGCCGAACTGCGTCTGGCGGCTGGAGGAAGTGAAGAATTTGCCCCAGCCGAATGCATCGAAGCCGAAACCGGCGGCGAGATTCACGTCCGGGAAGAACTCAGCCTTCGCTTCCTTGACGTCGTGCATCTCCGCTTCGACCTGCCAGCGCGCGGCCACGATATCCGGGCGGCGTGAGACCAGGTCGGCCGGCACGTTGTCCGGCAGGGCGACCGCGTCGCCCGCCGTGAGCACCGGCTTGGCGATCTGCAAGCCGCGGTCGGGCCCCTTGCCGAGCAGCGCGCCCAGTTGATAACGCACGGTTTTGATCTGACCGTCCAGATCGCTCAGGTTGGACTGGCTGGTGGCAATGTTGCCGTTGGCGGTCTGCCGTTCGACGTTGGTGTCGAGGCCCGCCGTCACCCGGCCATTCGTGATGCGGCCAATGTCCTGACGATTGACGATTTCGCGCGCGGCGATGTCGCGCAGTGCATACAGCTGCGCGAGCTGGTTATAGGTGCTGGCCACCGACGCGGCGAGCGTCACGCGCGCCTGCTGCACATCCGCTTCCGCCGCCATTTTCTGGGACACGGCCTGGCCCAGGCGCTGCCGGTTCTTGCCCCACAGGTCCAGATCCCATGAGGCGCTTGCCAGCACGTTGTTCTCGCTATACCACGTGCCGCCGAAGGGCGGCGGGTAAATCGAGTTGGCCGAGAACAGTTCGCGGGTCCAGGAATAACTGCCGTTGACCTTCGGATAGAGCGCCGAACGTGTGCTTTCGATGTACGACGAGGCTTTGGCAAGGCGCGCCTGCGCCTGCGCGATCGACGGATTTCCGTCGAGGGCTTCGGCGATCAGTTGCGGCAGTTGCGGGTCGCCGAACTGGTTGGCCCAGTCGAGCGACGGCCACTGGCCGCCCTGGCCCGGCAGCGCCTCGCTGGATTCGTACTGCCCCGGCGACGAGATCTGCTTGTCGCTCTTGATACCGATGTAGTTCGCGCATCCCGCGAGGGCGAGCGCCGTCGCCGCGGCGGCGACAGCGGCCCGGCACGGCAGTGCGGGCGCGGACAGGGAAAGGGATTTCATCGCTCAACCCTTGAGTGTCAGTTGATTGGTCAGTTGTTTGTTTTGATGGACGCTGCAACTAAGCGTCTTACGCTTTAGCGTCGGTATTAGTTGCCGTGTCACGGGATATGCCGGATAGATCACACCCGCTATTGGTCAGTACGCGGCGCAGCATGCTCTTCAGGAAGCCGACTTCTTCCGGGGTGAAGCCGGACAGCAGGCCGTCCATCACGCCAGTGAACATGGCCGGCAGGCGCCGGGCAATGCCTTGACCTTCAGGTGTCAGGGCGAGGCGTACGACACGCCGGTCTTCATTGCTGCGCACCCGGGTAAGCAGCCCGCGCTTTTCGAGCCGGTCGATCAGACGCGTGACCGCGCTGGCGTCGATCCCATATTCGCGGGCCAGTTCGGCCGCCAGCAGGCATTTGCCGCTCGCCACCATGAACAGGATGCTGGCCTGCTGGCTGGTGATGCCGTGCTCCGCCATGGTGCGTTGGGTAATCAGATTCGACGCGGTGGATTTCACCCGCGAAATCAGATAACCGACGCTTTCGCCCAGTTGGTATGCGCTGATTTCGGGGGGCGTCGCACTCGTCTGGTCAGTCTGTTCGGTCATGATTCTCATGCGACTGCAATGGTTGACTATGCAGGATTATAGGTGGCAGTTAGTTGACGCGGCAAGCGTTATTGCAGCTTAGGCAAGGATCTATGCCTGCTCAAGCGCTTAAAGCCAGGGGGCGCGCGTGCGAAAATTGGGCGAGGCGAGTTGTCGCTGCGACAGCGGGACAGTACGGAGTGAGACCGAAGGCGACGTGGGAGATTGGGCGGCCGGATGTCGGTGCGACGTGGCTTTGCCGACAGGACCTAGGGAATACCAGATAACCTTAATCAGCGCATGCTATAATGTTGGGTTCCCAAAAGTGCGCTTTGGGCTTTGTTGGCTTTGTACACAAATGCTGCTGCTGGCGCACTCAACTGTCTCCAGGTTCCTATGACTCGCGCCCTACGCAACATCGCCATCATTGCTCACGTCGACCACGGCAAGACCACGCTCGTCGACCAGCTGCTCCGTCAAACCGCCACATTCCGCGACAACCAGGCGGTTGTCGAGCGCGTGATGGACTCGAACGACATCGAAAAGGAACGTGGCATCACGATTCTTTCGAAGAACTGCGCGGTCGAGTACGAAGGCACTCACATCAACATCGTCGACACGCCGGGCCACGCGGACTTTGGTGGCGAAGTGGAGCGCGTGCTGTCGATGGTCGACTCGGTGCTGCTGCTGGTGGACGCCGTCGAGGGCCCGATGCCGCAAACCCGTTTCGTGACGAAAAAGGCGCTCGCCCTCGGCCTGAAGCCGATCGTCGTGATCAACAAGGTTGACCGCCCGGGTGCGCGTATCGACTGGGTGATCAACCAGACCTTCGACCTGTTCGACAAGCTGGGTGCAACGGACGAGCAGCTCGACTTCCCGATCGTCTACGCCTCGGGCCTCAATGGCTATGCGGGTCTCACGCCGGACGTGCGCTCGGGCGACATGCGTCCGCTGTTCGAGGCCGTGCTGGAACACGTTCCGGTGCGCCCGGCCGACCCGGAAGCGCCGCTGCAATTGCAGATCACGTCGCTGGATTATTCGTCGTATGTCGGCCGTATCGGCGTGGGCCGCATCACGCGCGGCACCATCAAGCCGGGCATGGCCGTTGCCGTGCGTTCGGGTCCGGATGGCGCGATCCTGAACCGCAAGATCAACCAGGTGCTGTCGTTCAAGGGTCTGGAGCGCGTCCAGGTCGACTCGGCGGAAGCCGGCGACATTGTACTGATCAACGGTATCGAGGAAATCGGCATCGGCGTGACCATCTGCTCGCCGGAGCAGCCGGAAGCGCTGCCCATGATCACGGTGGACGAACCCACGCTGACCATGAACTTCCTCGTCAACTCGTCGCCGCTCGCCGGCCGTGAAGGCAAGTTCGTGACGAGCCGCCAGATCCGCGACCGTCTGATGAAAGAGCTGAACCACAACGTCGCGTTGCGCGTGAAGGAAACCGGCGACGAAACCACGTTCGAAGTGGCGGGTCGTGGCGAGCTGCACCTGACCATTCTGGTGGAAAACATGCGCCGCGAAGGCTACGAGCTGGCCGTGTCGCGTCCGCGCGTGGTGATGCAGGAAATCGACGGTGTGCGCCACGAGCCGTACGAAAACCTGACCGTCGACATGGAAGACGGCCACCAGGGCGGCGTGATGGAAGAACTGGGTCGCCGCAAGGGCGAAATGCTCGACATGGCGTCGGACGGCCGCGGCCGTACGCGTCTCGAGTATCGTATTTCGGCGCGCGGCCTGATCGGCTTCCAGTCGGAATTCCTGACGCTCACGCGCGGTACTGGCCTGATGAGCCACACGTTCGATTCGTATCAGCCGGTCAAGGAAGGCGCGGTCGGCGAGCGTCGCAATGGCGTGCTGATTTCGCAGGACGACGGCGCGGCCGTCGCGTACGCACTGTGGAAGCTGCAGGATCGCGGCCGCATGTTCGTGTCGCCGGGTGAGCCGCTGTACGAAGGCATGATCATCGGTATTCACAGCCGCGACAACGATCTGGTCGTGAACCCGATCAAGGGCAAGCAATTGACCAACGTGCGTTCGTCGGGTACGGACGAAGCGGTGCGCCTCGTGCCGCCCATCCAGATGTCGCTGGAATACGCCGTGGAATTCATCGACGACGACGAACTGGTCGAAGTCACGCCGCAATCCATCCGTCTGCGCAAGCGTTACCTGAAGGAACACGAGCGCCGCAGCGCCAGCCGTAAGGGCGCAGTGGACTAAGCAGGTAGCCTCGTAAGCGGTTGTTTCTCAAGCAAAAGCCACCCTAGGGTGGCTTTTGCCGTTTCTGCGCAGCACGTGTTGCATTCATAGCAAACGTATCGTGCAGAACACTGTTGCCAGTCCTGAGAATATCCCTGAAACCCTCTTGCGGCGGGCTTTTGCGGCACTATGCCTGCTATCTGGACTATTCGTTCTGTGCTATGCTTGCGCGGATGCAAGTTAAGGTCCTTCCAAGCAAGACTTGATTCGCGCAATCCGCCAAACGGTCAGGCCGTGTCGCGGAAGGTTTGAGTAACCCGCTATTTCTCGAGAAACTCGAAGAAAGGTGAGCGTAAATATGATGAAGCAATTCCAGTCGAACTCTTACCTGTTCGGCGGCAATGCTCCGTACGTAGAAGAAATGTACGAAGCGTATCTCGATAATCCGGCGTCAGTGCCCGAGAACTGGCGTGTGTATTTCGACGCGTTGCAGAACGTTCCTGCATCGGATGGCACCAGTGCCAACGACGTGGCTCACGGCCCGATCGTCGAATCATTTGCTCAACGGGCAAAGGCGAACGCCTTCATCCCGCGCACTGCCGCTGGCGGCGAAGATCTCGCTACCGCTCGCAAGCAAGTTTATGTGCAGTCCCTCATTGGCGCATATCGCTTTCTTGGCTCGCAATGGGCCAATCTCGATCCGCTGAAGCGCCGCGAACGTCCCGCTATTCCCGAACTCGAACCCGCGTTCTACGACTTCACCGAAGCCGACATGGACCAGGAGTTCAGCGCAACGAACCTGTATTTCGGCTTCGAGCGCGCGTCGCTGCGGGAAATCGTCAAGGCGTTGCGTGACACGTACTGCGGCACGCTCGGCGCCGAGTACATGTACATCAGCGATCCGGAACAGAAGCGCTGGTGGAAAGAGAAGCTCGAGTCGATCCGTTCGACGCCGAATTTCTCGAACGACAAGAAAAAGCACATCCTGAATCGCCTGACGGCCGCTGAAGGCCTCGAGCGTTTCCTGCACACCAAGTACGTCGGCCAGAAGCGCTTCTCGCTGGAAGGCGGCGAAAGCTTCATCGCCTCGATGGACGAAGTCGTGCGTCACGGCGGTGCCCGCGGCGTGCAGGAAATCGTCATCGGCATGGCCCACCGTGGTCGTCTGAACGTGCTGGTCAACACGCTCGGCAAGATGCCGGCCGACCTGTTTGCCGAATTCGAAGGCAAGCACGTCGACGACCTGCCGGCTGGCGACGTCAAATACCACAAGGGGTTCTCGTCGGACGTCTCGACCGAAGGCGGCCCGGTTCACCTGTCGCTCGCGTTCAATCCGTCGCACCTCGAAATCGTCAACCCGGTGGTCGAAGGCTCGGCCAAGGCCCGGATGGACCGCCGCGGCGACGACAGCGGCCTGCAAGTGCTGCCGGTGCAGATCCACGGCGACGCGGCGTTCGCTGGTCAGGGCGTCGTGATGGAAACGCTGAACCTCGCGCAAACGCGCGGTTACGGCACGCACGGCACGCTGCACATCGTCATCAACAACCAGATCGGCTTCACCACGTCGGATCCGCGCGACTCGCGCTCGACGCTGTACTGCTCGGACGTCGTCAAGATGATCGAAGCACCGGTGCTGCACGTGAACGGTGACGATCCTGAAGCAGTGGTGCTGGCCACGCAGATCGCCATCGACTTCCGCATGCAGTTCCACAAGGACGTCGTGGTCGACATCGTCTGCTTCCGTAAGCTCGGCCACAACGAGCAGGACACGCCGGCCGTCACGCAGCCGCTGATGTACAAGACGATCGCCAAGCATCCGGGCACGCGCGCGCTGTACGCTGAAAAGCTGGTTCAGCAAGGCGTGATCACCGCGGAAGAAGGCGACGAATTCGTCAAGGCCTACCGCAAGGCGATGGACGAAGGCCACCACACCGTCGACCCGGTGCTCTCGAACTACAAGAGCAAGTATGCGGTCGACTGGGTGCCGTTCCTGAACCGCAAGTGGACCGACGCGGCAGATACCGCAGTGCCGCTCGCCGAGTTGAAGCGTCTCGCAGAACGCGTCACCACGATCCCGGAAAACTTCAAGGTTCACCCGCTGGTCGAGCGCGTCATCAATGACCGTCGCGCGATGGGCCGCGGTGAAGCGAAGCTCGACTGGGGCATGGGCGAACACCTGGCGTTCGCGTCGCTGGTCGCATCGGGTTATGCAGTTCGCCTGACGGGTCAGGACTCGGGCCGTGGCACCTTCACGCACCGCCACGCGGTGCTGCACGATCAGAACCGCGAGCGCTGGAACGACGGCACGTACGTGCCGCTGCAGAACATCGCCGAAGGTCAGGCGAAGTTCACGGTGATCGACTCGGTGCTGTCGGAAGAAGCCGTGCTCGGCTTCGAATACGGCTACTCGACCGCTGAACCGAACACGTTCGTCGCATGGGAAGCGCAGTTCGGCGACTTCGTGAATGGCGCGCAAGTCGTGATCGACCAGTTCATCTCGTCGGGTGAAGTGAAGTGGGGCCGTGTTTCGGGTCTTACGATGCTGCTGCCGCACGGCTACGAAGGTCAGGGTCCTGAGCACTCGTCGTCGCGTATCGAACGCTTCCTGCAATTGTGCGCGGACCACAACATGCAGGTCGTTCAGCCGACCACGCCGGCACAGATGTTCCACCTGCTGCGCCGTCAGATGATCCGCCTGTTCCGCAAGCCGCTGATCGTCTTCACGCCGAAGTCGCTGCTGCGTCACAAGGAAGCCGTATCGGACCTGTCCGAACTGGCGAAGGGCGCGTTCCAGCCGATCATCGGCGAAGTGGACGAAGCGATCGAAGCGAAGAAGGTCAAGCGCGTGATCGCCTGCTCGGGCCGCGTGTATTACGACCTGGTTGCGCATCGCCGCGAAGCGAAGGCCAACGACGTCGCGATCATCCGTATCGAACAGCTCTATCCGTTCGCGCACAAGCAGTTCGAAGCGGAAATGAAGAAGTACGACAACGCGACCGAAGTGGTGTGGGTGCAGGACGAGCCGCAGAATCAGGGCCCGTGGTTCTACATCGAACATCACCTGAAGGAAGGCATGAAGGAAGGACAGAAGCTGGCCTACAGCGGCCGTCCGGCTTCGGCTTCGCCGGCAGTTGGGTACTACGCGAAGCATTACGAGCAGCAGAAGGCGCTGGTCGAAGGTGCATTCGGCCGTCTCAAGAGCGCGTCGATCGCCAGATAACTCATTGAACCGAACCGGGAAAGCGCAGTGCGTTTTCCCGCGGCGCGTCTGACGGCCTTCGCCGCAGACCAGGGTTCGCAGACGGTTCGTTGTCACCAGATACGTATTCAGGAAAATCACAATGG
Source organism: Paraburkholderia sp. (assembly GCF_036488795.1). Lineage (GTDB taxonomy): Bacteria > Pseudomonadota > Gammaproteobacteria > Burkholderiales > Burkholderiaceae > Paraburkholderia. Next base: position 16,437 of record NZ_DASXHA010000072.1, read on the forward strand.
CTATTGTAGAAGTCAAGGTCCCCCAGCTTTCGGAGTCGGTTTCGGAAGCCACCATGCTGCAGTGGAAGAAGAAACCCGGCGAGGCTGTCGCGCAAGACGAGATCCTCATCGAAATCGAGACCGACAAGGTCGTGCTGGAAGTGCCGGCCCCGTCCGCCGGCGTGCTCGCGCAAGTCATCGCGAACGACGGCGACACCGTCACGGCTGATCAGGTGATCGCCAAGATCGACACGGAAGGCAAGGCTGGCGCGGCTGCTGTCGAAGCAGAAGTGAAGCCCGCACCGGTCGCCGCAGCGGCTCCCGCTGCAGCACCTGCCGCTCAAGCCGCATCCGCAACGGGTGCGAACACGGCCGCTTCGCCGGCCGCTGCCAAGCTGATGGCAGAAAAGAATCTGGGCGCGGGCGACGTCGCCGGCTCGGGCCGTGATGGCCGCATCACCAAGGGTGACGTGCTGACCGCAGGCGCGGCCGCTCCGGCTCCCAAGGCTGCGCCTGCTCCGGCCGCCGCACCGAAGGCTGTCAGGCCGTCGCTGCCGGACGTCAAGGCACCGGCTTCCGCCGACGCCTGGCTCAAGGACCGTCCGGAACAACGCGTGCCGATGTCGCGTCTGCGTGCGCGTATTGCCGAGCGTCTGCTCGAGTCGCAGCAAACCAACGCCATCCTCACGACGTTCAACGAAGTGAACATGGCGCCGGTGATGGACCTGCGCAACAAGTACAAGGACCGCTTCGAGAAGGAACATGGCGTGAAGCTCGGCTTCATGTCGTTCTTCGTCAAGGCGGCTGTTCACGCGCTGAAGAAGTTCCCGCTGGTGAATGCGTCGATCGACGGTAACGACATCGTCTATCACGGCTACTTCGACATTGGTATCGCGGTCGGTTCGCCGCGCGGTCTGGTGGTGCCGATCCTGCGCAATGCAGATCAGCTGAGCCTTGCCGACATCGAAAAGAAGATTGCTGAATTCGGCCAGAAGGCCAAGGACGGCAAGCTGTCGATCGAAGAAATGACGGGTGGTACGTTCTCGATCTCGAACGGCGGGGTGTTCGGCTCAATGCTGTCGACGCCGATCATCAACCCGCCGCAATCCGCGATTCTGGGCGTGCACGCCACCAAGGAACGCGCTGTGGTCGAAAACGGCCAGATCGTGATCCGCCCGATGAACTACCTGGCGCTATCGTACGACCACCGCATCATCGACGGTCGCGAAGCAGTGCTGTCGCTGGTTGCCATGAAGGACGCGCTGGAAGACCCGGCGCGCCTGCTGCTCGACCTGTAAGCGTCTGTCGGCCGGCGTCGGCTTGTCATTGCGCAAACCGACGCCATATAAGCACCACGCATCTAGCATCCGCTGTACTGGAACGACGCGCGCCACGAAGCGTGGCCGTGCGTCGTCCCGTCATCAAAAGGATTGTCATGTCCAAAGAATTTGACGTCGTCGTGATCGGTGCCGGTCCCGGCGGCTATATCGCAGCTATTCGCGCTGCGCAACTCGGCAAGTCGGTCGCCTGTATCGAAAAATGGAAGAACCCGGCCGGCGCGCTGAAGCTCGGCGGCACCTGCCTGAACGTGGGTTGCATTCCGTCGAAGGCGCTGCTGGCGTCGTCCGAAGAATTCGAAAACGCGTCACACCACCTCGCCGACCACGGTATTAGCGTGGAAAACGTGTCGGTCGATATCTCGAAGATGCTGGCCCGCAAGGAAGGCATCGTCGAGAAGATGACCAAGGGCATCGAATTCCTGTTCCGCAAGAACAAGATCACGTGGCTGAAGGGCCACGGCAAGTTCACCGGCAAGACGGACGCCGGCGTGCAGATCGAAGTGAGCGGCGAAGGCGAAACGGAAACGGTGACGGCGAAGAACGTGATCATCGCCACGGGTTCGAAGGCGCGTCATCTGCCGGGCATTCCGGTCGACAACAAGATCGTTGCCAACAACGAAGGCGCATTGAGCTTCGACTCCGTGCCGAAGAAACTGGCCGTGATCGGCGCCGGCGTGATCGGGCTGGAACTGGGCTCGGTGTGGCGTCGTCTCGGCGCTGACGTCACGGTGCTCGAAGCGCTGCCGGAATTCCTCGGCGCGGCCGACCAGGCGCTCGCCAAAGAAGCGGCCAAGCAGTTCAAGAAGCAGGGCCTCGATATTCACGTGGGCGTGAAGGTCGGCGAAGTGACGACCACGGACAAGAGCGTCACGCTGAACTACACGGACAAGGACGGCAACGCGCAGAAGCTCGAAGCGGACCGCCTGATCGTGTCGATCGGCCGCGTGCCGAACACCGACAACCTCGGTCTCGAAGCGATCGGCCTGAAGGCCAACGAGCGTGGCTTCATCGACGTGGACGACCATTGCGCAACGGCCGTGCCGAATGTGTACGCCATCGGCGACGTGGTGCGTGGCCCGATGCTCGCGCACAAGGCGGAAGACGAAGGCGTGCTGGTCGCTGAAATCATCGACGGTCAGAAGCCGCATATCGACTACAACTGCATTCCGTGGGTGATCTACACCGAGCCGGAAATTGCGTGGGTCGGCAAGACGGAGCAGCAACTGAAGGCGGAAGGCCGCGAAGTCAAGACGGGCCAGTTCCCGTTCATGGCGAACGGCCGTGCGCTCGGCATCAACAAGGCGGATGGTTTCGTCAAGATGATCGCCGACGCGAAAACCGACGAACTGCTCGGCGTGCACATCATCTCGGCCAACGCGTCGGACCTGATCGCGGAAGCCGTGGTGGCGATGGAATTCAAGGCGGCGTCGGAAGACATCGGCCGCATTTGCCATCCGCACCCGTCGTTGTCCGAAGTGATGCGCGAAGCGGCGCTTGCCGTGGACAAGCGCGCGCTGAACATGTAATGACGCGCACGCCTGACTGATCGCAGCAGCTTAGCTTTACGACGAAGGCGGGCGGGTTCAATCCCTCCCGCCTTCTTTTTTGCAGCCAGAAAATGAACGTCACCGAATACTACGAAAAAGAACTGCAGACGCGGGGCTATCAATCCGACCCGGCGCAGCGCGCGGCGGTCGACCGTTTGCAGCGGTGCTACGAAGAGTGGACCGGCTACAAGGCGCGCCGCTCGAATGCGTTCAAGAAACTGCTGATTCACCCGGATCTGCCGCGCGGCGTGTACATGTGGGGCGGGGTGGGGCGCGGCAAGAGCTTCCTGATGGACAGCTTCTTCACGGTGGTGCCGCTGTACCGCAAGACGCGTCTGCATTTTCACGAGTTCATGCGCGAGGTGCATCGCGAACTGGAAGAACTGAAAGGCCAGGCTGATCCGCTCGACGAACTCGCGCGCCGCATCGCCAGGCGTTACAGGCTGATCTGCTTCGACGAATTTCACGTATCGGATATCGCGGACGCGATGATCCTGTACCGCTTGCTCGACAAGCTGTTCGAGAACGGTGTGCAGTTCGTGATGACGTCCAACTACGATCCGGACACGCTGTATCCGGACGGTTTGCACCGCGATCGCATGCTGCCGGCAATCGAGCTGATCAAGTCCAAACTGGATGTGATCAATGTCGACGCGGGCATCGACTACCGCCAGCGCACGCTGGCGCAAGTCGAGGTGTATCACACGCCGCTCGGCGCGGCCGCCGACAAGGCCTTGCGCGACGCCTTCGGTCGCCTCGCCGCGGTACCGGACGAAAGCCCGATCCTGCACATTGAAAAGCGCGAGCTGAAGGCACTGCGCAAGGCCGACGGGGTTGTCTGGTTCGACTTCGCCACGTTGTGCGGCGGCCCGCGCTCGCAGAACGACTATCTGGAGCTGGCGAGCCGTTTTCACGCGGTGATCCTGTCGGGTGTGCCGCAGATGAGTGCGCGCATGGCCTCGGAAGCGCGTCGCTTTACATGGCTGATCGACGTGTTCTATGACCATAAGGTCAAGCTGTTGATGTCGGCAGCGGTGCCGCCGGAAGACCTGTACGTCGATGGCCCGATGGCGAACGAGTTCACGCGCACGGTGTCGCGGATCGTCGAAATGCAGTCAAAGGAATATCTCGATGCACCGCGCCGCATCGTCGATACTTCGTTGACCTGAAGCTGTCAAACCAAACCGTTCATCCTGTCCATCAGCCTTTTGCGATAGATCAGGGTCTGGGCCGCCGAATCCCGGCGGCCATACTCACAATTTCAAGATTCAGATTGGTCTTATATTCGATGTAGGGGGCAGCCGATATCTTGTTCGTCACGGTTCTGACGAAGGAGGAAACCATGACCCCGTATCGAGATATCAATGACGAAGAATGGCAGCGTGTTGCACCGCTGCTCCCCGAGCTGCGTCCGCGCTCCGAGCTGCGTGGCCGCCCGCTTGCCAACACCCGTTCCGTGCTCAACGGCGTCCTGTGGGTGATGTATAGCGGCGCTACGTGGTCCGCCATGCCGCGCAAATACCCGTCGTACCAGACCTGCCATCGCCGCTTCAAGGCGTGGCACGCGTCAGGCGTCCTCAAATGGGTGATGGATCAGCTGTTCGGCGAAGCCAGTGCTCAACTGTGCGACATGATGGAAGCACGCATGCGCATTCACGTGAGTCCGGAACACAAGGCTGCGCGCCCCGAAGCCGACCCTGCTGCAGCGTCCACGCCAGCCGTCTATGGCCAGCCCACCCAACCGCTGGTGCCGTCCGTTTTCAGCTTTGCCGCGTCCTACAAACACGCTGCATGACGAGTCCAATGAATTGAACCCGCCGAACAATAAAAAACCGGCCGAACGATAAAATCGTCGGCCGGTTTTTTTATCTTTCTGCTCACGAGCGAAGATAGGCAGGTATCCGAAATTATTGCTGACGGATCCAGGTTTGCGAGCGACCCAGCAGCGACACGCCAATATATCCACGCACCACCAGCTTGTTACCACCATCTTCCAGGTGCATCTTGCACTTGTAGAGCTTGCCGTTTTCCGGATCGAGAATCTGGCCGCCGTCCCAGCCGTCGTCGTCTTTTTTCATATCGTTGATGATCGTCATGCCGAGGATCAACTGATCCTTGCGTGCGTCTGTGCACGCTGTGCAGCGGCGGTCAGGCTGATCGTTTGGGCCGAGTCCCTTGATCACCTTGCCATCCAGCGCGCCGCTGCCGTCCTGGGTGATCTGCACGAGCGCCTTGGGCTGGCCGGTGTGATCGTCGATGGTTTGCCAGGTGCCGACCGGACTGTCGGTCTGCGCCATTGCCGTGACGGCGCCGGCGAGCAGCACGCCGGCCAGCGCGGCGTGTTGCGCCGTGCGCTTCATGGTGGCACGGGCACGCAAGGCATATTCGGTGAATTGCGTCATTGTCTTCCTCCTTGATATAGGACTGCGCGATCGTGGTCGCGCGGCGTTATTGACCGGCGAGGCGACGCGTTGCCGCTGCGTGCCTCGTCTGGCGTGATCTGTTTCTGGATTGGTCAACGCAGAATACGTGAAAGTGCCGCGCGCGTTTGATAGTGGACCCTCTAATCAATCTGGCGGCGCGGGCACGTTAATTTTCTTCCGGGTCCGCGCGGCGCCCTTGCTCGAGTGCTCAATTCAGCTGATACGAAAAGGTGGCATTGATACGCGGACTGCGCGAGGCGCTTTCAATTGGCGCATCGCCGACCGCCTTGCCCACTGACAGATCCAGCGTGTAGTACTTCGCATCCGAGACGCGGAAGCCGAACGCGATGGAGGAGAGCTTCGACGGCGCCGGCGTGCCCGCGTGCAAATAGACGCGCGCCATGTCGAACGACACGTACGGCACGAATGTCTTCAGATAGGTGAAGCCGGGCGTGAAGCCGCGATTGACTTCGAACGACGCGCCCCAGCCCGAATCGCCGGACGCTTCGCCCGGTTGATAACCCTGCGCAAAGCGTTGTGCGCCGAACGAGATCTGTTCGGACGTGGGCAGCGAATTCGGGCTGTATTGCCCCGTCATCGCGACGGCGGTGCCGAGCTTCAGCGGCCACTGGTTGGTTTGCGAGAAGCTCGCGCCGGTGCGCGTGAAGGTCAGCGAAGCAGGGTTGGTTTCGACCACGCCCGGAATATTCGAATCGCCGGCCTTGGAGGCTCCGAGGATGTTGAACGCCTGCGCGACATTCACGCTGGCTTTGCGGACCTGGGTCGTGTCTACGCTGGTGTAATCGGCCTGCAATTGCAGCACGCGCACTTGCGAGCGCAAGCCGATCTGCGCGCCATTGATGGTGTTGTGATAGCGGTCTTCGTCGTGCGACGCATAGGCCGTCACCGTGCCGAGCACACTCTGCGAATTGCTCAGCAGCAGCGGGTAAGCAAGCGAGCCGCCGAACTTGTCGTTGATCACGGTGCGCTCGACATACGAGGGCAGGCCGGGATTATCGACCGGGTTGCCGCGGTAATGCGATGCATCGATCTTCGCCACCAGGCCGTCGCTGCCGATCGGCAGTGCGCCGTGCGCGGCGAGGTACGTGACGTTGTCGCGGCCTTTGGGCAGCAGCGCCGAGACGCTCAACTGTTCGCCGAGCGAGGTCAGGCCGTTTTCGGTTGCCGTCAGCAGCCCTTGCACGCCCGGATGATTCAGGTCCAGCCCGGCGCTTGCGTCGACTGGTCTGCGATCCACCTTGAGTTCCAGCGTGGTGGCGCCGTCGGTGTTCTGCGGCGGCGGCACGTTGGCCGCCACTTTCACGCCGGGCAGAATGCCCAGCACGTTGATATAGCGCTCAAAGGTCGCGCGCCGCAGCGGCCGGTCCGCGCGAACGTGCTCGGCGATCGCGCGAATCTTGTCTTCTTCCCGGCCCGGATTGCCGGTGATCTTCACCTCGGAGACGTAGCCCTCGACCACCGTCACGCGCACCACGCCGTTCTCGAAGGATTGCGCCGGCACGAAGGCAAACGAAAGCGCATAGCCGCGTGCCTGATAGAGCTTCGTGACGCCATCGGCGACCTGGATCAGATCGGCAATCGTGATGTCCTTGCCGACGAGCGGCGTGAAGCGTTGAGCGACGTCGTCGAACGGAATCGACTTCACGCCTTCCACCTGGAACCGGCTGGGCGTGAGGTGGGTCGCGAGCAGCGCCTGCAGTTGCGGCGCCTGCGCCTGCACATTCAACGTGACGTTAGGCCCCTTGTCGGGCGCATTGACCTGCGGCAACGATTCCAGCGGGTTGCCGCCGACCGGACTACCACCCACCGTAGGGCGTGTTTGTGCGTGCACCGCCGCCGCTGCCACTGCCGCAAGCAGAAGCGTCCATTTTGCGTACCCGAGTTTCATCGGATTTTCCTCGTATGCCCAGCTTTCTTGTCGTTCGAACGCGCCGCCCGGCCCGGCGGGATGCGTTGGTTGTGTGCGGCTACGCGCAGCCTGCCTTGGGTGCTCGCGTTGCGCCACGTGCCCGCTTGCGGGGTCCACTCCGCTAACGGAGCACGGGCTTGGTACGTCATCGGCTTGCTACTGATGTCGGCCAATCAGGGAGAGCCCTTGCGTGAACGCAATCCCTGGCCGTTCATGCGGACTACTTATGTTGGGCCAACAACCCGTCGACCAGCGATGTCACGCCAGCCGGGCCGCTGCCCGAGGTGCCCGCAGCCGACGTCAGGGTCCCGCTCAGCTGGCCGACGAGACCCGTTACCGGGGCGAGCAGGGAGCTCGCCGGGCTGCCGCCCGAGGTGCCGCCGGCCGCGCCGCCCAGTACGCCGCTGACGGCCGCGAGCGGATTCGAGCCGCTGCTGGTGGCGCCGGTCAAAGTCGACGTGACCGAACCGAGCGGACCGCTGCCCAGCACGGATGTGAGCGGGCCAGGCGGAGTGCCGCTGGTTGCCGAGGAGAGCGTGGCGAGCGGTGTGCCGCCAAGCAGGGAGGTCACGGAGCTCAGGGGGGTGACACCCAGTCCGAGGCTTGTCAGGACCGCGTTCAACGGTCCGAGCGGGCCATTGGCGGCGACGCCCATGGGCGGCCCGTTGGCGACGACAACCGTGGTGCTGCCAACGAGGCTCGTGATCAGGCCCGGAATCGGCGCAGCGCCGTTCGGTCCGTTCGGATTGACGAGGCCGCCGGCATTCGTGACGGTATTGCCGAGCGAGCCGACCAGACTGCCGACATCGGTGCCGAGCGGATTTTGCGTCGCCGCGCCGGCCGTCGTGCCCGCCTTGCTGATCGCGCCGCCCAGCTGGGCAAGCAGACCGCCCGCCGGCGTCGCCAGTCCGGTGGTCGTGCCGACCGTTTGCGTCAGGATGCCCGCGGTCTGGACGAGCGGCGTAATGGCGGTGCTGACGGGCTGTGTGATCTGCTGCACCGGCGCCGACGCCAGCGAGTTGCCGAGCGTTACACCGCCCGCGTTGAGCGCGTTGGCGGCGGTGCTGAGCGTGTTGGCGAGCGGCGTGGTCAGCGGCGCAAGCGCGGCCAGATTGCCCGTGCCGAGTCCGCCGACGGTCGTGCTCAAGCCCTGCGCGACACCGCTCGTCGAGCTGACCACGGAACCGAGTCCGGCGACGGTCGTGCCGACCGGATTCGCCGTCGAGCCGGTCTGGCCGACCCCGCTGCTGACGGCGTTCGCAAGCGCCGTCAACGTGCCGCCGGTGGCGGACACGGTGTTGCCGAGGCCTTGCGTCACCTGCGGGCTGAGCCCGGGGAGGGTCTGCGCAGCGATGGTGTTGCCGAGGTCGCTGGTGGTTTTGGCCGCGGTGGTGACGAGCCCCGACGTGCCGGTGGCTGCCGTGGTGGTGCCGCTGCCCGAGCCGCTACCGGTGGGGGTGCCGCCGCCGGACGACGCGCTCGGCGGCGCGCTGACGCCATTGCCGCCACAAGCGGCGAGCAGGCAGGCGAGCGCCAGCGCGCTGAACGGCGCGCGCAACGATGACAGCGTCGCGCATGCCGCATGGGGAACCAAAAAACGTGGGTTGGACATGGTTGCTCCTCAGTCTTTTATGGATGTCGTGACGCCGTGCTGGATGGTCTCCGCGCGCCGGTACAGCCTGGGGTTGCCGGGGGTTGCCTGGTATTCCTTCGTATCGGGTTATTGCCGGGCGGCGCCCTCAGCTCAGGCGAGAGGGGATGCCGGGCAGGCACGGCATCCCGTCCCGATGGTTACTTTTTCGCAATGCCCCCCAGCAGACCGCCGACGAGCGATGTGACGGGCGCAAGCAGGCCGCCCGCGCCGCTGCCGGTGGTGGCCGAGAGGCCGCCACCCGTGCCGGTCGACGCCGTCGTCGTGGCGGCTGGCGTGGCGGTTGACGCGACCGTGGTGGTGGCACTACCGAGCGTGCCCGTCACGCTCGAGAGCAGACCTGTGACTGGGGCCAACGGGCTGCTGCTGCCGCCGCTCGCACTGTTCAGACTGCCGGTGACGCTCGAGAGGAGGCCGGTGACGGGCGCGAGCGGCCCGCTACCCGATGTGCCACCGGCCGCACCGGTGACGCCGCCGAGCAGACCGGTGACCGGCGCGAGCGGGCCGCTGCCTGTCGCGCCACCCGCTGCGCCCGTCAGGCCGCCGAGCAGACCGGTGACCGGCGCGAGCGGATTGGTCGAGCCGCCCGTCAACAGGCCGCCGACCGAGCTGACTGTCGTGCCCGTGCTCGATACCACGCCGCCGAGGCCTGCCGTAACTGGATTGCCGCCGGTCGCGGCGACGAGGCCGCCTGCCTTGTTGAGGCCGCCGCCGATCGTCGACAGCAGGCCGTTGAGCGGCGCGCCGAGGCCGGTCGTCGTGCCGATCGTTTGGGTGGTCGATGCCACCATCGAAGTGATCGGCGTAATGGCCGTGCTGAGTGTCGAGGTGACCTGTTCGACCGGACCGGTCGAGAGCGCGGTGCCCAGCGTGCCGCCGCCCTTGGTGACCGCGCCGCCGAGCGTGTCTATCACGCCGCCGAGCGGTGTCGTGACGGCAGCGAGCGGGGCGAGCGGACCGCTGCCGAGGCTCGTCACCAGGTTGCCGGTGCTCGTGACCGCGCCGCCGACGTTGCTCACCGCGCCGCCCAGGCTCGACACCGTAGTGCCGACTGCATTCTGGTTCGTGCCGAGCTCGCCGAGCCCCTGGGCCACGCCGTTGCCGACCGTGGATACGGCTGCACCCAGGTTCTGCACGATGCCTCCGGCTGCCTGCGTGGTCTGCGAACTGATCCCGGGGAGCGATTGCGAACCGATCACCGAGCCGATCCCCGACACGGTCGAGCCCACATTGCTCACGCCGTTACCGGCGTTGCCCGCTACGGTGCCGAGCGCATTGGCCGTGGCAGTCGGGGTCGAGCCGCCGCCGTTGTTGCCGGTGCCCGTGGAGCCGGTTGATCCGCTGGTCGTGCCGCCCGCGCCGCTCGTCGTGCCGGAGCCGTTTGCCCCGGTCGAACCACTGCCGCCCGACGTCGTCAGGGTGGCGCCGTCGCTGCCGCTACCGTTGCTTCCGGTCCCCGAGCTCAGGGTGCCTGAGCCGCCGCACGCGCTCAACGACAGCATCGTTGCCACCGTTGCCGCGATGAATGTTGCCCGTACCGTGTGGCTGGTCGTTTGAATAATCATGTCGCCCTCGAATCGCATGTGTTGTTGGAGAGTGCCGCGTGCCTGTCTCTGCAACAGCCGTGCCATTTCAACTGGAGAATACCGAGGGGGCGCTTTTTAAATCGCTGGGAGCAAGGCGCATAAAGGTGTTGCGAGTTGCTGATGGAGTGAGAATCGAACGGGACCCTAAAGACGCATAACCATGCTGAATACGATTTAGCATTTTGCGTAACGTAACGATCCATGTTTCGCGTTACGGTGGGGTGCGTAACGCGATCACAACGCCGCCTGCTTGAAACGGAATGTTGAAACGGTTATTTAGTGGAGCGAATCTAACCTATGGTTAGTCCTATGTGCTGCAACGCACGAACTACCGTTAATCTAGGTAGACACAACACTTCAAACAAAATACCGCTCATAGGGCTCCAGACGATTGCTTTAATAAGATTGATACGCTATAAAAGCCGGGAGCATCGGGAGACAGCGAGGGAGGTGCTATATCGAACAGACGGCCAGACATAAACTCATGCTTTGAAGCCGGCTGCGATGAAAGAGGTGTGGCAGTGCAAACGACCCGGGTCGACGAACGAGAGAATCGGCGGCCAAGGTACTGACTACGCCCTCATCGAATGCAGCACGCATACAAACGACTACAGAAATTCCGAGGGTAAAAATGAAAACATTCACCAAGCGCTTCCTGAGAGAAACAGAAGGGGTTACGGCAATCGAGTACGCGATGATTGCCGGTCTTATTGCAGTAGCCCTTGTGGGCAGTCTCAACGGTGTCGAGGCCAAACTGGTTCAGGTGTTTGCCAACATCGTTAATTCGCTGTGACTTTCAAGGTTAGACGGCGGCAGTTTCTATAAGCGCAATCAGTATTATTGCCGGCCCGCGCCGGCAAGTTTTACGCGCTTGACGAGAGCCATTCTGAATGGAACCAGTACGGACTGCTATTGCGGTCCGTATTGGTGTGCCTCGCCCGTCGAATATCACCATGAACCTGTCACCCGCTCCGATTATTTTTGTGGTTTGGGCCGCCTTAATCGCCGTTTTCGATTGCCGCCGCCGCCGCATTCCTAATTCGCTGGTCGTTGCCGGTCTGGCAATGGCGTTGGGCTGCGCACTCGTGCAAAGCGGCCCGTTTGGCATTTCCGCCGGGCAATCGGCCGTGGGCGGACTCGTCGGTCTGGCGGCGCTATTGCCGTTTTTCGCGCTGGGTGTCATGGGTTCGGCCGACGTGAAAGTCTTCGCTGTCCTCGGCACATGGTGCGGCATGCGTGCGCTGCCCGGTCTGTGGATCGCCGCGAGTCTTGCCGCTGGCGTGCATGCTCTGTGGCTGGTGATGTCGAGCGGCACGCCGCTCGCAGCGATCGGGCGCCAGGCTGGACCCACTTTCGAAGTGGCCGGTAAGCGCGGGGCGCCGTATGCGGCCTTTATGACGCTAGCGGCGCTCGGATGGTTGGCAGTGCAATCTTTTGCCGGGAGAGTGCGATGAACGAGGCATCCGGCGTGCCGCTCCGCCGTCTGGCCGCGCGGCCGATCGCGCGGCCCCGGCGCACCGAACGCGGCTCGGCCGCGGTGGAATTCGTGGTGGTATTCCCGGCGTTTTTCATGATTCTCTACGCGATCGTCACCTATAGCCTGATCTTCGTCGCGCAGCAAAACCTCACGCTTGCCGCCGAAGAGGGCGCCCGCGCCGCGCTGAACTACCAGCAGGCCGCCAGCCCGGGCGCGGCGCTCGGCGCCCGCGCAAGTGCCGCCTGCACCGCGGCAAGCAACATGGTGGCGAGCCTGGTGAGCAAGGCCCAATGCACCACGACGGCGACCTCATGCAGCTACGACGCGACCATGAAGTGCGTCAACGTCACGCTCACTTACGACTACTCGAACAATCCGCTCATCCCGGCGCTGCCGCTGTGGGGACTCGCCTTGCCGGCGTCGCTGCAGAGCAGCGCGATGGTGCAACTCAATCCGGAAAACATACTGTGATCTCCGCATTCGCCTCATGTCCGGCAGTCTGGCGCTGCCCGGCTTCATGCTCGTCGGGATGGCCCACGGGCCAGGCCGCCCACAACCCATCGGGCGGCCCATCATGCCGAATCTGACACGCGTCCTTGCGGGCGGTTTGCTCGCGCTTGCAGTGCTGTTGGGCATCTTTGCGTGGACGCTGTCGCGACGGCCGGCACCGGCACCCGTCAAGTCCGTGGCACAGGCAAGCTTCCCCGTCGTGGTGGCGGCGCGACCCTTGCCGGCCGGCAAGCCCATCGAGGCCGACGCGCTGCGTGTGCAAGCCCTGCCTATCAATCCGAATGGCGCGTTTGCCGACCCTTCGACGCTGGCCGGCCGTGTGCCCACCACGGACATCGGTGCGGATGCGCCCGTGCTCGAAGCGCAGCTTTCGTCGGGGCTCGCCGAGGTCCTCGAACCCGGCGAGCGGGCGGTCGCGGTGCATGTCGACGAAGGCAATGCCGTCGGCAACCGGCTGCGTCCCGGCAATTTCGTGGATGTCTTCTTCACGCTGAAGCGCGATCTCAATTCCGGCGTTGGCTCCGAGGTCGACCAGACCTAGGCGCGGCTATTGATGTCGAAAGTCCGCGTGCTGGCGTTCGGCAACGCCACGCCGGCCAGCGACAACCCGGGCGACGCCAGCGGCATGGTGCGTACCGCGGTGCTGGCCGTGCCGGTGGCCGACGTCGACAAGCTGACCCTGGCAGAAACGGCCGGGCGCCTCGTCTTTGCGTTACGCAGTCCGAAGGATGCCGAAGTGGTCGACGCGGCTGCCTTCGCACCGTTGCCCGGTGTGCTGAAGACCGCGGCGCACACGACGGGCGGCGACCCCGCACAGGATTCGACGCGCGCCGCAACCGGCGTCGCGCTCAGCGCGCTGTCCGGCAGCGCGGGCGCACCGGCTGTCCGGCCGCAGCCGGCGCCGCAGATTGTCCGGCCCGCGACGCGGGTAGCGGACGCGTCGGCGAACGGAATTGAAGTCATACGGGGTGGGCGCGCCGAAACGGTCGCCCGATAGCAGTTTCAGGGAGCGGACGGCCGGACGCGTCCATAAGAATATGAAAAAACAGATTTTTGCATGTGGGTTGACGGCGTGGCTGTGCGTGGCGTCGCTGGCCGTGCCTGGCACGAGCGCCGCCGCCGCTGCGCCGCAGCCGGTCGATACGCAATCGGTCGATATCACGGTCGGTTCGCAGCAGTCGCTGGCGAGCGGGCACATCCTGCAGCGGGTCGCAGTGGCCGACCCGGCCGTGGCGGACGTACTCGTGATCCGCGGCGACAAACGGGGCGGCGTACTGCTGATCGGCAAATCGCCCGGCACCACGAATGTGATGTTGTGGGAGCGCAACGGCGATGCGCCGCTCACCTATACCGTCAACGTCACGACCGCGGCGGCACGGGCGCTGCTCGGACCTGACACGCCGGCGGTCAGGACGCTGGGCGATACCGCGCTGATCTACGGGTCGGCCGCGACGATGGAACAGCATCAGCGCGCGGTGGCGGTGGCCGGCGCGGAAGCACGGGCCCATCAGATGGCGGCCGCCGACGCCGCCGACGGCGGCCCGAGCACGAACACGGGCAGCGCGGGCAACAAGGGCGGCGGCAAGCGCGGGGCGCGCGGCGACAGTTCCGGTGCAACGGCAGGCGGCGAGGCGACGGTGGTGGACACCTCGACGGTGGCCTCGCGCCCGGTGGTGCAGGTCGATGTCCGCGTGGTGGAGTTCAGCCGTTCGGTGCTCAAGCAGGTGGGCCTGAACATCCTCAAGCAGAACAACGGCTTCACGTTCGGCTCGTTTGCGCCCTCGTCGTTGACGTCCGCAAATTTCGGCCAGTCGCCGCAGTTCAACGCGACGACGCCGATCTCATCGGCTTTCAACCTGGTGTTCAACTCCGTCACGCATGGGATCGCCGCGGACCTGAGCCTGATGGAGAGCAACAATCTCGCGCGCGTGCTGGCCGAACCGACGCTCGTTGCGCTGTCCGGGCAGAGCGCGAACTTCCTCTCTGGTGGCGAGATTCCCGTGCCTGTGCCGCAAGGACTCGGCACGGTGTCGATCCAGTACAAGCCCTACGGCGTGGGCCTGACGCTGACGCCCACGGTGCTGGGTCCGCATCGGATCGCCCTGAAGGTGGCGCCGGAGGCGAGCCAGCTGGACTTTACCAACGCCGTCACGATCGACAGCGTGTCGGTGCCGGCCATCACGACGCGGCGTGCCGATACGACCGTCGAACTCGGAGACGGCGAGAGCTTCATGATCGGCGGACTGATCGATCGCGAGACCATGTCGAACGTGTCGAAGGTGCCGGTGCTCGGCGATCTGCCCATCATCGGCGCCTTCTTCAAGCAGTTGAGCTACACGCAGAACGACAAGGAGCTGGTCATCATCGTGACGCCGCATCTGGTCTCGCCGATCGCCAGGGGCGCGGCGCTGCCGTCGACGCCCGGCGAGCAGTCCGAACAGCGTAACGGTCCGGTATGGCAATCGTTGCTGGGCGGTGTGATGTCGCCGGACGCGGCACCGGGATTTTCGAAATGAACCCGTGTGAGAGTGGGGCGCAGGCAAGCGGGCCGCGGATGCCGCAACGGACGCAAGGCAGGAACGGGCAGGGCGGCGCATGGGTGCACGCCACCTGCGGCAGTGCGCAGTACGAATCGGCGGACCTGCAGGCGAGGCCGCATAAGGATGTCTACCATGAACGCGAGAACGCATTCGTTGACTGACCGCGCGATCACCGATCATTTCGTGTTTGCGTCGCTAGCCGACGAACACGTCTACTGGCTTTCCGGCACGCTGGTGGCGGCGGGTGCGGTGGAACCGGTGACGCTCGATCCGTCGCTGCTCACGCAGCGCATCGCGGCGCTCAACCCGTCGCTGCTGTTCGTCGATTTCTCCGGCGGCCGTGCTGCAGCGGCGAGCGCGGCGGCCGCCGCCGCACGCGCCGCGTATCCGGGCTTGCAGATCGTCGCGGTTGGTTCGCTCGCCGAGCCGGAGAGCGCGCTCGCCGCGCTGCGCGTCGGTGTGCGCGATTTCATCGACCTGTCCGCACCGGCCGAAGACGCACTGCGCATCACGCGCCAGGTGCTCGAGAACCTGGTCGAACCGGTCAGCCGGCACGGTCACGTGACGGTCATGCTTGGCGCACGCGTCGGCATGGGCGTGAGCACGCTGGCCGCGAACCTGTCTACCTTGCTGCACCGGCGCGACGCCGCGCAGGGGCGGCAAACGGCGCTGTTCGATCTCGGCTTGCCGGCCGGCGACGGCTCGCTGCTGCTCAACACGCGCAGCGAATTCAATTTCGTCGAAGCGGTGCGCAATCTGCGCCGCTTCGATCAGACCTTCGTCCATACCGCCCTTTCGCATCATGCCAGCGGGCTTGCGCTCACCTCACTGCCGCCCAATCTCGCCGACATGCGCGAGGTGTCCTATTCGAGCTCGATCGGTCTGCTGACCCGGCTGCGGGCATTTTTCGACCAGCAGATCGTGGACCTGGGGGGCTTCAGCAACAGCGAGTTCATCGCGCACGTCGTGCAGGCCGCGGATGAGACCTGGCTGCTGTGCGATCAGGGCGTGGCGTCGATCGTTTCGGCGGTGGGCGTACTCGACGGCTTGCGCGAGCAAGGCGTCGAACTGGGCAATCTACGGCTGATCGTCAACAAGTTCGATCCGGACCTGGGACTCACCGCCGCGCAGATCGCACAACGCCTCGACATACCGCTGCTCGCCACACTGCCCGAGCGGCGCGTGCCGCTCGGGCAAGCGGTCAACCAGGGGCAGTTGCTGATCGACACGTCCGCGCGGGATCCCTACGTGCGCGCGCTCGACCCGCTCGTGGAGCGGCTCGGCGGGGCGTCCGTGCCGGGGCAGGGCAAGTCCGCATTCGGCGCGCTCAGGCGCCTCATTCCAACCTCAAACAAGCGGTCGTAGACGATGGCTAAAGACATCGAATTTGCCGACGACGCGCCTTCGTTCGCGCAAAGCCAGCAGTTCCAGGACATCAAGAACGCGGCGCACGAGCATCTGCTCACCCGCATCGAGGAACTCGGCGCGGAATTCGGCCGCTGGTCGCGCAACGCGATCAACCAGTTCGTCGATCTGGAAATGGACAGCTTCGTGCGGCTGCGGCGCATTCCGATCAACGAAAGCGAAGTGCGTCTGATTGCCGAAGCGCTGACGAAAGAACTGGCGGGCTTCGGGCCGATCGAGGACCTGCTCAACGACGTGGCCGTCGAAGACATTCTGATCAACGGCTACAACGACGTGTATGTGTCGCGCCACGGCATCCTGACGAAGATCCCGGTGCGCTTTGCCGACAACGCCCATCTGCTGCGTATCGTGCGGCGCATTCTTGCGCCGATCGGGCGACGCCTCGACGAGTCCAATCCGATGGTCGACGCGCGCTTGCCGAACGGCGGGCGCGTCAACGTGGTGATCGAACCGCTGTCGATCGACGGTCCGATCGTGTCGATCCGCAAGTTCCGCAAAGATCCGATGCGGCCGGAAGATCTGCTCGGCAACGGCACTTACAACGCGGAGATCGGTGCGCTGCTCGAGGCCGCCGTGGCGGCACGCTGCAATGTGCTGGTGTCCGGCGGCACGAGTTCGGGCAAGACGTCGCTGCTCAACGCGCTGGCGTTTCACATTCCCGAGCCGGAGCGGGTGGTGACGATCGAGGATACGGCGGAGCTCTCGCTCAATCACCCGCATGTGGTGCGGCTCGAAAGCCGGCCGGGCGGTTTCGACGGCGCGGGCGTCGTGTCGATCCGCGATCTGCTGCGCAATACGCTGCGGATGCGTCCGGACCGCATCATCGTCGGCGAAGTGCGCGGCGGCGAAGTGCTCGAAATGCTGCAGGCGATGAACACCGGCCACGACGGTTCGATGGGCACGGTGCACGCCAGTTCGCCGCGCGAGTGCCTGTACCGGCTCGAAATGCTGGCGGGCTTCGCGGGCTTCCAGGGCACCGAGTCGAGCCTGCGCCGGCAGATCGCCAACGCGATCGACTTCATCGTGCAGATCGGCCGGCTGTCGAACGGGCGCCGGCGCATCCTGTCGGTGACCGAAGTGACGGGCCTGTCCGACAACATCATCGCGACGCAGGAACTGTACCGCTACGAACCGGTGGCGACGCAGGACGGCGACGAGCTCGACCAGTGGACCTCGCTCGGGATCCATCCGCATTCGCCGAAGCTCGCACGCTTCCGGCAGGCGCTTGGCGGCGCGCCGGAACAGTCGGGCCGCTTCGGCGGCTTCGGCGGCGCTGGCGGCGGCGGATTCGGCGGAGGCTTCAATGTCTAGCGTCACCTTGCTCTTTGCGGCGCTCGCGCTGCTGTGTGCCGCCGGCGCGTTGCTGCTATTGCAGCGCGGCGCGCATCGCAAGGATCAGGTCAGCACGGAGCGGTTTATCGACAGCCGGATCGCACCGGCCATGCCGGGCGGTTCCGAGACGGTGCCGCGGAGCGCGCCGCCCAGGGCGGCCACGGCGGTCCATGCAGGGGGGCGCCCCGCCGCAGGCCGCGGCGCATTGGCGCCGGAAGCGCCGGGCAAGGGTGCCGGCCTGCGCGATCAATGGGCGTACCAGAAGGCGCGTGTCGGCGTCCTGATCGACAACCTGATGATTCGCGCGGGTATTTCGAACGCGCGGACCCTCGCCATCATCGCGGCAATCGTCACGGCGTGGCTCTGCCTGCTCGCCGCTCGCGAGGGCGGTGCGCTGGGCGTGGCCGCCATGCTGGCCGTGTGCCTGTGTTTCATCTGGTTTCTGGTGTCGGTGCGCACGCAGAAGCGCCGGGTGGCTATCGTGCGGCAATTGCCGTCGTTTCTCGACGGCATCGTGCGTCTGATCACGCTCGGCAATAGCGTGCCGGCGGCGTTCCAGGGCGCGGTGCAAACCACCGAAACACCGTTGCGCGAATGTCTCGATCACGTCTCGCGCATGCTGCGCTCCGGTGTCGAGATCGACCGCGCACTGTCGCACGCAGCCGTGGTGTACGGTGCGCGCGAACTCGAACTGGTCGGCGCCGTGTTGCGCCTGTCGGTGAAATACGGCGGCCGCGCCGACGTGATGCTCGACCGCATGTCGGCATTCATGCGCGACCTCGAACAGGCCGAACGCGAACTGTCCGCGATGTCGGCGGAGACGCGCTTGTCGGCGTGGGTGCTGGCGCTGATGCCGCTCGCTATCGGCGGCTTTCTGATCGTCTCGAATCCGCGCTATTTCGGCGCCATGTGGTTCGATCCGACTGGGCGCGAGCTGGTGTATCTGGCGTTTGCGCTGCAGCTGTTCGGCGCGTACCTGCTGTACCGCCTCACACGCCTGCGGGGGGAGTGATGGAAGCCAACCGGGTTCTTGCACTTGCGCTCGCGTTTGCCGCGCTCGGCTTGCTGTTGATCGCCGGTCTCGTGCTGGTGCGGCTTGCCGCCGCGAGGCGCAGCGAGCGCACGCTCACGCAAGCGCTGGATCAACGCGCCCAGCAGAGCGCCGCACTGGCTGCCGCGGGCGCCGCGGCGCGGGCGGTGGACAGTACCTCCGCGGGTCTGCGGAACGCGCCGAAAAGCGCGCCCGCCCGCGGCCTGAAAAGCCTGCTCGAGCGCTTCGCGCAGACCGGCGTGAGTTGGCTCGATACGCCGTTTGGGCGGCAGCTCGTCGCTGAAGAAGACCGGCGTTTGCTCGAACAATGCGGTTTCGTCGATACGCGGGCACGTGGGCTTTTTCTGGTTGCGCGGATTGGCTGCGCAATCGTTCTGCCGGCCCTGACCGCGGTGCTCGTCAATGGGTATGTCGACAACGTGCGCTATGTCGCGCTGACGATCGGCGCGCTGATCATCGGCTTCATGTCGCCGAAGCTCGTCATCCAGCGCCGCGCCGCGGCGCGCCGGCGCGGCGTGATCGACGAGCTGCCCATGCTGGTCGACCTGCTGCGTCTCCTGCAAGGGGTCGGCCTGTCGCTCGATCAGAGTCTGCAGGTGATGGTGGGCGATTTTCGCGGCGTGCTGCCGGTGCTGTCGCGCGAGCTCGAGATCGCGCAGCGCCAGTTCGCCGCAGGGCGTAGCCGCGAGCAGTCGCTGCAGCGCATCGCCGCCAGCTACGACAACGAAGACTTGCGCGCGATCGTGCGTCTGCTGATCCAGGTCGACCGGCACGGCGGCGCGGTGCAAGAGCCGCTCAAGCAATTCGGCGAACGGCTGCGCGAAGCGCGCCGCGCGATGCTGCGCGAGCGCGTCGGTCGTCTGGCAGTGAAGATGACAGGCGTGATGGTCCTGACGCTGCTACCGGCGCTCATGATCGTGACCGCCGGCCCCGGCATTCTGTCCGTCACGCATGCGTTGTCGAACATCAAACGGTAGGTTGAAGGCCATGAATGACATTTCGGACACAGAAGGATTTGCAGCACGTGTTGAGGCGGAGCTTACGTCTGGCAGCAAGGCCGGCGCTGCGCTTTACGGCGGCCCTCGTGATGTGTCTCACCGCGCATTTCACCACGCGGCGCCGCGCGTTCCATCACGCGCGGCGCTCCTGAGAGGCGCAGCCGCGCTCGCAAGCGTAGTCTCGCTGACGCTGCTCGGCGCCTGTGCGTCGAAAGAGACGGGCTATGGCATCGGGCCGCAGGCCGAACGTGCGGCGCAGATCGAGCAGGCCGGCCGCGACCCCGCGCCGGACACGCCAGGGGTGTACCTCGACCTGATCCGGCGCATGCAGGCGCAAGGGCTCTACTATGCGTCGCTGGCGCATATCGATGCATTCGAAAAACAGTACGGCTCGACACCCGACACGGTGCTGCTGCGCGCCGACGCGCTGCGCATGACCAGTCAGCCGGATCCTGCGGCCGACGCCTACGCCAGGCTGCTGCAGACGCCGCTTGCGGCGCGTGGGCATCGCGGGCTCGGCTTGATTGCGGGGGCCGCGGGCAATTTCGGCGTCGCGGCGCAGGAGTTGCAGGAGGCGGCCCGGCTGGTCCCGACCGATCCGCTGACGCTGTCGGACCTCGGCTACGCGCTGCTGCGCGCCGGCGACGTCAACGGCGCGCGCGTGCCGCTGATGAAGGCGGCCGAACTGGACCAGAGCAATCCGAAGATCGTCAGCAATGTCGCGCTTTATCTGCTGGCCAACGGCGAAGAACAACATGCGGCGTCGTTGATGGATCAGCAGAAGTTCACGCCGGAGGTGCGCGCCGCGATTCACCGCGACGCGTTCAAGGTTGCGGCAGCGAGGCGCGCGCAACCACGCGCGGCGCGCTCGCAGCAGGACATGCGGGCCGCGCTGGCCGAGAGCGGGCAGGGCATCGACCCCGCGCCGCGGCTGTTGCAGCGGTTCTCACAATAAGAGCGGGTTGATCGTGGGATGAGGGAGTCATCGTGAACAACAAGTACGTCATTCAAGGCGTGTGGCGCTACGCGGGCCTCACGCTGCTGGCCGCGGCGACACTGACCGGGCTTCAGCCGGCCTGGGCCCAGAGCGAGGCCGCGCAGCCGCCGGTGCCGTCCAGCGAGATCGGCCACGCGACCCAGTCGTGGCGCGAACTGCAGCGCAGCAATGGGTCGGCCGCACCTGTGCAGCCCATGCTCGGCGCGGAAGCCGGCCGCGCATACCAGCGCTACATGGAGTCGTTCGATTCGAAGATTCCCGATTTCTACAGCTCTGCTGTGAATCAGGGCGGCGGCAGTGGCGCTCAGCTCGGCAGCTCGCCGCAGTACTGATATGTCGGAATCCGAACGTTCCCGCCGTCATGCCGGTAGACCGCTCTCGCGGCACTCGCGCCGGGTGTGCCGACGCCCTGCAGGATGGCGGGCACGCGGCGCGCAGCGCGGTTCAGCCGTGGTGCTGGCGGCGCTATGTCTGGGCATCGCGGTTGCGGCGCTGGGGGCGATCGATATCGGCAACTTCTATTTTGCGCACCGCGCGCTGCAGCGCACCGCCGACATGGCGGCTGTCGCGGGCGCGCAGACTATCGGCAGCGCGGGCGGCTGTGCGGCGGCCACGACGTCGGCACAACAGAATGCGCTGAACGGCAACGGTTTCCCGTCCGGCTCGAGTCCGAATGTCGCCGTGCAGTGCGGGCGCTGGGACCCGACTGCCAATCCCGGTCAATCCTATTTCACTCAAACCGGCGCGCCGCTCAACGCGGTCCAGGTGACGGTCAGTGAACAGGTGCCTTATTTTTTCGTGGGCGCGTCGCGCCCGTTGCAAGCCACGGCGACCGCCCAGGCGACCGATATTCGCTCGTTCTCGCTTTCGACCGCGGTAGCGAGCCTGTCCGGCGGCATGTTGAACGGTCTTTTGAACGGCTTGCTCGGCACCAATCTGAACCTGAGTGTCGGCTCGTATCAGGGTCTCGCCACGGCGCAGATCAAGTTGCAGGATCTGGCGGTTGCCCTGGGCGCGGGTTCGATGACCCAGTTGCTCAACACGCAGGTGACGGTGGCCCAGCTTGCCTCGGCGATGGTGACGGCCGTGGCGCAGAGCACGACCGCGGCGGCGTCCGTCGCGACGGATCTCGGGACGATTGCCGCGAGCATTCCCGGTGGCCAGAAGATCGCGATCGGCAATACGGCGGGCAACCCGGGTGTACTGGCGCTCGCGCTGGGCGATCCGCAAGCGGCGGCGACGGCCACCGTCAATGTGCTGGACGTGCTGCTGACGGCGGCAGAGATTGCCAACGGTCAGTCGGCGATCAATCTGGGGACGGCGCTCAATCTGGGCGCCCTGGCGAGTGTGACCGCGCAGGCGAAGATCATTCAACCGCCGGTGATTGCCGTGGGCGAAGCCGTGCTGAACGCCGATGGGACAGGCAAGACTAAAGCCCATGCTGCGTCGGTGCAGATTTATCTGAACGTGAGTCTGCTCAACGCTAGCGTGAAGGTGCCCTATCTGGGGCTGCCGTCGCTGGTCAGTATCAGTGCATTGAATTTGCCGATTTACATCGAGGCTGCTGGAGGCGATGCCAATTTGCAGAGCACCCAGTGCACGACGCAAAAGACCACGAGCCAGAGCACGATTGTTGCGAAATCCAGCGTGGCCAACATCTGCGTAGGCGCTGACGCCTTGGCTAACTTCGGGAACACGACGGTGCCCACGACCTGCTCGCTGCCGGCACAACTGACGCAAGTGACCGCCTTGGGCTATAGCGCCATCAACGTGTCCGTTTCGGGCCTTAACCTGAACCTTGCGGGCGCTTCGACACCGCTCGTTTTCAACGGCGTCATGGGCGACAGCGACGACTACCAGTCCACCAACACCAACGCTCTCGGCTCGGCGAGTGCGGGCCTGCTGACGCAGGTGGCCGCGGCGATGTCCGGCACGTCCTCGTCCAGCGCGTCCAGTGCGCTGCAGGCGACGGCCCTCGGCGTGAATGTCACGGCGCTGGTCGGCCCGTTGCTGGGCGCGCTCGTCAGCCTGCTGTCGCCCATCCTGTCCTCGCTCGACGGACTGCTGGTTCCTGTATTGCAACTCCTGGGTGTCCAGATCGGTGTCAGCACGGTCCACGACCTCGGACTCGCCTGTGGTCAGGCGCAACTGGTCTACTGATTTTCCGCCAATGAGAACCACCGCCAAAATCGACGAACTCGATATCTACGTCTGGGAAGGCAAGGCCGACATCGTCGACCGGGTCGCGCGATGCATGGCGAGCTTCGACGTCGAGGTGATCCGCGCGGACGACATCGCGATTTCACCCGAGCGCACCGCGCAGCGTCCGTCGCTTGCCATCATCAGCGTCTCGGTGATCGACAGCGGCGCGCTGATCCTGCGTGACTGGCAGGCCGCGCACGGCATGCCGGTCGTGTGGGTCGGCGCGGCGCCGCGCGATCACGATCCGGCGATGTACCCGTCCGAGTATTCGCACGTCCTGCCGCTCGATTTCACCTGCGCCGAACTGCGTGGCATGGTCACGAAGCTGGTGCTGCAACTGCGCGCACACAGCGCGCAGACCCTCGAGTCGAGCGCGCTCGTCGCCAATTCCGAATGCATGCAGGCGCTCTTGCACGAAGTCGACACCTTCGCCGACTGCGACACCAGCGTGCTGGTGCATGGCGAGACCGGCGTGGGCAAGGAACGCATCGCGCAACTGCTGCACGAAAAGCATCGGCGCTACGGGCAGGGGCCGTTCGTCGCGGTCAACTGCGGTGCGATTCCCGACGGCCTGTTCGAGTCGCTGTTCTTCGGCCATTCGAAAGGCTCGTTCACCGGCGCGGTGGTGGCCCACAAAGGCTATTTCGAGCAGGCCGACGGCGGCACGCTGTTTCTAGATGAGATCGGCGACCTGCCGCTCTACCAGCAGGTGAAACTGCTGCGCGTGCTGGAGGACAGCGCGGTCACGCGGATCGGCTCGGCCACGCCGGTCAAGCTCGATTTTCGCCTCGTCGCGGCGAGCCACCGGCACCTGCCGCAACTCGTCAAGGACGGCGCCTTCCGCGCCGACCTTTACTACCGGCTTGCGGTGATCGAACTGAAAATCCCTTCGCTCGAAGAGCGCGGGGCGGTCGACAAGATTGCCATCTTCAAGTCCTTCATCGCGTCCGTCGTCGGTCCCGAAAAACTCGCCGCGCTGCCCGATCTGCCTTACTGGCTGGCCGACGCCGTCGCCGACACCTACTTCCCCGGTAACGTGCGCGAGCTGCGTAATCTGGCCGAGCGGATCGGCGTGACGGTGCGCCAGGTCGGCTCGTGGGATGCGGCACGCTTGCAGCGCCTGCTCGCCCAGGCGCGCAGCAGCCAGCCGGTGCCGCCCGAGAGCGCCGCCGAGGTGCTGGTCGACCGCAGCAAATGGGACATGGCGGAGCGCAATCGCGTGCTCGCCGCACTGGACGCAAACGGTTGGCGTAGGCAGGATACTGCTGGTACGCTCGGCATCAGCCGGAAGGTGTTATGGGAGAAGATGCGCAAGTATCAAATTTTCGACGAAGAGCCCGAAACACGCGAAAGTGAGTAATAATGAGACAGATGTACTAAAACAAAAACTGTTTAAGCAGGAATTACATGGACCACAAGTCGAAACTTCGACAGATTGCCCTGAGCGCCCTGATTGCGCTGGGGACCGTGCAGAGCGTTTATGCGCAGACTCTGCCGGATAGCGGGGCAAGCGCGGCAGTCGTTTCCCAGCCAGGCACGACGAGCGCTTTGCCCACCACGACGACCCCGGGCCAGGCGGACCAGACCACCGCCCTGACACCGGACGAGGCCAAACAATCGGCGGCAGGCAATGTCGCGGAACTGCAGCAGATGATCCGCGGCTCGGATCTGACCGAGCTGCGCACCACCTACAACGGTAGCTACGGTGCCAGCCTGCTGTTCCATGCGAAGGACATGACGTATTACGTCGCGCTGTTCCAGCAGAAGACCTTCTGGCGTGTGATCAAGACCAGCGACGATACGCGCGCCGAGCTGATCTACAAGGACTTCGTGCGCCAGACCATGCAGCTGTCCGACGTCGAGATTCGCCGCACCCGCCTCGAGGCGCAAAAGGCGTTCACGGACCAGATGATCGCGCTGTCGCAGGATCGCGCCAACCGTCTGCAGGCCGACCTCGACGTAGCGCACAAGCAACAGGCGATTGTCGACAGCCAGCAGCAGACGACGCGTGCCGAAGCCACGGCCCTCGCGCAGCAGAAGCTGGCCGCGCAGAACCAGTTGCGCGCGGCGCAGCGTCAGGTTCAGGACCTGCAGCGTCAGCTGGATAGCGGCTTGCCCAACACGCACTGATTCGTCAAGGCGCGTACCGGGTTCGCCCGGTTCCGGTAATCCAGGGCCTCGTCCGGTTCGCCGCACGGGGTTTTGTTGCTTTCCGGCGTGACCGATGACCCGGCGGCGTTCCGGCGGTTGTGGTTCGCGCGTGTCTTTTGGCGACGGCGTGAGGTGAATGCACGCTAGTCGCTGCTGACCGGCTGCGCTTGTGCCGACCTGCGGCGCGAGATACTTTCCCAGGCAGCGACGATGATCATCACGGCGGTCGTGAGACCGCCCGTCATCAGCAGATCTGTGCGGAACGCGAACGGCGCCACGAGCGCGAGCAGCGCCAGCCCGACCCAATGCGATAGCGGAAACCGGCCGTACACGACGCGTTTGTACAGGGCGTTGCCCACCACATAAATGGCCGGGCCGCCGAGCAGCAGCCACGCGGTCGCCCAGCCGACGCGCTCGGGCGGATGCAGGATGACGAGGTCGTCGGCTGCCGCCGAGACAATGATGCCGGCAATCAGGATCACGTGGACGTAGTGGAAATAGGCCGCCATCCGACCCGGTTCGTCCGTGCGGGCAATCGTGTGGCTGCCGGCGCTGCTGCTGGTGTCGAAGTAGACCCACCACATGGCGACACTACCCGCGAAGCACACCAGAAATGCAATGATCGCCGGCGCACTCCAGGCGCCGAGCTCGGACAGCGTGCCGCCGGTCACGAGCACCGATTCGCCGAGTGCCAGAATCACGAACCCCTGGCATCGCTCGGCGATATGGCCGCCCTCGGTGGTGCGCCAGTCGGCGGCACTCGAGCGGCCGAGCAGCGGCAGCGGAAAGCCGAACATCGGCGAGACGTACTCGCACAGTACCGCGACGCTCCAGCACGCGAAACGCGGCATGCCGTCCAGCAGGCCACCGGCGAGCCACGCCAGGCCCGAAATCATCAGCCATCCGCAGATGCGCCGGAAGTTGGCGGTGAGCGCATGGTCGCGGCCCAGAAAACCCAGCACGGCGAGGCTACGGCCCACCTGGATCGTCACATAGCTGATCGCAAAGACAAGGCCGCGCTCGCCATAGGCAAGCGGCAGGCTGGCTGCCATCACCATACCGGTGAGCATCACCGCGAACAGCAGCAGGCGTATCGGGATGCGATCGGGATCGAACCAGTTGGTGACCCAGCAGGTGTATTGCCAGCCGAGCCACACCGCGAACCACAACACCAGCGTTTCCAGCGCGCCGAACGCGCTCAGGTCGTGCACCAGCCGGTGTGAGAGCTGCGTGACGGCGAACGCGTAGATCAGGTCGAAGAACAGCTCGACGTAGGTGACGCGGGCTTCGCGTCCGTCGCGTTCGCGCAGAAAGCGCGCGCGTGGGGCGCCCGGCGGACGGCCGTTCTGGTTCGGCATGCTGTCGTTCCTTCTGGCGGGAGCGGGCAGAGTGATCGGCTCAACGTGCGACGGCGCGCAAGGCCGCGAGAAGCACGTATGAGATGCAACGTGAGGGCGCCTGAGTGGTCCCGGCTCGCCTCGAGTGACATGGACGGCCTGTCCGAACGATGTAGTCAACAAGGCAGGCGCAGGTCGCCCGAGTTCGCCTTGCCTGACCTGACGCGAAGGCAATTCGTCCTGACGGTCAGGCCGGCTGCCTAGTGGCGCTTCTTGTCTTTCTCAGGCGCGTGCGGCGGATCGGGCCGGTCCTCGCCCGGGTCGATGGCGATCGGGTCGCTGGCGGGGAAAGTTTCATCGAGTGCCTCGTCGAGCCGGTCTTCGGCCGTTTTAGCGGGATCGGGCGCGTCGTGCTTCGGCTTGGTCATGAGGTCCTCCGCATAGAGTGTCGAAAGTTCAGGATAGCGCAATCCTGCCTCAGACGACGACCTGGCCGGATGACAGGGTGCGGTCCGAAGCGCGCCACACGGTGCCACGCCGCGCCACACGGCGCCTTGAAATTGGGGTGGCGAGATTCGTCTTCTGAATGTCGCGCAAGGCGACCTGCGCCCGGCACCTTCGGGCGGAACAGAAACGGGGTGAGCAGATGATGGAATCGAAGGGAGCGCGGCCGGCGCAGCGTTTTAACGCGCTACACGTCGTGGAAACGGAACTGGACCATCTGGAGTGGGCGACGCGGCAACCGGTGGTCAGCATGTTGAACGCCGGCTACTGGCGGCGCCGCGTGCTGGCGGTCAAAGGCGGGTTCGAACTGACGCACCAGCAGGGTGTGCGGATCGAGCAGATGTTGCAGCGGCTGAGCCAGCCGGTGGAGTAGACCGGGACCTGCGCGAGGTCCCGGTAGATGTGGTTGTGGCCACTGCGGTACGGCTCATTGCCGCTTATACGGGGTTGATGTCTGTCTCGGCAACGTGGCCCGGCGCGTCTTACTCGTGACCGCCGCCGTTACCGCCACTATTGTTGCCTTCGCCATTGCCGCTGCCGGTGCCGAACAGACGCCGGCGCCGCGTCACGACCACCGGACCATCCGACGGCGCGCGGTCTGACGGCGTACGCTCGCCCGGCGGCTGTGAGCCCTGCGAACCATACGACTCACGCGGTTCACGCGGTTCGCGATGCTCACGCGGTTCGCGCGAGCCATGCGGGCCACGCGTAGTGTGTTCGCCGTGTGACGGCCGGCCTGCGCGCGGCGCGGGGCGGGTGCCGGTGTCGAGCTGGATCGTCGAGATGGCGCGCTTGTAGATGCCTTGCAGGCCGACCGGCGTGCGCAGCATCACCAGGTACTGATCGAACGACTCGATGCATCCGGTCAGGCGAATGCCGTTGACGAGATAGATCTCCACGCGCTTTCGTTCTTTGCGCGCTGCGTTCATGAAGTCGTTTTGCGGATGCGATTCTGCGGATGCCATGGACAATTCAGGTAAGAAGGACAGTTGTTCGCCGCGATTCTACCCTTTTCAGCAAAAGCGGGCGGGTGGGCGATCTGTTCCACTATAGCGGCTTGCGCGCATAGAAGCATCTGATAACTCTCACATGTAACGTTGAGTTACCAATCTGGCAAGGGATCTGGCGGGAGACGGCTGGGTTCACGCACAAATTCCGTTAAAAGAGCGCGGAATAAAACGACCTCTCGACCCGTTAGTACATCAAGGCAGCGCGCACAATGTGGTGTGACGCCTCATGTGGACAATCTGGCAGATGCCTGGCAAATCATCCGCCCGGGTCTCGACGGTCCAGTCTGAGGCGCAGCTTGAGACACCCTCGCATGCCGCCCGGCAACGGCTTGCTGCGTGTACCTGCGCGGCGATACGACACAGCGCGACACCGCGCGACACCCTGGCGAGAGATCGCCGACGACACGACGTCCCGGCCGAGCCGGACGTCAGATCAGGAGCCCGCATATGAAGACATCCCGCATCCTCTCCGCCGCCTGCGTACTGATGGCGCTGGCATTCGCTTCACTCGCGACGACGGCTTGCACTTCGCCGGGCGATTCCGGTTCATCCAGCAGCAGTAACGGATCCTCGGGCGGCAGCAGCGGCGGTTATTGAACGCTCGGGCGGCGTTTGACGTGTGAACTTCGAAGCGGAAGTGATTTCGTGGCTCCCGCAGTTGCGCCGCTATGCGCGCGCGCTGACGGGGGACTACGCATGGGCCGACGATCTGGTTCAGGATACGGCGGAGCGGGCGCTTGCGCGCTGGGCGGGGTTCCGCCCGAACAGCAATTTGCGGGCATGGCTTTTGACAATCCTGCGTCATCTGTATATTGACCAGTTGCGCGTGCGCCGTGAAATTGCCGTCGACGACGAAAGCGCGCCGTGGCGCAATCTGGAAGCGCCGCACGGTGAAGTGGACGGACTGGTGCTGCGCGATTTGCAGCGCGCGTTGTACCGTCTGCCCGTTGAACAGCGCGAGGTGCTATTGCTGGTTTGTGTTGAGGAGTTGTCCTATCAGGAAGCGTCGATCGCACTCAGCGTGCCGATCGGTACCGTCATGTCGCGTCTGTCGCGCGCCCGCGAGCATATGCGTGTATTGCTGACGGACGATCCAGCCGAGGGCTCGACGCGTAAGCCAGCGCCGCTGAAAGTAGTGAGAAATCCGTGATGAGCCACGACGACCCCGATCCCGCTTTCCCGAATCCGCCCGATCCGCGCACGCTCTCCGCGTTCGTCGACGATGCGTTGCCGGAGCGAGAGCGGGCGGCCGTGCTGGCTTATCTCGAGCTGGATGCGCGGGCAGCGGCGCAGGTTGCTGACTGGCGCCGGCAGAAGGCGGCGCTGCAGGCGTTGTGCGGCGCGCCCGAACGCAACGAGCCGGTCTTCATGGTCGTGCGTACGCCGTCGCCGTGGTGGCGCCGCGCCGGTCTCGCCGCGTGCTGGCTCGGGGTCGGCGCCGGCTTGACGCTGGCGCTGGGGCCGCTCGCGTCGCGCCTGCCAGGCGGCTGGGGAGGCTTCGGCGGCTGGAACGGCAGCGACACCATCAGCTTCGCGCGGCGCGCCGATATCGCCTACGCGGTCTATACGCCCGAACGGCGGCATCCGGTCGAAGTGGCGGCCACCGAGGAAGAACATCTGATCAACTGGTTGTCGAAGCGGCTGAACCGGCCGCTTTCGGTGCCTTCGCTGCAGGAATATGGCTATTCGCTGGTCGGCGGGCGCCTGCTTCCAGGCGAAGCCGGACCGGCGGCCCAGTTCATGTATGAGAACACCACGGGCGCGCGGCTCACGCTTTACGTGACCGGCATCGCGCGCGACGAGACGGCGTTCCGCCTGCTTCGCGACGGCAATCGCCGCACCTTCTATTGGGTCAGCGACCACATGGGCTACGCCCTCTCGGGACCGATCTCGGAGGGCAAGCTGCGCGAGATCGCGATCGACGTCTGCAGCGATCTCGGCGGCAAGCCCGAGTCGTGGCAGTAAGCCAGCCAGGCCGCTCGATTGCTCACATTGATGTCCACCTGCGCGCGTCGAAACATGGCGTAATACAGACGCGCCGCGCCGCCCCGGCGAACCCGGAATAGCCCTCTTGCGCGCATCGTTTACTCCCTGCAATTCGTTGATTCTGCCGCGTCCCACGGGGCCTGCAGAGCACGAACGCGAGGCAAAGCGACGGGGTCTTTACGGTGCCGTCCCGCCAGTGCGGGTCGCAACGCCGGATCGTCGAAGCAAGGCGACATCATGCGTAATATCAAGCAACGCGGTGCGACGCTGTCGCTGGGGCTGTCCATGTGCGCGGTGGTGGGCGTGACATGGATGGCGCCGGCGCAGGCGCAATCCATGCAGGACGAGGCGAGCGCGGCCGCACCGCCGTGCCGGAACATCGTCGGTCAGGCCGAGATTGACGGCACCATGCAGCAGATCGGCGGGCTGGCCTGTCAGCAGCCGGACGGTACATGGCAGATCATGCAGAGCGACGACAACGCGGTGTCGCTGTATCCCGCGTTTGTGTATCCGTACTACGATCCATGGTACTGGGGCGGCTTTGTCACGGTGGTGGGCGGGTCGTTTGTTTTCATCGACCGCTTCCATCATCACTTTCATATGGGTCATGTCCATTTCGGCCATGGTCCGTATGGCGGGTGGGGACACGGCGGCACCTGGCAAACGAACGCCGTCACGGGCGGCATGCATGGCGGCTTTGGCATGATGCACGGCGGAGGCGGGCGCCGTTAGACTGCGGCGGGATCGGGTGCCTGCGCCCTGGCCGCTGGCGGCGCGGCGTGACATGGCGCACGGCCGGTGCACCCGCTATCGCGTGACGAACCGTATCTTGCAAGCTGACCGAAGGAGACCACTTGACACGCATCTTGCCGCCGAATGTTGCCGAAGCGCAGTTCGAACGCGTACTCGCTGCCTGGAGCGCCGAAATCGGCGCGCCCAATGTCATGTCGACGGCGGCGGACCTGAATGGCTACCGCGATCCGTTCGCGCCGGGGCAGGCCGCCGCCTTCGCGGCGTCCGCCGCGTTGCGGCCGGCCAGCGTCGACGAAGTGCGGGCAGTCCTGCGGATTGCTAATCAATTTCGCATTCCGCTATGGACCGTGTCCACCGGCCGCAACTTCGCTTATGGCGGGGCGGCGCCGCGTCTGGGCGGATCGGTGGTGCTCGACTTGCAGCGCATGAACCGCATCCTCGAAGTGAGCGACACGCTTGCCTATGCGCTCGTCGAACCGGGCGTCAGCTATTTCGATCTGTACGCGCATCTGCGCAACAACGGCCACAAGCTGTGGGTCGACCCGCCCGCGGCAGGCTGGGGCAGTGTGGTCGGCAACACCCTGGAGCGCGGCTTTGGCTACACGCCATACGGCGATCACGCGGCCCACGCGTGCGGCATGGAAGTCGTGCTGGCGAATGGCGACGTGGTGCGAACCGGCATGGGCGGGGTCGACATCGGCACCTCGTGGCAGACCTTTCAGGCAGGCTATGGCCCCTCGTTCGATGCCATGTTCATGCAGTCTAACTACGGCGTCGTCACGAAGATGGGTATCTGGTTGATGCCGGCACCGCCTGCTTATCTGCTGGGCGAAATCCAGTTTCAACATGAAGAGGATCTCGAAACGATCGTGGAGATCCTGCGGCCGCTGCGCCTGAATGAAATCATCCGCAACAACGCGGTGATCGAAGGCGGACTGCGCCGGGCCGCCGGTCTCACGCCGCGTGCCCAATGGTACCAGGGCAGCGGGCCGATGCCGGAGCAGGCGATCACGGCCATGCTGGATAAATTGCAGGTCGGCCGCTGGAACCTGCACTTTGCGTTGTATGGCACGCCGGAACTGATCGACGCGCAATACGCGATCGTGCGGCACGCTTTCGCGAGTGTGCCGCAGGCGAAACTCACGGCGGCTCTGTATAACGGCGATGCACAGCCGACCGGCGGCGGCGATCGCAACCTTGCGGGCATTCCCGCGATGACCGCGTTCCGCATGCTCGACTGGCGCGGCGGCGCCGGCGCGCACGTCGACTTCTCGCCGGTGTGTCCGGCGACCGGACGCGACGCGATGCGCCAGTACATGATGGTGAAGGCGCGCGCAGCGGAATACGGCTTCGATTACTACGGCGGCTTTACAGCGGGCCAGCGCCATCTGAATCATATTTTCGCGGCGATTTTCGATCGTGACGAGCCGCATCAGGCGGACATGGCCGGCGATCTGCTGCGCGTGCTGATGAGCGATGCGCGTGCGGCCGGCTATGGCGAATACCGTACGCATCTCGCGTACATGGATTTTGCCGCGGCCCAGTACAGCTTCAATGATGGCGCCTTGCTACGGCTGTCGGAGACGATCAAGGACGCGCTCGATCCGGCCGGCATTCTCTCGCCCGGCAAACAGGGCGTGTGGCCCGCGGCATGGCGCGACCGGCGTGGCTATACGTAGCGCGCAGTACGCGTAGTGCGCGCGATTGACTGGAGCATTGAGCGAACCCACTATGGATCGACGCACGTTCATGACCACCGGTGCCTGGCTTTCGGCAGCAGGGTTGAGCCTGCCGTGGATGGCGCGGGCCGTGCGCTCACGCGACACGATCGCCGTAGTGGATACGGGGCTCGCGCGAGGACGCGCGTTTGTCGACTACGTGAAGCGTCTGGAGATGCCGGTGTTCGACATAGGTGACGACGTGGGGGTGCTTTGGTACGCAACGCTCGCGCCGCGTCTTGCGGCAACGCCGGGCCTGTTGCTGGGCGTCACACGCGCCTCCGACTACTTCGTGCTCGAACAGCTCGCGCTGAACTCGGGCCGCATGCTGCGGCATAAACACGAGCAGGGTACGGGGCTGAGCGCGCCGGTCGCGTTTCTGATAGGTCCTGCGAGGTAGCGCGGGGCTTGCAACGCGGCTGCCTCGCGTACCTCTCGACCAGTCAGAACTTGTAATCCGGATTCTTGGGATCGAACGCCACGTCGTCAAAGGTCTTGGGCGTGATGCTTTCGAAAATGATCTTCTCGAAGATCTTGCCGTCGTTGTCGTAGGACTCGACGGTACGGAAATACGGATGCCGTAGATCCAGCCCGAGCGTTTCCTTCTTTGCGTAGAACTGCGGCTGGCCGATCGCCGTCTCGTACGTAAAGGTCACGACCCGCACGCCGCTGATGGTTTCCACGGCAATCCGCAGCGAGCGCGGCACACCGGCCTCGACATATTTTTTGGCTTCGGCCAGATACTGGGTCGAAATGTACTCGATGCCGAGATCGCGCACCTGATGGTTCGATTGCGCATGCGCCAGCGCGCCCGTCGTGGAAGTCCAGATGGGCACCATGCCGAGCAGACCGCCCAGGTGGCCGTACATTTCGTCAGGCCGCTTGGATTCGTCGTAAATGATTTCCTGACCCGCATGGGCGCCGTCCGGCAGCCATTTCGCGTAGATCCGCAGGGGGTCGTGCGAAATCTTGCCCAGCATGTGATCCGCCTTGTCCGGCCATGCGCCTCTGATGCGTTCCCAGCGCCACATCGTGAACTCGTACGACGGGTAGCCGTTCGGTCCTTCCTTGATCAGGCGCGGCACGGTCAGCGGATCGAGAGACTGAAAGAGCGCGCTCAACTGCGAGTCGTCGAGCTTCTCGAGTGCGCCGCTTTGCTGCGCTTGCCGCAGCCAGCGCACCTGCTGATCGAGCGTCAGCTTGCCGACCTGTGAAGGCGAAGCCATTGCTGCAGTTGACGTTGCTTGCGACTGCACCACGGCGCTGGCGCCGAGCGCGGCGGCCGCCGCGTCCCCGGTTTGCGCCACTGCCTCGGTGACCATCGCGAACACTCCGGACACCGCGGTCAATGCACTGGCGAGCACCGTCCCCGTGAGCCAGGGCCTCAGACGAGCGACGCCCGTGGCGAGCGGCGCCGGGCGCGTGCCCGAATGCATACGGTGCTTCATGGACTTCTCTCCAGAGTCGGCTGATTCGGCATCGGTAGCGGTTCTGAGCACAAAGGTGGTGCGCAATGGGTTGACCAGGATGATGACTACGGTGATGTCTACGCGCGAGACTATCGCGATGATGACGCAAGGCGCGCCGGCCATGCAACAGGCATTCCCGTCAGGCCCGGGTTTGTTTCGCGAGTTCCTCATCACGCAGTGCTCTGCGCAGGATTTTGCCGACATTGGTCTGCGGCAGTTCGCTACGAAATTCGACCATTTTGGGTACCTTATAGCCGGTTAGATGCTTACGGCAGTATTCGATCACCTGCTCCGCGGTGAGCGACGGATTGCGCGCGACGATGAAGACCTTGACGCGCTCGCCGTGGACCGCGTCCGGCACGCCGATGGCCGCCACCTCGCGCACATCGGGGTGCATGGCGATCACGTCTTCGATCTCGTTCGGATAGACGTTGAAACCCGACACCAGGATCATGTCCTTCTTGCGGTCGATGAGCCGCATGAAGCCGCGCGAGTCCATCACGCCAATGTCGCCGGTCGCGAGCCAGCCGGCGTCGTCGAAGACTTTGGCGGTTTCGTCCGGGCGGTTCCAGTAGCCTTTCATGACCTGCGGACCCTTCACGCACAGCTCGCCCGCCTCGCCGATATTGGCCCAGCTGCCGTCTTCTTTCCTGAAGCGCACTTGCGTCGACGGCGCGGGCAGGCCGATCGAGCCTTCGAAATCGCGCATGTTTTTCAGGTCCACCGGATTCATCGAGACGATCGGCGAACACTCGGTAAGGCCATAGCCTTCGATGATCGGCTGACCTGTGACCGCCTTGAAGCGCTCGGCGACCGCCTTTTGCGTCGCCATGCCGCCGGCCATCGCCAGTTTCAGGTCGGAAAAATCGCGTTGGCGGAATTCCTCGTTTTCGAGGAACGCGTTGTAGAGCGTGTTCACCGCGGTAATGCCGGTAAACTTTTCATGACGGATGATCATCATCACGCGCTTCATGTCGCGCGGATTGGCGATCAGGATGTTGCGCCCACCGAGTCCCATGAAGATCAGCGCATTCACAGTCAGCGAATAGATGTGATAGAGCGGCAACGGCGTGAGTACGGTTTCGACCTCGCCGCCCAACTGGCCTTCGGACCACACTTTCGCCTGCAGCAGGTTGGCGATGATGTTCTGGTGCGTGAGCATGGCGCCTTTCGCGACGCCCGTGGTGCCGCCGGTGTATTGGAGAAACGCCAGATCGGAGCGGGTGGGGCGCACCGGCATCAGCGGCAGGCGATAGCCGCGCGCGAGGGCATCGAGCAGACGCACGGCGTGCGGCAGGCGATACTTCGGCACCATCTTTTTCACGTGCCGCAGCACGAAGTTCAGCATCCGCCCTTTCAGATTGAGACCGTCGGCGAGCAGGTCGCCGAGGCCCGTCACGATCACGTTTTTCAGCTGGGTGCCCGGCAACGCTTCTTCGAGCGTCCTTGCAAAGTTTTCGAACACGATGATGGTTTGCGCGCCGCTGTCCTTCAATTGATGCGCGAGTTCGCGCACCGTGTAGAGCGGATTGACGTTCACGACGACTGCCCCCGTCTTCAGCACGCCGAACAGCGAGACCGGATACTGAAAGGTGTTCGGCAACATGATCGCGACACGTTCGCCGGGCTTTACGCCGATGCTTTGCAGATACGCCGCAAAGGCCGTCGCCTTGCGTGCCAGTTCGCCATAGGTGAGCTCGGCGCCGACGCTCACGTACGCGACCCGCTCGCGGAACTTCGCGGTGCACTCGTCGAAGAACTGCACGAGGGACTCGTATTGCGTCACGTCGACTTCGTGCGGCACGTCCGGCGGGTACGACGCGTACCAGATGCCGTCGGTGTCCGGCGCGCGCAGTGGCGCGGCTTCGGTGCCGGACGGTCGCATGGGCGGCGATTGGGTGGGCTGGTTCATCGTATGTCTCCTGAAGCGGAACGCTCCGCGTCATTGTTATCTATTCGGGTTCGCGCCTGACAGCATGCGCCTTAACGTTCGAGAATCGCCACCACGCCCTGGCCGCCCGCCGCGCAGATCGAAATCAGGCCGCGTGCCGTGCCGGCCGGTTTGTCGAGTTGCGCGAGCATCTTGGCAAGTCCCGCGACGAGCCTGGCGCCGGTGGCCGCAAACGGATGTCCCGTCGCAAGCGAGCTGCCGTTGACGTTCAGTTTCGCACGATCGATCACGCCCAGCGGTCCGGGCAAACCGAGCTGCGTGCGGCAATACTCGTCATCCTGCCACGCGGTGAGCGTGCAGAGCACCTGGGCCGCGAATGCCTCGTGAATTTCGTACAGATCGAAGTCTTGCAGCGTGAGGCCCGCGCGCGCCAGCATCCGCGGGACCGCGTACGCAGGCGCCATCAGCAGGCCTTCCTTCTTGTCGAAGTAGTCCACGGCGGCGGTTTCCGACCAGCTCAGGTACGCGAGCACCGGCAGCCCGCGCGCAGCGGCCCAGGCCTCGCTTGCGAGCAATACCGCGGATGCGCCGTCGGTGAGCGGCGTGGAGTTGCCGGCCGTGAGCGTGCCGGCGTCGCGATCGAACACGGGCTTCAGACCCGCAAGCTGGTCCAGCGTCAGATCGGCGCGCAGGTTGTTGTCGCGCGCAAGGCCCCGGTACGGCGTCATCAGATCGTTGAGGAAGCCGCGCGTATAAGCGTCGGCCAGCTTGCGATGGCTTTCGTAGGCGAGCACGTCCTGGGCCTCGCGCGAGATGGCCCAGCGCTTGGCCATCAGTTCGCAGTGCTCGCCCATCGACAGACCGGTGCGCGGCTCGCCATTGCGCGGCAACAGCGGCTTGAAAAACATGTCGGGGCGCAGCTTCGCGAGCGCGCCGACGCGCTGGCCGGTCGTCTTGCCGCGGTTCGCTTCGAGCAGGATCTTGCGCATCCGTTCGTTGACGCCGATCGGCGCATCCGAGGTCGAGTCGACGCCACCGGCAATGCCTGCTTCGATCTGTCCAAGGGCGATCTTGCCGGCCACCAGAATGGCCGCCTCCAGCCCGGTGCCGCAAGCCTGCTGGACGTCGTAGCCGGGTGTTTGCCGCGCCAGCGTGGTGGACAGGACCGATTCGCGCGTCAGGTTGAAATCGCGCGAATGCTTGATGACCGCGCCGGCCGCCACTTCGCCGAGCCGCTCGCCGTGCAGGTTGAACCGATCGACCAGGCCTTGCAATGTGAAGGTCAGCATGTCCTGATTCGACGCGTTTGCGTAGGCGGTATTCGAACGCGCAAACGGAATCCGGTTGCCGCCGAGGATGGCGACGCGCCGCACAGCAGGAAGCGGGTTGGACATGCGTGACTCCTTTGAGGACGTTGCCTCGCCAGTTGAACCGGGGCACCACCGCGCGCCGATCCGTGCGCGAAGTACCTGTCTTCCCGGGCAAACAGGTTCGCACAACGGCGTGAACTTAACGGGTGCGCCGCGGTATGGATTCCATCTTTAGCCGGTACGGATGGCTTCGGTTGATTACCAATCATTGCGGCGTCCACTGAAACCGGCCGCGCAAATGCGGTTTTTCGCCGGCCGCATCCCGCACTTCCAGTTCGCGCAAGGTCGGGGCCGGCGACGCGCTCCACAACCACGCATCGCCCGGCACCAGCATCGGCGCCTTGAATTCGGCGCTGAAGGTGGCGTCGGCGAGCGGTTTCGGCGGTTGCAGCGCGGCCGCCGCGCGAGCCAGCGTCCACATGCCGTGCGCGATCGCCCTGGGAAACCCGAAGGCTTTCGCGGATAGCGTCGTCAGATGAATGGGGTTGTAGTCGCCGGATGCGTGCGCATAGTCGCGCCCCAGTTGCGCAGGAAGCTGCCAGCGGGAGACGCGCCGCAGCGCATCGCGCTCGACCTCGAGTGCGGCCAGCGGGTCGCCGGCGGCGGCGACGTTGCGCTTCAGATAGATGCTGTCGCCATCCCAGACTGCTTCGCCGCGACGATATAAGCGCGTATGCAGCACGAACGCCTGGCCCTTGTCGTGGCGCAGCAAGGCGCCGAATTCGACTTCGACGCGCA
Source organism: Paraburkholderia sp. (assembly GCF_036488795.1). Classification (GTDB taxonomy): domain Bacteria; phylum Pseudomonadota; class Gammaproteobacteria; order Burkholderiales; family Burkholderiaceae; genus Paraburkholderia. The sequence continues at coordinate 54,352 of NZ_DASXHA010000072.1, forward strand.
GGACGTCGCCATACGCGAGCGGCCGGCGCAGCCGCACGTGATTCGCCAGATGCACGAGACCGAGGGCGGGCCACGGGAATGCGGGATCCGTCAGCATCAGCAGGTGCAGCGGAAAAGCCAGCAGATGCGGAAACGTGAGCGGCACCCCATGCTCCGGGATGAAACCGCAGACCCGCGCATAGCGTTCGATCGCGACGGGTTCGAGCGGCGCGGCAGGGCGCACCAGCCGCAACGCGGGCAAGCGGCTCTCCCGGCCGCGCTTGATGAGACCGGACAGCGCGCGTGCATAGAGTCTGGCCGGCGCGGGCAGGCGTTCGATCACCACCGTTTTGGCGCGTGGCGCGCCCAGTGCGTGACCCATGCGGGACGGTTCGTGCATGCTCAGGCTCCGATCAGGCTTTGCCCGCACACACGCACCACCTGGCCCGTGACGCCGGCCGACCCGGGATGGGCAAGCCATGCGACGGTCTGTGCGACGTCGACGGGCTGACCGCCCTGACTCAGCGAATTCATGCGCCGCCCGGCTTCGCGAATGGCTAGCGGAATCTTCGCAGTCATCTGGGTTTCGATAAAGCCGGGTGCCACCGCATTGATCGTGATACGCCGCTCCTTCAGATGCGCTGCCATGCTTTGCACGCGGCCAAGCACGCCGGCTTTCGATGTCGCGTAGTTGGCCTGGCCCATGTTGCCGGCAATGCCGCTGATCGACGATACGCAGACGATGCGGCCGCCGTCGCGCAACGTGCCGGCCGCAAGCAGCGCATCGTCGATGCGTTCCTGTGCGGCGAGGTTGATATCGATCACGCTATGCCATGCAGCCTCGCTCATCTTTGCGATGGTTTTGTCCTTCGTGATGCCGGCGTTGTGCACGACGATATCGACACCGAGTTCGTCGAGCGCCGCGGCGATCTGCGCCGGCGCCTCGGGCGCGGCGATATCGAAGGCGAGGGCGGTGCCCGACAGTTGCCGTATGGAGGCGTCGAGCGCTTCAAGGGCGGAGGGCATATCGATGCCGATCACATGCGCGCCTTCGGCAGCAAGGGCAGCCGCGATCGCCGCACCGATCCCGCGCGCGGCACCGGTGACGACCGCGCGCTGGCCGGCGAGCGGCCGGGTCCAGTCGAAAGCAGGCGGCTGCATGGCGGGCACTGCGCCGACCCGCACCACCTGACCCGACACATAGGCCGAGCGCGGCGACAACAGAAAGCGCAAACTGGCTTCGACGTGCGATTGCGCGTCTGCTTCGACATACACGAGATTGGCGGTGATGCCGCGCCGTGCTTCCTTGCCGAGTGATCGCACGAGCCCTTCGAGCGCGCGTTGCGCGGTCCACTGACGCGGATTCGCGCAAGCCTCGGGTGGTCGTCCCAGTACGATGATGCGTCCGCTCTTGCCGAGCGAGCGCAGCGTGTCGTGGAAAAACGCATATGCCGCATCGAGCTGGCTGCTGTCCTCAATGCCGCTGGCATCGAAGATGAGTGCCGCGACACTGCCATGCGGCCCCGCCTCGGCGGGTTCGAAGCGCCCCGTCATCAGGCCGTGACGGTTCGCGAGCGGCATCCACAGTCCCGCGCTCTGATGCGCGACGCTCGTGAAGCCGGTGCGGGAGATCACGTCGGCGAGCGCGTCGAGCAACTGCGGCTCGCGCCCCGCGCCGATCGCCACCAGCCCGTCGAATTCGGGCTGATCCGCGCGATAGCGGCGTAAGACCTCCGGCTTCGGCAGGCCGATCGAGCGCGCGAGGCGTGCGCCGAACGGCGAGTTCACGAAGTTCAGGTAGGTGTCGTTCATGTTCCGTTGCTCCGCTGGCCAGTCGGTTTGCTGATGCGTGTGCCGCGCATGTGCTTTGCAGATTTGCGTCAGTGTGCAGGGCGCGACGCTCAGGCCGCAAGCTGCAGCGCTTTTTCTAACGCTTCCTTACGCTTTTGCAGGGCCTCCAGCATGCCGAAGTCCGGCGCGAAGTCGTCGACCTTGAGCACCTCGGCGCCGTAGCGGGCGTAGTCGTCGAGCACCTGGCGCTCGTCGGCGTCGATCAGTCCCTGCTCGTGCGCGCGGGCGGTCCATTCAGGCAGAAGCGCGAGGCTTTGCGGCATCGGTGCAAGCAGACCTTGCCTGAGCGCGTCACGCAGCTTTTCCTCGATTGCGTTGAGGCGCGGATTCAGTGCAAACAGCAGTTCGCCATAGCCGAGCGGATCGGCTCAGGATGCGGCACATAGGAATCGGCTACGAGGCGCTCACGCGCAGCACCGGGCGTCTGCATCAACACGGCAATCTCGCTGCCGAGTCGATCGGCCGGCTCGCGATGCGGCAAGCCGAACGGGAAGGCAAGCCCACGCACGAGGGCAGCGGCCACGCGGTTCGGATAGTTGGCGAGCACGCCGTCAATGGCCTGTTGCGCCTTGTAAAGCGAGTCTTCGACGCCCCACCGAAGCAGCGGCAAATCGGTCTCCTGCCGGCCTTCGTCT
>NZ_DASXHA010000103.1:0-47186 GCF_036488795.1 Paraburkholderia sp.
GACTCCGCGCGGCTTTCGGTTGTGTTCTTTGCAATGACGAGTTGTTCATCGAGATCGCGTAGATTGATATAGGCCGTCGCCACCGATGCCACGAGACTCAGGATCACCGCCCGGCGTCCTTCGACGCTTGCCAGCAGGCTCGCGCGCGCCGATTCGGTCTCGCGGCGCACCCTGCCGAACAGATCGATTTCCCATGACGCCGACAGCGACGGCTGGAACGTGTTGAAGACAGGCGATATGCCCGGCAGCCCCTGCAAGGCTCCCGTCAGCGAGATCCGCTGGCGCTCCGCGTCGAAGCCCGCGCTCAGCTGCGGAAAGAGGCCGGCACGGGTGGTGACGAACTGACCGAGGAACTGATCGATACGAGCGGCCGCAATCTTCACGTCCCAGTTGTTCGCCAGCGCCGTCTCGATCAGTTCGTTGAGCACCGGGTCCTGGAACTGCTCCCACCACGGGGTGTTGGCCACGTCCGCAGCCTCCGTCGCGGCAAAGCGGTAATTCGCCGGCGTCTCGATCTTCGGCCGCGCGTAATCCGGACCGGGCAGACAGCCGCTCAAGCCGAGCAGCACAGGCAGTGCAAGCGCAACGAGAACCGGCAGGAGCGGGATGCGGCGCATGGTCAGTCGTCCTCGCGGCGCGCCAACGGCGTGACCTTCGGACCGCCGGCGGGCGGCCCGATGTCGGGCGGCGGCGTGCCGGTCGACCCGGGCGTCTTCTTCCCACCGCTCTTCTCCGACATCGTCTCGAGCACATAGAAGAACATCGGAATGAAGAACACCGCGATCACCGTCGCCCCGAGCATGCCGCCAATCACGCCGGTGCCGATCGAATGCCGGCTGTTCGCCGAGGCGCCGAGCGCGATGGCGAGCGGCACGCAACCCAGAATGAAAGCGAGCGACGTCATTACGATGGGGCGTAGCCGTTCCGCTGCCGCAGAGACGGCCGCGTCATACACCGACTCGCCCGACTCGCGGTTGAGCACGGCAAATTCGAAAATCAGGATCGCATTCTTCGCGGCGAGCGCGACCAGCATCGTGAGGCCGATCTGGAAGTACACGTCGTTTTCGAGGCCGCGCAACAGGATTGCAAGGAGTGCCCCGAATAGCGCAAACGGCACCGCCATCAGCACGCCGATCGGCAGGCTCCACTTCTCGTACTGCGCGGCGAGAATCAGGAACACCATGATCAGGCCGAACACGAACACCAGTCCCGAGGTTCCGCCGGACTGCCGCGCCTCGTATGCTTCGCCGCTCCAGCCGAGGTTATAGCCGGACGGCAACACCTGTGTGCCGACCTCTTCGATGGCGCTGATCACCTCGCCCGAACTGCGGCCCGGTGCGGAATTCACAGTGAGTTTTACGGCCGGGAAATTGTTGAACCGCGTGATGAGATCCGGACCCGTGACGAACTTCGAGGTCACCACCGCTTTGAGCGGCACCATGCTGTCGGTTTTGCTGCGCACGTAGATCTGATCGAGATCCGCAGGCGTGAGCCGGTAGGATGGTTCGGCTTGCAGGATCACCTGCCACAACCGACTCGAACGGTTGAACTGGGACACGTACAGCGAGCCGAACATGGTCTGCATTGCGCTATAGACGTCCTCGATCGGCACGCCGAGCGTCTCGGACTTGTCGCGGTCCACGTTGACCAGCAACTGCTGTGCGGACGCATCGAAGGTTGACGTGATGCGTCCGAGCTCGGGCCGCTCTTTCGCTCTTGCCGTAAAGTCCTGCACGACCTGCGCGAGTTGCGCGATGGTCGCATCGCCCTGCGCCTGAATCCATACCTCCGTGCCGCCGGTTGTGCCAAGGCCCGGAATGGAGGGTGGATTGACCGGCAGGATGATCCCCTCCTTGACCTTCGAGAGGGTTTCGTATGCATTGACGATCACCGCACGTGCATTTTGCGTGCGGATATTGGCGAATTTGTAGCGCTCGTCAAAGCTCTTGAAGCCGATAAAAAAGGTGCCGGCGTTATTCTTGTTCTGACTGTCGAGCAGGCTGAAACCATCGATGGTCGTCACGCTGCTGACCGCCGCCTGCTTCATGAAATAGTCGGTGATTTTCTCCGACACCTCACCGGTACGGTCAAGACTCGCGGCATCCGGCATGATCACCGCGCCGAGCAGATAGCCCTGATCCTCGGGCGGCAGAAACGAGGTGGGAATGGTCTTCATCATCACCACGGCCAGCGCGATCATGCCGGCGAACAGGCAAAGCGCAATGCCGAACCGTTTGATGACCCGCTTGACCATGTTCGAATAGCCCGTCGTCATGCGCGCGAAGGCATTGTCGAACCAGCGGAAAAAGCCCTTCTTTTCATGGTGCCCCGGCTTCAGCAACAGCGCCGCCAGCGCAGGCGAGAGCGTCAATGCAACCAGTCCGGAGAACACAACGGAGATGGCGATCGTGATGGCGAACTGCTTGTACAGTTGCCCCGTGATGCCGCCCAGAAACGCGACCGGCACGAACACCGCGCACAGCACGAGCACGATCGCTATCACCGGGCCGGACACTTCATCCATGGCCCGCTTGGCGGCCGCCTTCGGACTCAGCTTGTGCTCGTTCATATTGCGTTCGACGTTTTCGATCACCACGATCGCGTCGTCCACCACAATGCCGATCGCCAGCACCATGCCGAACAGCGTCAGCATGTTGATCGAAAAACCCAGCGCGAGCATGCCCATGAACGTGCCGACGATCGATACCGGCACCGCCAGCACCGGAATCAGGGTCGCCCGCAGGCTCTGCAGGAACACATAGACGACCACCACGACGAGCACCAGCGCTTCGAAGAAGGTGTGGATCACGTCCGAGATGGATGCCCGGGTGAACTCCGTGGTATCCATCGCGATGTCGTAGGTAATGCCTTGCGGGAACTGCTTCTTCATCTCGGCAAGCGTGGCACGAACCTGCTTCGCCACATCCAGTGCATTGGCTCCAGGCTGCTGGTAGACCGCGATGACGGTAGCCGGCTTACCCTGGAACCTGCTGCGGATCGAATAATCCTTCTGGCCCAGTTCGGCGCGGCCGACGTCCTTGAGCCGCACGATCGCCGCATCGCCATTAGCCGCACGAATGATGATGTTTTCAAACTCCGCCGGGTCAGTGAGCCGCCCGGTGGTGGTCACGGCAAACGACTGTTCGACTGGCGCTCCAGTGGGCGACTGTCCAATGCGTCCCACCGCAAACTGCTGGTTCTGGTTGGCCACCGCCCTTTGCACATCCGCCGCCGTGACGCCAAGCTGCGCCATGCGATCCGGCTTGAGCCAGATGCGCATCGCGTAGTCGGGTGTGCCGAAGATCGCCGACTGGTTCGCACCCGGAATGCGCTTTAACGCATCGAGCACATAGATATTGGCGTAGTTCGCAATATAGGTCGCGTCGTAACGGTTGGTCGGCGAATAGATCGCAATCACCATCATGAAAGCCGACGACTTCTTCTGCACCTGGATGCCCTGTGACTGCACCGACGTCGGCAATTGCGGCAGCGCCAGGTTCACGCGGTTCTGCACATCGACCTGCGCCAGTTCGGGGTTGGTGCCGATCTGAAAGTAGGCATTGAGGGTGTAGACGCCTGTCGACGAACTCGACGAGTTCATGTAGATCATGTTGTCGGCGCCATTGACCTGCTGTTCGATCGGTGCGGCGACGTTGTTCGCCACCACGTCGGCGCTCGCCCCGGGATAGGTCGCGGAAATCGTAATCTGCGGCGGCGTGATGTCGGGGTACTGCGCGATCGGCAGACTGAACATCGCCACCGCGCCGCCTAATGTGATGACGATCGAAATGACGGACGCGAAGATCGGCCGGTCGATGCAAAAATGGGAGATGTTCATGTCGGAGCATCCACCTGTTTCGCCACCGTCTGGCCGGGCGCATGAGCCGCGACATGCCGGCTCGCGGCAGGCACGGCGTCAGCCGCGGCAGGCGCGGCTTCCGACGGCTTCGGCTCACCCGTGATCTTGAGCGGCGTATCGCCGACCACCCGGATTGCGCCGTCCACCACCACGCGCTCGCCGGGTTTCAGGCCCTCGGTAATAAACCAGTCGTCACCGTGCCATTCGCCGGTTTCCACCACACGTTCGTGCGCCTTCGAGTCGTCGTCGACGACCCACACGAAATGGCTCTTGGCCCCCTGCAAAACGGCGCGCTGCGGCAAGAGGATCGCATTGGGGCGAATCGCTCCCGACACGCGCGCCTTGACGAACTGTCCCGGACGCAGCGCGCCATTCGGATTGGCAAACGACGCGCGTACGAGGAAGGTTCCTGTCTGCGTGTTGAAGGCCGGATTGGCGAAGTTGATATGGCCTTGCGATGGATAAACCGAACCGTCGGCCAGCACGAGCGTCACGAGGAAATCATTATTGGGTGGGAAGATCAGCTGCTTTTTCCCGATCTGATCCCGATAGCTCAACAGTTCGTTCTCCGACAGACTGAAGTTCACCCACATCGGATCCAGCTGGTAAATGTAGGTCAGCAGGCCAGCCGAGGTCGCAGTCACATAACTGCCATCCTGTTGCCGCGCGAAGCTCGACAGGCCCAACAGCGGCGACTTGATGATCGTATAGCTCAGGTTGAGCTCGGCGGTCTGCACCTGGCCCTGCGCGGCAATCACCGCTGCTTCGGCCTCTTTCTCGTTGCCGGTTGCGTCGTCCAGATCTTTTTGACTCAAGGCGTTCTGCTTCGCCAGCGGAATCACGCGCGCCAGATTGGCTTTGGTCACATAAAGGCGCGCCTGCTGTTGCGCAAGCTGTCCTTTAGCCGTCTTGAGCGCCGCCTCGAACGGCTTGGGGTCCATCAGGAACAGCACCTGGCCGTTCCGTACCAGTTGCCCCTCGGTATAGACCCGCTTGTCGAGAAAGCCGTCCACGCGGGCGCGGATTTCCACTTCGCGGGAGCTCTGCGTCTGCGCGGTGAATTCGAAATCCACCGGCGTATCGTGCGGCTCGACCTTCATGACGGTGACTTCGATGGGGCCGGCCGCCGGTACTGCGGCGGGCTTGCCGCAGCCGGCGCAACACAGCAGAGCGGCGCAAGCGAACACGAATTTCAGATCGCCCCGCAACCCGCGTGGCAATAAAACACGCGGCAACAACCCGCGTGGCTGACAGGGATTCAGCGGCGTGCAGTTCATGGCATCATCCGTCGCGGCTAGTTGGGTGTGAAGGCACCGAACACCACAAAGGCATCGTCGCGATTGATCAGGGCAACGGTTAATCAGGCCAAGTAAAACCCGTAGCAATGCTTGCATGGTGATGGCCTCTGCCGGGACGTCTCTGGTTAAGTCACGTTTATAGTGGTATGCCCGTGGCAGCAAAACAATTGGACTTTGGTCCCATACACGTTTCCGCGCGTGCGGCGCTTTTGCGCCCTCCGTTAAGCCTCATTTCTGAACGTTGCCGATGGCGGCCCGCACCGTCTTGACGAAGAGCTCGTCGCCGAACGGCTTTCGCAGGTACGCAAAGGCGCCCGCCGAGAGGGCCTGCTCGCGCACGTCGATCTCGTCATGAGCGGTGATGAAGATGACAGGCAGATCCGTTCCCGCCAGGCGCCGCTGCACTTCCAGTCCGTTGAGTCCCGGCATCTGGATATCGAGAATGACGCAGGCCGGCTGGTATGACGGCATCGAGGTCAGGGTTTCAAGGAAAGCATCGCCACTCGGGAAAGACTCCGAGCCTATCCCGACGGAACGCAAAAGCCGCGTGATCGCTCGGCTCACCGATTCATCGTCATCGACAACGACAACAAATGGCCTGGCATTTACCATTGTGAATAGTCCGGTGAGCGGATACGCGGGCACTCGCCTACCCCAGGTATCAGACTAGAGGACGCAACCGGATCGTGATATTGGACTTTGGTCCTGGACGCGAACGCCGCGGCGCCGCCGCGCGCGGGCCATCGCGCGACGCCGGCATTCGGCGTATTCAGCGCATTCAGCGCGTCGATTGATTCCCGGCACTCGGGAAGATATTGGCCTTGTCGGCGATGTGAACGAGCTGGGCCAGCGAGGTGACTTCCATTTTGCTCATCACGCGAGCCCGATGCGCCTTGATGGTTTTTTCCGTGGTGCCCAGCTCGCCTGCCACCTGTTTATTCAGGCGCCCCACGACGACGAGCGCCATGACTTCCCGCTCACGAGGCGTGAGCCGGTCAAAGCGCTGACGCAATGTAGCCTGTTCGCAGCGGCTTGCATGGATGCGCCGCGCGCAGTCCAGCGCATGATCGATCGCCTGCAGCAAGTCGGTATCGCGCACCGGCTTGGCGAGAAAGTCCGTGGCGCCCGCTTTCATCGCATGAACCGTCATGGCGATGTCGCCGTGCCCGGTGATGAAGATGATGGGCAAAGTCGTTCCGAGTTGACGTTGCAACTGCAAGCCGTCGATGTCCGGCAACTGAACGTCGAGCACGAGGCACGCAGGGCACGCACCCGGATCCGCTTCGGCGAGGAATTCGCGGGCCGACCCGAACGTCTTGACGGGGTGGCCCGCCGAGCGAATCAGCCTGGCGAATGCGCAACGGATGGATGCGTCGTCATCGACGACGAACACAAGCGGGTCTGCCTCGGTCATGGTCCATATCGCGACTTCCGGTCCCCCGCCGCGCGCCCGGTGGGCAACGTGACAAAGAATGTCGCGCCTCGCTCGATATTGTTCTCGGCCCAGATCCTGCCGCCGTGCAATTCCACGATCGACCGGCTGATCGACAGCCCAAGCCCCAGGCCGTGGGGTTTGGAGGTATAGAACGGTCTGAATACCGCATCCAGCTTTCCCACGGTGAGCCCAAGCCCGCAGTCGCGCACGGCAATGCGGGCCGTATCGCCGGCCTGCGCGCTGAGTTCGATCGACACCACCCGCTGCTCGGGCAATACGGAGCTCATGGCGTCGAATGCATTCAGCAACAGGTTCAGCACCACTTGCTGCAACTGCACGCGGTCCGCATAGACGGGCAGAAGATCGTTGCATGGTTTAAGAACGACGCGTGTCTCACGCATGATCGCGTCGCTGTGCAGCAGAAAGACGACCTCGCGGATCACGGTGGCGAGATCGAGCAATGCAAACTCCATTTCGCCCTTCTTCACGGTTGCCCGGATGCGCCGGATGACTTCGCTTGCACGATAGTCATCCTGAACGATGTCTTTCAGAATCTCCCGGACTTCGGTCACATCAATGGGGTCCGCGGCCATGAAACGCTGCGCCGCCTGGACGTTGCTCAGAATCGCGGTAAGCGGCTGATTGAGTTCATGGGCGAGCGAGCCCGCCAGTTCTCCCATGGTGTAAACACGCATCAGGTGAGCCAGTTCCTGCTGGTTGCGCAGCAGTTCGAAGTGATCCGTCCGGTCTTCGACGAATGCGAGAACCGTTGCATCGACGTGACGCGAAGATGGCCGGAACACGATTTCCACGGGAAATTCCAGCCCGTTTTTTCGTTTTGCGACCAGGCTGCGGGTCGATGCAAAGTACAGGTCGTCGCAGGTCGCGTTCGATCCGTCATCATCCGGGCGGGCGTACTTGCCCTGCAGTGCGGGAACCAGTGTCGTCACCGGCTTACCTGCCAGGTCGCCGGCCGCGTAGCCAAACACCTGTTGCGCCCTTGCGTTGGCGGCCAGTACTTCGCCATCGCCGCTTAACAGAATGACGGCAAGCGGCAACGACTCCCACAGCGCGCGAAACTCGTCCACGCTCGCGTCACGCGATGGACGCGGCTGTGCTGCCTGAGCATCTGCGAAAACGCGTTGATGGGCGGGCACGGCCCAGCGGAACGCCCGCAGCGTCGCCATGCGACGCGGTCCTGCAAGCGGGTGCTGGGCACGCGCGCCGGCACTTGCGGTCCTCGTCTGGCGCAGCGTTTCCCCTGCCTTGAACGCCGAGTTTCCGACGCGAGCGCTCGCCAGTCTGCCGTGCGGTGTCAGCGTGGCGAACAGATCGACCAGCTTCGCGTGGGGGCCGGTAGAGAAGCGTGGCGAGTCGATGCCGGGCGTCAAACGGGAGGGAGTCTGGGCACAAGCCTCTTTCTGTCCGAATCCGCCAGGGCCTGGCGCAATCCGCCCACGGCGCGCGCGCAACATCAGCAGCCAGACGATGACGCCGGCCTCCGCAATCGTCATTGCAAGAAAGATCATGCTCACGACGAAGGTCCTCTGAGTCTGGTCATTGCCGAACATCTTCAATGAACATCACAGCCGGTTGCCCATGAAGCAGCGCAATGGGCACTATGTTGTCAGCGATTACAACTCGATGCTTTTCACCATTTCTTTAACGCCAGCATTCAATAATCGTATTCGACAGCCACATTTGATTACTTTTGCGAAATGCTCTGATTCCTGGCGCGAGCGGCGACTTCGCCCGGCGCGCCTCGCATGGAGACTAGCCTGTCGGGTCCGTGAAGAGGACCGGAGATAGTCAAATCGAACAGCGCCTTCGTCTACCGCTTGCGCCAGATAGGGACAAAGCCGCGACCGGATGCAAGCGGGGCGCACGGTGTGGTCCTGATACGGGTCTGCTTGTCTGAATGCCCATGGTCATCGAGTCGGTCTGCTGAGCCAATGGAGCGACCGTTCTTACGACATGCCCGAGACCGTAGCAGAAATTCTTCCTAAGTCGTGGCCACGCACAGCCAATAGAATCTCCACACAAAACCGGTCTGAATTGTCTGCTGGATTCCGGCCATTCCAGTTTACGTCTAGCTGTCAAATACGCAATTTATTTTTAGTGAATTCATGAAATTCTTTCCGAACGGCACGCAGTCTTGCGGGTATGCCGCTGTAAATTTCGGCACGTCTTTCATGCTAGTCGTGATTCACCGGTGGCGACATTGGGCCAAGGTCTCATACCGTGCATTCCGCAATCAGCAGCTAGCGGGTCGACTGCTTGCCAGGTTTCGGGGTGGCCGGCCATTACGGGCCGTTTCGCCCCGCTTCGAAGCCACTTCCGTTTGCCCATGCGAACGGGTTCTGTACATCGTCCCCATTGACATTCGGACTACCTGGTTTTTTCTTCGCATTGCGCCTGCCGGCGCCCGCCGGCAACTTCGCACCCGACACTGCTCAAATGGGTGTGAGCACGTTCTCGCCTGCGAAATGGCGCGCCGCATTGGTGAGAAAATTGTTCACCGAATTCGTGACCGCCTCCGGCGAGCGGCCACCCACGTGCGGCGTCAATACGACATTGCGCAGCCCAATCAAGGCTTGCGGCGCATGCGGCTCCCCTTCATACACATCAAGGCCGGCACCGGCGATCGTTCCTGCGCCTAGCGCGGCAGCCAGCGCCGCGGTGTCGACCACGCTGCCGCGCGACACGTTGACGAGAAAGCCACGCGGCCCGAGTGCCTCGAGCACCGCCGCGTCGACGAGATGGCGGGTGCCCGCGCCGCCCGGCGTCGCCACCACCAGGAAATCGCACCACCGCGCGAGGGCCGTGGCGCTCTCGAAGTAGCGCATCGGTTCGTCTTCGCGCGGCCGGCGATTGTGATAAGCCGTCTCCATCTCGAAGCCGGCGCCGCGCTGTGCGACTTTCTTACCGATCTGGCCCAAGCCGAGTATGCCGAGCCGTTTGCCCGACACGTTGGGATGCATCGGCAGCGTGTCGCGCCAGGCGCCCTGGCGGGTAGCCTGGTCGAGTTGCGAAATGTCGCGAACCACGGCGAGCAGCAGCGCAAATGCGTGATCCGCCACGCAATGAGCATTGGTCCCGGCGCCGTTGACCAGCACGATGCCCCGCCGACGCGCGTAATCGACGGGCAGGTTCTCGTAGCCGGCGCCCAGCGCACTGATGAATTCGAGTGCCGGCATCCGCTCGACTTCCTCGGCGGTCACACCCGTCGTGCCGTTAGTCAGCACGGCACGCACGCTCGCGCCATGCGCAGCGACGGCGTCGGCACGCGAGGCAGGATCGGGGGCATAGATGAGCTCGAAAGCAGCAGCAATACTGGCGCGGCTAGCGTCGTTCAACGGAATCAGGACCAGCAGGGAAGGTTTCATGAAGGTGGCGCGTCCTTGAGCGGTAAGTGCGGCAGGCGAAAGTGTAACAACGGGTGCGCCAGCATGCAGAGGCGCCCGATCCGTTGACACTCAAGCTGCGCCGCGATTTGCCGTTAGCCTTCTGAAGGGTTGAGTCACGCTGCCAGGCCCGGCAGCACGCGGTGCCTGGCGCCGCATTTGCCCCAGGCGTTTTTGAATCATCCGTTGTACAAGCGACAACGCCCCGTAAAATAGCCGCACTATCGACTACGGAATGGTCATGCCGGATACCCTTACCCAGCGGATTGAGCCGCGCGTCCCGTCAACCGCCCGCGACGACTCGGAGATGTTCGAGCTGGCGCCCGTCTCGTTGTGGCTCGAAGACTTCAGCGGCGTGCGTGCCTTGTTCGACGCATGGCGCGCCGAAGGCGTGACCGATCTGCGCGCGCATTTCGCCGAACATCCGCAGCGGGTGGCGCAATGTGCCCATAGCATTCGCGTCATCAAGGTCAATCAGAAGACGCTGACGCTGTTCGAAGCGGCGGATTTCGATGCGCTCACCACCAGTCTGAGCACCGTCTTCCGTGACGACATGCTGAAAACCCACCTCGAGGAACTCTGCCAGTTGTGGGCCGGCCAGACGCATTTCATGAGCCAGACCGTCAATTACACACTGGGCGGGCGGCGCCTCGACGTGCTGCTCAAGGGCGTGGTGCTGCCCGGACATGAAGGACGCTGGGACCGGGTGCTGGTTTCGCTGGAGAACATCACGGAACTGGAAGCCGCGCGCCACCGCACGACGCTCGCCGAGGAATACGCGCGCGGGCTGTTTGAAAACTCGCCGGTGTCGCTATGGGTGGAAGATTTCAGCGCGGTCAAACGCCTGCTTGACGATGCACGCGCGGCGGGCATCTCCGATTTCCGCGTGTTTACCGACGTCCATCCGGAATTCGTCGAACGCTGCATGCAGGAGATCCACGTACTCGACATCAACCGGCACACGCTCGACATGTTCGCGGCTCCGGACAAAAAAACGCTGCTGTCGCGCCTGCCCGACGTGTTCCGCGACGACATGCGCCCGCATTTTCGCGAGCAGCTGATCGATCTGTGGGACGGCAAGCTATTCCAGCAACGCGAGGTGCTGAATTATTCGCTGGACGGCAGCGAGGTTCACGTGCATCTGCAGTTTTCCGTGTTGCCGGGTCATGAGCGTCACTGGGATCTGGTGCTCGTCGCGCTCACCGACATCACCGCGCGCAAGAAAGCGGAGGCGTATCTGGAGTTTCTCGGCAAGCACGACGTGCTGACCAAACTGCGCAACCGCTCGTTCTACGTCGACGAGCTAAACCGCCTCGAACGCAAGGGGCCGTTCCCGGTGACGGTGATCATGGCCGATCTCAACGGCCTCAAGCGCGTCAACGACCAGCTTGGCCACGCGGCCGGCGACGCGCTGCTGCGGCGCGCCGGCGAAGTGCTCGCCAAGGCCATGGAAACGCCGTTCCACGCCGCGCGCATTGGCGGCGACGAATTCGCCATCCTGATGCCCAGCACCGATGAGCGCGGCGGCGCGGCCATGATCGACACGATCCGGCAACTGGTGGATCTCAACAATCAGTTCTATCCGGGTTCGGTACTGAGCTTCTCGATGGCCGCGGCCACCGCACAGCTTGGCGAGCGGCTCGAAGCCACGGTGCAGCGCGCCGATCTGCTGATGTATGACGAAAAGCGCGCGCACTATGCCAATCAGATGTCTGCCGCAGCGAACGGCAACTGAGCACCCGCCGCGCGCGCTCAGCCGGGCAGTTTCGCCGCCAGCACGTCGATCTTTTCGATGGCCGGCGGCGTAGCGAACAGCTCCCCCGCCCTCGCCATCAGCGCTGCGGCTACCTTGCCGTTCAGATGCGCCGAACGCCCGGCTTCGTCCGGGAATGCATCGAAAATGCCGAATGTGGACGGTCCGAGGCGAATGCCGAACCATGCCGTCGTTGCAGGCTCCTCCTGAACCAGCGGCAAACCGTCGAGCAGAAAACGCTCGACCTCCTGCTCTTTGCCCGGCTTTGCTTCGAGTCGAACAAACAACGCTAGCTTGACCATGACACACCTCCAGTGAGCCAGACGCGGAGTCTGGATGCGGACGGAACAACAACAGAGGCCACCGTGCACGGCGACGCACCGTATGCCCTTGCGGGCAGTATAGTGCTTGCATATGGGGACTTTGCAGCTGTCTCAAGGAGACCAACCGTGTGCGACCCTACCTTACCCTCTGCAGCACGCCGTCATCTCGTGCTCGCGGGCGCTGCATCCCTGACGCTCGCAGGCTTGCGCTCAAACGGCGCGCACGCCGCTGAAGAAGCCGGCGCCGGCGCGCCCAATGCCATCGCACCCGCCGACGCGCTCACCCGTCTGATGGACGGTAATGCGCGCTACGCCGCGAATGCCCCTTCCAACAAGGACTATTCCGCCGGACGTGCGAGCCGAGTGACCGCGCAGTATCCGATTGCCGCGATCGTCGGCTGCGCGGACTCGCGCGTCGCGCCGGAGCTGGCCTTCGATCAGGGCCCAGGCGACCTGTTCGTGGTGCGTGTCGCTGGAAATTTCGTCAACGAGGACGGACTCGCCAGCCTCGAGTACGGCGTGAAGTTTTTGGGCGTGCCGCTCATCATGGTGCTCGGCCACACCCACTGCGGCGCGGTCAGCGCCACGGTCGACGCGATCCAGAAGCACGTCGTGCTGCCGGGTCATTTGCCCGATCTGGTGCGCTCCATCAAACCCGCGGTGGCGATCGCCCAGTTGCACGGCGACGCCGATCTGAAAGAGCGCACCACGGTAGAGAACGTGCGGCTCAATGCAAACCGGTTGAGCGTGTCGAAGCCGCTCATTGGTCAATACGTGAAGGAGGGCAAAGTAAAAGTCGTGGGCGGCGTGTATGACCTTGCCACCGGCAAGGTGACGCTGTTGTGACGCGGACTACACCGCCGTCACGTAGCGCTCCGTGGGCGCTGCCACGCGTGGTGGCGGCGAGTCGAACACGGCGCGCATGCGTTTTACTTCATCCACCGGGCTTAGCCCGAACAGCCGTTTGAACTCGCGGCTGAACTGCGACGCGCTCTCATACCCGACACGCGCCGCAGCGGCGCCCGCATTCAAGCCGTCCTGCACCATCAGGAGTCGTGCGTGATGCAGCCGCGTGGTCTTCACGTATTGCATCGGCGAGGTGGATGTCACGCCCTTGAACTGCGCATGAAACACTGCGAGGCTCATCCCGGCCTCGCGCGCAAGCGTATCGACATCCAGTTCGCCCTGGTAATCGGCGTGGATGCGCCGTAATGCCTTCGCGATACGCCCGAAGTGATGCTGGTGGGTGAGCGCGGCGCGGATCGCGTCGCCCTGCTCGCCCGTCAGCACCCGGTAACAGATCTCGCGCATGATGGACGGTGCAAGAATGCGCGCGTCGAGCGGCGACGCCAGCGCTTCGAGCAAGCGCTGCACCGCATTGCTCATGCAAGCGTCGAGCGGCGTCGAATAGATCCCGCGCGGCTCCATATGCGTTGCGCCGTGCGTTTCGTTGAGCGCCATCAGCAATTCGGCCACCACGGTCAGATCGACGCGCACCGAAATACCGAGAAACGGTTCTTCGACACTCGCCTCGGTTTCGCATTCGAAGGGCAACGGCACCGACAGCACCAGATACTGCTGCGCATCGTACAGATAGGTCTGCTCGCCCAGATAGCCACGCTTGCGCCCCTGGCACACGATCACGATGCTCGGCTCGTAAAGGACCGGCCTGCGCGGCATGGGCCGGTTCGAGCGCATTAACTTGACGCCGTCCAGACACGACTGCGTGAAGCCCTCGGCGGGCGCCAGAATGTCGAAAAGTTCGACCATGCGCCGCTGCGCGGGGCTGATCGCGGCAGGAGAGGATTGAGTCGTTTGCATGACAAAGCCTGTCGATGAAGCAGAGAATAAGGCTTGAAATTTAGCACCAAACGGCCTATAGCGCTTGCACTCAGGAGAATTAGGCAAACCTTCGAGATATTCAGGTATTCCCCAGGTGCTCCCTGCCGCCTACGATGGGAACCCTGCCGGATCACCCATTTGCCTGTGCCGACCGCAGTGTTACCTAGCCGGTCGGCCTCCTTCGTGATCCCGGTCCCATTCAAGGGACGGCAGCCTCGGCGACCGCGCGTCGCCACCGCTGCCCCCTTGTGCACTTCACCCATTTGCCGGAGCCCCCATGACCACGACATACGCCTATGCCGCGCGCGAACCTCAATCGAAGCTCGCCCCATTCGAATTCAAGCGTCGCGAGCTGCGCGCCCATGACGTGCAGATGGAAGTCCTGTTTTGCGGGGTTTGCCATTCCGATCTGCATCAGGCCCGCAACGAATGGAAGAATTCGATCTACCCGGTGGTGCCGGGTCACGAAATCGTCGGCCGGGTGACGGCGGTAGGTCCTGACGTCACGAAGTACAAGGTCGGCGAACTGGTCGGCGTGGGCTGCCTCGTCGATTCGTGCCGCACCTGCCCGAGCTGCGAAGAAGGTCTCGAACAGTATTGTGAAAACGGCTGGGTCGGCACCTACAACGGCGCAGACCGCGAGACCGGCGAGATTACCTACGGCGGCTATTCGACCCAGCTGGTGGTCGACGAAGCCTTCACGCTGCGCGTGCCGAAGAACCTCGATCCGGCGGGCGTCGCACCGCTGCTGTGCGCCGGCATCACCACCTACTCGCCGCTGCGCACATGGGGCGCCGGTCCCGGCAAGAAGGTCGGCGTGGTCGGTCTGGGCGGACTCGGTCACATGGGCGTGAAGCTGGCCCGTGCGATGGGCGCGCATGTCGTGCTGTTCACGACCTCGCCGTCGAAGATCGAAGACGCGAAGCGCCTCGGAGCCCATGAGGTGGTGATCTCGAAGAATCAGGAAGAAATGGACGCGCATGCGAACAGTTTCGATCTGATCGTCAACACCGTGGCTGCGCAGCACGATCTGAATCCGTTCCTGAATCTGCTGCGCCGCGACGGCACCATGGCGCTGGTCGGCGCGCCCGAACACGATCACCCGTCGCCGCAGGTGTTCAACCTGATCATGAAGCGCCGCCGCCTTGCAGGTTCGCTGATCGGCGGCATTGCTGAAACGCAGGAAATGCTCGATTTCTGCGGCGAGCACGGTATTACATCGGACATCGAAATTATTCCGATGCAACAGATTAACGATGCGTATGAGCGCATGTTGAAGAGCGATGTGAAGTATCGCTTCGTCGTCGACCTCGACTCGCTCAGGCAGTAACTGCCGGTCGTTTTACCCAGGCTTTCATTCCGGTAGTTCCACAGGTCGTCACGCCGGTGGGCATCTCGCCCGCCAGCCGTGATGCACAGGCCGCGCCCGTTGCGGCGGCCTGCCCTGCTCCCGCCTCGCATCGTCGCGCCGACACGCCTCCCCTCGGGACGAGGTGAGTTGGCCGTACGTCCTTTTTTCGGTTGTCCCGTCTGACCAGGAGATTGCCCGTGATTGACCGTATTCAGGCGATGCGCACTTTTATCCGTATCGTCGATACCAATAGCTTTACACGCGCCGCGCAATCGCTCGACATGCCGCGCGCGACCGCGACCACGGTGGTGCAGAATCTGGAAGCGCTGCTCGGCACTGCGCTGCTGGTACGCACGACGCGGCGCCTGAGCCTCACGCCGGAAGGTGCTGCCTATTACGAACGTTGTTCGCAGATCCTGGCTGACATCGACGAGATGGAAGCCAGCCTGCGCCATGCGACCGACCAGTTGGCCGGCCGGCTGCGCGTCGAAATGCCGGGCGCGGTCGCGACCACGCTGGTGCTGCCTGCGCTCGACGATTTTCACGAGCGCTTTCCGAATATCGATCTCGCGATCGGTGTCAGCAACCGCCCGGTCGATCTGGTCGGCGAAGCGGTGGATTGCAGCATCCAGCTTGGCGATCTGCCTGATTCGGGGCTCGTGGCGCGCCGCCTCGGCACGCTCGATCACGTGACCTGCGCGAGCCCCGACTATCTCGGACGCTACGGCACGCCTGCGGAACTGGACAATCTGGCGGACCACGTGGCGGTCAACTGCATGTCGCCGCATAACGGACGCACGGTGGACTTCGATTTCGAAGTGGGTGGCAGCGCGCTGACCGTGAAGGTGAACGGCTTCGTGAAAGTGACTGACGAGCAGGCGTATCTGACGTGCGGCCTGGAAGGACTCGGGCTGATCCAGCCGGCTCGCATTGCCGCCCAACGGTACCTCGATTCGGGACAGCTGGTGGAAGTGTTGCCGCAGTGGAAACCGATGCCGACTCCGGTTTCCGTCGCGTATGTGAAAAGCCGGCGTGTGTCACCGCGCGTGCGAGCCTTCGTCGATTGGCTCGCGGTGCTGTTCGATCAGGCGGAGCATGTTCATCAGGACATGTCGCGCGTGCGGCAGTTGTTACGCGGGCTGCATCCGGCGTGAAGCCGGACGTAGTTCAGTCCGTAGAAGGTTGATCTCTGGCGCGCGCCTGGAGCAGGTCTGGCGCTGGTTACAGCAAGCGGCCCCGCCGGAAACGGCGAGGCCGCTTTGCGTTATAGGAGCGGTGCGGCCGCGTCGAGCATGATGCGGCAGAAGTAATCGGCGAAGCTGCGGCGCACGACGATCTCGAAGGTATCGTCGCTGAGGGGAACCAGTACGATCGACGCCTTGAAGTAGTGGCTCTGCGCGCACTGACCCGGCGCAAACACGCGCGGATGCAGATCGAGCGGACAACCGCGCGCAATCACGTCCCGCACTTTCGCGCCGCTCACTTCCAGCACCGTATAGCCGCTGCCGACATCCACCGCCGACGCAAACTGTCCCGCCAGTGCCTGCGTCAGCATGGCCTCGAGCGTCGCCGCCTGTTGCCCGTGCGAGCACACCAGCCATTCATCCGGGCCGAGCCACAGCACGTCATAGCCGATGCCGCGCGCCACGGTGTTTGGTTTCGCGGGCGGCCGGCAACCCGTCACGCTTTCGACGGCACCCGCGAACGCCGCGTCCGCGGCATCACCCCGCAGATTCACGAGATCGCGAAACGGTCGTTCGCTCAACTGAAATTCTTTCGATGCCCCCGCCTGATGCCTCTTCAGCAGATCGCGCGCACCCACCAGCGGCGACTCTTGCCACACGTCCCCAGCGGCACGTTGCACGATGGCCGAAGCCGCATCCAACGCGCTGCCCGATGCTTCATTCCCCATGTTGACGCGCTCCTTCGGTGTCGTAGAAAAGCGGGCTGGCGATCTTCGCCGCGATCTGTTTGCCGCTCGCAAGCGGAATCGTGACACGCTGGCCCATCCTGTCGAAGCCGCCTTTGATGAGGGCGAGCGCGATCGAGCGCTGCAAAACGGGGCTGTAATAGCTCGACGTGACGTGTCCGAGCATGGGCGCCATGTCGCCGGAGAACGGCCCTGCTACGACCTGACTGCCTTCCGGAATCACGCACGAGGCATCGTCGGACAACAAACCCACGAACTGCTTGCGGCCTTCTCTCGCGGTGTCGGAACGTGTCAGTGAACGCTTGCCGAGGAAGTCCTTCGACTTTGCCACCAGTCCACCCATGCCGAGATCAAACGGCGTGAGCGAACCATCGGTATCCTGCCCGACGATGATGTAGCCCTTCTCCGCGCGCAACACGTGCATGGTCTGCGTGCCGTATGGCGTGATGCCGAACCCGGCGCCGGCGGCCATCAATGCTTCCCAGACCGCGCGGCCCAGATTGGCCGGCACATTCACTTCGTAGGCCAGCTCGCCCGAGAAGCTGATGCGCATCACGCGCGCCTTGACGCCCGCCACGGTCCCCTCGCGATACGACATGAAGGGAAACGCGGCGTTGGTGAAGTCGATATCGCTGCAGACCATTTGCAGCACCTTGCGGCTCTTCGGACCCGCAACGGCGAAAGTCGCCCAATGATCCGTCACCGAAGCAAGCCGCACCTTCAGATTGGGCCAGCCGGTTTGCAACCAGCGCTCCAGCCATGTGAGAACGCGTGCGGCACCGCCGGTCGTGGTGGTCATCAGGTAGCGCTGTTCGCTCAGGCGCACGGTGACGCCGTCGTCGAACACCATGCCGTTTTCGTCCAGCATCAGCCCATAACGGCATCTGCCGACTTCGAGCTTGCTCCACGCATTCGTGTAGACCCAGTTGAGCAGTTGCGCGGCATCGGGGCCCTGAATGTCGATCTTGCCGAGCGTCGACGCATCCAGAATGCCCACTTCGTTGCGCACCGCGAGGCATTCGCGCACGACCGCCGCGTGCCGGTCTTCGCCCTGCTTCGGGTAGTACCACGGACGTTTCCAGTTGCCCACGTCTTCGAACGCCGCGCCGTTTTCGACATGCCATTCATGCACACAGGTCTTGCGGATCGGCTCGAACAGGTCACCCAGTTCGCGCCCGGCGAAGCTGCCGAACGAGACCGGTGTGTAGTTCGGACGGAATGTCGTGGTGCCGGTTTCGGCGATCGACTTGCCGAGCGCGCCGGCGAGTATCGCCATCCCGTTGATGTTGCCAAGCTTGCCCTGATCGGTGCCGAAACCCATCGCCGTATAGCGCTTAACGTGTTCGACGGATTCGAAACCTTCGCGTGCGGCGAGCAGAATGTCCGCAGCGGACACGTCGTTCTGAAAGTCGACGAATTGCAGCGGGCCGCGCGCCGCCGCTTCACGGCTGCCCACCAGCCACAGCGGCAACATCGGCGCTTGTGCGATCTCGACGAGGTCAGGCACCGTGGGACGCATCACATTGAAGCCCGTAGCCCTGGCCGCTTCGACGCCTGCGCTCACCGCCTGGCGCAGCCCGCGCGCGAGGCTGAATTCGCCCGCCGCGGCACCGATGCTGGTTTGCGCCTGCACCGCCTTGCCCGGCACGAAACACAGCGTGTCGTCGTTCCACTGGGCGGTGCCGCCCGACTGCGCAAACAGATGCAGCACCGGACTCCAGCCGCCGGACACTGCCAGCAGATCGCAGCTCAGACCCGGCTGTTTTGCAGCGACCTTGCCGTCCGCACAAGCGGACACTTCGACGGATGCCACCCGCAGTTTACCGTTCGCCGTCGTCACGACAGCGTTGTTCAGCACGTTGATACCGTGACGCCGCGCCGCGGCGGGCAACGTCCCACTCGAGAGCGCGCGCGGATCGATCACCGTGACTTGCGCGCCGCTCGTCTTCAGATCGAGCGCACACTGATAGCCGCCGTCGTTGTTGGTGAACACCACCGCTGCGCGGCCCGGCAATACGCCATAGCGATGGATATAAGCCGACACGGCCGCGGCGAGCATCACGCCGGGCAGATCGTTGTTACCGAATACCAATGGACGTTCGTGCGCACCGGTGGCGAGGATCACGCGTTTCGCGCGAATCTTCCACAGCAATTCACGCGTGCCCTGTCTCATCGACACCGGCAGATGGTCCGTCAAACGCTGCGTCACGGTGACGAAGTTGTGATCGTGGTAGCCAAACGCGGTGCTGCGGCAAAGCATCTGCACCTCCGGCATCTGCCGCAGTTCGGCCTCGATTTTGGCGACCCATTGCAAGGCGGAGCGGCCGTCGAACTCCGCGGGGTACGACAACAGACTGCCGCCCGGTTCGCGCTGATCGTCGACCAGAATTACGCGCGCGCCCGCGAGACCCGCAGCATGCGCCGCCGCGAGGCCGGTCGGACCGGCGCCGACCACCAGCACGTCGCAATGCGCAAAACACTTGTCGTAGCGCTCAGCATCCGGCGTGTCCGGCGCGTTGCCGAGACCGGCTGCCTGACGGATCCGGTCTTCGTACTTCGGCCACCATTTGCGCGGCCACATGAAGGTCTTGTAGTAGAAACCGGCCGGCAGAAAGCGCGAAAACTTCTGGTTGATCGCCATGCGGTCGTGTTCGAGACCTGGCTGCGCATTCACACTGGTGGCCACCAGTCCCTCATACAACTCCACTTCCGTGGCGCGTGCATTGGGCACCGTATAGGCGCCGCGCTCGAGTTGCACGACGGCGTTGGGCTCTTCGACACCTGCGGCGACGATTCCACGCGGACGGTGGTACCTGAAGCTACGCGCAACGAAATGCACGCCGTTTGCAAGCAGCGCGGAAGCCAGCGTGTCGCCCTGAAATCCCTGATACGTGCGGCCATTGAACGTGAAGGCGAGCGGGATCTCGCGATTGATACGCCCACCCGTGCGGAGGCGGTCTTTCTGGCTCATTGCCTGTCGCCCTCTTGCGCTCCGGAGCTTGCAGAGCCGGCAGCGTTCGTAGAGGTAGAGGCCACGCCATCAAAGGTTTCATAGCCGAGAAACTGATAGGAAACCGTATCGCGCGTCGCCTTGAACCAGCGGCGGCAACCCTGGGTATGCAGCCACTGCTCACGGTGCACACCGCGCGGGTTCTTGCGCATGAACAGATAGTCGCCCCAGTCCTTGTCGCTGAGCAATCCCGCTTCCGGCGGACGGGCGATATCGGCTTCGCCGCCGCACGAGAATTCGGATTCGGCGCGCGGTCCGCACCACGGACATTCGATCAGCAACATGTGTCTCTCCTGTCGACCGGAGTTCGCGCTTTCGGCATGCTACTTTGATCGCATGCAGAGCGCCGACTCGGGTTCCACGCAATTCTTTGCGTTGCGTACGTTAGTGGGCAACCCCGGCAGCGCCGTGTTCATCGATCAGATGGCCGCTATAAAAACGCTCCAGCGAAAACGGCGCATTCAACGGATGCGGCTCGTCCTTTGCGATGGTGTGCGCGAATACCCAACCGGACCCTGGGGTCGCCTTGAAACCACCTGTGCCCCAGCCGCAGTTGAAATAGAGACCTTTCACGTCGGTCTTGCAGATGATCGGACACGCATCCGGCGACACATCCACAATGCCGCCCCACTGCCGGTTCATCCGCACGCGCGAGAACACCGGAAACATTTCGACAATCGCTTCCAGGGTGCCTTCAATGATATTGAAGCTGCCGCGTTGACCGAAGCCCGTGTATTGATCGATGCCCGCGCCGATCACCAGATCGCCCTTGTCGGACTGGCTGATGTACGCGTGCACCGCATTCGACATGATCACCGTGTTGAGCACCGGCTTGATCGGCTCGGAGACGAGTGCCTGCAACGGATGGCTTTCCAGTGGCAAACGCACCCCGGCCATATCGGCCAGCGTCGACGTGTTGCCCGCGGCGACCACGGCCACTTTCTTCGCTTTGATATAACCCTTCACGGTATCGACGCCGGTCACCGCGCCGCCGTTGCGGCGAATGCCGGTGACCGGGCAGTTCTGGACGATGTCGACGCCATACTGGTCCGCACCGCGCGCAAAACCCCACGCCACCGCGTCGTGACGCGCCACCCCGCCGCGCCTCTGAATGGAGGCTCCCAGCACCGGATAACGGCTGTTGAGGTTGAGCGTCGGTTCGATTGCCTTGATCTGTTCCGGCGTGAGGAACTCGGCATCCACGCCATTCAGGCGGTTTGCGTTGACACGGCGCGCGGTATCGCGCATCTCCTGCAGCGTATGCGCGAGATTGAGCACGCCGCGCTGGCTGAACATCACGTTGTAGTTGAGCTCTTGCGCCAGGCTCTCCCATAGCTTCAAGGCCTTCTCATACAGCGCGGCCGATTCGTCCCACAGATAATTCGAACGCACGATGGTCGTATTGCGCGCCGTATTGCCGCCGCCGATCCAGCCCTTCTCGAGAACCGCGATATTGCGCACGCCATGCTCTTTCGCAAGATAGTAAGCAGTGGCAAGACCATGTCCGCCGCCGCCGACGATCACCACGTCGTATTCCTGCTTTGGCTGCGGGCTCCTCCACTGCCGCTCCCAGTTCTCGTGATGCGACAGCCCGTTGCGCAACAAACTGAATATCGAATAGCGGCTCATGGGTGGGCCCCTTGCAGGTTGGGCATTCGACGACGTTCACGGCGAGACCGGCAACCGTCGTCGACGAGACGTTGCCGCGACGATCAGACGCAAACAGCGTCGAAATATTAACCCGCAAGGCCCAATAACAACAAAGGCGGCCCGATCCAGCGGCCGCCTTTGCAACGCATTACTCCAACTTGCCAGTCAGACTGGCTACGACTCTTCCGCCCATACCTCGTTTTCGCGCGAGATCAGCGTGGTCGAAGCCGACGGACCAAACGTGCCGGCCGTGTAGTTGCGCGGCCGCTCGCCCGACTTCTGCCAGCCATCGAGGATCGGTTCCGCCCATGCCCATGCGGCTTCCAGTTCGTCGCGGCGCATGAAGTGCGTGAGACGTCCGCGAATCACGTCGATCAGCAAACGCTCATACGCTTCCGCACGACGCTCCGTGAATGCCTGCTGCAGGTCGAGGTTCAGGTTCACCGGCAGCATATGCATGCCGCTACCCGGTTCCTTCGCGAGCATTTGCAGCTGGATCGATTCTTCCGGCTGCAACTGGATTACCAGACGGTTACCGTAGTGGCGCGGACCGCTCGGGATGATCGAGAACGGCAGCTCGGAGAATTCAATCACGATCTCCGACACCTTCTTCTGCATACGCTTGCCTGTGCGCAGGAAGAACGGCACGTTGGCCCAGCGCCAGTTGTTGATCTGCGCGCGCAACGCGACGAAGGTTTCCGCGCGGCTGTTCGGCGGCACGTTGTCTTCTTCGAGGTAGCCCTTCACTGCTTCGCCGTTCACCGCGCCGGCTGTGTACTGGCCGCGCACCGTGTCGCGTGCGATGTCTTCGGGCGTCATGGGACGCAGCGAGCGCAGCACCTTGAGCTTCTCGTCGCGCACCGCATCCGGATGGAGCGAGACCGGCGGTTCCATCGCAACGATGCACAGCAACTGCAGCAAGTGGTTCTGCACCATATCGCGCAGCGCGCCGGTTTTGTCGTAGAAGCCCGCGCGGCTGCCCACGCCGACCGTTTCCGCCACCGTAATCTGCACGCTCTTGATGTACGGCGCCTGCCACAGCGGCCCGAAAATCGCGTTGCCGAAGCGCAGCACCATCAGGTTCTGCACCGTTTCCTTACCGAGGTAATGGTCGATCCGGTAGATCTGCGCTTCATCGAAATGCTGGCCAACTGCGGTGTTGATTTCCTGCGCCGACGCCAGATCGTGGCCCAGCGGTTTTTCCAGCACCACGCGCGAATGCTCGTCGATCAGAGCCGCCGCCGAGAGGTTGTCGCAAATAGTGGTGAACAGGTCCGGCGAAGTGGCCAGATAGAACACGCGCCGCACGCCCGGGCGCGAGGCCTCTTTCAGGCGCTGATAGTCTTCGACCGAATCCACGTCCATGCGTACGTACTCGAACAGCGCGAGGAATTTGTCCCACGCGGCGGCCTCGAACGCTTTCTTTTCGATGAAGGGCTTCGCCTTCAATTCCATGAATTCCCTGATGTATTCTTCACGCGACCACGGCTTGCGGCCAATCGTGAGAATGCGGGTTTCCGGCGGCAGATTGCAGTGCAGATGCGCCATATAGAGCGCAGGCAGCAACTTTCGAAACGACAGGTCGCCGGTGCCGCCGAAGATGATCATGTCGAGCGGCAGGTCGGGTGTGGCAGAAGCGTGTTGAGTAATCATAGCGCGGTCGCACCGTCGTAATAGGCGTCAGTCAAGGGCAAAAATGCCGGGCAGCCGGCATTTTCCGGCAAACGTCTATGGTGCAACGTTTTTGGATTGTTTGCACGCCGGTGTGCATGACAGCGTCGAACGGTCGTGCTTTCAGTTGCGGCCAAGCGCGTGGCGTGCTACCCGGCAGGCGGCCAGATCCCACGCCGCGCAGCCGACGCTTTTGAACAGAACCGGCGTGCTCGCAGCGGGCAGTGCCGCTGAGGCATCCGCTATCGACGAGATGCCCGTCACATGGGTCCAATCCACATCGGCCTGGATGAAATCGCCCGCTTCGTGCTGCGCGCCGGCCAGATCGTCGACGTAGAGCGCGCTGCCGTGCACCGTGCGCGCGCCGATCTCCAGCATGGCCGGCGTAAAGGCGCCCACGCCGATCACCAGACGCTCCGCGCGCGGCGCTTCGTCATAGACGGCCCGACGGCTGGTGGTGAGAGCGATCACCACATCCACGGCGTCCGGCACTTGCGCAGTCGTCAATGGCTGCACACTGCGCGCCTTGCCGCGCTGCGCGGCGCAAAACGCCTCTGCCCTGGCGAGCGAGCTGCCCTGCACGTGCACCTGTGCATCCGGGAACAGTTCACCGATCGCCTCCAGATGATTCGCGGCCTGGGTGCCGGTGCCGATCAGCAGAAACTCGCGCGCGGCGCTTTTGCCCGATGCGCCGCCCTTGAAGGTCTGCACGCCGAGCATCGACATGGCGGCCGTGCGCCGGCCAGTGACGGTCGGGCCGTCGAGAATGAACAGCGTCGCGCCGGTGTCCGCGTCGAAGGCCATCACCTGGCCGTGGATAGTCGGCAAGCCGCGCGGGCCGTTCGCCGGACACACGTTCACCAGCTTGTGGATGCCGAGATCCGGCGCGGTGGCCGGCATGGACAGCATGATGCCGCCGTCGTTCAGCGGCACGACGAGGCGCTCCGGGCTCAGGATGCGTTGCTGCGCGTAATCGACGGACGCGGTCTTCAATGCGTCGACGAGTTCTGCATAAGGCGTGAGCCGCGCGGTCGCGGCGGCATCGAAAATCGGTGTGGTCTGCTGGGTCATGGATCTGATTTCTCGGTAGGCCTGGGCCATTGAGGCCTGGGCCATTGGGGCTGGGACTTTTGGGGCCTTGTCTGTCCGCACCCGGCGCGACGGCCGAGAGCGCCTGTCCGCAGCCCTCAGGGCAAAATGTAGACCAGCCTTGGTGACACAGCAACCGCGCGGCGTGACGAACTGTCCGGGCACCGGCTGATCTACGAGGCCATGGTGGGCGGCGATGCAGATGCGGCGGCCTTCCATGTCGAGCAGCACATCATACGGGTGCGCCGCGATATTGCGCCGAAGCAGGCATCAATCCGACCTGGGCGGGTTGCCTTCGCCCGGCTGATCGGTCGAATGCCGGCCTTGCTTGAACATCGCGCGGCAGCCCGGGCTCAATTGATTGACGTGCTGCTTCATGCAGGCGGTGATCTTGTCCGTGTCCGGAATCTCGGCGCTGCAAAAGTGGAGCGCGTCGCCGCGGCAGGCTTTTTCCTCGTCGTCTCGGCTGGCGGCGTGCGCCGCGCTGACCGCCGCCAGGGCAAGGCAGCTCGTGGCGATCAGGGTTCGTGCTCGGTTCATGGCGGCTCCCGTCGGCAAGTCGATCAAGGGCTGATACAAAGCCGCTCCTCAGGACTCCAGCGAAACATTTGCTGCACCGCACATCAGCATTTTTGAAACGCTTATACTCGTTTCAACTTAGGTATTAACCCTGGCGAGGCACAGCAATGTCCAATCCATCCGCTTCATCCCACGTCGCCAGTTCCACCGCGCGGGCCATGCCGCTTTCGCTGAGGACAACGATCCGCCGCATTGCACGCTTGATGTGGCGTTCCTATGAGCGTCACAGCCTGTATCAGGTCATGCTGGCGGCCGGTCACGACGAAGACGCTCCGGACGATCTCGCTCTGCGTGCCCGTCGTGGCGGCCAGCACTGAGCGGCGCTGCACGCGCCGCTCATCTGCCCCTGAGCAGAAATCGGGCCTGGCAGGCTGACCAGGATGTCTAGCGGGACGCTCGCCTGAGCGTCATGCCGCGTCCCGCGTAAAAACGTTCTACCGTGGCGAAGGGCAGATAGACATCGGCCTGGTATGGCGCCACGCCCGACGGGTTGTGAAACCAGATGCCGTCGCGATCCCGCCCGTGCAGCAGGATCAGATGCCCGCCACGTTGCGCGTTCGGTTCGTCCGGACGACGGATTTCCGGGCTCACCGAAATGATCGCCAGCGTGTCGGCGTCGATACGGCCGGCAATCTCCTCCAGCCCCACTTCCGGCAAAACCTCCACCTGCAAACCGAACGCGCTCTGCGCCCAGCCGGCAAACGGACGGTAGATCAGACCGTCGACGCCGCCATCCTCGCGCATCCGGTAGACCTCATGACGCAGCGCTTCGTCGAGCAGGCAAGCGCGCGGCGCATGCCCGATGTCCCAGAAGTCCAGTGCCGATTCGAGGCAGGTCAGGCCGCACAGACGCGGCGCCCAGAAACGATAGTGATCAGGTTCGGTAAAGCCGGTGCGTTGCCAGGTGGGATCGGCGCAGGGGTCGGCGTCGTCTTCGACGATGGCCCGCACCCATTGCGGGCTGCCCCATTGCGAGTAGTACGGTACGCCGGTGTGACGGACGGTATGGTTTTTCGTGGCGGTCATCTGTGAAGTGAAGGGCAATGCATGGCAGACGGAATTCGCCTGGAAAGCGCAGTGGCGAAACAAGGTCGCGCAATCTTCGCAGGCCTGCGAGGCGCGTGCAATCCCGTGCCGCCCGGAGCAGGCCTCGCGAGCAACGCCACAAAAAACCGCAGTGGATCACATTTGATTACAGGTGAGTGCTGTTTTCCTCGGTAAAATGCCGAACATGTAACGGGGACGGCTGAAGCGACGAATCTGCCGGGGTTGCCTCAAACGGCATCGCCAAAGCAGGCACGCGGCGACTGCACGAAAGCAGCAACGCCGCATTTTTTTGCTGTACATTTGCTCTCCCAGCGTGGCCGGTCGGCTCGCAAGCAGACGGCGCCCAGACAGCGCCGTCAAGTCTTATCGCGTCCTTCACCAGATAGCATTTTTATAAAGACCGGACCTCCACGCAGCATGGCCAACGAAGCAACCTCACCTGACTCCATCGCAGTCGCGGAACGCGTGCGCGAGTTGATGAGCCGTCACGGCATCGGTAAACGGCAGCAGACCACGGAGCTGTGCCGCATTCTCGATCTGAGTTTTTCGCAGGGACACCGCAAACTGCGCGGCAATAGCCCGTGGACCCTGTCACAGATCAAAAAAGTCGCCGAGGTATTCGGCGAACCCGCGGCGCAACTGTTCGGCGCGCAATCGCTCGACCCGGGCATGGTGGGCGCCATCGCCCAGGAAGCGGTGTTTTCCATCGGCACATTCGAAGTCGCCTGCACGGCCTGGGTCGGGGCGGCACTTGAGCCCGGCAGCCGCCCCGAATTCGTCGCCTACTGCAAACAGGGGCAATGGCGCGTGACACGGCATGACGGCGCGCTCTATCAAAGCGCCTATGAAGTTCACAAGATCGAGATTTATCCGCGTCGTGCGGAGGCGGACAAACCGCTGATCGCGGTTGTCGACGACGACCAGGCCTCCGCCGACAACCTGCGTGACTATCTGGAGCGCAGCGGTTTCGCGGCGGTGGCTATCTACGGTCTGTCGGCTTTCGTCGATCAGTTGCAGACCCAGGTATTCGATGGGGTGGTGATCGACTGGCTGTTCGGCAATCAGACATCTGCCGCGGCCATTCGCACGGTGCGTGCGTCGGAAAACCCGGACGCGCCGGTCTTCGTGCTGACCGGCGAACTGCTGACCGGCAAGGCCAGCGAATCGGAGATCAGCGAGATCATTCGCAATTACAACGTGGCGTGCTACGAGAAACCGGCCCGTATGGGCATTCTGGTCGCGGATCTGTCGAAGCGGCTGAATCGGGCTTGATGCGTGCCTGAGGCGGGCTTGATGCATGCCTGAGGCGTGAGTGCCGTGGAGACCACCTCCCTGCATCCAGGCACACCCGCCATCAAGCCGTAGCGCGCACCGCCAGCGCGCGCAGCAACGCAACGCGCAAATCCTCGTAATGAACCGGCTTCACCAGATAGTCGAAAAACGGTCCTGCCTCTGATGACGCCGTCTCCGGCGGATACGCGCTGACCGCGATCACCGCCGCACCGGCGGACGGTCCGCCGCGCTCGCTGAATTCGGCGAAGAAGGTGTAGCCGTCCTGATCCGGCATATGCAGGTCGAGCAACACCACGTCGCAGCGCCGTCCGTCCAGCCAGGCCAGCGCATCGCGAGCATTGCCCACGGCGGTCGCGTCGTAGCCCATATGGGTGATCATTTCCCACAGCGACTCGCGAATCAGCGCATTGTCGTCGACGATCAGCACCTGCGAGCGGCCGATAGCGCGCGCGCTTTGCGCTTCCGTCTCCGCGGGGACGGCGGGCTCGACCGGTCCCACCGGAATCGTCACGGTGAAAGTGGTGCCTTCGCCCACCTTGCTCTCCACTGCCACGTTGCCGCCGAACAGCTTCAACAACCCCTGCACGATCGCGAGCCCCATGCCCGCCCCTTCGAAACGCCGCGTGCGCGAGCCGTCGAGTTGAGTGAATTCCTTGAACATCAGCGGCAGTTGCCTGGACGGCACTCCGGGCCCCGTGTCGCTCACGATGATGGTCAGCACTGCCAGCCGCTGGATCAGCCGCACCTTCACCGAGCCCTTCTCGGTGTAGCGAATCGCGTTCGTCACGAGGTTGCTGACGATCTGACGGATGCGGTGCGGGTCGGAATCCACGCAGCCGGTCAATCCGCTTGCTTCGCTGTCGAGCGCGAGGCCGCGCGCGTGCGCGGCCGGCGTGTGCTCGTCGACGATCGAGGCCAGCAGTTCGCGCGGCTCGAACTGCTCGTAACGCAATTCCAGCTTGCCGGCGCCGAGGCGCGCGTAATCGGTCAGATCGCGCATCTGCGCTTCCAGATGCCGCGCCGCGCTGTCGAGCCGCTGGATCACCTTGCGATCGGCCTCGGAATGAAAGTTGAGGCCGAGCAGTTCAATGGACGACACGATCGCATGTAACGGGGTGCGCAACTCATGGCTGATCATGCCGAGAAACGCGTCTTTCGCAAGACTCGCCTCGTGCGCCGCGCGCGTGGCCTGATGCTCGGCTTCCAGCGCGGCGCGCTGCTGGCGAATCAGACGGCTGCGGCGGCGCCCGTTCACCAGCAGCAGCAGCGTGGCAGCGGTGGACAGCACGACCAGCATGATGCCCGCCGCAAACAGCATGCGGCGCTTCGACAGGAAGTCGCGGCCGAGCGCCTCGCGGTCTGCTACGTCGGCGAAGCGCCGGGTCAAGGCGAGGTCGGTGACGTCCTGCCAGTGCGCACGCAACACCGCGACGATCCGGTCGGCATGGCGGCCATCTTGCGGCAGTGCGTCGAGTTCGGGCTCGAGCTCCTCGAGCATCTGTTCGAGCGAATGAATTTCCGCCTGCTGGCGCTGCAGCACCGCCAGCTGGTTTGCCAGCATGCGCGTCGATCCGTCCATCACGTGCAGCTTCGACTGCAGCACTTCGAAGCGCAGTTGCAGGCGCGGGTAGTCGACGTCGGCGCCGCTGCGGTACAGCAGCAACTGGTTTTCGAGGCGCGCGTAGGCAATCTGCAATTGCGCGGCGTCCCAGTAGAAGCCGTCGTAGTTGCCGGTTAGCTCTGCGGTCGCGCGCGGATTGAGCAGGTTGGCGTACAGCAGGTAGCCGATCGCGCCGACCGGCGCCGCCAGCGCGGTGAGCCAGACGGCCGCCAGCAGCACGCGGCGCAGACGGTGCGGCATCACTTGACGATCAGAGCCTTGATTTGCCATACGAATTTCGCGTTCGCATCGGCGCCCGTGAGTTCGGTCGGATAGTTGTCGCGCGGATAAATGAGAAACAGCGGACCGAAGTCGCTGACCTTCAGACGCTTGCCGTTCATGCTATACGCCATGATGACCCCGTAGCGGTCGATATCGGAGAGCGGAATGATGTCCGTGTAATCGTCGAGCGTCCGCACCTCGATCTCCGTGCCCTGTGCGCCGACGTGCTTCAGGATATCCGCGAGCGACGGACCGGTGAAAGTCGAGCGGGCGGTCCATTCGGTCGACGTCGTAATGGAATGAGCCGGCATCGCCAGAAGCTGAGCCTGCGTGAAGTGATAGACCGTGTGCGACGGATCAGTGGTGATGGCAATTTTGCCCATCACGTCGAGCGACAGCGTCGCCGCCGGCGCATCCGGCGCGACCAGCGTGGTCATCAGCGCGATCGCCAGTCCTGCGATCCACCGCGCGCCTCTCTTATAGTAGTGCATGTCAACGGCCCCTTTTTTCATTGGTTTTCTTGGTTCAGTGTGTCTCAGCGATTGCGTGTAACCTGCGCGCATTCGCCCGTTGCTGCTGGTGCCGCAGCGCCGAACCGGACGCATCATGGCGTCAAACCGAAGTGCTTCAAAAAGCCCTTGTGCGCCCGCCGCAACAGCCTTTAGTCCTTGCCGTCCAGCAGATGCAGATGCGCCGCCGCGCGCTGCGACGCGACCATGATCAGCTTCATGGTTGCCCGGGTAGCGCCGACGAACAGCTTGCGCGCCACACGTTCGTCGAAGCTGTCGAAATCCACCTCGGTCAGGATCACGCACGGCGCCGACTGGCCCTTGAAGCGGTAGATCGATTCCAGCAGCACGTCGCCTTCGCGGTACTCGGGGTTGCCGAACAGATCGTATTTGCCGGTGAAGCTGCGCAGCCGATGCGGCCCGAGCTGATCCAGCGCGCTCAGTACCGAACCCTCGCGGCCCCGGAACGACAGCACCGCGATGTCCTGCTTGCGAAAACCCAATGACAGCGCCTGGGTGATGGCGCGCTTGGTGGCATCGTTGCAGCTCTGCGCAGCATGCGCCTCGTCGTAGGTGGAAAGCGAAATATCCGAGCCGTCGAACGGGCTGCCGGAGGCGAGCCCAGCCGCGAGTGGCACCGAGCCGCCCACCACGTCGCGCAGGTAGTCGAGGATGTCGCGCGGACTGCGGTAGTTGGTGGTTTCCTTCAGCGTGGTCCAGCCGTGCAGATCGACCGGCGCGCGCATATAGAGATTTTGCAGCGGATCTTCCAGCCACCACCATGCCGCGCCCGGCCGCAGCAGGCGCTCCAGCGCGGCGACCCACGGCTGCTGGAAGTCCTGACCTTCGTCGACGATCAACACGTCGAACTGCCAGCGCGCGTCGATTGGCGTCGCAACGAAGCCCGCTTCGAGCTGATCGAAGATGTCGGGCGCCTGAAAGTCAGGTGTGCGGCCGCCGTCGCGGGCAATCCAGTCGCAAAGCTGGTGATAGTTCGCCACCTTCGCCTCGGGCGGCGCCACGCGGGCAATATGATCCGCCAGCGGCCGGTTGAAACACACATAGAGCGGCCGCTGGGCGCGCGCCACCGCGTCCTTCATCACCTGGACCGCCAGTTGGGTCTTGCCCGAACCGGCGGTGCCGATCACGCGCAGGCGGAACGGCTCGAATTCCAGCCGCCGCGCCCACGTGGCGAGGCCACCCGCCAGTCGCGTGACGAGCGTGCCGGCCTGGCCGACCAGCGCGCTGGCGTCGGGCGTCAACGCGAGTTCGTCGGCGAGAAAATGGTGGATCTTCGCGGCGCAGGCAAGCCGCGCTTCGTCCGCGGGCAACGCCTCGCGGACGATCGCGGCGAACTGGTCCTTACGCGTCGCATCGACGATACGCGCCGGGTTCACCCCGGCGATCGCCGCATCTTTCACCGCGTGATCCGGGCAATACAGCAATTCCTCGATGAAATAGGTGCCCGCGCCGAACGCCGCGGTAAAGCGCCGGTGCATGCCTTCGATGGTGCGCGCGAGTGCAATCGCCACGTTCCGTTCGGTCTGCATGTGGACCTTGACGAGGCCCTTGGGCGTTTCGCGCAGGAAGCCGGTTTTCTGCTCGACGATCATCACGCGCCCGGACGGGCTGACGATCACGAAATCCGCCTCGCCGAACACCGAAAAGCCCTGATTGAGTCGCGTCCAGTGCACGCCGTGATACACCGTGTAGGTGTCGGGCAAAGCGCTTTCCAGCAACGCGAGCGTTTCGCGTTCGCGCACGGCCGCGCCGGTGGCGGCAAGATTTTTCCAGTCGTCGGGGACAATGCGGGCCATGCGATGCCTCGTCGTATTCGGGTCCGCACATTGTACGCAACGCGGCCGGCGGTCCGGCGGCCGGCGATCCGGGGGGCGTCCGTGGCCGGCCCCCGGTAAGAACAAGCCGCTTCGTGTATCGTTGCTGGTTGAACGCCGCGCGGCGCGCGGCTTGCCAACCACCAAGCGAAAAGGATTTACCGGATGATTACGATCTGGGGACGCGCCAACTCGGTCAACGTCCAGAAAGTGTTGTGGTGTTGCGACGAACTGGTGTTGCCGTATGACCGCATCGACGCCGGCCTTCAGTTTGGCCGGAACAACGACCCCGACTATCTCGCGATGAATCCCACAGGCCGCGTTCCCACGCTGGTCGACGGCGACTTCGTGCTGTGGGAATCAAACTCGATCCTGCGCTATCTGGTGATGCAATACGGTCCGTCCAGCCCGCTCTACCCGGATGAGCCGAAGCAGCGCGCGAGCATCGACCGTTGGCTGGACTGGTCGCTCTCCACCTTGCAACCCGCCGAGCGCCCGGTGTTCTGGGCCGTCGTGCGTACGCCCGCCGCCGAACGCGACGCAGCGAAACTCGCCGCCGACATCGCCGCCGTGACCACGCTCTGGAAGCTGCTGGATACGCATCTGCAGGGCAGCTTCTTTCTCGAAGGCGACACGTGCACACTGGCCGATATCGTCATCGGCTCATACGCGAAGCGCTGGTTCGGGCTGGAAGGCGTCGAGCGTCCGTCGCTGCCGAATCTCGAACGCTGGTACTCGCGCCTCGCCACGCGCACCGGCTTCAAGAAATACGTGGATTTTCCGCTGACCTGAGCCACTCTGAACGTACTGGGATCCCTGCCATGACCATCACGCTCTACGCGTGGGGCACGCCGAACGGCCGCAAGGCGAGCGTCGCCCTGGAAGAAATGGAACTGCCGTACACGGTGGTCCCCATCAACATCAACGAGCGGCAGCAGTTTCAGCCGGATTTTCTGCGGATCAGCCCGAACAACAAGATTCCGGCCATCGTCGATACGGACGGTCCGGGCGGCGGTCCGATCAGCGTGTTCGAATCCGGCGCGATCCTGCTGTATCTGGGCGAAAAAACCGGCAAATTCCTGCCCGCCAGCCTGCGCGAGCGCGTGCCGGTGCTCGAATGGCTGATGTGGCAGATGGGCGGCTTCGGTCCAATGCCCGGTCAGGTGCACCATTTCGCCGCGCTCGAAGCGGAAGCCGACCGGCGCTACGGTCTGAAGCGCTTTTCGGATGAAACACGGCGCCTGTACGGCGTGCTCGACCGGCGGCTGGCCGAGGTGGAGTTCGTCGCGGGCGCATTGTCCGTGGCGGACTTCGCCATTCTCGGCTGGGCATGGCGGCATGAACGACACAAAGTCGACCTTGCCACCTATCCGAACGTGCAGCGCTGGTATGAAACGCTGTTTGCACGCCCCGGCGTGCAACGCGGCTTCGCGGCGAAACTCGACTGAAGGCAGGCTTGGGCATCGAGCATGCAGGGCTGGAGATGCCCGGCAAGGTTGCGGTGCCCGGGGCCGCCTCTGCCATGCTTCGTCAGGTAATTCGCAGCATGTGCAGGCGCCAACTGTGCCCATATAGAACATGATCCAGGACATCGCACACACGCTCGGCGCCGCGCAGCAGAAATTCGGCGCCGGACAGCTCGACGAAGCAGCGCAACTGTTGCACGGCATTCTCGCGCGCGCACCGGACCACGGCGAAGCGCTCGAGGGACTGGGCTATATCGCCGCCAAACAGGGCGACCCTCAACGGGCCGCCGACTACCTGACGCGCGCGCTGCAGCACACGGCGGCCCCGTCGTCCGCTCAGCTCTACTTTGCTGCGCACGTTTGCCAGTTGGCGGAGCGTCATGCGGACGCGGTCACACTGTTCGAGCGCTGTCTCGTGGACACGCCGGATCATGTTGCGTCGCTGCACGGAGCGGCGCTGTCGCTCGCAAAGCTCGGTGAAAACGAACGGGCCTTGCAGTTGTTCGAGCGTCTCACCGCGCGCCATCCGCGACTCGCCGAGGCGCACTACAACAAGGGCAGTCTGCTCGGCGCGATGGGCCGCCATGACGACGAAATGGCCGCCTACCGCCATGCCATCAGGCTGAAGCCGGACTTCGTGCGCGCCTACGTCAATCTGGGCGTGGCGCTGCGCGACCTGCACCGTTTCGACGAGGCCTTGCAGCAGTTCAAGAAGGCCGTTTCGCTCGACCCGAACGACGCGGGCGCGCGGACCAACCGCGCGCAAACCAATTTGCTGCTGGGCGAATTCGAGCACGGCTGGCGCGAGTACGAATGGCGCTGGCGCGACGGCACGATGGAGCATGGCTTCGACCCGGGCAGATTGTGGACCGGCGCACAAGCCGTTGCCGGTAAAACTGTTCTCGTGCATCACGAACAGGGCCTCGGCGATACGCTGCAATTCTTGCGCTTTACGGACCGCCTGAGCGCCGCGGGTGCACGCGTCATCTTGCGGACGCAGGACGCGCTGCTGCCGCTGTTGCGTGGCTATCCGGGCGTGGCGGAGGTGATTGGCGAGAACGCGCCGGTGCCGCCGTTCGATTATCACTGCCCGACCATGAGTCTCGCGTTCGCACTGAAAATCCGTGCAGCGGATCTCACCCCATCAGGTCCATATTTGCAGGCGGTCTGCGACTCAACCGGGAGCACGCCGCTCAGCCATGCGTTTGACGGCCGCGCAAGGCGTCCGCGCGTGGGCATTGTCTGGGCCGGCAATCCAGTACATGTGAACGACCGCAATCGCTCGATGCGGCTGCAGGCACTGGCCTCCTTGTTCGACGCCGAAGCGGATTTCGTCTCGTTGCAGAAAGATCTCCGCGATGAAGATCGCGCCGCCTTTACGCGACTCGTCGATGGTGGCGTGCTGCGGGACTTCTCCGCGAATCTTTCGAGCTTCGCCGATACCGCCGTGCTGATCGACCCGCTCGATCTGGTCATCAGCGTCGATTCGGCGGTCGCGCATCTGGCTGGCGCGCTGGGCAAGACGGTGTGGATTGCGCTGCCGTTCACGCCGGACTGGCGCTGGCAACTGACGCGCAGCGACAGTCCGTGGTATCCGGGCGTGCGCCTGTTCCGGCAAACGGCGCGCGGCGACTGGTCGAATGTGATCGCAGAGATGAAAGCGGCGCTCGACGCGTGGCCACGGAACTGACCAAGCATCCTGCCGTGGCGTGCGCGCCAGCGGGCGTTGCCGCCACAGGGCGCTCTGCCATAATCGCGATGGACCTTATAATCGCCCCATGAAGAACGCAAAGCCCTCCGCGGCCGCTGAAAAAGCCACCCCTGCCCGTGAAACGACGCGTGAAACCGCGCATGCGCATGATCACGGGCACGCGCATGCCGCGTCGCCAGAAGCCGCGCTGGTCATGGCCGAAGAATATTGCCGGGAGCGCGGCGAGAAACTGACGCCGATCCGCCGCAAGGTGCTGGAACTGCTGCTGAACTCGGGGCGCGCTACCAAGGCGTATTCGCTGCTCGACGACATGCGCCAGATCCATCCAGGCTCGGCTCCGCCCACCGTGTACCGGGCACTCGACTTTCTGCTGTCAGCGGGTCTCGTGCATCGGATCGAATCGATCAATGCGTTCACCGTGTGCCACGATCTGACGCAATGTCAGCACGGCATTCTGGTGGTGTGCCAGCAGTGCGGCAATGTGACGGAACTGCATCAACCGAAGCTGCGCCAGGCGCTCGTCGCGCAGATCGAAGACGCGGGTTATCGTCTCGCCAGCGACGAGATCGAGCTGAAGGGCTTGTGTTCGGCATGTCAGGCCGCCGAAGGTGCGCCGGCACCAGACGCCACCAAGGCCATCTGACAACTGCGCGGGTTGACGCTGCGTAAGAGTCCACGCACGCACAGCGACAGTTCGTCACCCGCTTGCCGTGCAGATGCAAGCGGGTTCAACGGCAAGGCAGCGGCGCTCAGCCCGCGGCGCGTGCGTCGATCGCGTCGTGCAGCCATGCGACCAGATCATCTGGCCGCGCAGGCTTGGTCATGAAATGCTGGAAGCCTTCGCCAATACTGCGCAAGCGATAAGCATCGTCAGTATGACCGGTCAGCGCCACCGCAACGGCAGGCGCGTGATCGCCGCGTATCTCATGATCGCGCAGCCGCTGGATCAGGTAGAAACCGTCCATGCAAGGCAGTTCGAGATCGCACACCACTGCATCGGGTAACAATCGCATCGCCGCTTCGACGCCCTCTTCCGCGTCCGCCACGGCGACGACTTGCGCGCCCTCCGATTCAAGCAACCGCGTCAGCGATTCCCGGCTCTGCGGGTCATCTTCGACGAGTACGATGGTTGCCTGATCGAGTCTCAACACTCCGTTCATTTTGCGTTGTTGCTAAAAAGCAGGTTAGGCCCGATAAGGAGGCCATTGTATCGCGCCCATTGTCACGGACTGCTTGTCGCGGGCAATGTGCGGCTCGCAACATCCGACTCGCTTTCGCGCGACGAGTTGCATTCCGCATCACACGATACGCCCCGCAAGTGTCTGAGCGCCGCAACGCACGGTAGCGCAACGGCAAGTCACATGCGTGAAAATCACAGCGCGTTTGCGTCTGACGCGTTGCGCGCCTGTACTGCAGGCCGGCCGCGAAGATTCGGGGTCGGCTTTGTCAAGCCTGACCGTATGTAGCATGCGGCGTGCCTCGTCTGTTCCGCCCCTCATGGACGGGCCCGGCTGATGCGGCGAACGGCGCGTGCGCCCGTCACGACGTGTGTCTGGTCACTGTATGTTGCCTGCCGATGGACCTTTCAGACGCGTGCGGCATTCGCTCTCGCCGTGCAGGCAGCAGGCAAAACCTGCATGACGTCATGCCATTTCTATCCTCATCGCATTGTTCAGTTTAGGTGTAAACGATGACTCCATTCGTCTGCCATTTCGCGAGCGACGTTCTCAGCGAGTGCTAAATTCGTTGCTGGCGGTTTCCCGCTCGATGCCAGAGTCAGCGGGCTTGAACCGGCGCTTCATCATCACGCGAAGTCGTCCAGTGCGACGGCACTTTCATCAACCGGAACCACACTGAGCTCAAGATGCACGAACTCGATCTCGTCACACTCGAAGCCCTCCGCCACGTCAGCACGGCCACGCTGACCACCCAGTTGTTCAAACGCGGACTGCGCAACGCCTTCATGCAGGGGGTCGCGCCGCTTGCCGGACACACCGGCGCCAACCTGGTAGGGCCGGCGTTTACGCTGCGTAATATTCCGTCGCGCGAGGACATCGACGTTCTCGAGCTGTTTGCGAATCCTGAGTACGCGCAGCGCAAATGCGTCGAAACCATTCCTGCCGGGCACGTGCTGGTTCAGGATTGCCGCGGCGAGCGCAACAGCGCGTCATTCGGTTCGATCCTGACGCAACGGCTGCAGGTGCGCGGTGTGGCCGGCATGGTCTCCGACGGTCCGGTACGCGACAGCACGACGATTGCCGCGCTCGGCCTGCCGGTGTTTTGCGCGGGCGCGAGCGCACCGCCGAATCTGCTGCGCCATCATGCGGTGGATATGAATCTGCCGATTGGCTGCGGCGGCGTGGCCGTGTTCCCGGGCGATGTGATCGTCGGCGATGCGGACGGCGTCGTGGTCATTCCACGCGAAATGGCCGCCGAGGTCGCGCAAGCAGCAGCGGAACAGGAGCGGCTCGAAGAGTTCCTGACCGAGCGGATTCGTGAAGGCGCCGCGTTGCCGGGCACCTATCCGCCCAACGACATCACCAAAGCGGCTTACGAGGAGTGGAAGAAAGCGCGCGGTCAGTGAGCGCGTACGAGGCGCGGCTGAAGCGCCTCGCCATCACATGGCGTGGTCCGCGGCGCGAAAGTCGCCGCGGACCGGCGCCCCTGTGCTGCCTCGACGCGAGTCGATCTTTTCCATTTGTTTCGCTGCGTTACCGACGATCACCACGAATTACACCGCGGCCGGCATGACTTTGCTGTTGTCATGCAACCATGGCGCTCCCACGCTCTCGCGCAAGCCCGCCATATAAAGGGACATGTGCTTCCCCGTTCCGGCCTCCTGGCAACGCTGCGCCGGCGACCTTTCGCCACGATAACGCCTCGTAACAAATCACAATATCTGAGCGTTGCGGCAATGCTTTGGTGTCCGCTGTAATAGCCGCAAGCCGGTTTGCCTGGCT
The DNA here is from genome assembly GCF_036488795.1 of Paraburkholderia sp. GTDB lineage: Bacteria > Pseudomonadota > Gammaproteobacteria > Burkholderiales > Burkholderiaceae > Paraburkholderia. The sequence goes on from NZ_DASXHA010000103.1 coordinate 37,898, forward strand.
GTGCAATCTATTTCGCCCGGCCGGCCCGCCACGGCCGAACTTCGCTCCATACCGTAGCCTGCGTTGCTTGCCGCAGTTGCTAGACCAAAATCACGAGCGCACCCATTGGCCGATACATCGAACCCCGCGCAGGCTCGTCGTGAGCCCGAACACGGCAACATGAATGTCAGCACGCCCGCTACACCTGTTTCGGACGACGAAGCCGCGCGACTGGTGCACGCAGCATTGCGGGTCGAACCGCTGAGTATCAACCGGCAAGTATTCACCCAGAGCGGCAATGCCATCTTCCAGGCAGAACTGGCCGATGGCCGGGTCGTCGCCGTGCGCGTCAGTCCGCACTCCAGCACGTTCGCCTTTACGAGCCACAATCTCGACGCGTTACGTCAGTTGGGATTGCCCGTCTCCACTGTTCTGGCTTCGGGAACGAGGGGGGCGAACGGCTCGTTTGTGATTCTCGACTGGATTCCGGGCCGCGATCTGCAATTCGAATTCGCGCAATTGAACGCGGCGCAAGCGACGCACATTGCCGGGACCGTCGCCGACTGGCAGAGGCGGGTCGCGAGCCTGCCGAAAAGCAACGGATTCGGCTGGGCTCCGATTGGCGGACATGCGGCCTGCGCGCGGTGGACCGATCTTTTCGGGGCGCCCTCCACGGAAACGCCCTTGGACAGCGCGCCACGGCTCGAACACCTGCGCCACCGCCTGCGCCTCGCGCGGCGGTCTTTCGAGCCGTACTTCGCTACGTTACGCCCCACCTGTTTTCTCGACGACCTGACCACGAGGAATGTGATCGTCGAGCGCGGCGTCTTGCGCGGCCTGATTGACGTCGACTTCGTCTGCTACGGCGACCCGTTGATGGCCGTCGGCACCACGCTTGCCCACATCGCAGCGGACGTCGGCGAGGCCGGACGTTTCTATGGCGAGGAACTGGTGCGCTGCTCGGCCGCATCCACGCAGGAGCAGCGCGCGATTCATTTCTACAGCGCATTGTGGATCACGGCGTTTCTCGCTGCAGCTGAAGAGGCCGGCTTGACGCAGCGCGCCGATGAACTGGCTGGCATAGCGGACACCGTGTTGAACGCCGCCGAATCCGGAAGCCTTTGACTCGGGCACGACGGACGGTCAAGCCGCTATTTTTTGGCGCCTTGCGGCCCCACGCCGTGCACCAGTAATGCAACGGCGTGGCGCGCGATATCGTCCGGGCTCAGACTGCGCCGTACAGGATCGTTGCGCCACATCTTCGAGGTCGCCAGCGGCAAGATGGTCAGGCCCAGCAACGTCAGAAACACCAGCGACGGCTCCAGTTCCGCATTCAGCCGGCCTTCCTTTTGCCACTTCGCAATCATCTCCAGCGACGCCTTGTGATGCGCATGTCCGAAACGTTCATGCATGCGCTGGCGCAACAGGCCGCCTTCGCTGATGACCTCGCGCACCCACAACGGCGGAAACCACGGGTGCTGTTGCGCCACCTCCACCATGCGGCGTGCGAGTTGCGTGATGGCCGCCACCGGGTCGTCCGGATTCGCTTCGAATGGCCCGCCTAGCGCGGCGCGCAGCGGCAGGAAGCGTTCGTCGATCAGCACGTCGAGCAACTGGTCACGGGTCTTGAAGTAGTAATGCATCATGGCCGGCGTGAAACCGGCTTCCCGCGCGATGGCGCCAAGCGTCGTGTCGACGATGCCCTGGCGCGCAAACAGCGCGAGCGCGGCGTCGAGCAGGCGCTCGCGCTGCTCCGGCCCGCGTGCGCTGCCGCTCGGCCTGCCTGGGCGGCGCGCGGCCTGTTGCGGCGTGCGCGCGGCGGACTCAGAGGTAGTCATTGCATTCCATTTGACGAATCGGGTGATGTCGCATATATTAATCTCTAAGTTAATTAATTTCAATGCCCTCTTAACCCCGCATTCAATGCGTTCAAAGGGTTGCTATTTCATGGATCAACGTACGGTTACTCCTGTCGAGCTCGCCACCGGGACTCAGCATCCCCCCATCCGCCTGCTGTTTCCGGCGCTGCTGCTCGTGATGCTGCTCGCCGCGCTCGACCAGACCATCGTGTCGACTGCGTTGCCCACCATCGTCGGCGATCTGGGCGGTCTCAACAATCTGTCGTGGGTGGTCACGGCGTACCTCCTGAGCTCGACCATCGTCGTGCCGCTGTACGGCAAGTTCGGCGACCTGTTCGGTCGCAAGATCGTGCTGCAGGCGGCTATCGTGCTGTTCCTGGTCGGCTCGGCGCTGTGCGGCGTGGCGCAGAACATGGCCCAGCTGATCGTGCTGCGCGCACTGCAGGGTCTCGGCGGCGGCGGTCTGCTGGTGGTCACCATGGCCGCGATTGCCGATGTCATCCCGCCTGCCGAACGCGGACGCTTCCAGGGCGTGTTCGGTGGCGTGTTCGGACTCGCCACGGTGATCGGACCGCTGCTGGGCGGATTCCTCGTCGAGCATCTGTCATGGCGCTGGATTTTCTACATCAACCTGCCGCTGGGCGTGATCGCGCTGGCCGTGATCGGTGCGGTATTCAAGCCCCACACGGCTCACATCAGGCACACCATCGACTGCATGGGCGCAGCGTTTCTCGCCGGCGCCCTCACCTGCATCATCCTGTTCACCAGCGAAGGCGGCACCATCCTGCCGTGGACGTCGCCGCAACTGTGGTTCACGCTCGTCATGGGACTGGTCTGCATTAGCGGTTTCATCTACGAAGAACAGCGCGCGGCCGAACCCATCATGCCGCTCGAACTGTTCAGGCAGCGCACCTTTTTGCTGAGCAGCCTGATCGGTTTCATCATCGGCGTGTCGCTGTTCGGTTCGGTCACGTTCATTCCGCTCTATCTGCAAGTCGTCAAGGGTTCGACGCCCTCGGAAGCCGGCATGCAGATGCTGCCCATGATGGGCGGCCTGCTGATCATGTCGGTCATCACCGGGCGCGTCATCAGCAAGATCGGCAAGTACCGGATGTTCCCGATCGGCGGCACGTTTCTCGTCGCCGTTGCGATGATGCTGCTCGCAAGATTGCAGATTTCCACGCCGATTCATGTGATGTATCTCTACATGGGCCTGCTCGGTTTTGGTCTGGGTATGGTGATGCAGGTACTGATTCTCGCGGTGCAGAACACCGTTGAATTCAGGCACATGGGTGTAGCGACCTCGGGCGCCACGCTGTTTCGTTCGATAGGTGGCTCGGTGGGTGTGGCAGCCTTCGGCGCGGTGTTTTCGAACGGCCTTGCGGCACGCCTGCAAACGCTGATTCCCGCGGACACCGAGTTGCCTCATTCACTCGGACCGGCAGCGATTCACCAGTTGCCCGCGGCACTGCACGACGATTATCTGCAGGCCTTTGCCGGCGCATTACATACCGTGTATCTGTCCGCCGCGTGTGTGGTGGTGCTCGCCTTCGTGCTCGCATGGCTGCTCAAAGATCACCCGCTGCGTAAGCATTAAGCACTGCACACATACGAGGCCGGTTCTCCGCTGCACCGGCCTCGTGCGTTGCGTTTTGTCCAATCAATCTGCAGATGCGCTCACGGCAGCGTGAAAAATCCCTTTCCTTGCTTCGTTTTGCCGACATGTGCGGCAAAACGGACCGCCACCGTGTGCGCTATAACACACACGGTAGGTGAGAACGTCGATTGACGTACACCTCGAAAGCCCACATATTGTCCCTAGCGGCGGCCCCGAACCACGGATCGTGCCCGCTGCTCTCCAGCGCATGTGGATCGTGATTCACGCAGACATTCCATGCTGCCTCGACCACGATCTGGAGCATGCCGTAACGGCATCGCCTTTCTCAGGTGGGTCCACAGCATGTCCACCCAGACTACTCCTGGCCAGAGTTTTCCGTCGCCGTGCAGGCGTTGCGGCGGAGCGCTGTATCAGCCCTCCGACGTGTGCCCCTATTGCGGCACTGCGCGTCCGCTCGCGGACGATCCGCCAGCGCGCTTTGCTGGTGCAGGCGCGCCGGGCCATCGCGCGATAGCGCCGGACATGCATCGGGAACCGGAAGTGCCGAATCTCGCGTCCCCGGATGCCCCCATTCCTCCGCTCGGCCATCTGCCGCTCGGCTCGCCGGTCAGCCCGCGCTGGATGTTGACGCGCGGACTGCTTGTGCTTGTCGTCGCGGTACTAGGTTATGGCGGATATACGCTTTTGAGCGATCGCCAGCCGGCACCGTCCGGCGATGAGCAGGATGCCAAAACAACGGCCGGCACCATTGCACCTTATGCGCCCAATACGCCGGCGCCCTCCACTCCTTCGACCCGCGCACCCACGAGCACCGGCTCGGTCCGTCCACCGGTCAATGCCCCGGTCAATGTAGCGGCCGCGCCACCGCCGCGGCCGGTCGTGCAACCCGGCGTCGTGCCGCACTACCGCGACGTCCCCGAGAGCTTGCACGCGGCGCGCTCGCACCGGCAGAGCAACGACCTGACCGGCGCGCGAGCCGCCGTCAACGCGGCGCTGTCGATGGATCCGAACAACGCCGACGCGCAAAACCTCCAGCACGAACTGTCGCCGCTCGAGCAGCGTCGCGACGCCGCGCTGCAGACCGCGCAGGTATGCGTCAAGGATCATTTGTGGAACTGCGTGGAGCACAGCGCGAGCGATGCGCTCGCGATCGACAGCGGCAGTCCCGAGGCGAAAGGCCTGCTGGCACGCGCGATTGTCGAAACGGGCTGGAGCCCGCTCGGCGGTCACGCGGCGCCCGCCGTCCATGCCGCCCAGACCTCGACGCCGGCCACGGCACCCGCCGCGCCCGCCCCGACGGCGGCGGCGTCGGCGCCAGCCAACGCGCCGGGCAGTCTCGACGCACAGGCACGCGCAATTGCGGCGTCCGGCTGGAAGCATCCCGCAACGGCAGCGGCCACAACGAATCCGGCCTCAGGCGCAACACCCGGGCAATAGAACTACTGACTGACCGACGCTTCACGCGGCTTGCCGCGAAAGCCTGTTAAAACCAGACCGATAGGTGAAACACCATGCTCAAAAAAATTCTGGCGGGGTGGCTGGGGTTGATGCTGGCGTCATCGATGGCTCTCGCCGATACGGCGCACTACAAGATCGTCACCGGGCCCGAACGCGGCACCTATATCCAGTTCGGCGCGGATCTCGCGAAATGGGTCGCCCAGCCGGCCGGCATCGATCTGGAGGTGATGCCGTCGAAGGGATCGGCGGAAAACGTACAGCGCATGCGTTTCGAGCCCGGCGTCAAACTCGCGCTCGTGCAGTCGGACGTTTATCAGGCTTACGTGGACATGGCGAATGCGGGCAACGCGGATGCCGGCCAGGCGATCCGCCCGTTGCGACTCATCATGCCGCTCTACGACGAGGAAATTAACTTCGTCGTGCGCGCCGATTCACCGCTGAAGACCATCAACGAAATCAAGGACAAGAACATTAGCGTCGGGCTGGTAGGCAGCGGTACCGCGCAATCCGCCACCACCATTTACCGCCTGATGTTCGGCCAGCCCATTCCCGATCAGAACGTCCAGCACTTCAGCAACGAGGACGCGCTCGCCGCGCTGATCGTGAAGAAGATCGACGTGGCGATCGTCGTGGTCGGTCAACCGGCCAAGCTCTTTACCGACATGAATCCCGATCTCCTCGCGCAGATCCGCCTGCTGCGCGTCGATCCAGCCGCACCTGAAACGGCGCGCGCGAAGCAGACCTATTTTCCCGCGACGATTCACGTGAGCAGCTACCCGAACTGGCTGAAAGAAGACGTGCCCACGTTTACCGTGAAGGCCTTTCTCGTGACCTACGATTACGGGTTGCGCGACACCGTCGTGAACCTCAACCGCTTCGCCGATTCGCTGTGCACCAACTTCGACAACCTGCAGGAGCACGGGCACCCGAAGTGGAAGCAGGTCAAGATGGAACTGCCGAATCTCGGCAAGGGCTGGCAGTACTACGCGCCAGTCGAGCGGCACTTGCGCACGTGTCTCGCGCAGCGCAGCGCCGCGATGAATGCAGCGGCAGTGCCGGCGGCGGCGCAGAGCGAGGACAAGGCGCCGCCCAAGTCCAACTGCAGCGATCAGGCGCGTCTGCTGTTGCTATGCAAGTAGCCCGGCAAGCGTGTAGCGTTCACGGCTGCTCCAGCGCGGCTTCCCGCGCAGGCGCGCGCTGTGCCCGATCCATTGCGCGTTGCAATACTTCGTAGCCCTTCGGCCGGTTGCATTGCGACACGTTAAAGCGCAGAAAAGCCGTCGCCGAGTGCGACGCGCTGAACACATTGCCGGGGGCCAGCACCACGTTATCCGCAAGCGCATGACGCGCGACCTGCGCCGCATCGAGCGAAGCGGGCAGGCTGGCCCACACGAAAATACCCGCCTTGGGCCGTGTCCATACTTCGAGGCCCGCTTGCGTCAGGCGACGAATGGTCTCGCCCATCGCGTCGGCAAGTTTCGCGCGCAGGGCTTCGAGATGCCGCCGGTAGGTACCGTCCAGCAGCAGCCGGTGCACGACGCTCGCCGCCAGTTGACTGTTCCCGAACGAGGTTGCCAGCTTCAGGTCGATCAATGGTTCGATCCAGTCCGCGCGGGCCGCGATGAAGCCGCAGCGCACTGCCGCCGACAGCGTCTTCGAGAAACTGCCGATCGACACGACGCGCGCGAGACCGTCGAAAGCCGCAAGACGTGGCGCCGCTTCGTCTTCGAAGTCGGCAAAGATGTCGTCTTCGACGATCAGCAGATCATGCTCACCCGCCAGCTTCAGCAAACGATGCGCGACGGCCGGCGCCAGGGTCGCGCCGGTCGGATTGTGAATCGCCGAATTCGTCACGTAGAGACGCGGCCGATGCTCGATCAACACCCGTTCGAAGCTGGCCAGGTCCGGCCCGGACGGCGTGTAGGGCACGCTGACGATGCGCGCGCGATGCGCCCGTAGCAACGCCTGAAAGTTGAAATAGCAAGGATCGTCGATCAGCACCGTGTCACCCGGCTCCAGCAGGAAGCGGCACACCAGGTCCAACGCGTGAGTGCCGCCGTCGGTCAGGATGATTTGCTCGGCCGGCGCATCAACGCCGTGCTGGGCGAGCCGCCACGCAAGTTGCTGACGCAGTGCCGGCAAGCCTGGCGGCGTAGCGTATTCGGCGAGCGGCGCGTGCGGGTCGCGCGCGACCGCGCGCAACGCGCGGCGCATACCCTCTTCCGGCAACCACGAAGCGGGCAGCCAGCCGCACCCGGGTTTCAGCATGGTCTGCCCCGCCTCGAGCGACTGCCGCGTAAGCCACAGCGGGTCGACTTCACGGTCGAGACTCGGGCCCAGATCGGCCAGCGCCAGCGGCGGCGCATGCCCGGAGACGAAGAATCCGGAACCACGCCGCGCGACGATCGCCCCTTCGGCGACGAGCCGTTCGTAGGCCTCGACCACCGTCGATTTCGACACGCCAAGCGTCTCGGTCATCACGCGGATCGACGGCACGCGCGCGCCGGGCATCAGCGAGCGGCCGGCTATGCGTTCGCGCAACGCGTCCATCACCAACTCGACACGCGTGCGTGGCGCCGTCTCGTCGAGCGGACTGTGTGGGCCTGCTTCCGTCATCTGTACTGCTCCATGTTCAGTACAGTTCACATGAATTGTACTGATCCGTAGCTTACCCTTTTTGCCTGTCTGGAGGATGCTTGACGTTTTATCGCGCATCGGGACGTTTTCATGGACAAGACCGCCAACGGCTGGATGAGCGGCATGCTGGGCGTGCTGATCTTCAGCGGCTCACTGCCGGCCACACGGATTGCCGTACAAGGGCTCGATCCGATCTTTCTGACCGTCGCCCGTGCGACGATCGCCGGCACGCTCGGACTCATCCTGCTCGCGGTGTTTCGCGAGACCCGCCCCGCGCGGCGCGACATGCTGCCCCTGCTGGTGGTCGCGCTCGGTGTGGTGGTGGGGTTTCCGTTGTTGACCGCCCTCGCGTTGCAGCACATCACGTCGGCCCATGCGGTGGTGTTCATCGGTTTGCTGCCGCTCTCAACCGCCATCTTCGGTGTGCTGCGTGGCGGCGAGCGGCCGCAGCGGGCCTTCTGGCTATTTTCGGCGCTCGGCAGTTGTGCCGTTGTTGGCTTCGCAGTGCGCAACGGCTTGAACGCATCGCCGCTTGGCGACTCGTTGATGCTCGCTGCCATCGTCGCGTGCGGGCTCGGCTATGCGGAAGGGGCGCGGCTGTCGCGCCACCTCGGCGGCTGGCAGGTGATTTCGTGGGCGCTGGTGTTATCGCTGCCGCTGATGGCGCCGCTGACGTGGTGGGCGTGGCCGGCGTCGTTCGCGGGGGTCAGTCAGGGCGCGCTGTGGGGGCTCGCGTATGTGTCGCTGTTCAGCATGCTGATCGGTTTCGTGTTCTGGTATCGAGGGCTGGCGTTGGGTGGTATTGCCAGTGTTGGGCAGTTGCAGTTGCTGCAGCCGTTTTTCGGACTCTTGCTGGCCGCTTTGCTGCTGCATGAGCAGGTGCCGCCGGTAATGATCGTCGTGACGGTGATCGTGGTCGCGTGTGTGGCGGGTGCGCGAAAATTCTCGCAGGCGGCGCCGGCGCGGCCCGCGGGATGAACCGCAAAAAGTGGGCGCCCGGCACATTCATGTATCCTGACGCGCTTCATCAAAAAGGAGGATTCATGAAGCTTTCAAACTGTCTGGCACTCGCAGCGCTGACGCTGTCCGCCAGCGCATTCGCGCAAACATCGCAGACGTTTACCTTCGGCGAGGGCCAGACCACGCCGAATCAGGGCAATTCGCATGCGCAGCCTCAAGCGCCGCACGGCCAGCCCAGCCACGCGCTCAAGCGCAAGACCACGCACCACAAACCTGGCGGTCATCCGGCGACCGGCGAGCGCTACTCGCACGGCTGAGCGCCGCAAAACCAGGGCAAAGAAGTCGTCCGGCCTGCGCCGGCCTGTTCACCACGCGCCTGACCCAGGCCGACGGTATCTGCGAATACGTGCCGAACAGCGCCCTGTGGAGCAACTCGATCCGCAATTACAGCCGCAATCCGACGCGCCGGCTCGATCTCGAAGTGGAGATCTCGGTGCGCGATGACGTGGATCGTGCGCTGCAGGCGCTGCGCACCCTCGCTGCTGCCGACCCGCGTGCACTGAAGGAGCCCGCGCCGCAGGTGATGGTCAGTCGCTTCGACGACAGCACGGCGGTGCTGAATATCCGCGTCTGGTCGAACATCGACGTGTTCTGGGACATGCGCTGGGAGCTCGCGCGCCAGGTGCGCCAAACTCTGACCGACGCGCAATGTTCGCTGCCGTTGCGCGCCCGGCAGTTGCACATTGTGCAGAGTGAGACCGGAGCGACGGCCACCGAT
>NZ_DASXHA010000179.1:0-46676 GCF_036488795.1 Paraburkholderia sp.
TCACCATCGTGATCGGTGGCCTGACGACGTTTAACCTGAGTGCTGGCCGCGCCGTCGCACTTTCCTCCCATCTGTCATGCCGCGGGCTTCCTGGTGTCTGATCGACGCTGCGCGCCCGCCCACGCGGAAAGTATCTGCCGGACGTCTTCAGTGAACTAGGCGTTTGCCAACATTCACGCATCGCGGACTACCGCTACGGGTCGAATCTTACCGGCACCGTGACGGCCACGTTCAGCGTACTCACACCACGACACGCAAACCGACAGCCACATCGTCGACCCGGAATTGAATCCCGGCCTGACCCAAGATCCATGCCTCGATCTTGTCGTGCCACATGCGAAGCAGGTCGAGCGGGCGGCGGCGGTAGTGCTTTTCGGCAATTGCGCTCGGCTTGTGGCCTTGAATCTGTGCCACGACGCCGACCGGCACTTCGCACCATTCCGCCAGCGTGCCGAATGACCGGCGCAGGCCGTGCAAGGTAACGTGCGGCAGTCCAGCCATCTGTAACGCCTTGTTATGTGCAATACGCGGCTCCGCAATCTTGCCATCGGCGGCGGCGGGACTACTGAATACCCAGTCATTTCGGCGCGGTAAGGCGACCAGCACTGATGCAAGGTATGGCGTCAGGGGGATGAGGCGGCCCGTCTCGGTCTCCACCTTGTCCGCGATATGCAGGCTGCGCCACTGAAAGTCCACATCGGCCCATTTCAGCGCGGCCATTTCCTCGCGGCGTGCGCCGGTCAGCAATAGCGCTTGCAAGTAGGCAGAGATAACCGGGTTCCGAATCTCGCGAACCGCATCGAACCATGCGAGTAACTGCTCGCGCTGCAAACAGTCGCCGTCCTTGGCTTTGCTCTGCGGTAGCACCGCCGTTACCTTGGGCGAATCGTAGGCGTCCGGCGCGATGGTTCCCGCATACTCGTCCTGTCCGCCGCACCACCGAATGAACGCCTTCAAGAGTCGATAGGCATGTGCTGCATTGGTCGGGCGTTCGCGGGCCTCATCCTCCAGCCAGGTTGCAACCGTCTTTGCCGTCAGCCTGGATAACTTGAGCGGCATCAACGGCGCGAGCGGCCCCCGCACCGTCTTCCCCTTGCCGCGCTTCAACGGCTCCCCTCCCGGAGCTGCGAGCGCAATATGGTCGGCCAGATAACGGGCCGACCGGGGCTGTTTCGTCTTGGGGGAAATAGCCGTCCTCAGGTAATCGAGGTAATCGGCCCATGCTTCGCCAACGGTTGCGGCATGGCGGCGCGCTTCGACCTTGCGGGCTTCGTGGGCGGCGCGTTGCTCGGCGGCGTGTTCGCGCGGGTCGATACCGCTGTCGACGAGCGTTTGCAGGCGGCGCGCCTCTTGGCGAGCACCGCGCACGTCTTCCCGTCGCTCGCCGTCAACCTTCCGATACTGCGTCTCGATGGGCCACGAATCAGGGCTACCGATGGTCACGCGCACCGTTGCACCGCCAAGCTTGCCCTGGAAAATGTATGCCTTGGAACCGGCAGCAGTCACGCGCAGGCCCAGGCCCGGGGTGTCACTGTCCCACAGGAACGACTGCGACCTGCCGGCAGCGCACTTGTGCGCGTTGACCCGTGCCGCCGTGAAATTGACCTTTGCCACGCTCGCCCCCTTCGGATCGCGTACATGAGTCCATGTAACCACTGTGTAACCCAATTATGGGATAACTGATCAATTCGGGTCAATACAAATATGCGAACAACACGCCAATACTCCCTTGTGGCAGGTGTTTCCACCGGATTACATGAATGCAAATCAACACGAAGAAATGCCATATTTCGCGCATTCGTAATGCGAAGGTCGGGGGTTCGATTCCTCTTTCCGGCACCAACAGATTCAAGCAAAAAGCCCAGTCATTGCGACTGGGCTTTTTGTTTTGGGAAGTCTCCGCGAGTCCTCCCATTCGACGCGAACGGCCAAAACCTTCCTAACGCCCCCTCAAAAGCGCCCTCATGATTTTCACGGGCACGCGCATTGCGTTGCCACGATGCTGACTCCGCCCATGCGGGGTGGGCTTCGGTTACGCTGATTCGCCAGACATCGCGCGCCTGGAAAACCACGCCCGCTGATCGTGACGCCGACGCTCGCCCACCGCCCCGTTCTCACCTGCCATGAACTTTCCTGAAGAACAGCCGCCTGCCGAACCGACCCTGCCCGCCTCCACCGGCTTTGTGCGCGTGCGCGGCGCTCGCGAGCACAACCTGAAGAACGTCGACGTCCAGATTCCTCGCGACGCGCTCGTCGTCTTCACCGGCGTTTCAGGTTCGGGCAAATCGTCGCTGGCGTTCGGCACACTGTATGCCGAAGCGCAGCGGCGCTATTTCGAATCGGTGGCGCCCTATGCGCGGCGCCTGATCGATCAGGTCGGAGTGCCGCAAGTCGATGCCATCGAGGGCCTGCCGCCCGCGGTCGCGCTGCAGCAGCAACGCGGCACGCCAAGCGCCCGCTCGTCGGTCGGCAGCGTCACCACCTTGTCGAGCCTCGTACGCATGCTGTATTCGCGCACCGGCAGCTATCCGCCGAAGCAGCCCATGCTCTTCGCCGAAGATTTCTCGCCCAACACAGTTCAGGGCGCCTGCCCGACCTGTCATGGTCTCGGACGCATCTACGAAGTCACCGAAAAATCGATGGTGCCCGACGACTCGCTCACGATCCGCGAGCGCGCCGTCGCCGCATGGCCGCCGGCCTGGCACGGACAGAATCTGCGCGACATTCTGGTGACGCTTGGCTACGACGTGGATACCCCCTGGCGCGATTTGCCCAGGAAGGACCGGGACTGGATCCTCTTCACGGATGAGCAACCTACTGTACCTGTCTACGCCGGACTCACCCCCAAGGAGACGCGTGCGGCGCTCAAGCGCAAGCTTGAACCGAGCTACCAGGGCACGTTCACCGGCGCGCGCCGCTACGTGCTGCACACGTTCGCCAACACCCAAAGCGCGCTGATGAAAAAGCGCGTGTCGCGCTATATGATCGGCAGCGAGTGTCCGACTTGCCATGGCAAACGTCTCAAGAAGGAAGCGCTATCGGTGAGCTTCGCCGGCTACGATATCGCCGAGTTGTCGCACTTGCCGCTCGCGCGCCTCGCCGCCCTCCTCGAGCCCATCGCACAGGGCAAGTGGCCGGAGGACGAGACCGCCGCGTCTGTGAGCAAAGACAGCGTGCTCAGCAAACACGCCCGACTCGATGCAACCGCGCGACGGGTTGCCGCCGGCGGATCGGCACATCAGGCGTCGCCGGATGTGCGGCGCACGCCCAATCTGTCGGCGGAAAAGCGGGTGGCCGCGCAGCGCATCGCCGCAGAGTTGCTGGAGCGACTGGTTACGCTCATCGACCTTGGGCTCGGCTACCTCGCGTTGGAGCGCAGCACCCCGACGCTGTCCTCCGGCGAATTGCAGCGGCTCCGACTCGCCACCCAGTTGTCCTCGCAATTGTTCGGCGTGGTGTATGTGCTCGACGAACCATCCGCCGGACTGCATCCCGCGGATGGCGAAGCGCTGTTCACCGCGTTGCGGCGACTCAAGGAAGCGGGCAATTCGCTTTTCGTTGTCGAACACGATCTGCAAACGATGCGTCGCGCCGACTGGCTGGTCGACGTCGGACCGGCGGCCGGTGAAGCGGGCGGACACGTGATCTACAGCGGACCGCCCGCCGGGCTCGCGGCAATCGAAGCTTCACAGACGCGCCTGCATCTGTTTGCGCCGCGTATCCCCGTCGCCCGCACGCCGCGCTTGCCAACCGGCTGGCTGCGACTCGCCGGCGTGACGCGCAACAATCTGCAGCAGCTGGATGTCGCTTTCCCGTTAGGGTGCTTCACGGCGGTCACAGGCGTGTCCGGCTCGGGCAAGTCGAGCCTCGTCAGCCAGGCATTGCCGGAACTGGTTGCCGGCCGCCTCGGGCGCGTGATCGAAAGCGTCGACGAAGACGAACCGGATCCGCTCCTCGCGGCAGCTGAGATTCCGACCAGCGGCCAGATCGTCGCAGGCATGGAACACGTGCGACGGCTGGTGCGCGTGGATCAGAAGCCGATTTGCCGCACGCCGCGCTCGAACCTTGCCACTTACACGGGTCTCTTCGATCACGTCCGCAAACTGTTCGCCGAAACGCCGGCAGCGCGCAAACGGCATTACGGCGCGGGCCGCTTCTCGTTCAACGTCGCGCAGGGGCGCTGCCCGACCTGCGAAGGCGAAGGCTTCGTCAGCGTCGAACTGCTTTTCTTGCCGAGCGTCTACGCGCCCTGCTCGACCTGCCACGGCACCCGCTACAACGCACAAACGCTGGAAGTCAAATGGCGTGACAAGAACATTGCCGAAGTACTCGGACTGACGGTCGACGCCGCGTGCGATTTCTTTGCAGGCGAAGCACACGTGATGCGCGCACTCACGGTGTTGCGCGACATCGGGCTGGGCTACCTGCGGCTCGGCCAGCCGGCCACTGAACTGTCGGGCGGCGAGGCGCAGCGCATCAAGCTCGCGACCGAGTTGCAACGCTCGCAGCGGGGCGACTCCCTCTACATCCTGGACGAGCCCACGACGGGTCTGCATCCCGCCGACGTCGACCGGCTCATGGTGCAACTGCAGGGTCTCGTCGACGCGGGCAATACGGTGATCGTCGTCGAACACGACATGCGTGTCGCCGCGCAAAGCGACTGGATCATCGACATCGGCCCGGGCGCGGGCGATGCCGGCGGCAAGGTCGTCGCAAGCGGCACACCGGCCGATGTCGTACGGGTGGCCGCGAGCCGCACGGCCGCTTATCTGAAGGAAAGCGTGTCGGCGTGAGCTGCGCGCGGCCTGGGTCGCAAGTGCCGCCGCCTTATTCGTCGACGTGATACCGGCCGGCCTTTGAACATTCCACTGCGCATCAATGTGCGTCGCATTCGTTCGAAATGCGACGTGCATTCTTCATTTGATAAGTCCAATTAAAAAGTGGTAATGACGCGTCAACGGATACATGTAACCGTTCGTTAACAAAAAATTGGGACGCTATTCGTCTACTTTGTGTGTATGAAGTGAAACGGGTTGAAGTGGCAATATTTAACCTGTGTGCAGTGCAGCGGAATCTTTTACTTAAGGCGTCCTGACTAGCACATGGCAAGTGCCACGCTCCCGCGCTGCAATGCACAAAGAATGTTGCCTGGTGGGCGTGGATAGACGCGAAAGATGGGTCCCGGTCGAAGCTGATGACCGCCGCCGGAAGCCGGGCGTTGCTGAGGGCAGCCAAGCCGTTCACTCGAACCGCCCAGCTCGGCGATCCGAAATGCAGTGCGGCGAATTGACGCCGGTTTTAAGTGCGACCGTTCAAAAATGCCGGCAATCGTTAAATTTTATTCAGACGGATTCAAGTGCGGTGACGGTGTGCCGTTAAAGCAACAAATTGCGAATGAAAAGCTGCTTCCGTGCTTTACCGCACTGGTGCAAAACGGGGACCGAGGCAGATAATCGGTTCGTAAAGGAGAAATATCATGGATGCCAAACCGCCCAAGATTCCGACCCCGGATAAAGTTTTTTGCCCGGATCCGGAACCCGCTGGCGTTGAGTTCCTGGGCGCCGAACTGCCCGAGCATGTTCGAGCGTTCTTTGACGAACAACGCAAGTCGTGCGAGCAGAAGTAGTCAAGCTCTGCCGCGTTGCAGCATCGGGGACACGCCTTTTGGGCGTGACCGGGGTTAACACGCGCCTGAATAACCCAGGCTTTTGCGCGGCGCGGCGCTAGCCTGGTCTAGTCGCGCTGGATTGTATCCAGCGCGTACACCCGCGTCCTGGCGGTCCTCCTTTTGTTTCCGACGCTCAGCGCTTCCCTGGCGCATCGTTTATTCTTCGTGCTTCTCCGCTTTGACCACACGGTCAACTCTCCGACATGAATCGTTCGTCCCTTCGTGGCGTTTTTGGCGGGATGGCACTCTCCGCCGCACTGGCTTTCGCCCCCGCTCACGCAGATAGCGACGACACCGCGCTGACCAATCTGATTTCGCTCGTCTCGCAACGCCTCAATCTGGCCGAGCCGGTCGCGCGCTGGAAATGGGCGCATCATCAGGCGATCACTGATGCGCCTCGCGAAGCCGCGTTGCTCGCCGAGGTGGAAAAGCGCGCCGCGGCGGCGCAAGTCGACCCGGCGTTCGCGCGAGCGTTCTTCCAGGATCAGATCGATGCGAGCAAGGAGGTACAGACCGCGCTATTCGACACATGGCGCGCCACGCGGCCGCCCGAAGGCGCGGCGCCCGACCTCGCCACGAGTACCCGCCCCCAGCTTGATCAGCTGACGAAGTCGTTGATCGCGGGACTCGCACGCGTGCAAACGCTGCGAACGGCGCCGGACTGTCCCTCACGCGTGGCGGACGGGATTGCTAACTGGAAGTCGTTGACGCGCTACGACTCCACACGCTCCAGCGCGCTCGTCCATGCGCTCGGACACGTGTGCGAATCGGGCGGCGTCGGCGCGACCGGCTAAGCGAGGCTCTCGGCGCGGGCGGCCAGCGGCACGCCGAGCGGCATCACCCGCAATCCGCGCGCGAGATGCGATTGCAGGATCCGGTAGGTGGACAGTTCAAACGGACCTGCGACGCTCGATGCATGCAAGCTCGCCGCCTGGTCCAGCGACGGTGCATGCCCGACGTAGCGCCAACGATCGACCACATGAAAAGCCCGTGCCTGCAGCTCGCCGTCATGCTCCTCGAAGACGATCGGGCCGTCGAACGGCCAGGGAGCATCCGCTGGGTCGCTCTTCGCGATCCGCGGCAAGCGGTTCTGGCCCGGACGCAACGTCGCGATCCACTGCGCCTCGGCCAGCATGGCGCCAAGTTCACCGCCGGTCGCGAGCCACTCAACTCGCCGGACTTGCTGTGCAAGCCGCATATCCTTTGCGGAGCGCCGTTCGCCCGTCAGATGGGAACGCAGACGCTGACGTAGACGCACGCTACGTCCGACATACAGCGGTAAATCCCCTTCTCCATAGAACGCATAAATCCCACACCCAGCCGGCGCAGTGTCCAGCAGATCTTCCGTGATGTCGCCTGCCAGCTTGTAGCGCCGTAGCGTGCGGTCGATCTGCGTGCGCAACACGTCCACGGGTACCAGGCCATGCAGGCGCTGCCAGAACTGCCAGAGCAGATCGGCGTCGGCCAGCGCGCGGTGCCGGTCCGAAGGCACGAGCGCGTGCCGCTCGACCAGTGCGTCAAGTCCATGACGCTTTTCAGAAGGAAAGAGCGCGCGCGACAGCCGCACGGTACACAGCACATCAGGATTGAACGCGAGGCCTGCTCGACGGAACTCCCCACGCAGAAAGCCGCGGTCAAAACTGGCATTGTGCGCAACGAACAGCTTGCCGTTCAGCCGTTCGAATAGCCCGGGGGCGATTGAATCGAAAGTGGGCGCGCCCCGCACCATGGCGTCGGTGATGCCGGTCAATTGCTGAATGAATGGCGGAATCGGCTGCCGCGGGTCGACCAGCGTGCTCCAGCGCGTCACGCCTTCTGGCCCTACCTCGACAACACCGACTTCCGTGATGCGATGCTCGCCCGTCGAGCCACCTGTAGTTTCAAGGTCGACGAAGGCAATCGGGGTGTCGATAGCGGGATTCTGCAGAAGCGGTTCAGCCATGGGGGAAATAGACGGTTCGGTACGTGACTTGCGGCAAGTATGCACCAGTTGGGCCGCAACCATGCGAGCGACATGATGATTTCAGCGTTTAAACAGGAAGGCGAGACAACCGGCTTCCTCTACCCTTACCGCGAAAGAGACAGACGGCTCATTATGTTTTTTTGAAACCCACTGGGAAAAACCCGATAAATTTATATACCTGAAAACCTGGGGTGTCCAATCAGGCAGACAGACTCTTATACAAGAGGCGCCTGATAATCCGGATAGCAGACCGGTATAGTAAATATCGGCCATCGTCCTGGCAACTGGCGGAGTTCGTCGATCCTGCGTAGAAAATAAAAAACCCTCGCCTACGCGAGGGTTTTTCTTCGTGTCACAGTGCAGTCATTATAAGACCGCACGACGCGGCGTTCTTACAGCGGCTGAATGTTGGCCGCCTGCTTGCCCTTCGGGCCAGTCTTCACTTCGAAGGAAACGCGCTGGTTTTCCTTCAGCGACTTGAAGCCTTCCGCGCGAATTTCCGAGAAGTGTGCAAACAGATCGTCACCGCCCGAGTCCGATGTGATGAAGCCAAAGCCCTTAGCATCGTTGAACCATTTTACGATACCGGTTTCCATGTTCCAGTTTCCTCAAAATTTTGAATAAAACGGGCAATGCCCTCATGCCGATTACGACGCCTCGCGAATAGAGGCACACGACAGCGCTGCGGCGCCATGTCTTTCAATCGAAAATTCAGCCTTGCCGTTATACGGGGAAGCAAGATCGATCGTCAAGCAAATTTTTAATAAACGCTTATCCGCCAGATCATATTGAATCAAACGACTGATTTAACGCAAAGTCACACGGATATTAAGTAACAACTAAATACCGTTATGTCATTCCTACTGCACGCGTTTCACAGTTGAGCAACACAAGGGAAAACTTTCCGGGCAATGTAACAAATCATGTCAATCGTAAGTGTTTGTCCGAGTTGTTCGGCCCAGGCGATCAAATCATGATGGACCTCAGCAGTACGTATCAGGAGATCGTCATGCTATTGAACGAATTCCGCCGCATCCTTGCGTGGTTCTCGCACTCGCGCCGCGAGGCGCCGGCAGACGGGGCGCAGCAAGCCGTCGCCTCCTCATCCAGTTTCGACTTTGATCCGATGTGGCACGGGGACCATTGGCAGAACCTGCTGTCATCCCCAATGGATGCACGGCACTATGTAATGGAAGATTGGAGCGTCGTCACCGACTTCGAATTTACCTCTGCCGGGCTGGCCATCCAGGGCCGATAAAGCGGCTCGGATGGCCCTCAGGAATGAGGGACAAAAAAAGCGCGACTGGGAAGTCGCGCCGACAAAGGTTTGGAGATCTTTTTCGTCAACGAAAAAGTCTGCTTCGAAAAGCAGCCTCTTCAGTATAGCGCCGACGCGTTGACCGATTCGCGACATGGCCGGCAATCTTCTGTTGCGTTGCCGGCAACAATCGCGTCTTTCCTTCTTTTCGTGTTGTTTCTGCACATCGTTTGGTGTAGTAATTGAACAACGCATCTCGTTGACACCTCCCCGCAGAACCCCATCCAGCCACGGGAAGCCTTTGCTAGCAAGGCCCCAAACCGCGACACCGATCATTGCGCATTGCGTAATACTTTATTGCGGAAATTGGAATGTCCGCTCGCCAAACCCATCCTTACACTCTGCCTGTCCGGAAACGAGCACGCTTGGTCAACCGTGCGTTTCACGCATCAAATTCGCCTCTCGCAGCGAAAGCGTGATGTTTCCTCGAAGCCTGGGTTTCCAAAGCCCATCCTGTTCTCGGAGTTACAAAGATGAAAAAGACACTCATGGTCGCCGCCCTCACGGGCGTTTTTGCAACTGCAGCACACGCACAAAGCAGCGTCACGCTGTACGGCCTGATCGACGCCGGCATCACCTACACGAACAACCAGGGCGGCCACTCGGCATGGCAAGAAACCAGCGGCTCGATCAACGGTAGCCGTTGGGGCCTGCGTGGTTCGGAAGACCTCGGTGGCGGCCTGAAGGCAATCTTCGTGTTGGAAAACGGTTTCGGCCTCAATAACGGCACGTTGAAGCAAAGCAGCCGTCTGTTCGGCCGTCAGGCATTTGTTGGCCTGACAAGCGACCAGTTCGGTGCCGTGACCCTCGGCCGTCAATATGACAGCGTGGTCGACTACCTGGCACCGCTGGCATTGACCGGCACGCAATACGGCGGCACGCAGTTCGCCCACCCGTTCGACAACGACAACCTGAACAACTCGATCCGTATCAACAACTCGGTCAAGTACTCGAGCGTTAACTACGGCGGCTTCAAGTTCGGCGGTTTGTACGGCTTCTCGAACACGGCTGACGGCTTCGCGAACAACCGCGCATACAGCTTCGGCGCGTCGTACAACTACGGCGGCCTGAATTTTGCGGCTGGTTACCTGCAACTGAACAACAACCCGAACAACCTGTCGCTCGCAGCAAGCAACGCCGGTGCGGTCACGGGTGAGTACACGTTCGCTGCAGCACGTCAGCGCACGTTCGGTGGTGGCGTCAACTACACGTTCGGCCCGGCAACGGCTGGCTTCGTGTACACGCAAACCAACCTGAACGACGGTTCGCTGGTTTCGCCGACCCAATCGGGCACGTCCAAGGGCGTTGGCATCGACGGTGGCGCGCGCTTCCAGAACTTTGAAGGCAACATCCGCTACGCTCTGACGCCGGCTCTGAGCCTGGCAGGCGCGTACACGTACACCCGTGGCAACATGGGTGGCGGCGTGAACCCGAACTGGAACCAGGTCAACCTGCAAGCTGACTACGCGCTGTCCAAGCGTACCGACGTGTACCTGCAAGGCGAATACCAGCACATCAGCAGCAACAGCGAAGATATCGGCCCGATCATCAACGGTCTGAGCTCCGCTTCGGCAACGCAAAACCAGATCGCTGTGACGGCTGGCCTGCGTCACCGCTTCTAATAAGCATCTAGCAGTATCAGCAGTATTGAAAGGCGCCGCTTGCGGCGCCTTTTTTTGTCTGTGTCACGCGGCGCTGAGTGGCTCAACCGCCCGTATCCGGCGGTGGATAGCGGACGTCGAGAATGTCGATCGGCTCCGGACCCGCCGGTGTGCGCAGCGTCACCTGATCGCCGATCCTTGCCTTCACCAGCGCCCGGGCGATCGGGGAGATCCAGCTGACCTTTCCGTGATCCAGGTCGACCTCGTCGACACCGACGATCGTCACGGTGTGATCCTCGCCATCCTGCGTCGCGTATTCGACGGTCGCGCCGAAGAACACCTGATCGACGTTCTCCTGCTTGCTGCTGTCCACGATCTCCGCCAGATCGAGCCGTTTGGTCAGAAAGCGGATGCGCCGGTCGATCTCCCGCAAACGACGCTTGCCATAGATGTAGTCGCCATTCTCCGAGCGGTCGCCGTTCGACGCGGCCCAGGAGACCAGCTTTACAACTTCGGGGCGTTCCTCATCGATCAGATGCAGCAATTCATCGCGCAGCCGGCGGTAGCCAGCTGGCGTAATGTAGTTTTTCGCGCCCGCGGGAATAGCCGGTTGGGCGACGTCGAGATCGTCATCACTGTCTTCGCTCGACTCTTTGACAAAGGCCTTGTTCATGATCATCCATAGACTGCAGCAAACCCTGCCCCATCAAGGGTACACGATCATGACAGTGAGACAAATCGCAGTTTCACTCTTCCCTTTTTTTCTGGCTTTGCTATAATCTCGTTTCTGCGTGCGGCTGTAGCTCAGTTGGATAGAGTACTTGGCTACGAACCAAGGGGTCGTGGGTTCGAATCCTGCCAGCCGCACCATTTATTCGAGGGCCTCCCTCCGGGGAGGCCCTTCTGTTTTACCCGGATTATCGAAGCATTCGCCTCATAATCTTTTGTATTGCACCCGTTTTAGCGTGCGGCTGTAGCTCAGTTGGATAGAGTACTTGGCTACGAACCAAGGGGTCGTGGGTTCGAATCCTGCCAGCCGCACCATTCATAAGCAAAGGGCCTTCCACACGGAAGGCCCTTTGCTTTTGCTGAGCCGAATTTGTGGAGCGAGGCATTCCCGCTGGGCATCTCGCATTGGGACCACCACTAGCGCCTAGCGCGGCGCCGATCCTATGTCCCCGATCTGCCCATCCGGCTTCGGCACATCCTCGACGGACAGTCCTACCGTCTGCTCACCGATCGGCTCGGCACGCAGGCCGACCAGCGCCTGAGCCTGCCGCACCATGTCATCCACGGTATCGCCGAAGCGGCTCGCCACGAACGCGCGCAACAGCGCGATCCGCAGCGTCCCGCCCCGCCCTTCCACCGTCCGGTGACCGCCTTCGAAGTTTGCGACGCAGTGCGCCTGCTGCCGGTTCACGTACTCACGCACCTCGAGCCGTTGCGCGCGCTCCAGTACGAGGGCAGCAGCCTCCCAGGACGTGGACGGCGTGAAACGCCCATCCCAGGGATGGCCGCGATCGTTGCCGCGCACGGATACGGTCTCGCCGCTATCGGTAAAGTGGATTTCGCGCACGAAGTCGTGCAGGCTGCGGGCGACCCAGTAGTCGAGCGCCACGCCGGTCAGATCAGCTACGTTCATCGCGTTCTCCCTCCTGTGCAGGTGAAGCTCGCCCGCGGCGTGAGTGTTCAGCGTCTTGAATAGCAGGATTCGGCGGCGGCCCGACCTCAGCCGGCCACCTCAATAGTCCGCGCGTTCGCGGTCGATGCGCATCCCGCCGTCGTGACGGTGATGCCCTTCCTCGCTCGGCCGTTCACGCGCAATGCGCATCACGTCCGGATTGGTGCGCACCCGGCGCATCACATTGGCCAGATGGACACGGTCGCTGACCTGAATGACGAAGCGCAACACCGTCGATTCCTGCGACAGGTCTTCGTCCATCGCAATGTGCACGATGTTCGCGTCGGCGGATGTGATATCCGCCGCCACCCGGGCAAACACGCCCTTAGTGTTCTTGACGAGCACCTTCACCGCCACATCGAAAAGACGTCCCGGTTGCGGCGCCCATGCCACGTCGATCCAGCGGCCCGGATCACGCCGGTGAATGCGCTGGGCCACCCGGCAATCCGTGGTGTGAATCGCCATGCCGAGGCCAATGCCGATATAGCCCATGATGTCGTCGCCGGGAATCGGCCGACAGCACGCCGACAACTGCACCGACATGCCTTCGGTGCCGGTAATCACCACCGGAGGCGCATGCGGCGCATTGTGGGCGTCGTGGCGCGGGCTGTCGTCGTCAGCGTCGAGGCCGCTCATCAGCACTTCGATGCGCTTGGCCATCACCGCCGCCACGCGCCGGCCCAGACCAATGTCCGCGAAAATTTCCTGACGACTCTTGTTGCCGGTCCACTGAACCAGCTTTTCCCAGACTTCCGGCGTCACGTCGGACAACGCCAGGTTGTAGCCCTTGAGCGCCTGATCGACGAGACGCTCGCCCAACTGCACCGACTCGTTCAGGCGCATCGTCTTCAGATAGTGGCGGATGGCCGAGCGCGCCTTGCCGCTGCGCACAAAACCAAGCCACGCCGGATTCGGCTTCGAGTACGGCGCCGTGATCACTTCGACGATATCGCCGCTCTTCAGCTCGGTCCGCAGCGGCAGCAATTCGTTGTTGATCTTCACCGCGACGCATTGATTACCCAGGTCGCTGTGGATCGAGTACGCGAAATCGAGCGCCGTGGCGCCGCGCGGCAGCGCCATGATCTTCGACTTCGGCGTGAACACGTAGACCGCATCCGGGAACAGATCGATCTTCACGTGCTCGAGGAATTCGCTCGAATCGCCCGCTTCGCTCTGAATGTCGAGCAGCGACTTGAGCCATTGATGCGCGCGCTTTTGCACGTCGTTCAGGTCGGCGCCACCGTTCTTGTAGAGCCAGTGCGCCGCCACGCCCGCTTCGGCGATCTCGTGCATCTTGCGCGTACGGACCTGAAACTCGATGGGCGCGCCGAACGGACCCACCAGCGTGGTGTGCAACGACTGATAGCCGTTGACCTTCGGAATGGCGATGTAATCCTTGAACTTGCCCGGCACCGGCTTGTAGAGCGCATGCAACGCACCGATGCAGGTGTAGCACTCCAGCGCGCTCTCCACGACCACGCGGAAGCCGTACACGTCCAGCACTTGCGAGAACGACAGTTGCTTGTCGCGCATCTTCTTGTAGATGCTGAAGATGGTCTTTTCGCGGCCAGTGACTTCGGCGTCGATCTTCGCTTCGGCAATGGCCCGCTGCACGGATTCCAGGATCTTGCCAACCACTTCCCGCCGATTGCCGCGCGCGGCCTTGACAGCCTTTTCAAGCGTGGCGTAACGATGCGGGTTGAAGTTCGCGAAGCTCAGGTCCTGCAGCTCGCGGTAGGTATTGTTCAGACCCAGCCGGTGAGCGATGGGCGCGTAGATGTCCAGCGTCTCGCGTGCCACGCGGCGGCGTTTTTCAGGCGGCACGGCACCGAGGGTGCGCATGTTGTGCAGCCGATCGGCCAGCTTGACGAGAATCACGCGCACGTCGCGCGCCATGGCGAGCAGCATCTTGCGGAAATTCTCCGCCTGAGCTTCCTCGCGATTGCGAAACTCCATCTTGTCGAGCTTTGACAAGCCGTCGACCAGTTCCGCGACCTTGGCGCCGAAACGCTCGGCGAGTTCGGCCTTGGTCACGCCCTGGTCTTCCATCACGTCATGCAGCAGCGCCGCCATGATCGACTGGGCGTCGAGCTTCCAGCTCGCGCAGATCTCCGCGACGGCAACCGGGTGCGTGATGTAAGGCTCGCCGCTCTGACGGTATTGCCCGAGGTGGGCTTCGTCGCTGAAGTGGAACGCCGCCTTGACTTCCTTGATCTCTTCCGGCGACAGGTAGCCGGACAGTGTGGAGGTCAGCTTGGCGATCGAAACGACGTCGTGCCGGCGCGGCTGCTCCGGCGTGGCGGTCGGCCCGAACAGATGGCGAAACGACTGTTCGAGAACCGCGTCGATGTACTTGCGTGCAGAGGCCGGGGAATCGCCTTCTTGAGCTTCTTGCTCCACTTCCGTGACGGGGGGCGAGGGGGTGGTGCTCATGTTCGCCTCCGTATCGGGTTGGACGCCGGTCTGCACGCGTTGAGTGAATTACATGGCAATCGAATACAGATGAAGCGTACCTTAGACCGGCACCTTCTTCAGCATTTCGACGCCGACCTGACCTGCCGCGATTTCACGCAGCGCGACAACGGTGGGCTTGTCGCGGCTTTCGATCTTCGGCGTATGGCCTTGAGCGAGCTGGCGAGCGCGATAGGTTGCGGCAAGTGCCAGTTCGAAACGATTCGGGATCTGTTTCAGACAGTCTTCGACGGTAATGCGGGCCATGTTGAGTTCCTTCTCAGTATGTCGCTTATTCTACCTTATGTGCTCGATACCCCGCCGCGATCACGCGTGCGGGAGGTGGATGCCGAGCTGCACAAAAAGGTCCGTGTGGCGTGCGTATTGCGAACCGAAGCGCAAGCGCGTGGCGGCGACGAGGCATTCCAGCTCTGCGAGCGCCCGATCGAAGTTCTCGTTGATCACCACGTATTCCGCTTCCGCCGAGTGCGCGATCTCGCTGCCGGCAGCCAGCAGACGCCGTGTGATCACGTTCGGCTCATCCTGGCCGCGCTTCTTCAAACGCTCTTCGAGCGCTTCGAGTGACGGCGGCAAGATGAAAATCTCGACAGCATTGCGAAACTGTTTCTTCACCTGCTGCGCACCCTGCCAGTCGATTTCGAGCAGCACGTCATGGCCGCTCTTCATCTGCTCTTCGATCCACAAACGCGAGGTCGCATAGTAGTTGCCGTGCACTTCCGCGCTTTCGAGGAACTCGCCCTCGGCGTGACGCTGCAGAAAATCGTCGACTGTCGTGAAGTGGTAGTGCTCGCCGTCCTTCTCCTTGGGACGCGGCGGGCGCGTCGTGTAGGAGATCGACAGACGGATCGCCTCGTCGCGCGCGAGCAGCGCGTTGACGAGCGTCGATTTGCCCGCGCCCGAAGGCGCGACCACCATGAACAGGTTGCCGGGGTAAGCGCCGGCGTAAGGATTGCGCGGTGCGCTGCTTTCGCGTGTGTGGTCAGTCATGTGTTCGTGTTGCTCCAGATCCAGAGTGAAAGTTGCTCCGGAATTACTCCAGATTTTGTACCTGCTCGCGCATCTGTTCGATGAGCAGCTTCAGCGTCATCGACGAATCCGCCAGTTCCTTCGCCGCGGCTTTCGAGCCGAGCGTATTCGCTTCGCGATTCAACTCCTGCATCATGAAGTCGAGGCGCTTGCCGACCTTGCCGCCTTTCTCGATCACGTGACGCGTTTCGTTCAGGTGAGCGGTGAGGCGCGACAGTTCTTCGGTGATGTCGATACGAATGCCGTACATCGTCACTTCCTGGCGGATCCGTTCGGCGATTTCCTCGCGCGAGATGCTGGTCGTCACCGTGTCCGGCGCCGCGATGCCCAGCGCTTCCTGCAACCGCTCGACAATCTTCTGCTGATGCCGCGTGATCAGCTCCGGCACGAGCGGCGTGATTTTCGCCACGATCGTCTCCATTTCCGTGACGTTCGACAGCAGCATGTTCGCCAGTTGCGCGCCTTCCCGGGCGCGCACGTCGATCAGGTCCGCGATGGCCTGCTTGCCGCAGGCGAGCACCGCGTCGCGCAGGGTCTCGGCGGCGACGCCGCTTTCGGCCAGCACACCGGGCCAGCGCAGGATCTCGCCGGTACGCAGGCGGCCGGCTTCCGGAAACGCGTTCACCACGGCGCGCTCCAGCAGCGCGAGCTGCGCCAGCGCGTCATGATTGATCGCGCCCGCATTGGCCGACTGTTCGCTACGCTGCAGATTGATACGAATATCCACCTTGCCGCGCGACAGCTTGTTCATCAACATTTCGCGCAAGGTCGGCTCACAGACGCGCACGTCTTCGGGCATCCGGAAGTTCAGATCGAGAAAGCGCGAGTTCACCGTGCGCAGTTCAACCGACACGCTTACGCCGCCGTTGCCCGATGCCGCTACGAGTTCGCGCGTGGCGCTCGCATAGCCAGTCATGCTGTAGATCATCATTTGTCTCGCGATGGAGGCCATGTCCCGCTCGGGATGGCCGGAGTGTCGAAACGCCCGGCGTGTCGATGAGGCGGGGCGTGGAACCGGCATTATCCCATTTTCCGCGACGCGGCCTGCCGGTGCGGATGACACACGGGAAAGCGCCCCGGCGCACGCGCCGCAGCCGCTGCAACGGATCGGCGGTAAAATTGCCGTTTCCCTCCAAGCTTCGTCTCCAGGACACGGTCCGGGACGACTCCAACCAGACTCCGAACGATGAACGACACCACCCAACGCCCCAGCGGCCGGCGCGCCAATCAGCTGCGCGATGTGCGCATCACGCGCCACTATACGAAGCATGCGGAGGGCTCGGTGCTGGTCGAATTCGGCGACACCAAGGTGATCTGCACCGCGAGCGTTGCCGAGAGCGTGCCGGGTTTCCTGCGTGATCGCGGCCAGGGCTGGCTGACCGCCGAATACGGCATGCTGCCGCGCGCCACCAACACCCGCAACGACCGCGAAGCCGCACGCGGCAAGCAGAGCGGCCGCACCCAGGAAATCCAGCGGCTGATCGGCCGGGCGCTGCGCTCGGTGTTCGATCTGGAAAAGCTCGGCGCACGCACCATGAACATCGACTGCGACGTGATCCAGGCCGACGGCGGTACGCGCACGGCCAGCATTACCGGCGCCTTCGTGGCGGCGCACGATGCGGTGACGAAGCTGCTCGCGAGCGGACGCATCGAAAGTTCGCCGATTACCGACTTCGTGGCGGCCATTTCGGTGGGTGTCTACAACGGTCTGCCGGTGCTCGACCTCGACTACGACGAAGACTCGCAGTGCGACACCGACATGAACGTGGTGATGACGGGCGCCGGCGGCTTCGTCGAAATTCAGGGCACTGCCGAAGGCGTGCCGTTCTCGCGCGACGAAATGAATGCGCTGCTCGACCTGGCCGGCGACGGCATCAGCACGCTGGTCGCGAAGCAGAAAGAAGCGTTGGGGTTGAAGAGTGAGTGATCGTCAAGGCGCAGCCGGCGCGGCCTCGGGCGATACGAAGGTGTCGCTCGGCAAGGTCGTGCTCGCGTCGAACAACGCCGGCAAGCTGCGCGAATTCGCGGCGCTGCTGGATGCGGCGGGGATTGAACTGATTGCGCAAGGCACGCTCAACGTGCCGGAAGCGGAAGAGCCGTATCCGACCTTCGTCGAGAACGCGCTGACCAAGGCGCGACACGCGGCGAAGCTCACTGGCCTGCCCGCTTTGGCCGACGATTCCGGACTGTGCGTCGCCGCGTTGCGCGGGGCGCCCGGCGTCTACTCGGCGCGCTATGCGCAGCTTGCCGGCGGTCCGAAGAGCGACGCCGCAAACAATGCGCGGCTCGTCGCAGAGATGCAGGGCCTCAACGACCGGCGCGCTTACTATTTCTGCGTGCTGGCGCTCGTACGTCACGCTGATGATCCCGAGCCGCTGCTTGCCGAAGGTCGCTGGCACGGCGAGATCCTCGACGCGCCGCGCGGCGCGCACGGCTTCGGCTATGACCCGTACTTCTTTCTGCCGCAACTCGGCGCGACCGCCGCCGAACTCGATCCGGCCGTGAAGAACGCCAGTAGCCATCGCGCGATTGCGTTGCGACAGCTGCTCGCGCGTCTGACGGAGGCAGTGTGATTCCGATTAAACCTGCCGCGGATGCGGGCGCGGGTGTGATTCGCGCATTCACTTCGCCGGGCAGCATCCATCTGGGTGCGTTGCCTCCGCTCACGCTCTACGTGCACTTTCCGTGGTGCGTGCGTAAATGTCCGTACTGTGATTTCAATTCGCACGAGTGGAAAGGTGACGCCTTTCCCGAGGGCGAGTATCTCGACGCGTTGCGCACGGATCTCGAACTGGCGTTACCGCTGGTCTGGGGACGTCAGGTGCATACAGTGTTCATTGGCGGCGGCACGCCCAGCCTGCTGTCGGCGGCAGGGCTCGACCGCTTGCTGTCCGACGTGCGCGCGCTGTTGCCACTCGACGCGGACGCGGAGATCACGCTCGAAGCCAACCCCGGCACGTTCGAAGCAGACAAGTTTGCGCAGTTTCGTGCGAGCGGAGTGAACCGGCTGTCGGTGGGCATCCAGAGTTTCAACGAAGCGCATCTGAAGGCGCTCGGCCGGATTCACGATGCGTCGCAAGCACGTCATGCCGTAGAAGTCGCGGCGACGACCTTCGACAACTTCAATCTCGATCTGATGTTCGGGTTGCCGCAGCAGACGCTCGCGCAGTGCCAGGCGGATATCGAAACGGCGTTGTCGTTCGCGCCGCCCCATTTGTCGCTCTATCACCTGACGCTCGAGCCGAACACGCTGTTTGCGAAATTCCCGCCGCCGCTGCCCGACGACGACTCATCCGCCGACATGCAGGACTGGATTCACGAACGCACCGCTGCCGCCGGTTACGAGCGCTATGAGGTGTCGGCGTATGCGAAGCCGCATCGGCAGAGCAAGCACAACCTCAACTACTGGCGCTTTGGCGACTACCTGGGTATCGGCGCGGGCGCGCACACGAAGCTGTCGTTTCCGAACCGCGTGCTGCGGCAGATGCGCTACAAGCATCCGACGACGTTCATCGAACAGGCCAGGGCCGGCGCGCCAGTGCACGAACAACACGAGGTCGGAGCGCGCGATCTGCCGTTCGAATTCATGCTGAACGCGTTGCGGCTGGTGGAGGGCTTTCCGGTGCATCGCTTCATCGAGCGCACGGGGCTGTCGATGACGTCGATCGAACCGGCCTTGCAGGAAGCGGAACGACGCCGGCTGATCACGCGCGACCACGAAAAAATCGCGCCGACACCGCTTGGACAAGCGTTTCTCAACGATCTACAGGCGCTGTTCCTGAAAGACCCGCAGTGATTGCGAGCGGACTTGCCGTAGCGGCAAGATTTCAGGTTACAATTTAGGGCTTGGAGGTGTGGCCGAGTGGTTTAAGGCACCGGTCTTGAAAACCGGCGAAGGAGTGATCCTTCCGTGAGTTCGAATCTCACCGCCTCCGCCAGATCATCAATGAATACGGGCCGCGAGGCCCGTTTTTCGTTTGCGGGCAGAGAGCCAAACATCGCCCTGCGGTAGCGCTCTTCGACGAAGAATCCAGTTCGTACGGATACAATCGCTCGGCATCCCGACATGAGTTCGGGATGCCAGCAAATCGCCGAATCGCAGAGTCCGTATGAATAGCGACCAGAGTCCCTGGGCCGGCCGCGTAGTCGCGATTCGTTGACAACTGTTCGTGGGTCGCGACGAGGTCAAGCTGATGACGTCGCCCCCCCGGCAAAACCCCCACTCAACTTCCCGCACCAGGCGCCGATTCCCCGCTTACGAGCCTCCCCACGGCTCGCACGGAGCCGCTCATGAAACTTCGCCCGTTACTCAGCCTGCTGGTATTGCTCGCCGTCGGTGCCTCACCGGCGCTCGTCTACGCACTTGCGCCGACTGATCCCGACGCCGCGGCCCTCTTCGACACCACCCGGCTCTCTACCGCCCAGCAGACGGGCGGCACGGCAACGCTGCCAACTTCGAGCGCATCGGTCGGCGCGGATGTCCTGCGCGGCGCGACCGGCAATGTCGGTGTCAACGTCGCCGCCGGGGCACTGAATGTGCAGGCCAATCAAATCGCGCTCGCCGTCTCGCCAGCAGCGGACATCGAGACGCGACAGGATGCGCACGCGTCGGCGTCCATCACGGGCAGCGGTCATGCGACACTCGGCGCGGGCGCGTTGTCGCATGCGAGCGGGAATATCGGATTGAATCTGGTGTCGGGCGCCGCCAACGCGCAGTCGAATGCACTCGTGATTCACTGAGACGCGTCTACCCCGGCTTCCCCCCGCCACTACCCGACAGGAAGCTGCGCGGACTAAACCCCAATCCCGCACAAGAGCAAAACATTTACCGTCCCCATCCTTCGCCACGCGTCGAAACATTCCGTCACGGGAGTTCCTAGACTCGAAGTCTCATCAAGACGACGGAACGCCGATCATGCCCGAGGCCGCAGACGACGGGATACGCTGCTCCCGGCAACGAACCATGGCGCGCCGAGTCCTGTGCGCCACCAGCATCAGCTACACGATCGTTCTGCTCGACGCGTCGATCGTCAACGTCGCGCTCGAACAGATCGGCTCAACGCTGCGAAGCAATGTCGCGGGACTGCAGTGGGTCGTCAACGCCTACACCTTGAGCTTCGCGACCCTTCTCCTCACCGGAGGCACGCTAGGGGACCGGCTCGGCGCGAAACCCGTCTACCTTGCCGGCCTCGCGGTATTTGCGCTGGCCTCGGCGCTATGCGGTTTCGCGCCCAACCTGCTGACGCTCACGCTGGCCCGCGCGCTGCAAGGCGTCGGCAGTGCAATGCTGGTGCCGTGCTCCCTCGCGCTCATCAATCGGGCTTTTCCTGATCCAGCGGCAAAGGCATCCGCGGTCGGCGTGTGGATGGGTTGCGGCGGTATTGCTATGGCGTCCGGTCCGCTGCTTGGCGGCATCCTGATCCATTGGCTCGGCTGGCGCAGCATTTTCGTCGTCAACGTACCGATTGCCCTGGCCGGCGTATGGCTGACACGCTCCGTCAATCATGAAGCGGCCAGCCAGCGCGGGCATTTCGACGTCGCCGGTCAAGCGAGCGCCATCGTCGCGCTCGGGACGCTGATTGCCGTGCTGATCGAAGGGCCGACCCTCGGTTGGCGAATGCCTCTCATCGCGTCTGGAGCATGCGTGAGTTGCGCTGCATGGATCGCTTTCTTCGTGATCGAAAAGCGCCGCGCACATCCGATGCTGCCGCTCTCGTTCTTCACGAATCCGCTTTTTTCGGCGTCCACGACGGTATCCATGGCGTCGGCCCTGGTGTTTTACGGCTTGCTCTTCATCTTCAGCATCGGCTATCAAACGATGCATGGCTACTCGCCGCTCGAAACCGGTCTGGCGTTCCTGCCGATGACCGCCATGGTGGCGGCGGGCGGCCTCACGTCCAACCGGATCGTCAAACTCTGCGGACCACGCGCAGCAATGTGCGCCGCATTCACGCTATACGCCGCGGGCTCTTTGACGATGCTCGCCGCCCCGCCTGCAGCGCCGTATTGGCTCGCGATTGCACCGATGCTGGCCATCGGACTCGCCGCCGGGTTCATCTCGCCCGCGGCAACCTCACCGGCGATGGGCACCGTCGACACACATCACGCCGGCGTCGCCGCAGCCGTTCTCAACTCGGCCCGGCAAAGCGGCGCGGCTTTAGGTGTGGCAATCTTCGGCGGCTTCATCACGGCTGTGCAGCCGTTCGCGTCCGCACTGCGCGTTGCGCTTGCAACCGCTGCCGTCGTCGCGCTGATGACCGCGCTGCTCTGGTGGATCGCGTCAGACACGCCACCCGGGCGCGCTAAACGGCGCGCTAAACCATTGCCGTCGCCTCGACTTCGATCTTCAGGCCGTAGTGAAGTCCGCTAACCGGCACGATGGCGCGTGCTGGCCTCGCCTCGCCCGCCCAGCGCGCGTAGATCTGATTGAAGCTCACCCAGTGTTCGATATCGGCGATATACACCCGCACCTGGACCAGTTGCGCAACACTGCTGCCGGCGCCTGCGAGCGCTGCTTTCAGGTTCGCAAGCACTTGCTCGGCCTGCACATCGAACGATGCGTCCGTCAATTTCTGGCCCTGCGCATCGATCGGCAGTTGGCCTGACACGAACACCAGGCCGTTCGCGATCGCCACATGACTGTAGTGCCCGCCCGGCGTCGCGAGCCCTGCGGGGTTTTGCGTGCGCGGTAGCCGCGCGTCGTGTTCGTTACCAGCCATGAAAGCGACTCCATACGATGATTGCGCCATCTGCGGACAGCACGTGATAGTCGGGAAACTGCGCGCCCGTTGCGCAGGCGTGGTTCGGAAAGATGCGCAGCTTCGTGCCGATCGGCAGGCGGATAGCGATGTCCTGATCGGACGCGCCGCGCAAGTCGTCATCCTCCGCTGCATTTCCGGTTTGCGCACGCGCCACGATTCCATGCTCCTGATTCGCGCCGATCATCTGATAGCCATCAAGCAACGTTCCATCGAGCCGGCCCACCAGGCCATAACCGTAATCGTGCGCCTGTTTTGCGGTGCCGCGATCGCGGCTCATGGCCATCCATCCCGCGTCGACAATCGCCCAACCCTTCTCCGGCTGATGCCCGATCACGGTGGTCACGACGCTCAATGCCAGCTCACGGATCTCGCACACGCCCACGTTATGCATCACGAGGTCGAAGAAGACGTAGACGCCTGCCCGCACCTCGGTCACACCTTCAAGACTCTGTGCGCGCAACGCGGTCGGCGTCGAGCCGACGCTCACCCCCTGGCACGGCAAGTGTGCATCGCGCAGCCGTTGCGCAGCGCGTACGCAGCCGGCGCGTTCCTGTTCAGCGAGCGCCGCCAGTGCCTCGGGCGTGTCCAGCTCGTAACTGGAACCGGCATGGGTCATCACACCGCCAATCTGCATACCGCCACCGTGCAGAATGTGCGCGACCTCCAGCAACAAATCGTCCTCGGGACGGATGCCTGAGCGGTGTCCATCCGTATCCACTTCGATCCACACTTCAAAGGCCTCGCCGTGCTGCTTGCCGAACGCGGCAAGCGCGCGCGCCGCGTCGGGATGATCCACCAGCAGTTTGAGGTCGCAGCCGGCGCGCCGCAACGCCAACGCGCGCGGCAGTTTCGACGGCGCGATACCGACGGCGTACAGAATGTCCGAAAAGCCCGCGGCAAAAAATTGCTCCGCTTCCTTCAGCGTCGAAACCGTGATGCCACGTGCGCCGGCATCACGCTGGGCCCGCGCGACGTCGATGCATTTCGCGGTCTTAACATGGGGCCGAAAGCGCACGCCGAGGCTGTCCATGCGCTGCTGCATGCGTTCGATGTTGTGCTGCATGCGGGCACGGTCGATTAGCGCAGCGGGAGTGTCGAGGGTTTGCAATGTGGTCATGCGGAAATTGGGTCGAAGGTCGAGGATGCATTGAAACCGCGCAGCCACGGTATCAGCGCCGCGAGGCGAGGCAATTCGATTTCGGGCGCCTGCACGCCGTCGACGCGCTGCAAGCCCGCACGGTTGTGCCAGTAAGTTCTTAAGCCAAGTGCGGCGGTGCCGAACATGTCGTAGCTCGAGCCCGCGACGAACGCCGCCTCGTGTGCATGCACGCCTAACTGTTCGAGGGCAAGACGATAAGGTTGCGCATGCGGCTTATAGAAACCGGCCTCCTGTGCGGTCACGATCGCATCCCAGCGAATCTCCAGCCGCGCTGCCGCCGCGCGGCCAAGACGCGTCGAACAGTTCGTGACGACTGCCAGCAGGCAATGCGGTGCGAGTTCCTGCAATGCCTCGCGCGCACCGCTCCACGGCTGCAACTCCAGCCAGCGCGCTTCGAGTGCGAGCGCTGCGGACTCGGGCAAGCCGACCTTCGCTGCCGCGCGCCGCACGAGTTCTTCATACGCGACGTAGGCACCGCAACCATAGGTCAAACGCAGATACGCTGCGCGCCATGCACGGCCGGCGTCGTCGGAGCCAGCGGCCGCGTTCCACACGCTCCAGGAATCCAGCAACGCGGTCAGCAGGTCGAACAGCACAGCCTTCGGCCACTGACTGCTGATTTCGGATGATCGGGTCTCGTTCATGACCCCGACTATAGAGCGGCATCCATCAATTGTGTTTAAATCAGATCACACCAATCCTTAAGCAAAATTGAATGATCGATCTGGCGGATTTGCGGCTGGTAGTGACGCTTGCGGGCTCCGAATCGCTGAGCGCGGCGGCGCGCGCGTTGAATGTCACGCCAGCGGCGCTGTCGATGCGTCTGAAGAAACTGGAAGCGAATCTGGGCGTCAACCTTGCCACGCGCGACGCGCGTCACCTGTCGCTCACCGCTGACGGCGAGAAACTCGCGCGTCACGCGCACACGCTGCTCGCCGATATCGACGCCCTGCCCGACGTCTTTCGTCACGACGGCAACCACGTTGCCGGACATATCCGCATTGCCGCACCGTTCGGCTTCGGGCGCGCCTATGTCGCCCCTTTGCTGGCGCGCTTTGCGCAGCAATATCCGGAAATCCGCCTGCATCTGGAGTTGCTCGAAGCACCGTGGCCCGACAACCGTGCCGCCGACGTCGTGCTGCACATCGGCACGGTGCGCGACTCGTCATGGATCGCGCTGCCGTTGCTCGCCAACGAACGCTGGTTATGTGCAAGCCCCGCCTATCTGGCAGGACGGGGTTTTCCGCGCGAGCCGCGTGACGTGCTCACGCACGATTGCATCTGCATTCGGGAAAACAACGAGGACGTGACGCTCTGGCAATTGCGACGCCGAGCAACACGCAAGACACAGAAAGCGCCGAAGGCTGCCGCGCATCCGGCATTGCGGATCAAGCCCGCGTTTACGACGAACGACGGCAGCGTCGCACGCCGCTGGGCAGAAGAAGGCTTGGGTCTGGTGCTGCGCTCACAATGGGACGCGGCTGGGCCGGTCGCCGCCGGCAAGCTGGTGCGGCTGCTACCCGACTGGGATTTCGGCAGCGTACCCGTGATCGCACTGGTGCCGACGCGCAAAGGACGTTCACTGCGCATCCAGACGCTGTTGCGCTTTCTGGCCGCCAACATCGAAACCGTCGCGGCCGATGCCAGTTGACCGTAAGCCGTTGGCCTTGAGCGTCAGTCGTTAGTGTCCCTCACGCAGCAAGCATGGCCTGCTTTTCGCGCGCATCGGCGCAACGGCAATTCAGATCGCGATGCATGGCCTGGCTATCGAGCAACGCCGTTACATCAGTCAAGCCATAGTCGAAGCGCAAGACATATTCGATGTCCGTGTAATCGTGATACGCGCCGCTATCTGCCAGCTTGCGTGCTTCGGCGATGGCGGCCTGCTGCCGCTCGCTTTTGGTCAAATCTCTGATCGCCATGGTTGCCGCTCCGAGGAACAGTGTCGCCATCATAGCAATGCTCGGAGCGCTGCAAGGTAGCGCGCACGCAACACCTGGTAGTTTCCGTAGTGCTACCGCACACCGACAACTTCACCGCTAGCCAGTTGGACCGATTCTTCATACATGTATGCAAGGTAAGCAACTGTAAGTGGGGTCGCCTCCTCGAGTCACGGTCTGGCTGTCATTGGATCGCTGCACGAAAAGCTTCGCGAGGCGGCCAGCGCGTCGGGAACCCGGCGTTTCCGTAATGCGCCGTCACACGCCGGCACGAACGAACAACGAGGCACGCGTCTCCAAGCTAGAAAGGAGGATCACCATGATCAGAGTTCTCGCTCTTATTGCTCTCGCCGCCAGTCTTGGCGGCTGCGTCGTCGCGCCGCCCTACGGCTACGGTTATGGCTACGCGCCGGCGCCCGCTTACGGATACTACGCGGCGCCCGCGGTTAACGTCGGGGTCGGCTTTGGCGGCGGCTGGCATCGATAGAAGCGCATGAAAAAATGCCCGCGCGAAGCGGGCAAAAAAGACCTTCCACCGATACCTCTTTGGGAGAGGCGAGTGCAGTGTATAAGCGTTCGAGCGTGATTGTGTTGCCGCCAGGTTTCCCGGCATTACATGAGCCTGGCGCCGCATTTAGAGGAGAAGCGCCGCTCACTTCGTTACGAAATCGACACGTCAAAATGACAACGCGGCTGCCGTTTCAATTCAACGGCAGCCGCGTCAACATCGAAGTTCAGCTCGACGCTCAATACGTTCCGGGCGGGGGCGGCGGCGGCGAGCCAGGCGGAGGCGGAGGCGGCGTGGTGGCATAGCCGCCCTCGGTGGACTGAATCGTACTCATGCGGCCAGAGACCGGAATGCGATTGCCGGACGCATACATACATTGCAAGTACGAATAGTCGTAACGACGCTGGACTTCGTAAGCCGAACCTTGCGACGCACTTGCGCCAAACAGGCTGCCAGCCAGCAGACCAGCACCGGCGCCGACCGCCGCGCCACTACCGCCATTGAACGCCGCACCCGCTGCTGCGCCCAGTGCCGTACCCACCACCGCACTGCCAACTCCACTCGCGGTGGCCGCCTGATTGGTCGACACACCCCCCACCTGCTGAAACGCATATTGCCGGCAAGAGGCATCGTCGGCGCGAAACTGATCGAAAGTTTTACCTGTACCGGGCAGCGCCATCACGCTGGGACCCGTCGGCACAACCGCGCACGCACCGAGAAAACTCAGCGATGCAAGCAAAGCAATCCGTGAATATTTCATTTCCTTCTCTTTGCGGAAAAGCACATTTAATTTGAGGGTGCCGCCGACTGCTGCGCCGGCACCGGCCGCCAGCCCGACGAACACTGCTTCACATACGGGTAATAGCTTTTCGTGGCATCGCAGAAGTACCAGGTGCCATTACCCTGCTGCGCGGCGTCCGGAGCCGGCGCGGCGGCAGACGGACCCTGCTCCACGTATTCCTGCGGCGCCGCCGGCACTGGCACGGGCACCACGACGGGCGCCGGATACGGGTAGTAGTAAGGCCCCGGCGCGTAGTAATAGCCCCCTCCGCCGATAAACACACCCACGCGGGCTGCATGCGCCACGCCGCTCGCGCACACCAGTGCGGCGGCCGACAGCCCAAGCAAAATAGTCAACCTTTTCACAACATTCTCCAGGACGAAAATGGGCGCCCATACGGCGTCCCAAAGTACTACTGAACGCTATTCCACTCTGAGCAGCAACACAACCATTTGCGAAGGCATGAATTTTTCCGCTCGTTACAGTGCAAGCTTTTCGAATGGCTTTTGTACGCTGTGGCGGCTATTGCAAGTCATCTGTGTCCGGATAGAGGCGCTGCAGCAGCTCGCGGCCGCGACGCGTCAGTTGCAGCATGCGTCCCTGGCGATCGTGCTGGCGCACTTCGACCAGTTCGTAATGGCGCAACGCAAGGACATCGGGATCGAATTCTTCCAGATGCCTTCCGGTGTCCCGGAGCAGCATAAGCGTCGCGAGTTCGTGATGGCTCAGCATCCGACACCTCCATTGATCAGTGCATGGGCAATGTCGACATCCTAGTGATCCGAAAAGACGCTTTGGCTACAAATGTGTTTCGTGACGTTACGCGGTTACATATGCAGCGAACGTCGCCAAAAACGCCGCGCCGTAGCAGTCAACAAACTTACAGCAAGCCATGTGCCGCCAGTTCGGACGCCAGCGCTTCGGTGCCGGTGAACCGGTAGCCGCGCAGTCCCGCCTCCACCGCTCCCGCCACGTTCGCCTCGACGTCGTCGATAAACAGCGTCTCGCCGGGTGCAACCTTGAGATGCTGCA
The DNA here is from genome assembly GCF_036488795.1 of Paraburkholderia sp. Lineage (GTDB taxonomy): Bacteria > Pseudomonadota > Gammaproteobacteria > Burkholderiales > Burkholderiaceae > Paraburkholderia. Next base: position 27,911 of record NZ_DASXHA010000179.1, read on the forward strand.
CGCAGCGCCGGTATAGATCCGGCGAGGGCTTCGCCGCACCGAACGACGCCGACGCATAAACCTGTGCTCCGAACACCTCCGCGACCGGCGGGCATAGGTAATGGATGTGATCGGCAAGCAGGCAGCAATTGTTGGTGAGCACCGCGACACGGTGCCGTCGGGCAACCGCCTTTGCAATGGCAATGACCTCGGCGTCCGGTGTCATGCCGGCACGCCGCGCGTCGAGCCAGTCATCCACCGTGAGCGGATACGCCAGCAGCGCGCCCAACTCGCTGATGTAGCCGGCATCGCTCACCTGGCCGGCATCGGCGCGCCCTTCCAGACCCGAGTCCCAGATCGCCTGGCGGACCGCTTGCGCGTCGCGGCCGACCCGCGCCGCAATGTGCGCGATGCGCGCCGAGCGATCGTAGCGGCACAGCACGTCGTCGAGATCGAACAGGATCAGTGACAGGGGAGATGTCATGGCGTCGCTCGGGAAGGGATTCGCAACTGCATGCGCTTCACGATTCTGGCAGAAACAGAAAGGCGCATCCACGCGCTCAAAAAGGCATTTGCTCCGGCATGCGTGGCAGATTTATTCAGGGCCAATGCGCATTGAAACCTGGCGGCTTTTGACTACCATGAAGACACGTCCTGTCACCGGGTTTGTCCTGCGATGCCCAACCGTACACACCCTGTTTGCCGCTTCGTTTTTCCCCGCAGCCGGTGCCGCCCGCTTGCGCGTGGTGCAGCGTTGGCGTGCTTGATCCTGATGGCCGGCTGCACTTTCACGCCGCCGCAACGTCCAGCACTGACCACGCCGGCCGCCGCCGTCAACAGCGCCTCGCTCGATCAATACCGCCTCGCGGTGGCCCGCCGCATTGTCGAGCGCAACCCCTCGTATGTCTTGCAAGGCACGCTTCAGCCGATGCTGCGTTCGCTTGTCGTGGTCTCGTTCACCGTCGACCGCAACGGCCAGGTCGTGCAATCCGCCGTGTACCGCACCAACGGCGACGACGACGCCGAGAGCACCGCGCTCGCCACGCTACGCCGCGCCGCCCCCTTACCGCAGCCGCCGGCCAAACTGCTCAATACGCGCGGGCAGCTCGAACTGTTCGAAGACTGGCTCTTCAACGACAACGGCAAGTTCCAGCTACGCAGCTTCGCGCCGCAACAGGCGCAGACAATCGATTGAAGGATCGACCAGGCGCCGAAGCAGCCTCGCTGCACACCCACGATATAATTTGCGATCCCTTGCGCCGGAGGCTTCCGGCACGACTGTCGCCGCTCACCCACCCGCTGGCGCCGCACAGCTCGACCTTCGCAGCGCCGCGCTACCCGCGCATTGCATCGCCCGCTGCGTCTTTCTGGCCGCGCCTGCCATCGCTTCGCCCCGGCTGGTTTTCCCAGCTCCGGCCATCGCGCGGCAGGCCGGCCATGGTTCGTCGTTTAAGCTGTCCAATCGTTGTCCGCGCAACGTCCTGCCATGACTGGCGGTGGTCGTCGCGGCGCACGCGAAACTCACTATAAGCCGCACCGGACCGCCCCCACCCACCGGGGCCCGGGCGTCACGAAACTGGAGATTTGAATGTCCACTTCGCCGCTTTCCGCGACTCAGCCTGGCGCAGCCGGGCAAACCAGCAGTGCGCGGATCATCTTCGCGAGCTTCATCGGCACCGCGATCGAGTTCTACGATTTCTACGTCTACGCGACTGCAGCGGCACTGGTCATCGGACCGGTATTCTTCCCACACGGCTCCGCGACCGCCCAGGCGCTATCCGCATTCGTCACGTTCGGCATTGCGTTCGTCGCGCGGCCCATCGGCTCGTTTCTGTTCGGCCACTTCGGCGACCGGATCGGCCGCAAGTCGACCCTCGTGGCATCGCTGCTGATGATGGGCGTTTCCACCACGCTGATCGGCTTCGTGCCCGGCTACGACTCGATCGGGAGCCTCGCGCCGATCCTGCTGTGCGTTTTGCGCTTCGGCCAGGGCATCGGCCTTGGCGGCGAATGGGGCGGCGCCGCGCTGCTCGCCACCGAAAACGCGCCGGCAGGCAAGCGCGGCTGGTTCGGCATGTTCCCGCAGCTCGGGCCGTCGATCGGCTTTCTCGCTTCCAATGGCCTGTTCTTCGGCCTTGCGCTGTCGCTGTCCGACGAGCAGTTCCGCAGCTGGGGCTGGCGGGTGCCGTTTCTCGTCAGTGCGGTGCTGGTCGCGCTCGGTTTGTACGTGCGCCTGAAGATCGCCGAAACGCCGGCTTTCCGTGCCGCCATCGAACGCGAAGAGCGCGTGCGCGTGCCGGTCGCCACCTTGCTTTCGCAGTACTGGTGGCCGACTATCCTCGGCGCGCTTTCGATGGTGGTCTGCTACACGCTGTTCTACAACGCGACTACCTTTTCGCTGTCGTACGGCGTATCGGTGCTGCACATTCCGCGTCAAAGCTTCCTCGGCCTGCTGTGCGTCGCGGTGCTCTTCATGGCGCTCGCCACGCCGCTCTCCGCGTGGGCCAGCGACCGCTACGGACGCAAGCCCGTGCTGATCGTCGGCATCGTCGCGGCCATCCTGTCGGGCTTCACCATGGCGCCGTTGCTCGGCAGCGGTTCGATGCCACTGGTGCTGCTATTCCTCGTGATCGAACTGTTCCTGATGGGCGTCACTTTCGCGCCGATGGGCGCGTTACTGCCGGAGCTGTTTCCGACCAGCGTGCGCTATACCGGTGCCGGCGTCGCGTACAACCTGGGCGGCATTCTGGGTGCCTCGGTGGCACCGTATATCGCCCAGATGCTGGCGGCACGCGGCGGTCTGAGCTGGGTCGGCGCATATGTGTCGATCGCCGCGGCGGTGAGTCTGTTCGGCGTGCTCTGCATGCGCGAAACACGTGACGCCCGTTTGATGTAACACCGCAGCCGGGCGTCGGTCTGGCGCCTTGCCTGCTCGCGCATCGTTGCGGGGCGCAGCGCCTGGTGCGTGCTTGCCGGATCGTTTCCGGCGGCACGCCGGCCACCTTTCCCGACGGTAGTTTGCCGCTCTTGCACGGCTTTTTGCCGCGCCTATACTCAGGGTCAGATACCCCGTGAGCCAGGAGGCGGCAATGAACTTCTATCTCCAGAACTCAGATCTCGTGATGATCATTGCACTGGCGCTGCTGGGCTCTCTGCTGCTGGCCATCCGCTTTCGTCCGGCCACCTGGAAAGGCATCGTGCTCGAGGCGCTCGCCGCCAACGTGGCCGCCATCGTTGCCGTTGTCGCCTTCGAGTTGATGCTGGGTTGATCGCCGGACTCTCGTGGTCGCGGCAGCCGCACGGCCGGCTTGCGCGGACCGTGCGACGCGTCGCCTTGCCTGCTCTTTTGTTTCTCCCTGATGCCTGTCGCCGGTCGCCGTTCCCCCCGCTCAGTAGTAATAGCCGTGGTGATAGCCGCCGCCGTAATACCCCGGCGCCGGTGCAATCACGCAGCCTCCCAACGCGGCGGCCAGCAGCGCGCCCGCAATCAAAGTCAGCGTCAAGCGTTTCACGTCGTTCTCTCCATCTATTCAGTGTGATTCGAGCCAACCTCGAACGCTGTTGATTGGACACCACGACGCCTCGCGCAAGCGTTGCATTTTGTAAGTGATCTGGAGAGTGGCGTTACAGGGCGCGCGGTTGCGCAAAGCGGTGCAGCGCGGGGCAGCGAGGCGATTCGCCCAGCTCGCGAGTCTGGGCAAGGCCGGCGCGTGAACTGAGGTGCGCGGCTGACACATTGGCATGCCTACCAAAAGCGACACTTTTAACAGGTGTGTAATGGAACAGCGACGCGACCGCCCAAGGGACGCAAGACAAACACAAGACGAACATTCCCGCCCGGCGCTGCAACAACATGACGACGCAGATTGAACTCGGCCTTCAACCAGCGGTCTGTCTTATTGAAGTCCTGTTGTGTTCATGTTGGATCCTCTCCGCCCATCGTTCCCCGACGTGGGCGTTTTCAGAGGCGTGCCGCGACGGCGCTCGCTGGTTTGAGCGTACAGTGCGTCACGCCTTTTTTCTTGCTGGCCACGCAACCGGGCACTGGCGCAGCTTCCGCGCCTAGGTCGACGCACTCTCAGCAAACAATCTCAAGCCGCGATTTCAGGCAGCGGTGGCGGACACGCCGGCGGTGCGCGGATCCGTATGCACGTAGTCGATGGCTCGCAAGGCTTCGCTCACCGGCGGCACGGAATGACCATCGCCGATGGAAATTGAACGGAACGGCGCTTCAATGCCGAAGTGCGACGGCGAAGTGGCGACGAAAATCATCACCGTGCGCTTTTGCAGTGCATGCGCGACATGCACGAAGCCCGTGTCCGTACCAATCACGAGCGAACACGCGTCGATCATCCGCGCAATTTCCGTCACGCTCAGCTTCGGCAATACCGTTGCGCCCGGCAACTGCGCCGCGATGGCCACGGCTTCCTCACGCTCACCGTCCGACCCCCACGGCAACACGATGCGAAAGCCGCGCTGCATCAATTCCTGCCCCACAGCCACCCAGTGCGTGAGCGGCCATTTCTTGTCGTCTTTGGAGGTGGCATGAAACAGCGCGGCGACAGGCCCCTCGCCGGCTTCGAACGGCACGACGCCCGTATCCGGCAGCTTCAGATCGTAGATTTGCGGACCGTCGGGCACGTAACCCAGCACCTCCCCGGCGCTGATGCGCATGCCCTGCCACGCGTTACCTGCCGGGCGCGGTCCGAAGCGGCCGGTGTAGGCGAACGCGGCGCCGCGCTCGCCCAGGTCCTTCGCGCGGTAGCCGTAACGACGCGACGAGCGCGCCAGAAAGGCGATGATCGCGCTCTTGTAGACGCCCTGAATGTCGATGATGAAATCGTACCGATATGCCCGCAATTCGCCGATCGACGCCGCGATCGCCTTGAAGTCGGCCCAGCGGCGCGCCTTTTTGAACCGGCGCAACGGCGCGCAGAGGACGCGGTCAACGCTCTGGCTCCAATGAACCACTTCGGCAAACGCCTCGTCTGCAGCCCAGTCGACCTGCACCCCTGGAAACGCCCGTTTGATGTCGGCGATGACTGGGAGTGCCTGCACAATATCGCCCAAGGAAGTTACCTTGACGATAAGAATTCGCTTCATTGATAGCCCGTCACATAATCGGTCGCGGCGTTATTTTAGCCGACGATCCTTTCATCTTATCCAAATGGCAACCATTTTGCCGGCGCCTGAAGCGCCGCGCTGTACGGCGAACCCGCGCAGATGAGCGAGTTCACAGGCGGGATTTCGGATTAATTTCGATTCGCTTTCGGCCGGTTTTGGCCTTGCATCGCCCGCTATACTTTCCCCTTTGCCTGAGCACTTCACTCATGCGGGCACTGCCACCCTTCTCCTCCAGCCTCGCGCGGCGCACGCGGCGCCTGTGGCGCCAGTACGGCGTGTTCTGGCTCGGCGCCATCGCCGTCGGCCTGATTGCCGTCCTGTATGCCCGCCTGATCGATTTCGGTTTTTCGCAATTCCAGGCCATGCAGCATCGGCACGTGTGGCTGCCGCTCTTCGTGACGCCCGCCGTGTCGGCCGCAGCCGTGTGGCTCACGCGCACCTTCTTTCGCGGCGCGGAAGGCAGCGGCATCCCGCAGGTGATCGCCACCCTGCATGCGAAGCCTGGTGAATACGGCGAACGCCTGCTGTCGCTGCGCATCCTGTGCGGCAAAGTCCTGGTGTCGTTTCTCGCCATCCTGGGCGGCTTTACGATTGGCCGCGAGGGACCGACGGTGCAGGTCGGCGCCGCGCTGATGTTCAATCTGCGGCGCTTCTATCCGCGCTCAAACGCATTGATCGAGCGGCAGCTCGTCCTGGCCGGCGCCTCCGCGGGTCTGTCCGCCGCATTCAACACACCGCTCGCCGGTATCGTGTTCGCGATCGAAGAACTTACCCGCAGTTTCGAAGCGCGCGCGAGTGGCGTGCTCATCACCGCCATCATCATTGCGGGCGTGATCGCACTCGGTCTGAACGGCAATTACACGTACTTCGGCACCATCCAGATCGGCGCGCATTTCCCGGATCTGCTGGCGGTCGCCGTGCTGCTCACCGCCATCGTCACGGGTATCGCCGGCGGCTGTTTCGGCTGGCTGCTGCTCAATACGGCGCGCTGGATTCCCGCACCGCTGCGGCAGTTGCACGGCGAACGGCCGGTGGTGTTCGCGGCGCTGTGCGGGCTCGCGATCGCGGTGGTCGGCCTCGTCTCCGGCGGCATGACCTTCGGTAGCGGCTATGCGGAAGCGCGCGGCCTGCTGGACGGACGCGAACAGCTGTCGGTGTTCTATCCGTTCCTGAAGATGATCTCGATGGTCGGTTCGTATCTGCCGGGCATTCCGGGCGGCATCTTTGCGCCGTCACTGTCGATCGGCGCCGGCTTCGGCAATCTGCTGCACATGGTGTTCGGCAGCATGCAATTGCAGATGCTGATCGCGCTCGCCATGGTCGGCTATCTCGCCGCGGTGACGCAGGCGCCGATCACGTCGTTCGTGATCGTGATGGAGATGATCAACGGTCACGCGCTCGTGATCTCGCTGATGGCGACCGCGCTGATTTCGAGCCGCGTGTCGCGCCTGTTCGCGCCGCCGCTCTACGAAGCGCTGTCGCGGCGCTATATGGCGCCGCTGCCGAAACCGGCGCCGGCGCCGGTCCCCGAAGTGCCCGAGGCGCTGATCGACGACGCGCCCGAAGCGGACAAGGCCGGCGAAGTCGACACGCCGCCGCGTTAAGCGCAATCAATAGATCACGACGGGCGCCGGCCGGACATATACCGGCCGCCCCGGCACCACGACGCAGCCGGCCAGCGTGATGGCCAGCAGCACAAGCGCCAGAAGATTCTTTTTCATACATTTCACTCCGCAAGCGCGCAGGCAGCCGGCGCAAGACGACGCGCGGTTGCCCGTTTGCTCATTCGTTGGATGGTGTGCAGGCCTTCACAGACCTGCTCTGCGGCCGCGCTGGGATGTGCCTGAGGATTCTCTTCAGGCAGACCTCACGCAACCGCGCTCAGGGGGTTCGGCGCGTGAGACAAGTCACGCGCCGCGGTTCACGACACTCAAGCCCAGTGGCCGTCGATCCAGCGGTAGTGCGGACCGTGCGCGGCCCAATGGCCCGGCACCCAGTGATACCCGACCCGCTCCACTTGCCAGTGTCCGGGGACCCATACGTAGCGGCCGTGATCCCAGCGCCAGTGGCCGTGATCCCAGACATAGCCGGCACGCGCGGCCGGCACCGCTTCGTAGCGCACCGGCGGCGGCGCGGACGGTGCAATCACGACGACTTCAGCGGCCGATGCCGATGCAACTGCCGAAGCACCAGCGGCAAGCAACACAGCCTGCGCGAGCAGCAAACGAAGAGTCTTGTTCATGTTTTTCCTCTAGTCAAAGGCGCCGATCACGGCGTTATCCGTTTAATGCGCGAGAGGACATTCCGGCTGACGAGGCGAACGTTACGCGCTGCCCCGAAGTGCAACGGAATATTTCGCGGGCGGGAGCGGCTTTGCATAGACGCGGCGATATGGCCGCAAAGGTGCGCGCATACGCCGCTGCGAAGGCACACGTCAGCGGCGAATCACATGAAGAAACACAGGGGGAAGGAGACGAACGGCGGCTGAAGAACCCTGCTACCGCACTCGCATGCCCTGCCCCGTCGCAACGACGGAGCAGGACCTGCGCACAGATGATTTAAAAAGCGCTACTGGAATCAGGCCTGCGGAATTTCGATCTTGACCTCGAGCACTTCGAGGTCGTCCTGGCGTTCGAGGCTCACGCGAATATCATCGTCGGAGATCTTCACGTACTTCGAAATCACGGCAACCAGTTCGCGTTGCAACGCCGGCAGATAATCGGCGGGCGCATGGCCGCCGGCGCGCTCGTGCGCGATGATCAACTGCAGGCGTTCCTTCGCTATGGATGCGGACTTCTTTTTCTCGCCCAGCAAAAACGAAAGAATCGACATTACGTGCGCTCCCCTTACTTGGTGCCGAAGAGGCGCTGCAGCAGGCCTGGCTTCTGGTAATCGGTAAAGCGAAGCGACTTCTGCTCGCCGAGGAAACGCGACACGACATCCTTATAGGCTTCGGCAACGTCAGTACCGTCGAGGTGCACGGCCGGCAAGCCCTGGTTCGACGCATGCAGCACCGCTTCCGATTCCGGAATCACGCCGATCAGATCGATGCGCAGAATTTCCTGGATATCCGTGAGCGACAGCATTTCGCCTTCGCTCACGCGCTTCGGGTTGTAGCGCGTGATCAGCAGGTGTTCCTTGATCGGCTCCTTGCCTTCGATGGCGCGCTTGGTCTTCGACGACAGAATGCCGAGAATGCGGTCCGAGTCGCGCACCGACGACACTTCCGGGTTCGTCACGATCAGCGCTTCGTCGGCGAAGTGCATTGCCAGCAATGCACCCGACTCAATGCCCGCCGGCGAATCGCAGACGATGTATGCGAAGTCCATCGCGACCAGGTCGTTGATGACCTTCTCGACGCCTTCCATCGTCAGTGCGTCTTTGTCACGCGTTTGCGAGGCCGGCAGGATGAACAGGTTCTCGCACTTCTTGTCCTTGATGAGCGCCTGGTTCAGGTTGGCTTCACCCTGGATCACGTTGATCAGGTCGTACACCACACGGCGTTCGCAGCCCATGATGAGGTCGAGGTTACGCAGGCCGACGTCGAAGTCGATCACGGCGGTTTTGCTGCCACGCAACGCGAGGGCAGATGCAAAACTCGCGCTCGTGGTCGTCTTGCCCACGCCACCCTTGCCCGATGTCACCACAATGATTTTTGCCATTACCCTTACCCTGTATGCAATTTCGTTCAAATAAGTCCGGTGTCTGCCCCGATCAGCGGCACGCGCCTCGCAGCGCGCGCAACGGACGATCAGGTGAGCCGCAGCGGTTCAATCATCAGCTTTTCTTCGTCCAGCCAGATTTGCACCGGCTTGCCGAGCACGTCTGCCGGCAGCGGCGTCTCCGTCGTACGGTAGATACCGGCAATGGAGATCAGTTCCGGCTCCAGACAGGTGCAAAAAATGCGCGCGTCGTGGTTGCCGTGCACGCCGGCCAGCGCCCGGCCGCGCAACGGCGCGTAAATATGGATGTTGCCTTCGGCGATCACTTCGGCGCCGTAGCTCACGAGGCCGAGCACCACCAGATCGCCCTTTGCGTAGATGCGCTGGCCGGAGCGCAACGGCTTGTCGACCACCGTGGTCTGCGACGAGGTGGCAAGACGCACCGGTTCGGCAGCGGGCGCGCCGGCCACTTCGGCGCTCGCGGCCGGCGCCGCTGTCTCGGACGCTGAAGGCGCGACGGCAATCGGCAGTTCGGCCTGCACCGGTTCGGCGGCCTCGCCGTTTTCTTCGCCGGCCGGCTTCGCGCTCGCGCCGCGACGGTCGCGCGCTTCGAGAAGCGGCAACGCGGATTCGGCGGCCCAGCTCTGCTGCGGCTGCGCGACCACGCCCACCGGACGCATGCGCACGCTGTCGAGCAGTTGCGCGATCTCGGCGAGCGGCACGCGTTCGCCGTCGGCGAGGCGGCGCACGTCGATTGCGACGACGTCGTTGGCGAAGAATTCCGGGGTCGCCTCGAAGCGCCGCGTCAGTTCGGCACGCATGGCGTCGAGGTCAGTGGTCTTGACCACGAACAGGAGCGTGTCGACGCTGCCGCTGCGCAGTTCAAAAAATGGCGATTTCTTGGGCGACATAGCGTTCTGCAAAAAATTTTGCGTATTTTACAGGCGTCCACGCGCGCGGCGAGTATTTTTGGAGATGACGGCCGCGGACGCGGCCCGGCGCCATGCGGCGGACACGATAGCAGCGCAGGAGCAAGGGAACGGCGTGCGGCGGAACCGCTCGCCGGATCACTGGGAGGAGGCTTCTGAAGACCGCCGGACGTGGCGCACCAGCAGGCTTTCCGACTGGTCGGGCCAGCGCGCCGTGCGAGCGTGCTCGCCGGTCGGGCCGAAGCCGAGGCGCTCGTAGAAGCGCATGGCGTTGCGGTTGGCGTCGGCCACCCACGCGTAGATTTCCTCGGCGCCTTCGCTTGCCAGCCATTCGCTGGCGGTATTGACGAGCAATTCGCCGCCACGCAGATGCCGCACGGCCGGCGCGACCCACAACTCGCGGACAAATGCGCGGCGCGGCGTGGTGTGCTCGAAATGCGCCTCGATCAATCCGGCGGGATGCCCTTCGGTATAGAGAATGAACGACGTGACGGTGGCGGAAACCGCATGACTCGCGGCGGTGACATCGAAGGTGGCGGCGTCGGCCGACAAAGCGTCCTCGAGCGTCTGGCCGAAGGCGTAGGGTGCCTCGCGCAGCGACGCGGTACGAAGTTCGCGGAAAACTGCGCCCTGATCAGCGGCGATGCGGCGAACGGTCAATGACGGACTCATGCAGACGAAAACCCCTTGTAACACTAAGGCGTAGCTTTAACCGAACCGGCGCGCGAGTCAAATCCTTATTTGCGCGATTTGTGCGCAAACGGGCTTGACGGGTGATCGACGAAGCGCAACTGCCGTTTCGATCCGTCACACAGCGGAGCGTCGCGGCGGTGCAGCAAGCGGGCCTGCATACGTGAGCCGCGGTTGCGCCAACGCGCGTGGGAGATGCCGTGCATGTGAGCCGATCTGCGAGAAATAACGCGTTTCCGCCTTCCCGCAAACGTTGTCGCCGACGTTGGCCGGCTCAAGGCGCTTCGTATCTGCCGGGCCCGTCCGGCCACGGCGTAAGCAGCTCATAGCCGTCTTCGGTGACGGCCACCATATGTTCCCATTGCGCCGACAGCGAACGGTCCTTGGTGACCACGGTCCAGCCGTCGCGCAGCACGGTCGTACCCGCGCGCCCGGCATTCACCATCGGCTCGATCGTGAACACCATGCCCGGCCGCAGACGCACGCCCTGTCCTGCCTGCCCGTAATGCAGCACCTGCGGATCTTCGTGATAGACCTTGCCGATGCCGTGCCCGCAATAGTCGCGCACGATCGAAAAGCCCTTGCTCTGCGCAGTCTTCTGGATGGCATGACCGACATCGCCGAGCGTCGCGCCCGGTTTGACCTCGCGGATGCCCGCCAGCATCGCATTGTAGGTGGTGTCGATCAGTTCGCGGGCCACCGTGCTGGGGGTGCCGACGCAATACATGCGGCTCGTGTCGCCGAAGTAGCCGTCCTTGATCACGGCAACGTCGATATTGACGATGTCGCCATCCTTCAGCACCTCGGCGCGATTCGGAATCCCGTGACAGACCACCTGATTCACGGACGTGCACACCGTCTTCGGAAAACCCAGATAGCCGACGTTCGCCGGAATCGCCTTCTGTGTGTTGACGATGTAGTCGTTGCACAGCGCGTCGAGTTCGTCGGTCGACACGCCGGGCCGCACGTGTTCGCCGATCATCGCGAGCACGTCGGCCGCGAGACGGCCGGAGATGCGCAGCGCGGCGATATCCTCAGGAGTCTTGTAGGTGATAGCCATGAAATCAGAACAGGTTGATGAACGCGTCACGGCGAGCGGGCCACGCGAGTTCGTGTGCGGAAGACACACCAGAGGCGCTGCCGGCGTGCGCTGGAAATGCGCACACGCAGCGACGATCCGGTCGTCGATTGGGGAATTGTACAGAGGATGACGGCACCCGCCGTTCGACCCATGCTGCGGGCGCACGCAGATTTCTTTTCCATGTGCTGCATCCAGCGCCTCATTCGAGCCGTAGAACGTGTTGAGGACCTGCCTCTTACCGGCGACGCTGTTCTGTTCCTGTTGAAGAGTGGTGTGTCTTCGTGTCCGTCATTTTCGCCCATGCATCGCGTGAGGAGTTCCGTTGTCTGCACGCGTGCGTCGCGACTGGCGCGGCAACCCTTGCGAACTTTCTGAGGAGCACGGTCATGTCCGACACCAAGCAAGACAGTTATTCAGCATCCCTTATCGATGTCTTCGATCGCCGCGTGGAGCGGCGCCTGAAGCGGCGCCAATTCTTCAGGAATGCCGGCGGCCTCGGTCTGGGTCTGGTAGGGGGCACCTTGATCAGCGCCTGCGGCGGCGGTTCGGGCGGATCCGCCACGGCCAGTCCGTCGGCGCCGACGGATGCCGAGATTCTCAATTTCGCGCTCAACCTCGAATATCTCGAAGCGCAGTTCTATACCTATGCGACCACCGGCAGCGGTTTGCCGGCCGGTATGCTGTCCGGCGTCGGCACGCAAGGCGCCGTGACGGCAGGTGCGCAAGTACCGTTCCAGGATCCGCTCGTTAAGGCATACGCGAACGAAATCGCCAAAGACGAACAGGAGCACGTGGCGTTCCTGCGCACAGCGCTCGGTTCGTCGGCGGTTGCCATGCCGTCCATCGACATCAGCGGCACCAATCCGAATGGCGCATTTTCCGTTGCGGCGCGCGCGGCCGGCCTGGTTGCCGCGGGTGTGGCGTTCAATCCGTACGAGAGCGATAACAACTTCCTGCTGGGCGCGTTCATCTTCGAAGACGTCGGTGTGACGGCCTATAAGGGTGCCGCGCCGCTGCTTGCGAGCAAGACGTTCCTCAGCGCCGCCGCCGGCATTCTCGCGGCCGAGGCGTATCACGCGGGGCTCGTGCGGACGACCTTGTATGCCAAAGGACTCGATACGGAGTCGCTCATCACCGCGGCCAACGCGATTTCCGCGGCGCGCGACAGCCTCGATCAGGTGGGCAACGACGACCAGGGCATCACGGGCGCCACGGCCGGCACCTCCAACATCGTGCCGCTCGACAGCAATGGTCTCGCGTTTAGCCGCACTTACTCAGATGTGCTCAATATCGTCTATCTGACGAGCACCGCCGCGGTCAAGGGCGGCTTCTTCCCGAACGGCGTCAACGGCACGCTCAACATGAGTGCCTGAACGCGCGTTCCGGGATGCCGGCAGCGGGTCGCCGCGACGCGGGTCGCGTTCCCCGTTGGCCGGACCCGCCACAAATCGCCCGTCGCACGGGCATGCGGTGTTCCACGCGTTTGACGGCACCCAGGAGATGTCATGAACGAAGCCGTGAGCCACGCGGTCGTACCGCGAACGCTGACCGAGCAGACCTGTTTCGAGGTGCGCGAAGCGCTGGCCGGCCGGCGTCGCGGGCCGCGCGCGATGCTGACGTTTGCCGGGCCGGCCGTGGTCGCTTCGATCGCATACATGGATCCCGGCAACTTCGCGACCAACATCCAGGCTGGCGCAGGTTACGGCTACACGTTGCTGTGGGTGGTGGCCGTAGCCAATCTCGTCGCGATGCTGTTCCAGTCGCTCTCCGCCAAGCTAGGGCTCGTGACCGGGCGCAATCTCGCGCAACTGTGCGGCGCGTCGCTGCCGCGCCGCTACGTGCTCGTCATGTGGGGCATGAGTGAAATCGCTGCGATGGCGACGGACCTGGCCGAATTCGTCGGCGCAGCGATCGGCATGTCGTTGCTGCTGCATCTGCCGATGCTGGCCAGCATGCTGGTGACGGCTGCCGTCACGTATGGACTGCTGCAATTCGAACGCAAGGGTTTTCGCCCACTGGAACTGGTGATCGCCGCGCTGGTGGGTGTAATCGGCTTGTCGTATCTGGCCGAACTGGTGATCGCACCGGTCCATTGGCCCGCGGTTCTGCTGCATACGTTCACGCCCAGTGTGCCGGATCGCAACGCGCTGACCATTTCGGTCGGCATCATTGGCGCGACGGTGATGCCGCATGTGCTGTTCCTGCATTCGGGTCTCACACAAAATCGCGTGACACCGCGCAACGATCGCGAACGCGCGAAGCTGCTCAGATTTTCGAATATCGAGGTGATCGCCGCGCTCGGCGTCGCCGGTCTCGTCAACATGGCCATGGTGATCATGGCATCAAGTGCGTTTCATCAGGGCCACCCGGAGATCGCCACCATCGAGACCGCCTGGCGCACCTTGACGCCGCTACTGGGCAGCGCGGCGGCGGGACTGTTCCTTGCGGCGTTGATTGCGTCGGGCGTTTCCAGCTCGGTGGTCGGCACGATGGCGGGCCAGATGATCATGCAAGGCTTTGTCGGCTTTCGCATTCCGGTCAGCGTGCGCCGGCTCGTCACGATGGCGCCCGCCTTCGCCGTGGTGGCATGGGGCGTGGACGTGACCAATGCGCTCGTCGTCAGTCAGGTGGTACTGAGCATTGCTTTGCCGGTGCCGATGATCGCACTGGTGTGGTTTACCTCACGCAGCGAACTGATGGGCGCGTATCGCAACCGCCGCGTGACGACGATTGCCGCGGTAACCGGCACCGTCGCGGTACTGGCCTTGAATATCGTCCTGCTGGTGCAGCTCGCACGCGTTTCGCTTTGAGCGGCGCGTATATCCGCGCCCGGATGATCACGCTGCGGGTACCTTCATGCGACCGGCAATGCTTCGGAAAATCCAACACGTCACGCCGCCGCGCGGGCAAGGCGGCCGCAAAAAAGCGCGCGCATGTCAGTTCGCCGATTCGAGCACGAACTGGATCACATCGGTGCGACCTTCATCAAAACCCACCTCGCAATACGCGAGATAAAGCCGCCACGTCCGAATGAAAGTCTCGTCGAAACCTTGTGCGCGGATGGCTTCGAGTTGCGCTTCGAAGCCGCTGCGCCAGCGACGCAAGGTCTCCGCGTAGTCGCGCCCAAAGGCAAGCGACACCTGCGCCGCAAGTTTCGCGCGTTGCGCGGCCGCGATGAAACGTTGCGGACTCGGCAGCATGCCGCCAGGGAATATATATTCGCGGATAAAGTCGCTGGAAGCGCGATAGGCAGCAAAGTGCGCATGATCGATGGTGATGGTCTGCACCAGCGCCTGCGCGCGCGGTCCAAGCCGTTCACGCAAGATGCGAAAGTAGGCCGGCCAGAACTGCTCGCCGACGGCCTCGAACATCTCAATCGAGACGATACCGTCGTACTGTCCAGTCAGCGTGCGATAGTCGCGCAGTTCAAGTTTTACACGCCCGGAGAGGCGCGCCTCGGTCACACGCATCTGTGCAAATTCGAGCTGCGCCAGCGAAATCGTCACCCCATGTACGTGAATGCCAAGACGCGCCGCGTGGATCGCAAAGCCGCCCCACCCGCAACCGATCTCGAGAACGCGCATGCCGGCGCGCAAGCCGAGCGTATCGATGATGCGCTGATACTTGGCGTGCTGCGCGGTTTCAAGCGACTGGTGAAACCGGCCGTCGAAAACCGCGCCCGAATAGGTGAGGCTCCGGTCCAGCCAGCGCGCATAGAAGGCATTGCCGAGGTCGTAATGGGCGTGAATGTTGCGACGGCTACCCGTGCGCGTATTGCGGCGCAGACGGTGTCGCACGCCGTACCAGACCTGTGACAACCAGCCGCCGTACACGGTGCGTTGCAACGCCCGCTCGTTGCGGATCGCCACGCGCAGCAGTGCGGCCAGGTCCGGCGTCTCGACCCAGAAGGCGCGCCACGCTTCGGCAAAGCCAATATCGCCTTTGCGCAGAATCGCGCCGCACGCGCGCCAGTCGCGCAGTTCGAGACGCGCGCCCGGTGCCGCATGCGGGTCGCCGAACACACGCTGCTGGCCATCGGGCGTGACGAGTATCAGGTGCCCGACGCGAATCCGCTTGAGCAAAGCCAGCAACAACCGGCCCGACGCCGGAGCGGTTTGAGGACTGCTCAGCGTTCTGGAAAGTGTCATGGCTGCGTCTCCTCAATCGACGAAGAACGGCGCGCGGTAGTGGACATCTGCCCGGTTGCCTGATGATCGGGAGTGACGCCGGCCATGTGACCAGAAACGGGATGTTTGCCGTAAAACGGCACCCGCTTGAGAAAAAGCCGCAACGCCTGCCAATGGATGCGCGCGACGACGCCCAGCGTGAGCCACGGCTGCCTGCCCAGTGCGGCGAGCGCGGTGCTTCGCGTGAGCGGACGAAGCCGCCCGCTGATCGCGGTGCGAATCAGCAGACCGTCGGCATCGTGATAGTCGATGGCAATCGACGAGCCTTGTGGCGTCTCACGCAGCCGAAAGCGATAACCGCCCTCGACCCGGCAAAACGGCGAAACGTGCAACGCTTTGCGGCAGCTCAGTTCCGTGGATGCGTCGATCGCTCCGCCGGCGGGCGCCGTCAGCAGATAGCCATGCCGCGCGCCGAATGTGTTGCGCACCTCGACAAGTAATGCGCGCAATGCGCCGCCGCGGTCGTGGCAAAACCAGAAGCTGACCGGGTTGAACGCATAGCCGAACACGCGCGGGAAGGCCTGCAGCCAGATTTCCCCGTCGGCCGCTACGCCGGCTTCTTCTAGTTGCGCGCGCATCCATGTGGCGAGGTCGCTGCCGTCGCAAGGTCCATGGTCACGCGCGTGAAGACTGAGCGCGCGCCAGCGGTTGATGCCGAACCACCCGCTCTCGAGCGTCGTGAGGCGCGCGAGATTGCAGCGCACATAGAACACTGGATACGCGAAGCGGTGATGGCGCGGCCGCAGCCGCTCATGCACCACGCGGCCGGTCAGCAGCCACGCGGCAACCTCGGTGTGCTCCGGATGATCGGTCTGCGCGTGTTTCATAGCTTCGCCCACGCCGGTAGTGCATTGAAATCGGCGGCAACCCGCAGCGCCGATTTCAGGCCGTCCTCATGGAATCCATAGCCGGTCCAGGCCCCGGCAAACCATGTGCGGCGACGGCCTTGCACAGCCGGCAAACGGCGCTGTGCGTCGATGGCCGCGAGATCGAACAGCGGATGGTCGTAGACGAAGCGGCGCAGCTCGGTGCCCGGCGCCGGTTCGACAACCGGATTCAACGTGACGACAAGGGGTGTGTCGAACGGCAACGACTGCAGCTGGTTCACGAGATAACTCACGCACACAGGGCGCGTGCCGTCCAGACGCCGGCCGCCCAGATAATTCCACGCCGACCAGACCCGGCGGCGGCGCGGCAACAGCTTCGTATCCGTATGCAGCACGGCGACGTTCGGCTGGTAGCGGACGGCGCGCAGCACGTCGCCCTCGGCGAAGTCGGGGTCGTCAAGCAGCTTGAGCGTGTCCGGTGCGTGGGTGGCGAGGACCACGGCGTCGAAGCGCTGCGGGCCGCTATCGGTCAATACGTCGACGCCATGCGCATCACGCCGTACGGCACGTACGGGGGTGTCGATGCGCACATCGTCGAGTCCGCGCACGATCTGCCGCACGTATTCGCGGCCGCCGCCCAGCACCGTCTTCCATTGCGGACGCCGGTTGATTTGCAGCAATGCGTGATTGAGGCAGAAACGCAGGAAGGTAGTGGCCGGAAAGCGGAGGATGTCGGCGGTCGCGCTCGACCAGATTGCGGCGGCCATCGGCAATAAATAGTGCTGCTGGAAAGCACCGCCGTAACCGCCGGCCATCAACAGATCACCCATCGACGCACCGGTTCGCAGCGCGACGTCGAGGTTGCGCTCGGCGCTGCCATTGAAGCGCACGATATCGCGCAGCATGCCGATGAAGGTCGGCGAAAACAGATTGCTTCGCTGCGCGAAAACCGTGTTCAAACTCGTGCCGGCCCATTCGAGACGACCTTCATCGAGCGACACCGAGAATGTCATTTCACTCGGATGCGCCGTGACACCCAGCTCCGCGAAGAACGCGATCAGATTCGGATACGTGCGATCGTTGAAGACGAGGAAGCCTGTATCGACGGGATGCGTGTGACCGTCGAGCGTCACGTCGACAGTATTGGTGTGACCGCCCGCGTAAGAGCCGGCCTCGAACAGCGTCACGGAATGCTGCTTCGACAGCAGATAGGCACTAGCCAGTCCCGCAATGCCGGCACCGACGACGGCGATCCGTTGACCGCACGGCTGCAGGTTCGAAGCGGCATGGCTCATGTGCGGGTCTCCGGCAAAAAAAGCCGCGCATGAAAGCCGGGATGAATGGCGTTTGCGCGTCCATGTTCGGAATACGCAGCAAGTGCGGGATTGGATGCAGCTGGAGTTGAGGAATCAGGGAGACGCGAGGCTTGATGCCACGCGAAATCATGCGTCGCCGATGGACGCCAGACGGTGTGCGTCGTTCAGCCTGGCTGTTTGGCTGTTTGACTCTTGCGATGTGGATGTCTTTGCGCGGACACCTTGATACGCAGCAGGCTTGGACAGGCGCGTTTCAAACAGCGCGGAAACGCTTAAGACGAATGACGGCGCCGGGATCGCAAACAAACAAGACGGATGCCATGCATCTGCATTCAAAGAATCGACGCGGCGGGGCGGATCGTAACCGTTTGCCCGGCACCGGCGTGGAGGGGCAGGCGCGCTATTCCTAGTCCCACATGTTCCGGAACGCGACCGCCACGATCACCGGCACGCACATCACGAGCGGAATGGCGAAGTAAGGCACTTCCAGATCCACGTAGTAGCTATAGACGAGCCAGCCAATGCCGGCACCGAGGGTCACCAACGCGACAAGCCACGTCAGGATATTCAGCGTCCGGTTCGACGGACGCCGGCGCGGGTGGTCTTTTGTGGAAGAGGTTTTCATCGCAGCACCAGGGGATCTTGTCGCGGCTTTGTCGCGGATATCTGAAGCTTCAATGTTACTCCCCCGCGGCTGACGGATGCGAATTGGCGATGCGCCTGACAAGCGAGCGCACCGGACAGACGGTTGCTTTGGGGTGGCCATGCGCGCGTGGCACAAAGCAAAAAGCCCCGCAGGATCTGCAGGGCTTTTTAGAATTCTGGCGGAAAGGGTGGGATTCGAACCCACGGTACAGCATAACTGTACACCGGATTTCGAGTCCGGCGCATTCGACCACTCTGCCACCTTTCCTGCGGATTCACGTTCGCGAAGCGGGTCGGTGCTGCGCGAAGTCGAGGATTATAGACAA
>NZ_DASXHA010000061.1:0-177571 GCF_036488795.1 Paraburkholderia sp.
CGTGCCGCGCCTGTTTAAACGTTATTCGTGCCGCATCCCGCGGGGAACACACACGTCCATTCAATTAGTCATGCCAAATAGACCTCTGGTCGGTATCAGCGCCGACCGAACGATGATCGGAGTGCATCCGTCGCACGTGGTCGGCGAGAAGTACATCGCCGCGATCGTCGACGGCTCACAGGCGTTGGCCATGCTGTTGCCCGCGCTCGGCAATCGTCAGTCCAGCGCCGGGATCCTCGCGGCCGTTGACGGGCTGCTGTTTACCGGCAGCTATTCCAATGTCGAGCCGCATCACTACGGCGCTCACGCCAGCGCGCCCGGCACGCTGCATGACGCCGCACGCGACGCGACGACGTTGCCGCTCATGCGTGCGGCGATCGACGCCGGCGTGCCCATCCTCGCCATCTGCCGCGGTTTTCAGGAAATGAACGTGGTGTTTGGCGGGACGCTGCATCAAAGCGTTCACGCGGTGGACGGCCTGAATGATCACCGTGAGAACAAGGAAGACGAACTGGACGTGCAATACGCGCCGTCTCATCCGCTTGCCCTTACCCCGGGTGGCTTGCTGCAGCGGCTTGCAGCAGGTGCGGACGAAGCACGCGTCAATTCGTTGCACGGACAAGGCGTCGAGCGGCCAGGCGACGGCCTCGTGGTCGAAGCCACCGCGCCGGACGGCTTGATCGAAGCAGTCAGCGTGAAGGACGCGCGTGCATTCGCTCTGGGTGTGCAGTGGCACCCCGAGTGGAAGCACGCCGACGACGCGCTCTCTACGGCGATCTTCCAGGCGTTCGGCGCCGCATGCCGCGATCGAATGCGTATCAGGGCCGGCCACGGCGCGGCATCCGCCGCACCTACACACGCTTGAGCCGGTTCGCGCAACAACTGAGAGAACAATCATGCAAGACATCGACGAATTTCTGAAGAAACATCGCATCACCGAGATCGAAGCAATCATTCCCGACATGGCCGGGATCGCGCGCGGCAAGATCATTCCGCGCAGCAAGTTCGAATCCGGAGAATCCATGCGCCTGCCGCAAGCGGTGATGATCCAGACCGTCACAGGGGACTATCCGGAAGACGGGAGCCTGACCGGCGTGACCGATCCCGACATGGTCTGCGTTCCCGACGCTTCCACCATTCGTATCATTCCATGGGCTGTCGATCCCACCGCGCAGGTGATTCACGATTGCGTCCACTTCGACGGCACACCGGTCGCCATTTCGCCGCGCCGGGTGCTCCGTCAGGTGCTGGAACTCTACAAGGCCAAGGGCTGGAAGCCCGTCATTGCGCCGGAGCTGGAGTTCTATCTGGTCGACATGAACAAGGACCCTGACCTGCCGCTGCAACCGCCGATCGGCCGCACGGGCCGCCCCGAAACGGGACGTCAGGCGTATTCGATCGAAGCGGTCAATGAATTCGATCCGCTATTCGAGGACATCTACGAATATTGCGACATTCAGGAACTGGAAGTCGACACACTGATTCACGAAGTCGGCGCGGCGCAGATGGAAATCAACTTCATGCACGGCGACCCGCTCAAGCTCGCCGACAGCGTGTTCCTGTTCAAGCGCACGGTGCGTGAAGCGGCCTTGCGCCACAAGATGTATGCGACGTTCATGGCCAAGCCGATGGAGGGCGAGCCGGGCTCGGCAATGCACATGCATCAAAGCCTCGTCGATGAAGAAACCGGCCTTAATCTCTTCACCGCTGCCGACGGCAAGCCGACCCAGCTGTTCGACGGCTATATCGCCGGCCTGCAGAAATACACCCCCGCGTTGATGCCGATCTTCGCGCCGTACATCAACTCGTATCGCCGGCTGTCACGCTTCATGGCCGCGCCGATCAACGTGCAATGGGGTTACGACAATCGCACGGTGGGCTTCCGGATTCCGCATTCAGGGCCCGCTGCACGCCGCATCGAAAATCGCATCCCGGGCGTGGACTGCAATCCGTATCTGGCGATTGCCGCGACGCTCGCCGCGGGTTATCTCGGCATGACGCAAGAGCTGCGCGCGACCGAGCCGCTCATCAGCGACGGCTACGAGCTGCCCTATCAATTGCCGCGCAACCTGGAAGAAGGCCTGACGCTGATGGGTGCATGCGAACCGATTGCCGAAGTGCTCGGCGAGAAATTCGTCAAGGCGTACCTGGCCTTGAAGGAAACCGAATACGAAGCGTTTTTCCGCGTGATCAGTTCGTGGGAACGCCGTCATTTGCTGCTGCACGTCTAACACCTCAGACGCGACGAGAACTATTGGAGGCAACATGAGTTTCAGAACAGAAGAAGTCGCTTACGTCCAACCGGCTCAGCCGGCCTCAAGCGCACAGGTCTTGCAACAACGCAGCACCGCTGAGTATCGCGCGCTCGATGCGGCACATCATATTCACCCGTTTTCGGACATGGGATCGCTCAATCGGTCCGGCAGCCGCGTGATAGTGAAAGCCAAGGGCGTCTACCTGTGGGATTCGGACGGCAATCAGATCATCGACGGTATGGCGGGGTTGTGGTGCGTGAACGTCGGCTACGGTCGTAAAGAACTCGCCGACGCCGCGTACCGGCAAATGCAGGAACTGCCCTACTACAACACGTTCTTCAAGACGACCCATCCGCCGGTAATCGAACTGTCCGCACTGCTTGCGGAGCTGGCTCCGGCTCCGTTCAATCACTTTTTCTATTGCAATAGCGGCTCCGAAGGCAACGACACCGTACTGCGCGTCGTTCATCAGTTTTGGGCAACGCAAGGCAAGCACGCGAAGAAGTTCGTGATTTCCCGCAAAAACGGCTATCACGGCTCGACGATCGCAGGCGGCACGCTTGGCGGCATGGGCTATATGCATGAGCAGATGCCGTCGAAGGTCGAAAACATCGTGCATATCGATCAACCGTATTTCTTTGGTGAAGCCGAAGGCGATCTGACGCCGGAAGAGTTTGGGCTGGCACGTGCCCGGCAGCTCGAAGCGAAGATTCTGGAGCTAGGCGCGGAGAATGTCGCCGCGTTTATCGGTGAGCCCTTCCAGGGTGCCGGCGGCGTGATTTTTCCGCCTACGACCTACTGGCCGGAAATCCAGCGTATCTGCCGCAAGTACGACATTCTGCTGGTCGCGGATGAAGTGATCGGCGGTTTTGGCCGCACCGGAGAATGGTTCGCACATCAGCACTTCGGCTTTGAGCCGGATCTCATCACACTTGCCAAGGGCCTCACGAGCGGCTATGTGCCGATGGGTGCCGTCGGTCTGCACGACCGCGTTGCCAAAGCAATTGTCGAAAACGGCGACTTCAATCACGGTCTCACTTACTCCGGTCATCCGGTTGCAGCGGCCGTGGCGTTGGCCAATCTGAAGCTGCTGCGCGACGAGAAAATCGTCGCGCGCGTCAAGACGGAGACCGGCCCCTACTTCCAGCAGCAATTGCGCGCGAACTTCGCGAATCACCCCATCGTCGGCGACATTTCCGGTGCCGGACTGGTGGCCGGCATTCAACTCGCGCAGGATCCGAAGGCGCGCAAGCGTTTTGCAAACGGCGGCGATGTCGGCACGATCTGCCGCGACTTCTGCTTCAACGGCAATCTGATCATGCGCGCAACCGGCGACCGGATGCTGCTGTCGCCACCGCTCGTGATAACGAAGCAGGAAATCGACGAGATCGTATCGAAGGCGAAAAAGGCCATCGACGCAACCGCACAACAACTCGGAATTTCGTAACGGCAGTTCTTTCCGGCATGGACGCCACACGAAGCACGCCCATGCCGGACCTTCACCTTCAAGGAAAAAAGCCATGAGCGTAAGTCATTCTGGACGTCATCTTCGTCATGCGATTGCGGGGGCCGCGCTTCTCGCCGTTACGGGTTTTACCGCGCTAACGGTGACGCCGGCCATCGCAGCCGACACGGATCTGAACGTGTACAACTGGTCGGACTATATCGCCAAGGACACGATTCCGAACTTCGAGAAGCAAGACGGCATCCACGTGAAATACGACAACTACGATAGCGACGATACGCTGCAGGCCAAGCTGCTCGCCGGCAGTTCGGGCTATGACATCGTCGTGCCGACGTCGAATTACATGGCCAAGCAGATTCAGGCCGGCGTGTACCAGAAGCTCGACAAGTCAAAACTGCCGAACCTGGTGAATCTCGATCCGGTCCTCATGAAGATGATCACGGACGCCGATCCGGGCAACCTGTATGGGGTTCCATGGGCCTACGGCACCGACGGAGTCGGCTATAACGTGCAGGCCGTGCAAAAGGCGCTCGGCACCGACGCGCCTGTGGACAGCTGGTCATTGGTGCTCGATCCGGCCAACGCGTCGAAGTTGAAGAGCTGCGGCATTTCGATCCTCGATCAGGCCGTCGACGTATTCGCCGCAACGCTGCAATACATGCACAAGGATCCGAACAGCACGAACCCGGGCGACTACCAGGCCGCGTTCGAAGTGTTGAAGAAAATTCGCCCGTATATCACCCAGTTCAATTCGTCCGGCTATATCAACGACCTCGCCAACAATGACGTGTGCGTCGCGCTCGGCTGGTCTGGCGACGTGGGTATCGCCAGCCGCCGCGCGGCCGAGGCGAAGCGTTCCTATCAGATCAGGTTCGCGAACGTGAAGGAAGGCGGCCTGCTGTGGTTCGACGTGATGGTGATTCCGAAGGATGCACCGCACCCTGAAGCCGCGCTCAAATGGATCAACTACATCGAAGATCCGAAGGTCAATGCCGCGATCACCAACGAAGTGTTCTACCCGACCGCCAACAAGGCTGCACGTCAATTCGTGACACCGGGCGTCGCACAGGACACGACCGTTTATCCGGGTGATGACGTCTTGAGCAAGATGACGCTGATGAAGCCAGTGCCCACCGATATTCTGCGGCTTGAAAACCGCCTCTGGGCACAGCTTAAAACCGGTCATTAATTTTTCTCCTCGTTTATTAAAGGCAAGCCAGCGCATCAATGCGGAACAGGGATCGCTCGATCCCTGTCCGCCCGAATCACGCAATAAGGCAGTCAGCCTGCGCCTTCACAAGCGCAGTCCCATGTTTCCCGATCGCAGCCGACCTTTGTGAGCCGCTCCGCGCGCCTCGCACGGGAACGCTTATGTCCACGATCCGTTCGGAATGGTTACATCATGAAATCGACGCCCTCAATTATCGCCACCCAGGTGGCCCGTCATGCAGTGACGACGAAAGTGAAATCGGACGAGTTCGTCCGCATCGAAAACGTCGTGAAGAAATTCGGCGACAGCACCGCTGTCGATAACGTCAATCTGACTATCGCGAAGAACGAACTCTTTGCGCTGCTCGGTAGTTCAGGCTGCGGCAAATCCACCTTGCTGCGCATGCTTGCGGGACTCGAGACCGCGAGCTCCGGACGCATCTTCGTCGACGGTGAAGACCTCGCTGCGATGCCGCCATACAAGCGTCCGGTCAACATGATGTTCCAGTCGTATGCGTTGTTTCCGCACATGAGCGTTGAAGCAAACATCGCGTTCGGCCTGAAGCAGGAAGGCACGCCGAAGAACGAGATCCGGGAACGCGTAGCCGACGCGCTGCATCTCGTGCAAATGAGCAAGTTTGCGGGACGCAAGCCACATCAACTGTCAGGCGGCCAGCAACAGCGCGTGGCGCTCGCGCGCTCGCTGGTGAAGCGCCCCAAGTTGTTGCTGCTAGACGAGCCAATGTCCGCGCTCGACAAGAAAATCCGCCAGAAAACCCAGCTCGAACTGGTGAACATCATCGAGAAGGTCGACGTCACTTGCGTGATGGTCACGCACGATCAGGAAGAAGCCATGACGATGGCCGGCCGTCTCGCCGTGATGAGCGAAGGCCGCATCGTGCAGATCGGTTCGCCGTCGCAGGTCTACGAGTTTCCGAATAGCCGCTTCTCCGCTGAGTTCATCGGCTCGACCAATATGTTCGAAGGCGTGGTGGTGGAGGACGAACCGGATCACATCTTCGTCGAAAGCGAGGAACTCGAAACACGCATGTATGTGAGCCACGGCATCACCGGCCCGCTCGGTATGCCGGTGGGTATCTCGGTGCGCCCGGAACGCGTCAAGGTCTCGCGCGAGAAACCCGCGACCGCTCATAACTGGGCGCGCGGCGTCGTCTCGGATGTGGCGTATATGGGCAGCTATTCGCTCTATCACGTGCGGCTACCGAGCGGCAAGACCGTGGTATCGAACCTTTCCAGCTCGCATCTGATGAACGAGGGCGCGCCTGCGTACAACGACGACGTGTTCGTCTACTGGTCGCCGGCTAGCGGCGTGGTGGTGACGCAATGAGAACTCCCGCTCCCCTCTCGTCCACCACACCTCACGCGTCCCAGTTCGGCGCTGTGCTTGCGGCGCTAAACAAACGGCTTGGCGCGCTGGTGCCGTCGGGCCGCACGACCGTGATCGGTGTGCCGTTCCTGTGGCTCACCGTGTTTTTCGCGCTGCCGTTCGTGCTGGTGCTGAAAATCAGCTTCGCGGATCTGCGGCTCGGCATTCCGCCCTACACCGATCTCGTCAGCATCAAGGACGGTGTCGTGCACTTCGCCATCCAGCTTGGCCACTACGCCTTTCTGCTGCAGGACGACCTTTACGTCGCGACCTACATCAGTTCGCTGAAGATGGCCGCCATCTCGACCTTCTTCTGCCTGCTGATCGGCTATCCGGTTGCGTACTACATCGCACGCTCAGAACCCGCGCGCCGCAACCTGCTGATGATGGGCGTGATGCTGCCGTTCTGGACGTCGTTCCTGATTCGTGTGTATGCATGGATCGGCATCCTGAAGGATGACGGCCTGCTCAATCACACGTTGATGGCGCTCGGCATGATCCATTCGCCGCTACGGCTCTATCACTCGGATATCGGCGTCTACATCGGCATGGTCTATTCGTACCTGCCGTTCATGGTGATGCCGTTGTACGCCCACCTTGTGAAGATGGATCTGACGCTGCTCGAAGCCGCATACGACCTCGGCGCGAAACCGTGGACAGCCTTCACCCGCATCACGTTGCCGCTCTCGAAGAACGGCATCATCGCCGGCAGTCTGCTGGTATTCATTCCGGCGGTTGGCGAGTACGTGATTCCGGAACTGCTCGGCGGCGCGGACACATTGATGATCGGCCGCGTGATGTGGGATGAATTCTTCAATGACATGGACTGGCCAATGGCCTCCGCCGTCACGGTCGCGATGGTTCTGCTGCTGCTCGTGCCGATGGCCGTATTCCAGTACTACCAGGTCAAGGAACTGGAGGGTGCGAAATGATCAAGCCAAATAAATCCCTTTCGACGACGGTACTGACGCTCGGCTTCCTGTTCCTCTATATCCCGATCATCAGCCTCGTAGTGTATTCGTTCAACGAATCGAAGCTCGTCACCGTGTGGTCTGGCTTTTCGCTGAAGTGGTACGGCGCGCTGCTGCGAGACGAAGAACTGTTGGGCGCCGCGTGGCTTTCGCTCAAGATCGGCTTGTTGACGGCGTGTGCTTCGGTGGTGATCGGCACATGGGCGGGTTTCGTGCTCGCCCGCTTCGGGCGCTTTCGCGGCTTCACGCTATTCGCCGGCATGATCAATGCGCCGCTCGTGATTCCTGAAGTGATTCAGGGCATCTCGCTGCTGCTGCTCTTCGTCGCACTCGAACAGATGCTCGGCTGGCCCAAGGGCCGAGGTCTGCTGACGATCTGGATCGGTCACGTGATGCTGTGCGTGTCCTACGTCGCGATCATCGTGCAATCGCGCGTCAAGGAACTGAACAGGTCGCTCGAAGAAGCCGCGCTCGATCTTGGCGCAACACCCTTCAAGGTGTTTTTCCTGATCACGCTGCCGCTGATATCGCAGGCGCTGATGTCCGGCTGGCTGTTGTCCTTCACACTTTCTTTCGATGACCTCGTGCTCTCCGCGTTCCTCTCGGGGCCAGGTTCCACTACGCTGCCGCTCGTCGTGTTTTCGCGCGTGCGTCTTGGCCTCAATCCGGAAATGAATGCGCTTGCAACCATCTTTATCAGCGTGGTGACGGTCGGGGTGATTGCCGTCAACCGCTGGATGCAGATCCGCGAACGCAAACGCACGCGCGACATGCAGACAGCCTTCGCGCTCGAAGAAGCCGCCGGCGCCGCTCCCACCAACCCACAACCCACCACCGTGCGCAAAGCGCTCGGGACCGCTCAGGCCTGAACAGTTCTAGCTCGCAATACGACCAACAAGGAGAAAATGCATGAGAAAGAAACTCATCTGCCTGCTAGTGGCGGGGAGTCTGCCTGGCATGGCCATGGCGGACGCCACCAGCGATGAGATCAAGGCGCTTCAGGCCCAGCTGAATGCGCTACAAAAAGAAGTAAAACAGTTGCGGGCAGAAGTTTCGGCAAAACCCAAGGCAGCGGTGGCGGCCGCGCCGGCCGCCGTGGCTCCGGCTGCGCCTGCCGTTGCCGAAGCACCAGTGGATATCTCGTCACCTGACTACGGCAAGGCACGCGCTACGCTGACCAACGACGAAGTCACGTCGATGAAGCAGCAGATTGCGAATCAGCAGCTGAAGGTGGACTCGCTGGTCGACGCGCAGAACACTGGTCCGATCGCGGGACTTTCGGTGACCGGTTATATCGATCCGACGTATATGTATAACCGCGCCAACAGCAGCTCGTCGTTCCTGTTCGCGAATCATGAGAGCGCCTATAACTACTTCAACAGCACGTTCGGCGATGTCTATCTCGACATCAAGAAGACTTTTGGCGTAGGCCCGATGGCGCCATCCGCGGAAATTACCCTGATGCCCAACCGCGGCAACGGCATTACGCTGCTGCAAAACGAGCACGGCACGATTGGCGACAACATCCTGAATACGGCAGTGGTGACCGTACCGGTGACGGCCACGACAACTTTCGTGGCGGGGTTGATGCCGAGCTTCGGCGGCTATGAAGTGCAGCAGTCGAACCAGATCCTGACGCTGACGCACAACCTGCTGTATGACTTCTCCGATCCGGGCAGCTACGTAGGCGTGGGGGTGAACTATACGGGCGACGGCAGCGCCTTTGCGTGGAAGTTCATGCTGGGCAACGAGCAGTACCGCACGTATGGCTCGGTGGTGCAGACGGGCACCAATGCGCTGGGCGATCCGGTCACCAGCAGCAACAAGATTCCGACTTTCACGGGTCGCGTCGACTATACGGCCTCCAGTGCGCTGGATATTGGCGGCTCGTTCAATATCGGCCGTCAGACGCTGGTATCCGGCACCGACTCGAACGGCAATCCAGTCTATGGTGTCGGCGGTGCGGCGCCTAGCGCATTCGGCTCGTTCTTCTTTGGCGAGGCGGACTTGACGTATTCGCTCGCGGACATCCAGTACAACGCGGAAGTGGACTACGGTCAGCAACAAAACGCGGCGTTTAACGGTGGTCAGGCGCAATGGTACGGTCTGTCGCTGCTCGCGCACCGCAAGTTCAATGTGCCGATGCTCGGCCGGATGGGCGCGACGGTGCGCTACGACCTCCTCGTCGACAGCAAGAATGGCGGTGGCGGCGGTGGCATCGCGCTGAACTCGAACGGCATGGACACCGCGAACGGCTTCGGTGTCGGGGCGAATTGCATTGCGAACTCGTCTAATCACGGCTTCGAGTGCAAGGGCGCAACCCGTCAGGATGCAGCGCTCGACCTGTTGTTCTATCCGACCCAGCAGATCACCGTGAAGGTCGAGTACCGCCATGACTGGGCGACTCAAGACGTGTTCCTGCGCAATGACGGGTCGTATAGCAAGTCCAACGACATCTTTGCCACGCAGTTCATCTACTCGTTCTAACCACCCGGGCCGTCACGCGGAGCTTCTTTCACGCTTCGTGCGTCGGCCCGCTTCGTCCGGCCAGCCTATGCTCCGCTTCGCAAACCAGCCCCACGCCGCGTCGTACTACGCGGCTACCGTCAACGATACGACCCGTCACGCACCGCTTGAAAACACCTTGCAGGTGGACGTTTGCGTGATCGGAGCCGGCCTGACCGGTATCTCGGCGGCACTCAATCTTGCCGAACGCGGCTATACGGTTGCGGTGCTCGAAGCATCGCGAGTCGGCTGGGCCGCGAGCGGACGCAACGGCGGCCAGATGATCGGTGGCTTCGCTTGCGAGATGGACACGTTCGGCAAATACATGCCTGCCGAAGACGTCAGGCGTATCTGGGCAATGGGCCTGGAAACGCTGGATATCGTCAAGGAACGGGTCGCGAAACATCGGATCGATTGTGACCTGACGTTCGGCTATCTGCATGCGGCGAATAAGCCGCGCGATGTCGACGCGTTGCGCCAGTGGCGCGACCACGCGCAAACACGCTTTGGCTACGACAGATTCCGCTACATCGAACGCGATGCGCTTGGCGAGTTCGTGCAATCGTCGCGCTATCTGGGCGGCCTGTCCGACCCGGACAGCGGCCATCTGCATCCATTGAATTACACGCTGGGTCTGGCGCGCGCGGCTCGCGCGGCAGGCGCGCAGATTTTCGAGGAGAGTTGCGTAACCCGCATACGCAGCGAAGGCAACGCACGCGTCGTCGAAACCGTGCGGGGGCACGTGAAAGCGCAGTTCGTTGTGCTCGCATGCAATACCTGGCTCGGCGCGCTTGCACCGGAGGTCGCGCGCAAGATCATGCCGGTCGGCACCTATGTGATCGCCACTGAACCGCTTGACCCTGCACGTGCGCAAGCGTTGATGCCCGCGCGTGCTGCCATCTGCGACAGTCGCTTCGTGCTCGACTATTTTCGACCTGCGCCGGACAACCGCGTGCTGTGGGGCGGCAAGGTCAGCTATTCGAAGCGCGAACCTCGCAATCTGGGAGAAGCAATGCGTCGCGATATGCTAAAGACATTTCCGCAGCTGGCCGACGTCAAAGTGGACTATGCGTGGGGCGGCTTTGTCGACATCACGATGAATCGCGCGCCGCATTTCGGGCGGATTGCGCCGACGGTTTATTTTGCCCAAGGCTTCTCGGGACACGGTGTCAATACGACGGGTTTGGCCGGCAAGCTGATTGCCGAAGCCATCGACGGCCAGGCCTCGCGCTTCGATCTGTTCGGCAAGATTCGCCACCAGGATTTCCCAGGCGGCGCTACACTGCGCACCCCTGCCCTCGTGCTTGCGATGGCCTGGTATCGAATCAAGGACCTGCTCTGATGACCGAAAGTCTCGACCGTCGCGCGGACGCGCTGATCCTCAACTCCTATTACGAAGCGAGCGCCGCGCGCCCGCACGCTGATGACCCCATGCTCGACGGCTCGCTCGAAGCCGATGTCTGCGTCATCGGCGCGGGTTTCGCCGGACTCTCCGTGGCGCTCGAATGCCGGGCGCGCGGCTTGTCCGTGATCGTGCTGGACGCGCATCGTCCGGGCTGGGGTGCATCGGGTCGCAACGGCGGCCAGACACTGGTGGGCTTCGCGAAAGACGAGGTGATCGAACGCCAGCTCGGCCTCGAAGGCGCGCGTGCCGCGTGGGCGCTGTCGGTGGACGGCGTAAAACTGGTGCGCGAGCGCATTGAGCGCTACGCCATTGATTGCGACTTCACCGCAGGCTATCTGAGCGTCGCGACGAAACCGAAGCGCGTACCCGACCTGCGTGCGTGGATGGACGATGCGTCCGCACGCTGGGGATATTCGGCGCTTTCGTGGCTCGACACCGACGGGATTCGCACACGGGTCGCTTCGGAGCGCTATCTCGCGGGCGTCTACGATCCGTTCTCGGGCCATCTACATCCCCTCAAATACTGCCTTGGTCTCGCGGATGCCGCGCGCCGTGAAGGGGCCTTGCTGTTTGCCCACTCACCGGTGATCGAAGTGGTGCGCGGTGCACGGCCCGTTGTGCGCACGGCGACCGGTGAAGTGCGTTGCCGCTTTGTCGCGGCCTGCGGCAATGCGACGATCGGCAACGTGTTGCCCGCGCCGGTGGCCGCACGCATTGCGCCGATTGCATCGTATATCGTCGCCACCGAGCCGTTGGGCGAGGCGCGCGCCAATGCGCTGATTGCCGGGCGCTGCGCCGTGTGCGACAACAATTTCTTCCTCGATTATTTCCGCATATCGGCGGATCACCGCGTGCTGTTCGGCGGGCGAGCGAGTTCGACCGGTGCATCGCCTTCGGAGCTGGCGCAGCAGATCCGCAAGCGCATGGTCGGCGTATTTCCGCAGATCTCGGACGCTCGCATCGAATTCGCGTGGGGCGGCTTCGTGGACGTTACGCGCAACCGTGCGCCCGATTTCGGCGCGATCGATCCGAACTACTACTACATGCAAGGATTTTCCGGTCATGGCGTAGCGTTGACGGGAATCGCAGGGCGCGTCGTCGCACAGGCTATGGCCGGTGAAACCGACGCGTTCGATCTGTTTGCAAAGCTAAGACATGCACGCTTTCCGGGTGGACCGGCGTTGCGTGGTCCGGCACTCGAACTGGGGATGTTGTATCACCGGATTCGGGAATTGCTCTGATCTTGAAGGCATCAGCTGCTGCCTGTTCGCATCGAAGAAACGGACTCGCGTCCGGTTCAACGATGCCGGTTTCAGGTCTACCGCGCCGCGCCGGCTGATGTAAGCAGATCGTCAGGCACTCGGCTAACTCGTTTATTGAAGCAGCAGGAAATCGGGGATTCAGGTCGTAAGGGCCGCGAAGCAATCTGGGTTGTCGGATCGCGCCGCTGCCATCCGTCGATGGCCCTACCTGGATTCGTTGGAGGCGCCGGAGCGTGGCCAGGGTTGCGTAGGATCGACACTGGGATGCGGGCTATCCGGAACGAGGCCGCGTGTAACGGGCGGTGCATCCCCCTTGTCCGGATTCGAAGTGGCGCCGCTTGCCGCGGATGCCGGTTGCGCATTCGCGGCGCTTGCGGGCATCCGCGCGCTCGCCTTTGAGGTCGCCGTCACGCTTGCCGGTGCAGGTGTGCCTGTTTCGGGCATCTCAGCCTTGGTGAGAGTCGACAAGCACAACAGCGCAGGCAGCAATACGAGAATGCCTCTGCTGTGTTTCTTGACTATCATTATTTTGCTCCGCACGTGTACGGGGGACCTATGGGACGCGAGAACCATCCAGTCTGGGCGGTATACGACAAACTTCGCACTGCTCGGCTCAATGTCCGATATTACAGTGAACGACTGCGCCGTCTCGAACATTTGGATATGGCTATGGACCTGGCGCTCGTCATTGCGGCGCCGACGTCGGCGGTGGCCGGTCTGTGGTTCTTCAGAACGGACCTGGGCAAGCACATCTGGCAAGGTCTCGGGACGTTTTCCGCCTTCGTCGCAGCCATCCGGCCGGCGATTCAGTTCAGAAGAACGCTGAAAGCATACGAAATGACGATCGCTGCCTATCAGGCCCTCGAGTACGACCTCGAAACGATACGCCGCAAAGTCGAACAGCGCGGCATTTACGACGAGGAGTTAAAGGCGGATTTTTTGCGTGCTCTTGAACGACAGCGCCACATCGATATATCCAGTCCCGACAAAATCGCCAATTCACGGCTTCTGAAAACGTGTACGACCGCCGTGCTGTCCGAAATGCCGGCCAGCGCATTTTTTATTCCGGAGAGGTAGTGGACATGGCGTCGTCGCCATCGTCACGCTGATCATCAACTCCCCGGCACACTCGCATGACACGGGCAGGGTTTCATTCGCCCCTGGCAGGCGTGCGCTGCCGCACGCCTGCCGGCGATGGCACCTTGGATCCGGTCCGCGCTCCTGCTTCAATTTCTGGAATCGCAGATCAAGCGGCGAACGCCTCTTGCTGCGAACGAAAGGAGAACGCAAGGAGACGTGCGTGATGAAGATGCACTACCGCTGTCCAGTCTCTTCGGTTTCGTTGATCCTGCCGATCCTCGCGGGTCTCACATGCGGGTCATGCGGTTCGGCAAGCACGTCTCCAGACGTTCAATCCTCCACGCGTCCTCAACTCGCGCAGCCGGTGGCCCGATCTTCCGACCAGCGGGCTGTGATCGGACGTGAACAGGCCGTGCGCCGGCAATTGAGCAACACGCACGACGGGGAAGCTCGCTTTGCGCTGCTCAACACCCTCGCATCTGACTATTTTCAGGCGGGTATGGTCACCGATTCGACGCGCGTTCGCGAGGAAATCGTCGATGACACGCAGATCGGGGCTGGTCGGCGTTCGCTGGTGGCCTCAAGCCTCGCCACCGGGTACGCGCTTTCTGACAACTACTCTCGAAGCGAACATCTGGTCGAGCAGGCCAAAACGCTCGCTCGCGAGACCACGCCGCAAGAACTGGAGACCTTGCCCTATGACCCGTCTTACGCGTACTTTTCTGCCGAGTCGGAGATCGACCGCCGCGCCCTGAACCGGCATGACCTTGCATTTCAAAAGCGCAGGGAGGGGGCGGCGCTCGCGTGGCGCAACCTTAGTGACCCGGCTCTCAGCGAAGCGCGCCACCGTGCCGCGGCCAATGAATTGCTATCGGGCCTCCCGTCGTTGATCCGGCTGATGGTCCAGAACAATCGCCGGACGGAGGCGTTGAGCTATTCGAATGAGATGCGCTGGGACATCGACAACCGGCCCGACCTGAAGCCCAATCCCACGCAGCGTGCGGACGTCGATTTCGGACGCGCCCTGGCGCTGACTTCAAACGACGACTATGACGGGGCGCTCGCGGCCATCGACGCAACCATCGCGGGCTTCCAGCAGGCGAACGTTGCGCCGCACTCGTCGAATCTGGCAGACGCGTTACGCCTTCGCCTGATGATCGCCCTGGCGATGGGACGCATCGGCGACTATCAGGCGGACGCAAACGCCTGGGAAGAGGCGGCGCGCATCAATCCCGTGGTAGCTCACAGTGTAACGGCCGACGAACGCGAATCACTGAGCCTTGCTTCCCGCGGAGACTGGCAGGCAGCCGCAAGCCGGATTGCGGTGCCAATGGCTGGGAACCTCCGCAAACAGGGACCGGAGAGCCCGTTCTACAAGTACATGGCTGGCATGCAAATGCTGTACCGGCTTGAAGATCCCTCCGCGCAGATCGGCGAGGCGGACATTGGCGCGTATGTCACGCCGCTCGTCGGCACCGAAGACCAATGGGACGACTCGGACACCCGCGGTGCCTACGACGAGGACGGGGCGCTTGCCATGTCGATGAGTCGCGCGATGAACGAGGGGGAACAGGGGCAGATTCTCGCATTCCGGATCGCCGAGCTTTTTCATATGGACGCAACGCAAGGTGCGATGGCCGATGGCGCAGCACGCCTCGCGTCATCGACGCCCGGACTGCGCGCGCTCGTCGAACAGGAACAGGCACTGCGCTACGAGGAGAATACGGCGCACGCCGCGCTCTCGCGCGTAGCGAACCGGCTCGAGCAGACGCAAAAGCAGGCAGCTTCGCCGTCGCAGCAATACCTCGCCGGCTCGGACGTCAAGCACGAAGAAGAAGCCATCCAGGTCCTCGATGGCAAGCTGGCAAGTCTGCGCCGGCAGATCGTGTCGCAGTTCCCCGTCTACCGGCAACTCGTATCGCCAGCAATCCCGACACCCGCCACGCTCGGCGCGGCGCTGCACGAGGGCGAGGTCTACGTGGATCTCTATGCAGGGCGCGACGAGAGCTATGCGTTTGTAGTGCATCCAGGGGGCGCATTCCGCGCTGTACGTCTGGCGACGACGCGCGCCGCCCTGGCGAAGCAGGTGGTGGCCTTGCGCGTGGGATTCGATGCGGGCAGACCTCCGCAGCATCCCGGCGATCTCGCGGGGTTCGATCTGAACGCGGCGGCAAGTCTCTATCAGGCATTGATCGCACCGATAGAGGATGACATCAGCGGAGCGAAGACTGTCTACATCACGGTGAGCGGCATTCTCGCGAGCATTCCGTTCGATGTGCTGGTGACGCGTCCCGCATCCAGTCTCACCGACGCCAACTGGTGGATCGACTTGACCCTCCCCGTACGCATTCCGAATGCCTCCGCACTCGTTTTCGCACGCAGTCATCCAGCGACGCACGCAGCCGAGCCGCTCATCGCGTTCGCCGACCCGAGCTTCAACGGCGGCGAATCGCCCGCAGACAGCGACCCGCGAGCGGACGACGCGGCCGCGCGCGACCTCCCGGTCGACAACCATGCCTCCTCGTTCGACTATCACCGCGTCACACCCTTGCCGGAAACACTGACGGAGGCACGCTCGATTGCGAATACGCTTGGATCACCCGAACAAAGCGTGGTGTGGGGGACTCGCGCAACGCGTACCGAAGCGATGAAGATGGACTTGTCGAACGATCGGGTGGTGTTGTTCGCCACGCACGGCATCGTCGCAGGCGAGGTGCCGGGATGGCGCAAGTCCGGACTTGCCCTGGCGTACGAAGGCAGCGGTCTGGCCGATTCGATCATCACCGCGGACGACATCGTGACGTTGCGACTCAATGCCGACTGGGTGGTGCTGTCCGCCTGCAACACTGGGCTGGTCAGCGGGAATGCGGGAGACGCCGTCTCTGAACTGTCGCGCGCTTTCTTTGCCGCGGGCGCGCGGTCGATGCTCGTCACACAATGGGCCGTTGAATCGCAGTCGGCGACCGAAGTCACGACGGGCGTATTCAGGACCTATGCAGCCGATCCATCGTTATCGAAGGCCGATGCACTCGCTCACACGGAGCGCGACATGGCTGATGGCAAGGACGGCCCACTCTATCGCCACCCATACTTCTGGGGCGCCTATGCTCTGGTCGGCGACGCCGCCCGCTGAAACTGCGGATGACGGTTGCGGTTTTGTTATGTTTTGGCACTATTTCTATCACGAGGCAAAGCCCCCACAGTCGCTCATCGGGTCATGAACGGTAACCACCGAACATTGAATCAACGCAGCCAGGGCCGCGCGCTTCGTAGCAATCGCGCGACTGCAGATCGACCAGGGTTCAGGTTCCCGGGTGTCACCTTTCGTCGAGCGGCAACGTAAGATTGCAAGGAATTGAGGAGCGCCGGGGACCAACGACCATGATTACGCGCCGAATGTTCGTGAAGACCCTCCCGGTCCTCGCTTCGGCGCTGGGCGCCGTACCCGGGCCGATCCCGGCGAGCGAGAACGCGTCCAAGGTGAGCCTTGTCGTGGGAAATAGCGCTTACCCTCGCATGCAATTGCGCAACGCTGTGAACGACGCTCGCGACGTGAGCGCCTTGCTGGCGTCTGCGGGTTTCACCGTAGACCTCCAGCTGGAAGTCACGCGGAGCGCGTTCATCGAAGCCATTCAGCGTTTCGGCAGCGCCGTGCAACGCAGTGGTACCAAGCTCGCAGTTTTTTATTACGCGGGGCACGGCGTACAACTCGATTGGCGAAACTACCTGCTGCCTGTGGATGCGCAAGTCAGTACGGGCGCAGAACTGAAGTCCCAATGCATCGACATCGGTCTGTTGCTCGACACGTTCGCCGCTGCGAAGGACACGAATCACGTGGCGATTCTCGATGCCTGCCGCAACGATCCATTTGGCGGCAGCTACAAGCCGGCTCAATCCGGCTTGAGTCAGGTGGATGCGCCCGTCGGAAGCCTGCTTGCGTATTCGACGTCACCCGGCAGTGTCGCATTCGATGGCGAGCGAAAAAACGGCCTCTATACCGGACATCTCATCCGCGAGTGGTCGCGTCACGACGCAAACCTGGAGAACGCGCTCAAGCGTGTCCGCCTGAACGTGCGGCTCGAGTCGCAAGGCAAACAGGTTCCCTGGGAGTCCACTTCGCTGGAGAGCGACATCTTCATCTTCGACGGCGGACGCAAGCAACTGACTGATGCCGAGCTGGAAAACTACGTAAGGGAGGATCTGGCCGCCTGGGAGCGCATCAAGTCTTCGCAGAACGCCGACGACTGGGTTGAGTATCTGCGCACGTTTCCTGATGGACGGTTCGCGGAAATCGCGCAGTTCCGCCTGACGCAGTTCCTCGCGCTCAGGCCGGCGATATCTGCCGCCTCAACCGCCACGCCGGCGAGCGCCTCGAATACTTCTGTGAATGCCCTCAATACGCTCGTCCCGGTGGTGCCTCCAACTTCAACGCCGGACACAGCTTCGCTCCCTTCTCAAACGGCGCCAATGAACGCACCCAAGTCGATCGCGTCAGCGGCTACGGAAACCGCTAGTGCCCCGGAGACTGCAGAGGCAGTCGCGATTATCATCGCGCAAGGCAAACCCGCGCCCAGGCTCACGACGGCATCGCAGAATCCGTATTCGGCAGGACGCTTTACCTTGGGACGCCTTTATTCCGTTGACGACGAAGTCACCTATCGTATCAGCGACATTCTCACCGGCCTCGAAACGTCTCGCCTGCGCATTCGCATCACGCGCGTCGATGAGCAGGCAGATCTTGTCGAAGGCGACGACGGGCGCTGGATGTTCGACTCGATGGGCAACGAGATTGTGAACCCCTCCTACGGAAGGAGCGACGTTCCCGCGCAAACGGTACCCGCGGAGCTGCAAATCGGAAAGAAGTGGAGCGCAGCATGGACAGCCGTTCATCCTCAAAGAGGAGCTCGCACTTTCAGGCTGAACCTCGTTATTACGGCGCGCGAAACGACACGGGTTTCGGAGGTGGACTTTGATGCCTTTCGCATTGAAGCCCGCGGCAATCTGATTTACCCCGACGGATCTTTTAGACGGCTCGAGCGACGTTACTGGATCGTGCCGGGGCTCAATTTTGCGGTCAAGGCGGAATCCGTTGCCTATACCACGGCGTCGCTCATACCGGCGGTCGTCGAGCGCCGGGAGCTGATCTCACTGCGCCAGCATAAGGTTGGTCAACTCACCGGTTAAATCCCGGACCCATCCGGGGGAGCCAGTTCCGCAGACGAAAGCACGCCAATCGAGGCACAATGGCCGCCTGCCGATTCCGACCTGTTCACCACGAAGCGCCAATGCCCACCCATCTCACATCCGCCACCGCATCAAAGTTCGCCAACCTCGCGCTGGACCATCTCACCCGCGAATATCCGAACAAGCTGACGCATGCGCTTGCCGGTCCGCAAGATGTGCAGGGCCCGCGCACACTGCATCCGATCTTTTACGGCAGCTACGACTGGCATTCATGCGTGCATGGCTACTGGCTGATTCTTCATCTGCTCGAGCGCTTTGCGGATCTGCCTGAAGCAGCGCGCATCGTCGCCGTGGTTGACGAGCATTTCACCGACGCCAACGTCGCCGGCGAATGCGCCTATCTAGGCCTGCCGCACAATCGCGGCTTCGAGCGTCCTTATGGATGGGCCTGGCTACTCGCTCTATCCGCGCAGATCGACGCGCTCAAAGTGCCGCAAGCCGCGCGCTGGAGCCAGACCTTCGCGCCGCTAACCGAAGTATTTGTGGAACGCTTCGAAGAATTTCTGCCTAAAGCCACCTATCCGCTACGGGTCGGCACGCACTTCAACATGGCATTTGCGTTGGCATTGACGCTCGATTTCGCGCACCGGACTTCGCGTGATTCGCTAGCCGCATTGGTCATTGAAACGTCGAAGCGTTGGTATCTGAACGACGTCGCCTGCCAGGCGTGGGAGCCGGCCGGCGACGAGTTTTTGTCACCGTCGCTGATGGAGGCCGAATTGATGCGACGGGTGTTGCCGGGCGAGCAATTCGTCGCATGGTTCGGCGCATTTTTGCCGGCTCTTGCCGCTCGCCAGCCAGCGACGTTATTCGAACCGGTCACCGTGACCGATCGCAGCGACGGCAAGATCGCTCACCTCGACGGTCTCAATCTCAGCCGTGCCTGGTGCCAACGCTCGCTGGCCCGCGCGCTGCCCGCAGACGATGCTCGACACTCCGTGCTGATCGACACCGCCGAGCGCCATCTCGACAGCGCGCTCGCCCATGTTGCGGGAGACTATATGGGCGAACATTGGCTTGCGACGTTTGCCACGCTCGCACTCGAGGCATAAGCGACCCTTCAGTAAACAGTCGACACAATTGTGTCGGAACTCGGCGTGAGTGCGTCTTTCTTAAGTGTATCGAGGGAGAAGATCATGCTTCGCACTATCGCTGCGCTTGGAACGGCTGCCATTCTCACCGGCTCGCTGACTGCGTGTGTCGCGCCAGGTTACGGCTATCCGTACTACGGCCAGGCAGGTTACCCGGACTACACAGACTACGGATACGGATACGGATACGGCGGCTACGGGTATGAACCGGCCTACGGTTCAGTCAGCGTATGGGGCGGCGGCGGTGGTGGCTGCTGTTACTACAATCATCCGCACGGTTACTGGCATGGCGGCGACGGTCATTGGCATGGCGGAGATGGCTGGCATGGTCACGACGGCGGCGGTCACTGGCCAGGTGGCGGCGGACATGGTGGAGGTGGAAGCGGCTCGGGTGGACATGGCCATTAGTCTGCAGAATAAGGCTTGTTTTCCAGGTCCAGATCGAGTTTTTGCAGATGCGCGTTGAAACGCCTAACGGTGTTGCAAATTCTTGACACCGTTATTGCGCGCTGCGGCTAATATGACGCCCTGTTCCTCAACACGGTCAATCGACCAGAAACGAAAGCGCCATGAAGAAAATCCTGTTTGCCCTTACCCTCACCGCCCTCACGCTCGGCGTCGTCACATCCGCTTCGGCGGCTGAGTACGACCATCATCACCATCCGGTGTGCCATAAGGTGAAGGTGCATCATCATTGGGAAAAGCGCTGCCATTAAGGCGGACGGCAAACACCCACAAGAGCGCTCCTCGCGCGATCCGCGGATAAAAATCCGCGGATAAAAAATCCGCAGATAGAACGCAGATAAAAAAATGGCCGCAGATCGCTCTGCGGCCATTCTGTATGTGCGGCTTCACCCCACCGCTTTCTTATCACTAGCGCCGACTTCTGGCGCGGCCCCGTTTAGATCATCCCCGTGCTTATGATTAGCAACACTTAGTTACGTTTGGTTACAGTCTAGCCGCTCGGCCAGTGTTTGCCATTATGGTTTTCCTCAATACGCAGAGCGGCCCAGTCCCCCGAAAGCATTCATTTTCCTTTCATTGTTTCACTGGTGTTTAACACAGCTTGTCATCTGACGAAATTCAT
Organism: Paraburkholderia sp.; assembly: GCF_036488795.1. Classification (GTDB taxonomy): domain Bacteria; phylum Pseudomonadota; class Gammaproteobacteria; order Burkholderiales; family Burkholderiaceae; genus Paraburkholderia. The sequence continues at coordinate 20,962 of NZ_DASXHA010000061.1, forward strand.
CTACAGTATTAATCAGACAAAACAAAGATAGCGTTGAACCAAATTCAACTCACGGGGGGTTGGGCATGCTGACGCTGATCGATCAGGACATTGCGCATATTGCGCGTGTCATGAAGCCTTCGTTGTGTGGAGATCTGGGTGGTCCAATCCTGCCAGCCGAGTATTGGCGCAAACGCCTTTATCGTCTTCTCGACGCCAATCACGTCACAAAGAAACAGCTCTGTTCCATCGACGACCTGCTGCTGCAGCTCGACGAACTGGATGCGGCCATCACGCACAGCAAATCCACGGCCGGCATCTAGCCTACCCGGCAACGGATCGTTTTAGCGCTTTATGCCACCTGGCTAATGAGGCGTGGCGTCTGCTCAGCCGGTGGGCTGTGGGTTGTCCAACCTCGGGTTGTCCGCGCCGGGTTGTCCACCCAATACGCGCACGGTATCATTCCCCGCGAAAGTCTGGATGCGGGCCGCTCTGCCGGACACAACGGGGCTTGTGATGAAATGAGCCCGCCACGCGTGAGCGCAAACGAGTCTTCCATAGAACGGTCACCTCGAGTGGCCGTTGCTTTTTTTTGGCTCGCCGCCTTCTTGCGATCAATCGCACGCGCTGCGCACCAGAGCATCTGGTATGGCCCTGGCTTGTTTGCGCGACCGATCTGGCCGCGCCCACGAACAGCGCCTGAAACACCTCAATCGATCAACCTCTGCCTTTTACCGCCATGGATATCCACAAGCAACTCGCCGCTCTCACCACGTCCGAACTGCAAACGGCCGGCGCCAGTCAGGCAACTGCGATTGCCGTCAGCGTGCTGCTGCGTCATTTGCAATCACCGGACCTGTCGAAACTGCTCACGAGCGCTTTCGAAAACCATCAAGCTGTCATGCTGCAGACGCCCTGGCCCGATCAGATGTTGCAATCCTTCGAAGCAACGCGTCGCTTTCTTGAAGGCGCAGCAAAACCGTTACCCGCGGATAACGCCCAACAGCAAGGTAACGCGGAATAAAGACTCGAACCTGGGCTCACGGTTGCGGTCCGGATTCGCACTTAAGCTGCCTTGAAAACGGCACGGCTTCGAGCGACACGTTCCGCCCGAAGCCGTTGATACAGCAACCACGCAACTACAACTACAACTACAACTACAACCACAGCTACAACACCGAAACCTCTTCCAGACGGACCGCTGAACCCGGTCGCACTAAATCGTCGCGTTCGATGCCGTCCGCCGCTTTCCCACCGACCGGCGCTGCAACACTGCACGATGCTCCGAGCGGTCCATCAGCTTCTGAATCGTCACACGCGCCACCGCGCGCTGCGTCCTTCTGGCGAAGTGCGCGAGATGCTTTCTAGGCGCCGAATGACGCGCCCACATCAGCGCTGCAATCCATCCAATCACCGTCCAGCCAAGCAACACGTTGACCAGCGTGATGGCAAACGCATCGTCACGTTGACGCGCATCCGCTTCGATCGCCGGAATCATGTAGACCGTAAACACGCCGAGGACCACGACGCCTTGAAAAATGTGCCACATTCCATCACCTCGCTATTCGAGCGCTTTTCCAGAGCAGGCGCATCTCACGCCTGCCCTATGAGGATCAGTGGCCGCGGTAAAGACTGCGCGTGCTGGGTGCCAACTGGGCTGCGCCCGACTGCGACGAGCCATCGGTCACACCGCCGTAAGCCGACTCAGCCGATGCGTTGTTCACACTGTTGGTGCTCGAATCGTTGCGTTCGGCGGCAATCGCTTGCGCGCTCTGTCCGCGTTGCGAAACCGGCGCACCAGCCGACGGACGATAAAACGGCGCCGGGCCGTAACCGCTTGCGAAAGCCGGCGCTGCGAGGGACGCCGAAACCGCGACGAGCAATGCTGCAATCAATCTGGTCTTCATGATGGGACTCCACTCGGATATCGAATTACTGGGACGCTGCCTGTCGATCAGTGCAGCGTTAGATTGATAGTGAGTTTAGGCGAGACCTATTGAAAGTCTATGTCGATAGAGTGAAATCACAGTTGGCGGAATTCGAACAATTAGCCGGACGCGCCTTGCATGCCCCCGTTGCGGTGCGGTGCTAGCATCCCGAGGGCGCCGGCCGCCGTGAGGCACAGCGAGCGCGCAAGTCGACGCGCCCCAAGGCAAACGCAGGAGCGAACCGCAAGATGCCAGCACTCGCAGGTAATCCGGACAGTCCGGGCAATATCGCGCAGCGCGTCTTCGCTGACGGTGCGCTTTCAATTGGCTTGAACTTGCCGCTGCTACAGAACGGCAACATCGTTGCGGATTTCGGCGAGCAGGTCGCGCTGGCGAAACTCGCTGATTCGCTCGGCTTCCGCGCGCTATGGGTTCGAGACGTCCCGCTCAACAGCGCCGACTATCCGGACCCGGTCGGGCATCTCGATCCATGGGTTTTGCTCGGCGCGCTAGCGTCGAACACGGCGAACATCGCGCTCGTTAGCGGCGCGATCGTGCTGACGCTGCGACATCCGCTGCATATCGCCAAGGGTGCTATTTCGGTCGGCAACCTGTCCCGGGGACGCTTTATCCTCGGCCTCGGCTCAGGAGACCGTCCGCCCGAATATGCGGCGTTCGGCGCGGATTCCGCACAACGGCGCGATCTGTATCGCCGTCATTGGGACGTCGTTGCGGCGGCGCTGGGTCCGCAACCGCGCGTGCTCGCGGATCAGACGCCGCCGGACTCCCCTGAGTTTTTTCTGCTGCCGCGCCCGGCCGAATCGGTGTCGATGCTGGCGGTCGGTTCGGGCGGACAAAGCGTCGACTGGATTGCGCGCCATGCGATCGGCTGGATGACCTATCACCGCGAGCCCGACGCGCAGCGCGCACGCTACAGCATGTGGCGCGCCGCCGTCGACCGGCTCGGCACACCGGCTTTTCGTGCGTTTGGCGTGGCCATGCGACTCGATCTGAGCGCCGACGCCGATGAACCCGCGACCGCACTGTCACTTGGATATCGTAGCGGCCGTCACGCATTATCCGGACTACTACGCGATATGCGGGCTCACGGTACGCATCATGTGAGTCTGAACCTCAGCTCCGGGCGTCCATCGCGCGAGGTCCTGGAAGAACTGGCTGCGGAGGTGTTGCCGGAGTTTCATGCGCAGGCCTAGCCCGCTTTCTCACGAGCACAGCCCGCGCCGGCACACAACCTCTTAGTCCCGCTGCGGCGCGCCAAGCGGAAAAAACGGGCGATACGGACGGGCCTCGTCCACCGCACGCGCAAACGAAGGTCGCGCCAGCAGCCGCTGCCTGAACGCAATCACGTTGCGCAACGACGGGTTGATGCGATGAGTCCAGTCCGCGTAGAACAATGACGGCGCGGCCGCGCAATCGGCCAGACTGAAGCTGTCGCCGCCGGCCCACTCGCGCCCCGCCATCACGCCGTCCAGCCAGGTGTATGCCGCGTCGAGCATTTCACGCGCCCGAGCGGCGCCGTATGGGTCGCGGTCGGCTTCGGGGCGCAGGCTGTTGAATACGATCGTCTGGACCGGCGTCGAGATGTAATTGTCGAAAAAGCGGTCCATGCTGCGCACTTCCAGCGCGGCGCGCGCGTCGGCGGGCAGCATCGGCGCGGGTCCGGGATGGTACAGCCCGAGATGCTCGATGATGATGCTCGACTCGATCACCGTGCGCCCCGCATCCACCAGCACCGGAAAACGCTTGAGCGGCCACAACGCCGTGAGCTCTTCCATGGCCCGCGGATTCTCCTGCGACAGCATGCAGAATTCGAACGGTGTCCGGTTTTCATACAGCGCAATCAGCACTTTTTGGCAGTATGAGGAAAAAGGATGGGCGTAAAGCTTCAAACTCATCGCGGTTCACCTTGTTTCAGGAGGTCGGAACTGCCCCGGCAGAGGCAGGCGGAACGACTGCTTTACCTGACGACGAACCAAACCGGGCGGAATCGACATGTGTTCACACGCGTTTTAGCCCACTGTTTTGCGCAATCGGCTAACCTGCGCGACGCCAGGCACGCGAATCATCGGATAATGGCCTTTCCTGATCACTCAACGAAGGAGCGCCCGCGATGTCCGCCTCAATTCCCAAAGTGCCCCGTGTGCTGCTGACCAATGACGATGGCATCGACGCGCCCGGTCTTGCCGTGCTCGAAGCTGTTGCGGCCGAACTCGCGGATGAAGTCTGGGTGGTCGCACCCGAGCACGATCAGAGCGGCACATCGCATTCGATCAGCCTGCATTCGCCGCTGCGGGTGAGCCAACAGGGCGAACGGCGCTTCGGCGTGGTGGGCACGCCGGGCGACTGCGTGGTGATGGCCGCCCGTCATCTGATGCGCGACGCACCGCCTGCGCTGGTCCTCTCCGGCATCAATCGCGGCGGCAATCTCGGCGTCGAGACGATGTTCTCCGGCACCGTCGGCGCCGCGATGACGGGCCTGCTGCTCGGCCTGCCGTCGATCGCCTTGAGCCAGACCTTCAGCAACGCCAGCCACGTGCGCTGGGACACGGCACGCGCGCTCGCGCCTGGCGTGATCCGCCAGCTACTCGCCATTTCGCATGACGCGCCGACCTGTCTGAACGTCAACTTCCCGGATGTGGATGCCGCTAGCGCCGGACCGCTCACGCCGACCAACCAGGGTGTCGGTCTGGTGGAAGGCATTGAGGTGCTGCCGCAGGTCGATCCGCGAGGTCTGCCCTATCATTGGCTGCGCTTTCAACGCGGGCCGCGCGCAAATGCGCCGGATAGCGAAACGGCCGTGGTGGCGTCAGGCCGGGTGTCCGTCACACCGCTTTATTTCGATCGTACCGACGAACGCACGCTGGCCGCGCTGAACGCGGCGTTGCAAAGCGGGCGTTGAATCAGGAAGCGTCGCTCACCTGCGGCGTTTCAACCGGCAGCACCAGACGCACCCACAAACCGCCTTCCGGATGATTGCCCAGCACCAGATTGGCGCCGCTGCGGCGCGCCAGCCGCGCGACGACCGACAGCCCCAGTCCCCAGTGGCGACCATGACGCTGCTGAGGCGCGCCAAGCCGGACGAACGGTTTGGTCGCCGCCGCCATTTCGCTTTCGCGAATGCCAGGACCATGGTCGCGCACGCTGAGGAGCCATCCTCGGCGCTCGCGTGAGGTCCTGATTTCGATGGGCGGCGTGCCGTATTCGAGCGCGTTATCGACGAGATTGGTCATCAGGCGCTCCAGTAGCGGGCGCGCCATCATGAACTGCGGCCCCGCCTTCAGATCGCAGGCGAACAACGTGCCATCCATCGTGCCGATCATCGAGAAGCGGTCACGCAGGAAGCCATCGACGGATACGAGCGGACCGTCTCCACTCGCGCATCCGGCAATTTCCAGCAGTTGCTGCGCGATATCCGTGAACGAATCGATGTCCTCGACGAATGCGACCCGCTTGTGCCATTCGCTGACTTCGAGCGCGCGGCTTCGCAGACGCGCCGCCTGGTGTTCCATATGCTGCGCGAGCGCCGCCAGCGCCGCGGCCTGCTCCTCGAACGCCTGATTGCGGCGCCGGAGCATTTCGTTGAACGCCCGCACCATGCGGCGCAATTCGCCTGGGCCTTCCTCGCCGATTGCCGCAGCAAGGCAGCGGCCGCTGGCCGATGCGCGCGCCGCCTGCGTCACCTCGTGCAACGGTCGTTGCAGCTGGCGGATACCGAAAATCGCGAAGCCGAGGACCACCAGAGAGATCAGCCACTCCGCGAAGGCAAAGCGGGAATCGAGTGCAAACGCCGGCGCCGGCTCAGACCATCCTGCGTCGGGCCACAGTGCCTCGGTCCAGGAAGGATCCGCGCCCGCGACAGTGCCCTGAGGACCGTCTGATAGAGACGCCCCTGTTGTGCTCATATCGAGCATCGTGCCGGATGTGGGCACTTCATAGACCGGCGAGCGAAAGTCGACGAGCCTGGGCCGTCCGGCCAGATCGGGCTTCATCACGGCGGCCACCAGGGCAACGGGCCTTACCGGCACCGCCGCGGCCGGCCCGTCCCCGAACAGGCCGGGACCGTTCGACACGTGAGGCTGCTGCAAACGGGTGTCATCGCGCATTGCACGGTCGTGCTCGCACAGCAGCGACATGCCCAGGTGCACAGAGAGCAGCACCGCCACCGACAGCAATATGGTTCTTACAAACAGGGTATTCAACGATTCCTCTTCGTCCTTTTCATTGTCAGCCGGAACATGCGCAGGACAAACCTGCCGAGGCATTCCGTTCGTCAAGTGCGACTCCGCCTCGAAGCGGAATCAGGGCATTGAGCTACCTGAATATTGGGCAACATAGGCTAAAGAATCTGCTGCTACGTCCGTTAACATCAATAAGCCCGCTCCCGGAGAAGCGAGGCGCATCAAAAACACTGGCACGTCGATAGTCCCTTGCGCGGGCGTCATTAGAACCTACGAATAAGCACCTTGGGAACCCAAGTGCTTACAAAAACTTTCCAATAATTTCATGACGCGGTAACAAGAGCCGTCCGTGCTGCAGTCAGCATGAGCAAATAACGAAAATGGCTTTGGGCCGGGCACGCGTGACACAGTAGCATCGCGTCTTTGCCGGCAGTCTTTGCATGTCCACTCCGATTGCGTCCAAGCCCAGCGTCACCACCACAAGCGGGCCGGTCAGGCCCGTCATCCGCTCGGCGGCCGACGTCTCCAACCTCGTCAATCGCGGTGCGGCTGCAGGCAGCGATGCCCGCATTGTCGTGGCTATCGCGCTGGGCGGCGTGTTCCTCGACGCCTACGATCTCGGCGCCCTGGCATTTGGCCTGAAGGACGTCGCGCGCGAATTTTCGCTGACGCCGACGGGCACGGGCCTCGTCGCATCCGCGATTACTTTTGGCGCGATCGTCGGTGCATTCTTCGGCGGCTTCCTCACGGACAAGATCGGCCGCTACCGCGTTTTCATGGCGGACATGTTCTTCTTCGTGATCGCAGCGCTCGCCTGCGCTATCGCCCCCAATGCATGGGTGCTGGGCGGCGCGCGCTTCGTGATGGGTCTCGGTGTCGGCATTGACCTGCCGGTCGCGATGGCGTTCCTCGCCGAATTCTCGCGACTTTCGGGGCGCGGCAACAAGGCCGCGCGGATTGCGACGTGGTGCCCCGTCTGGTACGCCGCGATCAGCATTTCGTATCTATTGGTGCTGACGTTCTATGCGACGCTGCCTGCAAGCCATGCTCATTTGCTGTGGCGTTTGATCCTCGGATTCGGCGCGCTGCCGGCCATTGCGATCATCGCCGTGCGCAGCCGCTATATCAGCGAATCACCGGTGTGGGCCGCCAACCAGGGCGATCTGGCAGGCGCGGCACGCATCCTCAAGCGTTCGTATGGCATCGACGCGGACGTGGCGGTGCAGGATGCACCGGCCGCGGCGAGCCGTGCGCCGGTGCGCAGCGCGTCATGGAAGAACTACGGTGCGTTGCTGCGCGGCGTCTATTTGCGACGCACGGTGCTGGCGACGGTGATCGGCGTCGCATCGTCGTTCGCCTATAACGCCGTGGCATTCGGCTTGCCGGTCATCCTGTCGAGCTTCCTCGCGCAGTCCATGCTCACGACGATTCTCGCCTCACTGGTGCTCAATCTCGGCTTTGCCTTCGTCGGCGGTCTGATCGCCGTGCGCATCGTCCCCCGGGTGGGCGCGTGGAAGCTGACGGTGCTGGGCTACGTGCTGCAGTCGATTGCGCTGATTGGCCTCGCCATCGTCGGACGGCCGTCGGCCACGGCAGAGGTGGTCGCCGCCGTCGCGCTGCTCGCGACCTTCCTGCTCGGCCAGGGCGTCGGCGCCGGCTCACACAGCATGACCTTCGCGTCGTTGAGCTACCCGACTTCGTTGCGCGGCGTCGGCGTGGGCTTCAATCAGACCTTGATGCGCGCCAGCTCCACCGTTTCGCTGTTCCTGTTCCCGGTGCTCGCCGCGGCGTTGAGCACGCGGGTTTTCTGGATCATCGCCATCGCACCGCTGTGCGGCCTCGCGGCACTCCTCGCCATCCGCTGGGAGCCGTCGGGTTATGACGTGGACGCGGAAGACTTTCAGATGTCGGCCACGCCTCGCAATACGTGAGCTGTGCTCACGGAGAATGGACCGTCGTGTGTGCGGATTTTGAAAAGAACATTGTGTAGCATCGGATTCCTCGATCTGAGGAGTACGCCACCATGAACACGCCCACAACGCCGCAGGATAATCCGCAAGACGACAAGCATCATTTGCGGTTTCATCTGCCGCATGCCCACCTGTCGTCAGTCTTCGGCGACGATTGGTTCGCCCTGAAGGCGGAGCGTTTTGCCCGCTTCTTCGGAACGCCTACGTTCCTTGTGGCGCAAACGGTGATTGTGGCCGTGTGGATAGGGTTGAACGTTGCGGGGCTGACCAAATTCGACGTTTATCCCTTCATCCTTTTGAATCTCGCCTTCAGTCTGCAGGCGGCATACGCTGCTCCTCTAATCTTGCTCGCGCAAACGCGCCAGGCAGACCGGGACAAGGCGAGTGCCGACGCAGACGCTCGCCACCGTGAAGATATCGCCAGGGCAAACGAACAGCGCCAGATTCAGACTGCGGAACAAACCGCGCAGCTGCTTTTGCTGGTTGAGCAGAACACCCGGTTGACGGAGATGACCAAACAACTGAGCGAGCGTATTGAAACACTGACGCTCGAGCTTCACGACAAGCTGGCATCCACCGGTACGAAGGCTTAAAGCTCAGAGCCGCGCAACGATTCGACTCACCTCGAGCCGAAGCGCAGCGGATGGTCATCGTCGATAGCGGGTTCGCCAATCTGCACAATCGTCGAACGGGCAAGACCGGGACGGACGCCATAGCGTTGCCTTTGCAGTTGCAGCACCCAGCTTCGCTAAAGGGAATCGGACGGTTCACGTGGACAGTCAACCCCAGACCTGCCGTCAGGTCATATCACGCATGCCTAGCCTGATGAACCCGCCTCGCGGCGCCCCTGTTCCTCAACGGTATAGATAGCCTCAGGCATGGCCTCGAGCCGCGCCTTGGGAATCGGCGCAGCACTTTCGTCGGACAAGCCGTAGGTGCCCTCGTCGATCTTCTGCAGTGCACGCTGGATATCTCCAATGCGCTGATTGTTCACGTCACGCAGCGACTGGTTGATTTCGTCGCGTGCCATGTCCTGCGCATCGTCCTCGTATTCCCTGGCTTCGTCGCCGTGGTCTTGCCCGGATGCCTGCTCGTCCGCGATCGTGGTTTCCTCGCCCCCCAGCAGCTCCCGGCGCATTGCTTCGAGGCGCGTGCGCTGCTGCGCAATGAACGCCTCACTCAAGCCACTCTGTTGATCCGGCATGATGCTCTCCCTTACCTTGACAGGTCCAGTTCTCCCCAGTCGACATTGCGCCCGCAATCGCGTGGAGTGTCGGCTTCTTCAGGTTAACGTAGAAATCGGCTTCCTGTATTTCCGGCACCTCTGGCGAGTCGAGATTCAATCAAGCGAATCACCGGAACAGATTTCCTCATACGAACACGCGGATTCAGGCCGAATGCGTGGATTGGCCATGCCAGCGCCTATTCTTGATTCTGTGACGCACGCCAGATTACGATCGGATTTCAGTCGCAAACAGCAAGGGAGAACACCATGCCAGCAAGCACTGTTTCTTACGGCGGGTTTGAGATCGTCGCGTCTGCGCAGACCAACCCGCTCGGCGCATGGGTCGCAGCCGTCAGTCTGAAGGACAGCGCGGGAAAGGTCGTCGAGCTTCGTCCCATGACCGTTCAACCCGAATGGCTGACCGAAGAAGAAGCGCTTAGAGACGCATTCGAATGGGGACGACGGTACGTCGATCACGAGTTCCACACGCCGGAAACGCATTCGTGGATTGCGGAGCGTCGCCGCGCGGAGGTCTGGTTTCGCGGTGTGGAAGAGAAATCGCAAGGCCCTGAGATCAGCGTGTAACGCCGGCTGTCGATTCATCAAAAGCAATCGGTGTGCGCCCGTCACGCAAGCGGCGGCGCATGCCGCGTCGGCATGTCGTTGCACAGCATTCAATGTGATATTGAAAACTCGCCCCTTCGTCCGCTAGCGCCGATGTGGCATCGTGAACGCAGCGGTGAGTCCTTCGTCGCCCCCCCGTCGACAGGCAAAACCCCCCCTCCCCGACGCAGCATTGTCAATTCCGGCGGCACAGGTAGCCCTTAACACCAGTGAGGACCAATTTGTCACAAGCGAATATCCCGAGCAGCAGAGATGAACTGATAGCCAGATGTCTGCCTTTTCTCGAAGAGGTCAAGGACCTGACCACCGGCAACGAGGTCGAACGGTGGCTCAATGACAAATACGGCACGTCGAGCGAGTTCTATCAGGATCTGAAACGGCTGATTACGATCGGCGTAGTGGAGGAAGGCTGGGCGGCCAACGTCGAGATATCCGGACGCAGGTACCGGCGCGCACGTCTTGTCGACCCTTCAGAACAGACCTTTGGGTTCAGCATTACCGCGGTCTATATGGACAGCACCGGTAACGATCAGAACAACCCCGAGGGAAGCTTCCGGGGCGACTATCACGCTCATCCCTATGGCGAATTCAACATGGTGGTGTCGCTAAACGAAGGTGCAGCCCTCGCCGGTCCGAACGGCTGGTGTTACGGCGGATGGACCGCACCGGCGCCGGGCAGTCATCATTATCCGGAAACAAAGGGCGGTGCCATTATCGCCCTGTTTTTTCTGCCTGCCGGGCGCATTGCGTACAACGTCAAGGCACCAGACGCACACTGATCAACTGATCATGTTCAGGACCTGCCGTTTGCGGCATGTCCTGCGCTCCCGCCGCATCGACACCCGCTTGCTCACGACACGCATGGGGCGATAAGCCTGCGGCATGCCGTGCGGGACCCGTTGCAAACAGGACCGGCTAGCTTCCCACCTGTCTGCTGATATCGAGTATCTGGGCCCGCAGCCACTGCAGCGCCGGATCGTGCGTATTTCTTCCATGCCACACCGCCCTGACCGCAGCCTCCGGAGACGGATACGGCGTCGCCTGCGTCTTTAGCGCGCCGTCGCGCTCAAACTCGTGTCCCAATGGAGACGGCACGATGGCAAACATTTCGCTGTCACGCAGCAAGGCGGGAATCGCCAGCGAATGAGCCACTGCGACCCTCAGCCGTGGTCGCGCCAATCCCTCTGGAAAGGCATCTTCCAGTGCTTGCCGGTCGAACATTTCCGATTGTCGCGCCAGACCGCGCTCAACGATAAAGCCGCTCACGGCCCCCTCTTCCGCACCGCCAAGCGAGACGGCGACGAGTGGGTAGTGCAACAGGTCGTCGTGAGTGACGGCCCGCTTGCCGACGGGATGATCCTGCCGCATCACCAGCACGTCTCGCTGTTGCCACACCATCATCGACTGAAAGCGCGCGGGGACTTCCGCAAAAATGCCGATGGCGATATCAATTCTGCCAATGTCGATCTGCCCGGCCAGATCCAGCCGCGTGGAAGGCCGTATCACGAGGTTGACCATCGGAGCTTCTACGGCAAGTCTCTGACTGAGACGGCCGAGCAGCAGCATCGTGATGTAGTCGTTTGCCGCGACGACGAACTCTCGTTCGGCAACGTCGGGCCGAAACGGCTCGTCGCCTAGCGCCGCCTGAATCTGGTGGAGTGCGTTGCGCACTGGGGCCGCCATTGCGACTGCGCGTGCTGTCGGCTCCATCCCTTTCGAGGTCCGCACGAACAGGTCATCCTCAAGCGCATCGCGCAGCCGCCCTAGCGCATGACTAATAGCGGACTGGCTAAGATTCAGCCGCTTTCCGGCAAGGACCAGATTGCGGTCCTCGAAGACCGCGTCGAACACGCGCAAGAGATTGAGGTCAATGCGCCCGAGGTTCATATTTTTGACAGGTCAGGGTTGCAGTCGAGTCATTTTACTCGTCCATCTCGACACGCACGCCTCATCCGGCCTTCGCGCGACGCATGTCCGCGAACGTCTTGAAGCACCTGTCGCAGTGAGGCCGCCACTGCACTGCTGAGTCGATCTCGCCTTAAGCGTCCTGACTATCGGGATATTTTCTCGAGCTCGAGGCCGTTCGTACGCGGCCCCATCAAGCCGATTGCCAGCATGACGATCAGCATGGCCCCGGCGATAAACACGAACACCCCCGTCGTGCCGAAACTCTTCAGCACAGCCGCAATCAGAAACGCCGTGAAGATCGCCGAGAAGCGGCTCCATGAATACACGAAACCCACCGCGCGCGCCCGGATGCTGGTCGGAAACAGTTCCGACTGATACGCGTGGAAGCTGTACGACATGATGTTATTGGCAAGCGTCAAACCAATCCCAAGACTTACCAGCAACACGGCGCCTGCGGCCTGGCTGAACCACAACCCGCACACAATATTGGCGGCCGCCATCACGACGATCACCGTCTTGCGTTCGAAACGGTCGCCAATGAAAAGGCCGATCACGGGTCCAAGCGGCGCGGCTAGCGCAATCACGCTCGAGTACATGAGGCTCGTGGTGATGGTGATGCCCTGCTTGATCAGCAGCGTCGGCACCCAGTTCGCAAAACCATAGAAGCCGACTGTCTGAAACACATTGAAGATCGTCATCATCACCGTGCGATTACGATACGGGGGCACCCACATGTCGCGGAACCGGCCGCGCGGCGCAACCGGCATGGGCGGTGCAGGCGGCGGCAAATCGCGCCCATATTCGCTGCGCACTTTCGCTTCGAGCGCGCTCATGACGCGGTCAGCTTCGGCAAGCCGCCCTTGTTGCGCGAGCCAGCGCGGACTTTCCGGCAACGCACGACGGATCCACCAGACGAACAGCGCGCCATGCGCGCCGATCAGTACCACCCAGCGCCAGCCGTCGAGTCCGAACGGCGCATGGGGCACCAGCAGATACGAGAGAAACGCCACCACCGGCACGGCCATGAAACCGACCGCCTGTTCGCAGGCAAACGCGCGGCCGCGAATCTGCTTGGGGACCAGCTCGGAGATGTATGTGCCGATTGTCACCAGCTCTACGCCGATGCCAAGGCCCGCGAGAAAACGCCAGACATTAAGGCCCGTTGCAGTTTCCTGAAACGCCATCACCACGTTGGCCACGGTGTACCACAACAGCGAATAGGTGAAGACCGCACGCCGTCCGAAACGGTCAGCCAGAAAACCACAAGCGATCGTGCCGATGAACAGACCCGCGAACAACGCCGCGATAAAGCTCGCGACGCCCGTGGTGCCGAACAGGCCGTGCGTAGTCGCCGTCAACAGGCCGCTTTTGACGAGGCCCGGTGCAACGTAACCGCTATAAAGCAGATCGTAGAGTTCGAAGAAAAAGCCGAGGCTCAGCAAGACGACGAGCTTCCATACGGAGCGCGTGGCCGGCAGACGGTCCAGACGCGCGGAAATCGTACCGGCGTCGAGGGCCACGGCGCTGGAACCCGGCGCGCCTTGTCCGGCACCCTGCGTGGCGCCATTTGCGCCCGCACCGGACCGGTGCGCGACGGGGCCGCCTTGATCGGGGGTGGTCATGGAGTCTCCTTGTGTCCTCTTGGGGGTATTTCAGGCCGCTCCTGCGACGGCTGCCGTGCTGGGCATGCGCAGCGCGGCACTGCGCGCAAGGCCCGGCCAGCATTCTAGCTGCGTGAGGCCTGCAACGGTTCGATGCCGGCATTATTTCCGCCCCGCCGTCGCACATCGACAGCATCCCCTGGCGCAGCCCGGATCGCCGCGGTACCCTGCATTTTTTGCAGCATGCCGCCCTGGAGGCGGCGGCAGTCGTCATCGAACGAAACGCCGTGTTGCAAATTCGCGGGAACGTCTCGCGCGGGCATGGATCGATACGCGGGAGAGGCGCACGGCTGGCGCGCTTGCCGCGCCGACGATCGCGAAACCGTGCGCAGCAACACGGACGCGAAGCTGTCGTCACCCTGACAATCCCAGGCACATGACGGGTCTTTGCCCGGGCAGACCAAGAAGAGGGAAAACACGATGAATATGCGCACAAACGAATTCACCGCCCGCGCCACGCAAGCCGGGCTCGAATGGTGGCGCAGCGCGGTGATCTATCAGATCTACCCGCGCTCTTTCGCCGACGCCGATGGCGACGGCATCGGCGATCTGCCGGGCATCACGTCGAAGCTGCCGTATCTGGCGCGCCTCGGTACCGACGCGATCTGGCTCTCGCCGTTCTATCGCTCGCCGCAAGCCGATGCGGGCTATGACGTGGCGGACTATCGCGTCGTGGACCCGCTGTTCGGCACGCTGGACGATTTCGATCGCATGCTGCACAAGGCGCATGAATACGGCATGAAGGTGATCGTCGATCTCGTGCCCAATCACACATCGGACGAACACACGTGGTTCCAGGCCGCGCTGAACTCGCCGCCGGGCAGCGCCGCACGCGCGCGTTATCTGTTTCGCGACGGCCGCGGCGCGCACGGTGAATTGCCGCCTAACAACTGGCAGAGCGTATTCGGCGGCAATGCATGGTCGCGTGCGCCCGGTGACTCGCAATGGTATCTGCACCTGTTCGATCGCCGGCAGCCGGATCTGAACTGGGATGATCCGGAGGTCCGCGCGGAATTCGAAGACGTGTTGCGGTTCTGGCTCGATCGTGGCGTCGACGGCTTTCGCGTCGACGTCGCGCACGGTCTCATCAAGGCAGCCGGGTTGCCTGACTGGAGCGGCCAGACCGCCATGGTGGAAGGCACCGACGCTGCCGGCGACGAAGCCCACGCCGCTAGCGCCAACCCCGGCCCCATGTGGGACCAGGAAGGTGTGCACGAGATTTATCGGAGCTGGCGCCGCGTGCTGGACGCCTATCCCGGCGAGCGGATGATGGTGGCTGAAGCGTGGATTGCGCCGCCGTCGCGGCTCGTGCGCTACATCCGCCGGGACGAAATGCAGCAGGCGTTCAATTTCGACTACCTGCTCGCGCATTGGGACGCGGCGGAGTTCAGACAGGTCATCGATGTTTCGCTAGCGGCCTCGGCAAGTGTTGGCGCACCGACCACCTGGGTGATGTCCAATCACGATTCGGTGCGCCACACGACGCGCTATGGCTTGAGCAAACCCGGGGCACGCCCCAAGGGCATCGACGCGGCTGGCGAGCAGCCGGACGAAGCCGCAGGCTTGCGGCGCGCCCGCGCCGCCGCATTGCTTACGCTCGCGCTGCCGGGCTCGGCCTACATCTATCAGGGCGAGGAACTGGGCTTGCCGGAGCATACGACGCTCGCCGCGAAGTATCGGCAGGACCCGGCGTTTTTCCGCACCGAAGGCGCTGAAATCGGCCGCGACGGCTGCCGCGTGCCGCTACCCTGGAAGGCGGACGCGCCCGCTTTCGGCTTCGGTCCAAGTGCAAAGAGCTGGCTGCCGCAGCCCGATGCGTTCGCACGCTATGCAGTGGACCGGCAGGAAGGTGTCGACGGCTCGACGCTCGAACTGTATCGACTGCTGTTGCAATTGCGGCGCGAATACGGACTCGGTGCGGGTGAAGTCAAGTGGCAACCGTCCGGCTCGCCGGATGTGCTGGTGTTCGACAACGGCCGCGTACGTGCCGTCATCAACCTGGGTATGCAAGCGGCGGCGCTGCCTGCTGGTCACATGATGGTGTCGAGCGAGCCGCTGGACGTGAAGGGCCAGTTGCCCGCCAACACCGCGGCATGGTTGTCTCTACCGTGAGCGTGCCAATCAGAATGTAGCCAGGATCAACGTCATCTGGCCGCCTGCGGCGAAATCGCCGCAGGCGGATCGGCGCAACAATGCCCGGCACCCTGGCAGTTCTTCATCGTTCCCAAGGCGTGGCGCTGGACTGCGTCGTTTGTCTGTCATAGCGTTGCAGCGCTTCGCGCACTCTGCCTGCTTCGATTTCCTCGTCGTCTGCCAGCGCCTTCAATGCGGCGATCACAATCGACGCGCGGTCCACTTCGAAGAATTCGCGCAGCGCCTCGCGCGTATCGCTGCGCCCGAAGCCGTCGGTGCCCAGCGTGACGTAACGGCGCGGCACGTAGGCGCGAATCAGTTCCGGCACCGCGCGGACGTAATCGGTTGCGGCGATCACAGGCCCCTTCGACGCCGCAAGCGCCGTTGTCACATACGGCTCGCCCGCTGCCTCACCAAGACGCGCGCCACGCTCGGCGGCCATGCCGTCGCGCTGCAATTCGGTGAAGCTGGTCACGCTCCACACCGCAGCCTCGATGCCCCAATCGGCCGCCAACATCCGCTGTGCGGCGAGCACTTCGCCAAGGATCGCGCCAGCGCCGAGCAATTGCACGCGGGCCGTTGCTTTCAATCCGGAAGACAGCGGATAAATCCCCTTCAGAATCCCTTCGCGCAAAACCTGTGCATCGCCTTGCGGCGCCGACGGCTGCGCGTAGTTTTCGTTCATCACCGTCACGTAATAGAACACGTCGCGCTGCCGCTCGACCATCTCGCGCATGCCCTCGTCGAGGATCGCCGCTACTTCATACGCAAATGCCGGATCGTAAGCACGGCAATTCGGAATCGTCGATGCCGCCAGGTGGCTCGCGCCATCCTGATGCTGCAAACCCTCGCCGCCCAAGGTCGTCTTGCCCGAGGTCGCGCCAATCAGGAACCCGCGTGCGCGCTGATCCGCGGCAGCCCAGATGATGTCGCCGATGCGCTGAAACCCGAACATCGAGTAATAGATGTAGAACGGCAGCATAGGCAGATCGTGCACGCTGTACGAAGTCGCCGCCGCGATCCACGACGACACCGCGCCTGCTTCCGAGATACCCTCTTCAAGAATCTGCCCCTTGGTGTCTTCGCGGTAGTACAGCATCGAACCGAGATCCTCCGGTTCATACAGCTGCCCAAGCGGCGAATAGATGCCGACCTGGCGGAACATGTTGGCCATGCCGAAGGTACGCGCCTCGTCGGCGACGATCGGTACCACGCGCGGGCCGATCTGCGCGTCCTTCAACAATGCGGTGAGCATGCGCACGAGCGCCATTGTCGTGGACATCTCACGGCCGCCCGCCTCCAGCGCGAATTGCGCCCAGGTCTGCATCGAAGGCACGGTCAGCCCCTTCGATGCGACTCTCCGCCTTCTGGGCAGATAGCCCCCGAGTGCCGCCCGGCGAGCATGCAGGTACTGCATTTCCGGGCTGTCTTCTGCTGGTTTGTAAAACTTCACCTGCTCGACGTCCTCGTCCGAGAGCGGCAAGCGGAAACGATCGCGAAACGCTTTCAGGTCATCGAAACCGAGTTTCTTTTGCTGGTGCGTCGTCATGCGTCCCTGGCCGGACGTGCCCAAGCCAAAGCCCTTCATGGTCTTCGCGAGAATCACCGTGGGCTGGCCGCGATGCGAAAGTGCCTTCGCGTAGGCTGCGTGCAGCTTGCGCACGTCGTGGCCGCCGCGCCGCAGACGGTCGATTTCCTCGTCGCTCAGCTGAGCGGCAAGCGCGGCAAGTTCCGGGTTCTGGCCGAAGAAGCGCTCGCGGTTGTAGGCACCGTCGTTTGCCGAGAAAGTTTGAAACTGGCCGTCCACCGTGTGAGCGAAGGCGCGCATCAATGCACCGGTTCGATCTCGCGCAAACAGCGCGTCCCAGTCCGAACCCCACACCACCTTGATGACGTTCCAGCCCGCGCCGTTAAAATGCGCTTCCAGTTCGTCGATGATGCGGCCATTGCTGCGCACCGGACCATCGAGCCGTTGCAGGTTGCAGTTGATCACGAACACGAGATTGTCGAGCCCCTCGCGCGCCGCCAGCGACAAGGCACCGATCGACTCGGGCTCGTCCATTTCGCCGTCACCGAAAAAGCCCCACACCTTGCGGCCTTCGGTCTGCGCGAGGCCGCGATTCTGCAAATAGCGCATGAAACGCGCCTGATAAATCGAGTTGATGGGACCAATGCCCATCGATCCGGTGGGAAATTGCCAGAAGTCCGGCATCAGCCAAGGATGCGGATACGAACACAAACCCGGCCCCGCGATCTCTCGGCGATAGTGCTGCAAATGCTCTTCGTTAAGGAATCCTTCAAGGTAGGCGCGCGCATAAACGCCCGGCGACGAGTGCGGCTGGAAGTAAACGAGATCGCCGCCGGAACCTTCGCCTGCCTGCGGATTCGAAGCCCGGAAGAAATGATTGAAGCCGACTTCGAACAGATCCGCGGCAGACGCATAGCTCGCAATATGTCCACCGAGTTCGCCGTACGCCTTGTTTGCGCGCACCACCATGGCGAGTGCATTCCAGCGCAACGCGGCGCCAAGCCGCTCCTCCAGTTCGAGATTGCCCGGGTAACGCGGCTGTTCGTCGAAGCCGACCGTATTGACGTACGGCGTGACGCGCATGCGGGACGATTCGACACCCAGCGCCAGCGCATGTGCCGCGAGCCGGTCGAACAGGTACTGCGCCCGGTCACGGCCGACGTGCGCGACGACGGCGTCCAGCGCCTCCAGCCATTCCGCAGTTTCTTCGGGGTCGCTATCTTCGTGACCGCGTTCAAGGGATCGCAACTGCAATGCACCGTTCGACAGATCCGTCATGGCACCACTCCCGCAAAGAGGCGTTCGGTTCATCAATGAGTGAATAGATGTTACCCACCTCACCGCAAAATAAGGCTCTCATTTGCTTGCCGTTCGCCATCCGGATAGTGTATTTATTCTGTGTACACCCTCAAATCCGGAATATTTCAACCATGACGACGCCACCGAAACGGCTCGATCGCATTGACATCGGGATTCTCAGCCAGTTGCAGCAGAACGCCCGCATCACCAATTCCGAGCTGGCGCGCGCTGTGAATCTGTCGCCCACGCCCTGCTTCAACCGGGTCCGTGCGCTGGAAAAGCTCGGTCTCTTCAAGCAGCAGGTGACGTTGCTGAACCCCGAACCGCTTGGGCTGCGAATCAACGTGTTCATTCAGGTGAGTCTGGAAAAACAGGTCGAAGAGGCGCTGCAGCGGTTCGAACAGGCCATCTCGGAGCGCCCCGAGGTGATGGAGTGCTATCTGATGACGGGCGACGCGGACTATCTGCTGCGCGTGGTGATGCCGGACATGCAAACGCTGGAGCGCTTCATCCTCGAACATCTGACGAAAATCCCAGGCGTGTCGAACATCCGCTCCAGCTTTGCGCTCAAGCAGGTGCGCTACAAAACGGCCTTGCCGCTGCCGTCGTCGGGACTCACGCTGATCGACCCCGATGATGTGTCGACCGACTGGCAGTGACGCTAGACGGGAAAACTCGTCGTCGAAAGAATTTCCTTCAACACCACGAACGTGCGGATCTGCCGGACGCCCGGCAGGTAGAGCAATTGTTCGGCGTGAAGGCGACTAAAGCTGTCGCTGTCTTTCGTGCGCACCAGCATGAAGTAATCGAATTCACCTGTCACGACGTGGCACTCCATACAACCCGAGACCTTTTGCGCGGCTTTTTCGAAGTCGGCAAAAGAGTCGGGCGTTGAGCGATCCAGCACCACACCGATCATCACCAGCATGCCGGCGTCCAGCGCCTTCGGGTTCAGCAGCGCCACCACGCCACGAATCAGCCCCATTTCCCTGAGCCGCTCGACACGCCGCAAACAGGCGGGCGCGCTCAGATTCACCTTGTGCGCCAGCGCGACGTTCGAGATGGACGCGTCGCGCTGCAGCTGTCGCAGGATGGCCCGATCGACGCGATCGATCTGCACGCCTGCCTGGTGTGCCTGCCCGGCAGGGCTACGAAATTTTCTTGCGGGCATGACCTGATCCAGGAAGTAAACGTAACTCAAACATACCACCTGCTTCAGGAAAGCCAGAATTGGTGAATATCTTCGCAACCCTGTTTCTTCGAAACTTTCTTACCATGTTCTTCACCGCAGCATCGGCGCCTCGCTCGAAGCGGGCTGATGGTTGAGGCACGACTCGATGCCGGCACACTCTCTACCACTGGAGGCTCGCATGAACCTGAAGAAATTCCCCCGTCATTCGCTCACGTTCGGCCCCACCCCCATTCAGGCGTTGCCGCGCCTCAGCAAACATCTGGGCGGCAAAGTGGAGTTGTACGCGAAGCGCGAAGACTGCAACAGCGGTCTGGCCTTCGGCGGCAACAAGACCCGCAAGCTCGAATACCTGATTCCCGAAGCGTTGGCGCAAGGGTGCGACACGCTGGTTTCGATTGGCGGCATTCAGTCGAATCAGACGCGCCAGGTGGCCGCGGTCGCCGCGCATCTGGGCATGAAATGCGTGCTCGTGCAGGAAAACTGGGTGAACTACTCGGATGCGGTGTATGACCGTGTCGGCAACATTCAGATGTCGCGCATCATGGGCGCGGACGTGCGCCTCGTCGAAGATGGTTTCGACATCGGCTTTCGCAAGAGCTGGGAAGACGCGCTCGAAAGCGTGCGCGAGGCCGGCGGCACACCGTACGCCATTCCGGCGGGATGTTCGGATCATCCGTTAGGCGGTTTGGGCTTTGTGGGCTTTGCGGAGGAAGTGCGGCAGCAGGAGGCCGAACTGGGTATCCGGTTCGACTATATCGTCGTGTGCTCCGTGACGGGCAGCACGCAAGCGGGCATGGTGGTCGGCTTCGCGGCCGATGGGCGCGCGGACCGCGTGATCGGCATCGACGCGTCGGCCAAACCTGCACAAACCCGCGATCAGATATTCCGGATTGCGAAGCAAACGGCTGGCAAGGTCGAGCTGGGACGCGATATCGTCGCCACGGATATTGTTCTCGACGAGCGCTACGGCGGCCCCGAATATGGTCTACCCAACGAAGGCACGATGGAAGCGATCCGTCTGTGCGCCAGACTGGAAGGCGTGCTGACGGACCCGGTGTATGAAGGCAAGTCGATGGCGGGCATGATCGACAAGGTGCGGCTTGGCGAGTTTCCAGCGGGCTCCAAGGTGCTCTATGCGCACCTCGGCGGAGTACCGGCGCTCAACGGATATAGCTTTCTGTTTCGCAACGGTTGACGCGCTTCAGACGGATGGGCGACGCAGGCGCGCCGGGCATCGATGTGCCGACGTGCCCGCTTGCCGTCAGGCGTGCGCGGAACCGACATGCGCCTTGAGCGCATCCACGAACACCCGCACCTTTGGCGCCGGATAACGTGCCGACGGAAACAGCGCATGAATGCCTGCCGCCGGCGCAGCCCAGTCCGGCAGCAGGCGCACCAGCCGCCCTGCCTCCACATCTTCGGCGACCGAGAAATTCGTCAGCGCGGCCACCCCGCCCCCCGCCAGCGTGGCCGCGCGGCAGCCGGTTGCGGTGTCGGCCAGGAAGCCCGTGCCAAAGCGCGCGGTCTGCTTCCTGCCGCCCTTGCTTTCGAGCAGAAGGACGAGCGGTTTGGGCAACACGGCATTGCCGACGAACGGTAGCGCTGTGACCGCCGCCAGCGTGGACGGCATACCCCACTTTGCGATGAAGTCCGGACTGGCGACCAGCCAGCGCGTAAAGCTGCCGATCTTCACCGCGTGATGACTCGAATCCGCCAGCCGCCCGATGCGAATCGCAACGTCGACGCCCTCGGCGACGAGATTCACCAGCCGATCGCTCGACATCAGTTCGATATGCAGCTCCGGATGCTGCTGCCGCAACGCGACAAGTACGGGCGCCACCACGATCGCGCCATAGTCGACCGGCGTGGCCACCCGCAAGGTGCCGCGCAATGTGCCGCCGCCTTCGAGCGCGAGGAGCGCCTCGTCGGCCACGTTGAGGATCTGCCGGCTCGCTTCATAGAAAGACCGACCGGCCTCCGTCACGCTCACCCGGCGCGTGGTGCGCACCAGCAGGCTCGCGCCCACTTCGGCTTCGAGCCTCTGCATGTGGGTACTGACCATGGTCTTGGCAATGCCCAGCCGGTCGGCCGCCGCCGTCAATGAACCGGCCTCCACGACCGCCACAAACACCCCCAGCCGGTTGAGGTTCACGTCGCTTGCGCTAGCCATCCGATTGTCCACTTTGAGAGGATAGAGTAACCGCGATTATCCATCTTCTCAGGCCTTACCGCGCGGCGTAATCTTGCTGCAACCGATTCATAAACAACTCGCATCCGGAGCCGTACATGTCTTCTGCAAAGCCCGCCCAGCCGATTCGCCTGCACACCACGCTGTTGTCCGGGCACGGTCATCGCGTCAAACTGTTTCTGACGCTGCTGGACCTGCCGTTCACGGTCGTCGAACTGAATATGAAGGCGGGCGACAATCGCACGCCCGAGTTTCTTGCGTTGAATCCGTTCGGTGAGGTGCCGGTGATCGAAGACGGCGATCTCGTGCTGAGCGATTCGAATGCGATTCTGGTGTACCTCGCGCGCAAATACGGCGACAAGTCGTGGCTGCCGGACGATCCGCTGGGCGCTGCGGCCGTACAGCGCTGGCTGGCGCTCGCTGCCGGCAAGATTGCGTACGGCCCATGCGCCGCGCGTCTTGTCACGCTGTTCGATGCGCCGCGCGACCTGCCGGCTGCGCAACAGATTGCCGCCGATCTGTTCAAGGTCCTCGACAACGAAATGCGCGACAAAACATTCGCAGTGGGCGACACGCCGACGATTGCCGACGTCGCCGCGCATTCGTATATCGCGCATGCGCCCGAAGGCGGCGTCTCGCTTGAACCGTATCCGCATCTGCGGGCGTGGCTCAAGCGCGTCGAAGCGTTGCCGCGCTTCGTGCCGATGCCTGCCAGCAAAGCCGGTTTGCTCGCCGAGTAAGATCGCGACGAGTGCCCGCTCATCATCCCGTTGAGCTATCGAGTCCATCATGTCCACTCCCGCTATTGCTCGTCCGCCTGGCTGGCGCGCCGTCGAATCGCCCTTTCATGCCGGCGAACTGGCCGCCCAGGAGCGAGCGGGTGTGCGTGAGCGTATGGATGTGGATGCCCGCCGCGGGATTCGCGACTACATGCCCGAGCAGCATCGCAAGTTCTATGCGGAGCAGCCGTTCATGGTGCTCGGCGGTGTGGACGAAAGCGGGCAGCCGTGGGCGTCGCTGCGGGTCGGTGCACCGGGTTTTGTTTCGACGCCCGATGAGCACACGCTACGCATCGCCGGGCGCGGTCTGGCGGGAGATCCCCTGGCGGGTGCATGGAAGGTCGGCGCGCTGGTCGGCGGACTTGGCATCCAGCCGGCCACGCGGCGGCGCAATCGGGTCAACGGCGTCGTCACCGCAATTGACGACAACGCGCTGACCGTTGCCGTCAGCCAAAGCTACGGCAACTGCGCGAAGTACATTCAGGGCCGCGCGCCTGTATTTGTCGAAGCAGCGGTGGATCAACATGCCGCACCGCTTGTCTCGACGACATTGAGCGACGAAGACCGTGCGCTGCTCGCACGCGCGGACACTTTTTTCATTGCCAGCGCCAATGCATCGAACGAGGCCGGCATGGGGCGCGGCGCCGACGTGTCGCATCGTGGCGGCGCGCCCGGCTTCATTCGCGTCGATGCCGACGGCACGCTCACCGTGCCTGATTTCAGCGGCAATCTCTTCTTCAACACCGTCGGGAACCTGACACTCGATCCGCGTGCGGGTCTGCTCCTGATCGACTTCGAAACCGGCGATCTGCTCTACCTCGCCGTGCATGCCGAGATCGTCTGGGAAGGTGCGGAACTGGCGTCGTTCGAAGGCGCCGAGCGGCTCCTGCGGTTTCATGTGCGTGGAGTGCGCCGTAGCCGAGGTGCGCTGCCGTTCCGCTGGTCGGCTGTGCAGTACGCGCCGCAGCTGGCGAAACTGGGCAGCTGGCCGGGAACAACGTCTAGCGTTGCTCCCGCGCCATGGCGCAAGCTGAGAGTGATCGACGTGCGCGATGAAACGCCCTCGGCACGCTCGTTCTATCTGCAATCCGCAGATGGCTCAGCATTGCCGCATTTCGAAGCGGGCCAGTTTCTGCCCATCCGTTTGCACGTGCCCGGTCTCGCCGCGCCGTTGCTGCGGACCTACACACTCTCCGATGCGGACCACGGCCGGCACTATC
The DNA here is from genome assembly GCF_036488795.1 of Paraburkholderia sp. GTDB lineage: Bacteria > Pseudomonadota > Gammaproteobacteria > Burkholderiales > Burkholderiaceae > Paraburkholderia. The sequence continues at coordinate 44,795 of NZ_DASXHA010000061.1, forward strand.
GGATTACCGTCAAGCGCGAAGGCGCAGCGTCGGCGTGGCTGCACGACCAGATCAAAGCCGGTATGGAGATCGAAGCGAAGGCGCCCACTGGCGCGTTCACCCTGGACAAAGCAAGCCCGCGCCCGGTGGTGCTGCTGTCAGCCGGCATTGGCATCACGCCGATGATCGCCATGCTGAACAGCTTGCTCGCCGAAACAGCCGAGCAGGGTCAAACGCGCGAGCATATCTACTTCATTCACGGCGCACGCGAATTCAGCGAGCATCCGTTCGCGGAACAACTGCGTGCTGCCGCCGGGGCGCACGCAAATGTGTCGGTGCATCTGCTCGACAGCCGTCCTGCGCAAGCCAATGTGTCGGGTACGACAGGACGCGTCGACATCGATTATCTGAAACGCGTGCTGCCCTTTGGCGACTACGACTTCTATTTGTGCGGTCCTGGCGCGTTCATGCAGGATCTCTATAACGGTCTGCGCGCGCTCAACATCGCAGATGAACGGATTCGCTTCGAGGCGTTCGGACCGGCAAGCGTCAAACGTGGTGGGGAAAAAGGTGATGCCGCCGCGCCGGTGCAACCGGCTGCCGTACGCAAGGACGCAGCACAGTCCACCAAGGTGGTGTTTATGCGGACGCAGCGCGAGGCGTTGTGGTCAAAGGAAGACGGCAGCCTGCTGGATTTTGCCGAAGCAAATGGCGTCACCGCGCCGTCCGTGTGCCGCTCCGGCGTATGCGGCACCTGTTCGACGCGGCTGCTATCCGGCAACGTCAGCTACCCGGTGCCGTGCGAAGCGCCGATCGAACCCGGGCACGCGCTGATTTGCAGCGCGATACCAGCGAAGACGGGTACAGGCGACGCTTCGACGGTGGTGCTGGATCTGTAGCGTGACAGACGATGCATCACCCGCAGAGATGTCGAGCTACCTGTCGCGCCGTTAAACCGCGACGGCAGGCAACCTCAACAGGTCGCGCGCTTGCGCCGCCGTGGCCACCGGCCGTCCGTACTCCCCGCATAAGGTCGCCACGCGCGCAACCAGCTGTGCATTGCTACTGGCAAGCGTCTCCTTGTCCCAGCGCACGTTGTCTTCGAGACCGGTGCGGCAGTGGCCGCCCATCTGCAGCGTCCAGTGATTGACCTCGAGCTGATGACGCCCGATTCCCGCCGCGACCCATGTGGCATCCGGCAGCAAGCTTTTAAGCTGCTCTACCTCGAACTCGAGAATCTCGCGGCGCGCCGGTAACGCGTTTTTCACGCCCATCACGAACTGCACATGCACGGGCGATTTGAGCAGCCCTTGCTGGACGAGATCCGCAGTGCTGTAGAGCATCGCCAGATCGAAAACCTCGATTTCCGGTTTGACGCTGTGATCGAGCATCATCTTTGCCAGCGAGCGGACGAAGTCCGGTGGATTTTCATAAACCGTGGTCGGAAAGTTAACCGAGCCTGTCGCGAGCGAAGCCATATCCGGGCGCAGGTCGAGCATGGCGCCGCGCTGCTCGAATGAGCGGCCGCGTCCGCCCGTCGAAAACTGGATGATGATGTCCGGGCAGTGCCGGCGAATGCCTTCCTGAAGCTTCGCAAAGCTCGTGCGATCGGAGCTGGAGTTTTCCTGCTCGTCGCGCACGTGCAGATGAACCAGCGACGCGCCAGCCTCATAAGCTTCGTGAGTACTTTCGACCTGCTCGGAAATCGTGACCGGCACGGCCGGATTATCCTTCTTGCGCGGCACCGAACCTGTGATCGCGACCGAGATGATGCAGGGCTGGGCCATAGTGACACTCCGCATTCGTCGTCAGAGCCGGGTTGCCTGGATGGCATCCGTCGTGAACCGCGCGTCCGGCAAACAGACAACGCACTGTCCAGTCATTCAGTGTAGGTCAATCGGGAGGAGGAAAGCGCTGACGACCGATGTGCAATTGCAGCGGCGCGGTGCGATGCGGCGCGGTACTCGCGTGCAGAGTCAACGAGGCAGCATGCGGGAGAGGAATGCTGGCATGCTCCACCGGACACGCGGCGCGGTGTGCGAGAAGAGGAAAAGATGAAGCGGGGTGAGACCAACCGTGCGCGCTGATGCGCTTCAATACCCTCAGCCAGATGCCGATTCAACAGAAGAAAGCGCCACCGCTGCAGACGGGCGCAGCCAGCATGGACCGGTGCAGACGACATGGACGCATCGTGCAGACACTGAGCAGCGCGCCTCTCGCGGCCTGCGGCCGCCGTGGCTTAATTCGGGCGGCGATACGATTCAGCAATGATTGCGCACGTTTGCAGATGCAGTTGCAGTGCATAGCGAGCCGCGGCTACGACGCGGGCAAAGAAGCTGTTGAGGGTGGAAGCTGAAGTGGTAGTAATGTCGCTCATGGCAAACTCCTGTTCGAAGCTAGGGTGAACTACCTAGGTAATAACCCTATTATAGGCCAATCTTGCGGCACCGCAACACGTCAAATTAATTTTCTTTCATGTCGTAGTCGATGCTCCCTGCTTTCAACGCCGAAAGCCTGCCCCCAAATGGGGCACGCCAACGCGGCCTGATGATGTCCCTGCCCTCGGCATCTTGCAGTCAGAACTCACGCGGAGCAGCGGCAAACAAATTCGCTCAAGCTTATCAACGCATGCTCGGCTTCCGTTGCGTGTTACTCCGCGAACAGGTCCGGTCCAAACACTTCATAGTGAATGCGTGCTTCATGGATGCCCAGACCTTTCAACGCATCATGCTGGATCCGCATGAACGGCACCGGACCGCAGATGTAGTAATCGGCGTTGGGCAACAGAATTGAATCCTTGATCGACGCGACGTCGACGAACCCGGCGTAGTCGTAGTCCGTGCCCTCGACATCCTGCGGCAGAGGTGCATCGTAGAACACGATCAGATCGAAATTCGCGTAGGTTTTTGCGGTCTCGCGCAGCCGGTCGCGCATTGCGTGCACCCCGCTATTGCGCGCGCCATGCACGAACACCACTCGCCGTTCCGGGTTCCTGATCGCCACTTTAAGCATGCTGATCATCGGCGTCAGCCCCACCCCACCGCTGACCAGTACGATAGGCGTCCCGGCGTTCACGTCGATATGGAAATTGCCATACGGCGCGGCCAGTTTGACCTCGTCGCCAACCTTCACGTGATCGTGCAAAAGATTGGAGACATACCCTGGTGGTTGCGTGCCACCGCTCTCGCGCTTCACCGAAATTCGATAGCTGCGCGCATTCGGCATATCTGAGAGGCTGTACTGGCGAATCTGCTGCAAATCCAACGCCGGCACCTTCAGCGCAATGCTGATGTATTGCCCGGGCTCGAAGTTCATTACCGCCCCGCCGTCGGCCGGCTCAAGAACAAAGGACGTGATGACGCTGCTTTCGGGGCACTTCTCACGCACGACAAAGGTACGCCAGCCGGTCCAGCCTCCCGTTTGCGTCGCGGCATGCTCGCGCAACTCGCATTCCATGCCCATCAGGATGTCTGCGAGATTGCCGTAAGCTTGCGCCCACGCCGAGATGATCTCGTCGGTTGCGGCGTCGCCCAGCACTTCCTTGATTGCGCCCAGCAGGTGTTCGCCAACAACGGGATATTGCTCGGGTCGCACGCCCAGACTCGCGTGCTTGTTGGCAATATTTTTCAGCACCGCACTCAGGCTTGCGGGGTCCTCGATGTTCTCTGCATACGCGTACACTGCGCGCGCGAGTGCCTGCTGCTGTTGGCCCTGCTCCTGATGCGCCATGTTGAACACGTTCTTCAGTTCCGGATGCGCTTCGAACAGCCGCTTATAAAAGTGCGCGATGATCGGGTATCCATGCTCTGCCAGCACCGGAGCCGTAGCCTTCACGATGTCTTTCGTTTTCTGCGTCAACATAGGTTTTCACCTTTGCAAGAGAGTGGATCCGGCGCCAACTGCCTTGTGACGTCCGCAGTTGTAGAGCGCAACGCCACTACATGGCAACAGATCGCGTCGCTGCCCCGGCTTGCCGCCCTATCAGCGAACCTCCTCACTCTAGCTTCAGGCATGCGCTACATAAACAGCCGCCCCGTATAAGGAGTTGTTCGTGCTGTGCCACAGTCCACTTCCTGCACCACGAATTTGTTCGCACTTTTCTTGCGGGAAAAAACCAGCTGACCTGACGGGCCAGGCTGGCAGGGACCGGCGACAGGGGTAAAGTTCAGCGAATCGTCGCCGTAATACGAGCATGGAACACAACGACGCCAACCCAAAATCTCACGCGCACCCTGCTCACCTGGAAGCCTTGGCATTCTGCATGACGGTCGACATTATCCGAAAGGCGAAAGGCAAGAAGAACCCAGGCGATTTTCCGGCGGGGTCCGTTGAAAGAACGCTTGCAGAGGATGACCTGATACGTGACACCCTGTTGATGCTCGGAATCGATCCGGACGACAACCTCGCCTCCGCCCGGAGCGACTGACTTCAGACTTCTGGTTGAGTCGCCGGTCTGGCCGGATAATGCGTAACGCGCCTGGTGGACAAAATGCCGCTGAAAATGCCGCTGAAAATGCCGGCAAATCGAATCGCGCTTATGATTGTTCCGGTAGTGCAAGGAAGCTTCGCGATGAGCATGCAGACAGTGAAGAGGGAGGCACTCGACTATGGCGCACGGATCAGAGAGATTCCTTGAGGTCGATGGTCAACGGCTCGCATACGCCAGCAGTGGGGACCGTGCTTCGATAGTCTTCATTCATGGAATCCCGACTAGCAAGTACTTATGGCGAAACGTGGCGACCGGCCTTACGGACGCCAGGCTTGGCTGGGTCGCGTTTGACCTGCTTGGGTACGGGGCATCATCAAAACCCGCAGATGTGGACCTTGGAATCGCGAATCAGGCGCAACTGATCGAGCAAGCGCTGGGACAGCTTGACTGGGAATCCGGCATAGTCGTCGGCCACGACATCGGCGGCGGTGTCGCACAGTTACTCGCCGCAAATCGGCCCCGGATGGTTCGAAAACTGGTCCTTGTCGATACGATCGCATACGACTCGTTTCCCGAACCCGGGATCGCCCGGCTCAAGGAGCCAGTCTGGGACTAGATACTCGGCGCCGAAGAATTCGACCTGAAGAAAGGCCTCGCGAAGGGCTTCCAGCGAGGCATGGTTCAAAAATCGAAAGTGACACCCGAATTGATTGCCGAGTATGAGCGTCCATTCGCGGGTCCGGCAGGACGGAAAGCCTACCTTAGAGCTGCCCGCGCCCTCCGCAGTGAAGAGCTGGTTCAGCGGACAGCAGAAATTGAGCAACTGGCTATACCCACCCTTGTCGCGTGGGGAGCGCAGGACGAGTTTCAGCCTTTGTCATATGGAAGGAAGCTGGCAGACGCCATGCAGGACGCGCGACTCGAAGTCATTGAAGATGCCGGGCACTTCTTGCCGGAGGATGCGCCACAAGCCCTTGGGAAATTGATTGTGGAGTTCGCTGCGACGTAGTCTGGCTTTCCCCTCCAGTCCACAAGGTCAACTGCCAGCTCGGCACCACGCTCGAATCGTATGACTTTTACCGCGACAGAAAATTCGTGCCGACTGTTGTATATTGCGAATACCGGTTACAAAACCCGGGAGAAGGCTCACCGTACGCGTAACTTGTCAAGCACATTCTTATAGGTTACACTGCGTTCCCGGTTACTGGAGAACGTCTGATGCCTGCCCCAGAGTTTCTGATGCTTGCCGATGATCCCGCGCTTGATTTCATGAACACAGTCGCGCAAGGCGCAGACGGGCCGCACGAATATCTGCAAAAGAATAAAGATGTGGTCGACTGGCTGAAAGCGATGGGGTATCTCGAAACAGGCGATCAGCCATCCTGCAAGCGTGAAGTGTTGGCAGACACAGCGCAAGCTTTGCGTGAGGTGATACGCAGACTTGTCATGCAGCGCAAGTCCGGTAAGAAGGTTGATATCAATGCGCTGAACGCTTACCTGATGCGCGGGCGGTACCGGGTTGAGCTGGTGCGCCGGCCGGATGGGACGCTGGAAGTGCGGCACGAGCACGAGAAGGACACGCCCGAACAGTTGTTGATGCAGGTCGCCGAGGCAGCGGCAGAGCTACTGGCGACGGGCGATTTTGACCTGGTCCGAAAGTGCGAAGCGGAAGATTGCGTGCTGTGGTTTTATGATCGTACAAAGGCACATCGTCGGCGCTGGTGCAGCATGGCTCTTTGCGGAAATCGCCACAAAGTGGCGAAGTTTCGCGAGCGCCAAAAAGACGCCATGGATCAGTAGCACTGGGGTTTCAACAGCCGCAGGGCCAAAGCGCTGGCGGCCGATGCTCCCCTCGTTCGCTAGCCATGCAGAACGTGGCTGAAGCGACAGAGCAATTGCAATCATTGCAACCGAGCCTCCAGTCAGGCCAACAGCCGGTGCATGGAAAGCAGCCCTTCACGAATCAATCTTACAGCGAACGGTCCGTCTGTCTGCACCAATAGTCAAACGTACCTTTTACGATTGACGGCTTGAGCAGATAGTCGTGCGCCTCAGCAGCCAATTCGTCTGGGACCGGCGTAACGGGTCCAAATACGCGCGCCCGAATCTGCATCTTCGCGGCCCGCTCCAGGTACACGGCCAGATAGGTGGCTTCCTCCACATAGGCGCCCGTCGTCAACTGACCATGGTGCGCCAGCAAAATGCAGCGCTTGTCTCCCAACGCTGCCGAAATAATCACGCCCTCCTCGTCAGCGATCGGCACGCCCGGCCAATCAGCCAGAAATGCGCAGTCGTTATGTAGCGGAGTCATATCCATTTGCGCAATGACCAACGGTTGCCGCGCGGCAACCAGTGCCGAAACATACGGCGAATGCGTGTGAATGATGGCCTGTCGTTTCGGACGCGCTTCGTACACCCACAAGTGAAAACGTGTTGCCGGATTTGCCATGCCCTTCCCGCTGATCGTGTTCAGATCTGCATCGACTTCAATGAAGTCATCGGGCGTCGCCTCGTCAAAACCCAACCCAAAACGCAGCGTCCAATAGCATTTCGGTTTGTCCGAGCGCGCGGTAATCTGCCCGGCGAGACCTGCCTCCTGACCTGTCATTGCCAGGATACGGCATGCGTAGGCCAGTTTCTCCTGAAGCGTGCGCTCCTTCGGTTTCAGGTTTTCTTTCATCTCCCGGGTTGCCCGGTCATTGAAATATTGCCTGGCTCGCAACTCCATCAAAGCCTCCATTTCCCTAAACACGAATATTCGCGCCTGTTGAGCCAGTGACCGCGCCACCCACGTTGCGGACGCGAGCAAGCCGACTCGTGACTGATGGCAACTCAATGCCGTTGGTCCATCCGCCTACACCGTCGCGGTTGCGTTGGCCGCCTCGAGAATGACGTCCACAACTGTGTTCGCGGATGTAATAGCCGGACTATGGTCAACTGCGTGCGATCGCACTTGCGCCCCCATGCGTTCTGCCATGAAGCGCTGGGTGACTGGATTGATCATGCGGTCTTCCTCTGCAAGCAGGTACCAGCTTGGGGTGTTCCTCCACGCCGGACGACCGACTTTTTCCTGAATGCAATGCACCGAAATCGGTCGTTGCACAGCCGCACCGACCACATTCTCTTCCGCGGACGCCAGATGAGAAACCGCCATGGCGAATCCCTTGTCCGGCATCCAGATGAACCCTTTCGCGTCCGGCGCAAGCGCTGGTGAATCGTGATGCTTTTCGTCACGATAGAACACATCGGCAACGGTTTCCCCCTCGTCTGGCGCCAGCGCAGCAACAAACACCAGCGACTTCACTTTGTCCGAGAGCACGCCGCTAATGACCGCGCCGCCATATGCATGTCCCACCAGAATCACGGGACCCCTTGCCTCGTCGACGATCCCCTCCACCACCCCTACGTCGTCGCGCCACGATGTCAACGGCAAAGGGGCGCACACCACCCTCAGACCGGCCTGAACCAACGGCAAAATGACCTTGCTCCAGCTCGAGCCGTCCGCCCACGCACCATGCGCCAACACTACCGTTGCACCGTTAGTAAAAAAGTTCATGTCCAATCCTCATCGAGTCCGAGAAAGTTAAGCCTAATCCGCCGTTGTCACTGCTTTAGTGCGCCCAGTTGTTTAAGCTTGCCGGCAATACGAACCGCTCTGCGAAGACCGACCCTTTCATTCCTGTTTCTCCAATATTCGCTTCAGCAATCTCGGGGCGTCTATCTGGCCGATACGCCACAGGTTCGAGACCGCCAACAGACGTTGCATAAGCTCTTTGAGCCAAAGCGGCCGCCCGCAGATTTAAACGCCCTTAATCTCGCCGCCATCCATCCGGAGTGTCGAGCCCACGATCCACCGGCCGGCCGGGGACAATACAAAGGCCATGAACTCTGCGATGTCTTCGGGTTCGCCGTATCGCGTGATCCCGACCTGGGCCGGAAATTTTTCCAGAGCTTCCTCCACGGTCATACCGTGCGCTGGAGCGTACTTCTCCATGTATGACCTGCGGCGCCCCGTCATCACCGGACCAGGTAGCAGACTGTTCACCTGAACGCGGTCCGTGATGCCCCGATCCGCAAACGCCTTTGCCATTGCCACGATTGCCGCGTTCACAGTCGCCACTGCTGCAAATGCCGATTTCGGTGCTTGCGCCGAATTTCCGGATGTGAATAGCACCGATCCATTCGATGCCTTCAGTGAGTCCCATGCATGAATCGCCAGGCGCCTCGCACCATGCAATTTCAGCGCGAATCCGTCGTCCCACTGCTCGTCCGTCATCTCCAATACGTCAATTTGTGGCACCGCGCCTGCAATGTTCACCACGGCGTCGATCCGTCCAAACTTCTCGAGTGTTCGTGACACCGCTGTCTTCGCAGCCTCAGGTTCACGCAGGTCCAAACCCAACTCCAACGGCTCCGCCCCTGCCGATCGAACCTCCGCCGCGGTTTCCTTCAGAAGGTCTGCGCTGCGTGCCAGCACCACCACCCCTTTGAAATCTCGCGCCAACCTGATAGCAGTCGCACGGCCAATCCCGCGGCTTGCACCGGTAACGATCGCGACTTTGTTAGCCATTTCGAATACCTCCTGATGAGTTTTCAATTGACGCGCGGCACCTGCCGCCCCTCGATCCGCTCGTGTTCACAGAATCAAATCTCTCTCTTTCTTGCAGCTTGCGCAGCGATCTGATCTGTTGACACTCGCCAGTAAGGTTTTGTCTGTACTTCTAATTACCATTGCTTGTATCGCACCGCCGGCTCCAACGGTCTCCCGCTTTTCACGCTACCTGCGTCGCGTGTTACCCGGTTTCCCCGTCGCGTTGAATCTAGTATCGAAGAAGTTGACCGCAAGAGCTATGAACAAGCGTTCATAGCAGGTATGACCGGCCATCAGCTTTCGAAGCGCTTTCACGCGCGATGTCGAGCATCAGCGCTGTCATCGCCGAAAGCGGTCGGCCGCGCCGCGTAATCGCGACGATGCGCCGACGCATCATCGGTTGCTCGATTTTTATCCGGATTAGCTGGTATTCCTGAAGCAACTTCGCCGGAATCAGGTTCGGCAATATGCACTGCCCATTGGTCAAAGAGACGAGCTTGAGCATTGCATCCACCGTCTCGACTTCCGCCGCGACCTTTGCGTCAAAGTCCCTGGTGTGCAGCATGCGCCGAAGTGCATAGCCCGCCGGAAACACGATAAGGGGTGGCATATCCACCCGCAGGTCGACGCTACCACTGGACGCGAATTTCGAATTCTCGTGTACGACGAGGCACATGTCCTCCTCAAAAAGGGGCGTGATGTTCAGGTCATCAGACGCAACGGCTGCGTCGTATACGAAGCCTATTTCCGCCCTTCCCGCCTCAACAAGCTCAACAACCCCTGGGGAGCTACGCCCAAGCAGGGCGACGCTCGCATTGGGTCTCTGCGCCATGAATTTGGCGACGACTTCGGCCATGAAGTAATAGCTCAAAGTATGGATGGTCGCCACGTGAACGCTGCCGTCCGTGACTCCATGCTGGTTACGCAACTGGATAATCGTGTTGTCGACCAGCTGGTACGCGGAACTCGCCGCCTCCAGCAGCTTCTGGCCCGCTTCTGTGAGGTGCACTCCTCTGCCGTGTCTCAAGAACACCGGTTGACCGATATATTCCTCCAGGCTTGCCAGTTGCCTGCTCAACCCCGATTGCGTCAGGGACAGCGTCTCTGCTGCGGCCGACAGTGACTTGCTGTTGGCGATTTCCAGAAACAATCGAAGCTGATGGTCGAGGTTATTTTTCATAGGCAGGTCCGGGTAACGACATCGTTGGTTGAACAAGTTCGGTCCACGGCTATGGTGTTCATGTGCTGGCGTGCACACGGCTCCAATCGAGCCATGATATGCCTCCTGCAGTTGCGCCTTCAATGACAGGTTGATTCCTGTTGCCTCCGACTTCCCGGAGCCGCTCACGTAGTCCGCCGGTACTCTAACCGTGTCGGTATTGTCCGACGAAACATCCTGGGCAAACGGCTCGTCTGGATGTTGTATGCCCCTGCTGATGCGCCTAAGCGTCTTCCGTGGACGCTCCCTGTGCAAAGAATCTGTACTCCCCTTCCGCGTCTAGCTCACTAAGTACGTTTGCGGTTTTCTCTTTTATTAATCGTTCGATCATGTCAGTGATCGTGCAGCCGAAGTGATAGGCGAGACGTTCGACGCTTCGCTTCGTCGAGATGGTTACCAGGCAGGTGATGCGCTCGTGCTTACCTCCCAGTCCAAGACGCCGCTTGCGATAGCGCCTCTGCCGTTCAGAGTTTGAAAGTGCCATGAATGAATGATCTTGCTAATTTTCAGCCCGCAGCCTGCAGTACTCCGCCGTATGCCTCCCTTAGCGTAAGCGCAAGAAGCTTGGAAGGATATCCAGGTTGGCCGGCTGCGGAACTCACTACTCGCGTGTTCGGCGCGAAGAAAAACGCGCGTCACATCGGCTTGTGCGTTTGCCGGCCGCGATTCAGCCAGAAAACCGTGAGGTCGATTCGGTTGGGTACGACTCTGGGGAATTCTCGTCGCGGTGCTGACCCCCACCTGCTTCGATTGCCAACCCGGACAACCGGCTAAAGGTGGAGATCAAGCGCACGTCAGACGCTTTAGCGGCGTTACTTCGCCGGCAAAGCTGGCACGTTCGACAAAACCGCGCCAAGCCCTTCGGCGTATGTCAGGTGCGAAATCACCGCGTCGCGCAGGGTTTGATACGGCATACCCGCCAGCATCGCCGTCTGCACGGTGGTCATCACCTCGCCCGCTTCGGCGCCGATCATTGTGAAACCCAGAATCCGGTCGTCGTCTGCACCGATGATTGCCTTCATGAAGCCTTGGGTCTCGTCGGTGGCGAAAGTTCGCAACACATTGGTCATGGGTACCTTCGCCACCCGGATGGCGATATTTTTTCGGTGCGCCTCGCTTTCACTGAGCCCTACGTGGGCCAGCGGCGGATCGCTGAACATCGTGTATGGAATCAATCGGTCGCTGGTCGTGCGATTTCCGCCGGCCATGTTGTCCCGCACGATCCTGAAGTCGTCGACCGATACATGGGTGAAGTGCGGGCTACCGGCCGCCTCGCCGATCGCCCAGACGCCAGGCGTCGCCGCCTGGAGCCGCTCGTTCACACGAATGTACCCTCGTTCGTCCAGTTCAATACCCGCTGCCTCCAGCCCGATGCCGGCCGTATTCGGAACCCGCCCTGCCGAAACAAGGATGTCGCTGCCTTCAATCACCTGCTCGCCCGAAGCGGTACGAAGGACGATGCTGACGCCCGTTCCGGAGCGGCCCGCCACCTTTACCGTTTCGGCGCTCAAAATGACGTCGATGCCTTCGGCGTTCAGAATTCGAAGAACCTCATCGCTCACATCGGCGTCTTCCCGACTCATCAGCCGTTCGTTGTGCTCGATGACTGTCACTCGACTGCCAAAGCGGCGGTACGCCTGTGCCATCTCGATGCCGATATAACCCCCGCCGAGCACCACGAGATGTGCCGGCGCATAGTCGAGTTCCAGCGCGCCAATGTGAGTGAGCGGTTGAGCGTCGCGCAGTCCGGGAACATCAGGTATCGCCGCGTGCGTTCCGACGTTCACGACTACCTGGTCTGCGCTCAGCGTGCGCGTGCCGCCATCATTGAGTTGCACTTCCATCGTTTTCGGCCCGATGAACCGGCCGCTGCCCATGATCAGTTCAGCGCCGCTTGCGGCATACGCCTTAAGGTGCAGCGCCACCTCACGCTCAATCATGTCGATCTTGCGGTCGCGAACTTTCGACATGTCTATCGCAAGCGGCCCCGTGATTGTGCCGAAGCCCGCAGCATGTCGGGTCAAATAAGCAATTCGTGCACTCCAGATCTCGTTCTTGCTGGGAAGACAGGCCACCGCTGGACATGAGCCGCCCACCCATTGCCGCTCGACTACAGCGACACGCTGGCCCGAGTGGCCCAGGTGCCATGCCAGACGTTTGCCGCCCTGGCCGCTACCAAGGATCAGCGTATCGAGATGTTCAACTTGAGACATAACGTTCTCCAATTTGACTAAGAGGCACATCCACTGCTTAATGATCGCACTTCATGTCTGCCGAAAGGTTTAGCGCAAGCGCGCGCGTTACGCTGTAACGCACGCGCTAATCCGCATTGCTGTCAGTCAGCCGGCGGCATGTCGACATCGGTGTCGTTAATGCGATTAAAGGTGTTCGTAAAGATCGTCATGGCGATCGCCAGCGAAATCTCGGCCAGTTGCGTTTCCGTGTAGCCTGCAGCGCGAATGGCGGCAAATTCGCTCTCGCTGATGGTGCCGCTTGTCTTTTGCAGATTCAAGACGAAGTGCACCAGGGCATCGCGCTTTACATCGCCGGTGGGCTGGCCAGCACGAATCGCGCGCAGAGCGGTTGCCGGCAGTCCGGTCATCTTGCCAAGCATCACGTGTGCAGCCACGCAGTAATCACAGCCGGTTTGCTCGCTTACGAGTAGCTTGATGGTTTCCAGATCCTGCTTGCTCAGGCTGCTCGACGCCAAGGCGCCTTCGGCGTTTAGCGCTGCCGCCAGAGTGGCCGGGGCGAGATGTCCCAATGCAGCGAACAGGTTAGGCACGCCGCCGCCTGCGATCTTCCTGACCTGGGCATATACCTCGGCGGTGGCGCCAGTGGCGGTGGCAATAGCGGGGATAGCGATCCGGCTCATGTTCAATTCCTTCAGTGGTGGTTAGGAGTCTCTACTTTAGGCGCCGGAAATGTTCCTGTTGAGTACCATGCTTCTCAATCTAAGACTAAAAAGTATCATTCGGGATCAAGCCGGATTCGTGTTGACGTCTATGCCGCGCGATGTGCGGATGCGAAGTCCGAAATAAAAAAAGCCCTACCCGCGATCTTCCGGGTAGGGCTTTATGCCAGCGACTGATCGGCGACGCTTCGCCCCAACTCGCGCTTATTCCGCGTGCACCACCACCATCTTTCCGTTCGCTTCGTTTGCCTCCATTACACGGTGTGCTTCACGAATCTCATCGAAACGAAAGATGCGCGACGGTGCCGCCGAATACTTCCCGGCGGCAATGTCGGCCGCAATGGATTGCAACGGAACATCGGACAACGGAAACCCTGGCGTGCCAAATACGAAACTCCCAAAAAACGTAAAGTCGACCCCACTGGGCATTTGAAGCAGTGGATTGAAGTCGGCGATTGGCGCAAGGCCGCCAAGCCAACCCGCGAGACACACTTTGCCGTCGCGACGCACCATGGCGAGCGAGTCGAGCACCGTGCTGTTACCTACCAGATCCAGCACCGCATCTATTTGCTTGCGTTCTGCAATCCGCGATGACAGGTCTGGACTTTCGATTTCACTGCGGCTCACACCGAGTGCCTTCAGCTTTTCGAACCGTGCCTCATTGCGCGCCGTCGCGATGACGGTCAGCCCTGCATTGACGGCCATGTTGACGGCGGCCAAACCGAACGACGAGGTGGCTCCGCGGATAACGATCGTCTGACCACGCTGAATCTTCAGGTTGCGGAACAGGCACGTCCACGCGGTCGAATACGTTTCCGGAATTGCTGCCAGCTCCGCCCACGGCAGATCCGACTCAATTGCCGCAACATTGGATACCGGGGCACGTGTGTATTCTGCGTAGCTGCCATTGATCGTCCGGCCAAGACCGCCCATGAGCGCCGCAACCTTCGCGCCGACAGCAAATTCACCGCCCGGGCAGGAATCGACAATGCCGACGCACTCGATGCCGCTAACTGGAGCCGCCTCTGCCCATTCGCCACGACGCATATGCATCTCGGCATGGTTAATACCGAACGCCTTGATCCTGATTACGACGCTTCCCTCTTTTGGTTCGGGCTTCGGAATGTCCTTGAACACCAATACGTCAAGACCACCAAAACCATCCAGGACGACTGCTTTCACAACGTACCTCCAATACCAGGCGTTATCACGAAGCCCAAACACAGGGCAAACGACACTGCGCCGATGACTCTTACCGGCTCAGGTTTTTGCCAAGAAACTCTTTGATTGCCGACGCAATCTCTTCCACGTGTGTCTCCAGCGCGAAATGTCCCGTGTCGAGCATTGTGACAACGGCATCCGGAACATCGCGACGATAGGCTTCGGCGCCCGGAGGAATAAAGAATGGATCGTTTTTCCCCCAGATCGCCAAGGTTGGCGGCTTTGCTTCACGGAAGAACTTCTGGAAGGTCGGGTACAACTTTAGATTCGACGCGTAGTCGAGAAACAGATCAAGCTGAATGTCCTTCTGACCGGCGCGTTCAAGTAGCGCCGCATCCAGCGTGTACGACTCTGGCGCGATGGAGTCTGGATTCGCTACACCATGCACATACTGAAATCTGGTGCCTTCGAAATTCAGAATCGCATCATGGACAACCTTTCGATTCGCCGCAGACGGGTCGGCCCAATACTTGCGGATAGGATCCCATGCGTCCCCCAGGCCTTCTTCATACGCATTGCCGTTTTGGGAAATCAATGCCGATACCCGCTCCGGGTGCTTGACTGCCAGACGAAAACCCGTCGGCGCGCCATAGTCGAACACATAGATTGCGTACCTGGTCAGCTCCAGCTTATCCACGAATGCCGCGATCGTTTCTGCCAACGCATCAAAGGTGTACTGATAGCCGCGCGCCGCCGGGACGTTCGTGAATCCGAACCCCGGCAGGTCCGGAGCGATGACACGGTAGCTGTCGGCAAGTCGCGGCATCAGATCACGATACATGTGCGACGATGACGGAAAGCCATGCAAAAGCAGCACAACCGGCGCGTCCTTCGCCCCTGCCTCGCGGTAGAAAACATCCACACCGTCTGCTTCAATACGTTTCACCGATACCGCCGGCACACCGTTGGTTGTCGTCATGATTAAGCTCCTTTAGATCACACAAATTGGGTTGACTGAAGCGCCACTTGCAGGCTCTATCCTAGTCCGCTCCGGTAACTTGTCAATGTCAGTTTTATTGGTTACACAAACTGGCGGTCCTTTTCCATCCACGGCGGCGAGGCTGCGTGCTGGAATTTCTCGTCGCTTTGTTGTATAAGACAGCGGCTGTGCGTATTTCGACGCTGACCAGATCCACCGTGTCGCCCCGAAAACCCAAGCTTCACAAGGCTTTTTAGGCATTCGGGGCCCCGTTCACTGGATCGCACGCGGCACGAAAATCACGGGAGCGGCACGACGTCACCCGCCCTGGATGCGCGGGTCTCCACCTCAAAGAACCGGGCTTTCAACAAAAACCCGCACCAGATTTGCTGTCTACTGGAAGCACAGTTTTTCAGAATCCATACAGGTGAAGTCGCGCCGCACGTGTTCCCTCTACATCCGGTCACCGATTCGTCACCAGGCCGCGAGCAATGCAGGAAGCTCGGCCAATGCATGAACCTGTCCGCGCAACGGTGCAAATTCATACTCGAGTGGGCCATTCTGACGATTGACACGTACCGCGTTGAAACCAGATGTGGCGGCCCCACCGAGGTCCCAAGCGTTCGAAGAAACGAAGCAGATTTGATTGGGCAGTACACCCAGACGATCACAAGCGAACTGATACACCCGCGGGTCTGGTTTATAAATCCTCAACTCGTCGACCGAAAGACACGCATCGAGCACAGTTGCTATGCCCGCAGCACTGACAGCCGCTCGCAGCATGGCATCATTACCGTTTGACAGTATCGCTACCTTCTTCCCCATCTCTCTGAGTCTTCGCAGGGTTTCTGCCGCGTCCTCATACGCGCTCAACTCAAAATAGGCGTTCATCAGCGTCTTCTTCAACTCCGCGCGACCCTCCAGCTGGTAGCTCCGGAGCGCGAAGTCCAAGGCTTCGCCCGTCAACACCCAGAAGTCGACGTATCGGTTCATCAGGGTACGCGTCCACGAATACTCAAGTTGCCGCTGACGCCACACAGTCGACAGTGCCTCAGCGTGCTGCCCCACCTCGTCGGCATGTTTCATCACAGCGGAGTGCACATCGAACAAGGTTCCGTAGGCATCGAACACGCAAGCTTTGATTGAATCCACTCTTGTCTCCTCGCGCCGGGACATCCAGCATTGAAACCAGTATATATTTATTACACAGGTTTCCAATGTGCCCCCACGGACTCATATCAGGTATGAGCGCCGGTACATAGCCAGTCGTCGCGCAGTTCAATGCTGCTTGCCCGCCTGTTGACGTTAGACCGCACCCCACAAATTCTGGTCGCTCCTTCGTTTCAGACGTGATACCAGGCAAAAACCGCCCGCCTCGCTCCATGCACGAACGCATCACTTGCCTCGTGTCCATCTCAACAAAGCGAAGCGTCGAGCCTCGCGGCTCACCACCGAAGCACACTCGGACCTAGCAGGGCCCCAGCGGCTGTCGGAATCGACATCCCGATCACATACCATGTCGCCCAGAACGGCACGCTCATTTCCGGACATCGAAGACTGTAGGCAAGCGCACCGATGGTTGCCGCCACGAGTCCGGCTACCGCGCCCGCTAACCGAAGTCGGGTCGGTGCGAGGCCGCGTGCTGCCCACATCACGGCCACGAACGCCGGTAACGAAATCAGCGCGATGTTGAAAGAGCACGAGCGCCATGTGCGACCCATCAGCAGATGTTCGCGCGTGCCCGGCGGAGCGAGCCAGAGCAGCAATAGCGCGGCGAGCCACACGAGCGCCACGGGCGCCGCGAGACCAGCCCACCAGCCACCGATTTCGATGCCAGGCCGAGCGAGACGCGCGGCGGCCGCAAGCGCGGCAACGGCGAGACATGCCGGCCACGCAAGCTTTACCCAGAAGAGAGGCGCGCGCATCAGCACGCTAATGTCATGCCGCACACCATAACCGAGGATCACGATCGCGAGCGCGCCCAGTACGCCGAACACGAGCGCGCGGCCCAGACGCTTCGCAGCGACATGCCGCTCAACAGGTGCAACGCCTGTTGAGAGCATTGAAATCAGATCGTCTGTTTTCATCCGGAGGTCCCCCGAATCTTCAATGCCAATGCCCTAAGCCCGCGATGCACGCCAACCTTCACCGCCGACTCCGATAACCCCGTCAAACGCGACGTTTCCTCGACGGACAATCCTTCCAGCTTCGTATGGACGATCGGCAGACGCTGCCGGTCAGGCAACTGGTCGAGCAGCTTGTGCACATCGCGGCTTGCCTCGGCGGGTTCCGTATCCGACACCGCAAAGATCTCCGCTTCGTCATCGAATGGATCCTGCAAGGCCTCACGACGCGATCGTGCCCGCAGGTAATCCGCAAGCTTGTAGCGCGCAATTGCGTTAAGCCACGCGGTCAAGGGTTCGTCGGGGCGCCAGCTGTGGCGTGCGTTATGCACCGCGAGCAGAATTTCCTGCACCACGTCTTCGATATCGTGCGGCAGGTGGTGCAGGCGTTTGCGTAGCAATGCCCGCAGATGTCCGGTCAGATCCTGCAGAAATGCGCGATACGATGCCGCGTCGCCGTCCAGCGAACGGATCAGCAAGCCCCGCAGACGCAGCTCGACAGGGCGCATCTGTCCAGTCTTTGTGGCGCGTATCACGGCGCTCCCAGAAGCCTGCTCCACCCTGTCGTCGTCGAGCGCCATCGTCCTTCCAGATTGCCTTGCGCGCCGCCGGTCTGCCGGATCCACGACCCTGCCGTACGGCGGCTTTCACCGAGTGCGCTCACGAGCGCCGCATGCGTCTCATGCGGCCACGCCAGCCATCGATTGCCAACGGTCCCGATCCACCGAACACCAGCGCGACAAGACCCGCGATATACAGAAGATCCGTCTCATAGCCCGGCGGACCAAACTGCGCGCCGGCCGGCGTCACTGCAAGCAGCTTGATTGACGAGAAACCGTACGGAAGATGTACCGTCACTGCCGCGACAAGCAGCACCGCGATCATCGGCAGACTGACGAGCGATACGAACGCACCGGCGATCACCGCAAAGCCACCCACCAGTTCGATCACGATTGTGGCCCACGCCATGAAGTGCGGCGCCGGCACACCGATCGCGTGCAAAATGCCTGCGAATACCTCCGGGTGCTTGACGATCTTTGCATAGCCGTGCTCCATGAATCCGTAACCGACGATCAGCCGCAAGGGCAGCGGCGCCCATCGAAGCAGGCCCAATTCGTCTCTCAGCCAGGCAGGATCAGTGAGACGAAACAACTGGCGGACAGTACCCATGCGCAATAGCCTCATAACGAACGTTAGCAAAGTACAACCGCCGAAGCGGCGCGGCAAACAGCCCGCTCCCTTTGTAGTTCGTCAATGGTGGGCACGCGGTTACAGCCGAAGCCAAATATTTTTTCGCCATTGTTTCGCGCCTCGGTCCGTCTTTTCCCGCCATTTCACGCGAGGTATGGCCGTCTGGATGGGCGCACAACAGTTTTCAGCGTGACGTGCCGGCACTTTCCAAACGGCTCGTCTGCCGAGGCAAGTCATATAGTCGTCATACGACAGACTAAAAAGCAGCGAAATCTTCGATGATCGACTCATGCACCGATTTGACTGTTCCCAAACCCGTGATAGCCGTATACAGTCGTTGCATATGAGTCGTCGAATCTGCTGCCGTTACTGGGTAACGCAATCCGGCTTGCGAAGTGAGTACCGCATGATGTGTTTCCCCCCGCGCGCGTCTCTGACAAGATGAATGTTTTATTGCGAGTACTGCTCACTAAAAAAGCATTCTTTTTTTCTTTGGAGTATTCTCATTCTCGCTCCTATCCCCCGTCTGCTGGCTCTTCAATCAGGTTGCCCCGAGAGAACCGAATCTGATGCCATAACGGAGAGATCTCATGAGATACGCGCGTATTGCAACCACAATGTCGATGCTGGCTGTTTCACGCAGTTTTCATTCTCCACTTCTTCGAGGACGCTCTAATGACGACGCTGAAAACAATCACGATCACCCTTCTCGCAGCCGCCGCACTGGGTGCAGCTCCATACGTCAGTGCCCAAACAGACTCAGGAGCTTCGGACGCCGCCCCTCCGTCGTCGAAAAAGGCAGCTCGCGCGCACAATCACCAGCTTGAAAAATCTGTCCGTCACGCGTTGACCCACACGAAACATCTCGACTCATCGGGCATTACCATTCTTGTCAAAGGCAGTGTCGTGACACTCGAAGGCAACGTGCCCACCGACGACGAAATCCAGCTTGCGGGTAAGGTCGCAGGCGGCGTGTCCGGCGTCACCAGCGTCACCAATAACCTGAGCATGCATGAGGCAGGCAACTAGGCGGTAACCCAGGCTTTCGCACACGATGTCCGTCTGCCCACCCTTGGGTTGGACGGACATCGAGACGGTTCCGGCAACGCCGGACACTGTATAAAAACACAGTATAATCAGCTCAATCACCCAGCCCGCGACGTGCGCATGCGCCGTCAAGATCTACGGTTAGATTCATGAGCTACCAGCCTGGCCTGTTCGAGTCACTCCCTGTTTGCCTCGTCCACGACGCAGAGGGAGGCATCCGCTATTTACCTGAGTTGATCCCCTTATCTACCGCGCACGCGTGGTTCGAACAAACGCGCCAGAACGTCGCCTGGAACAGCCAGCAGCGCCTCATGTACGACCGCGAGGTCGCGGTGCCTCGCCTTCTCGCGACGTTCTCCAGCGACGGCGGCGATTTACCCGCACCGCTCGTCGACGCGTTCTGCGCCATTCGTTCGCTGGTTGACGCACCGTTTAACCGCGTGGGCCTGAATTTTTACCGCAACGGTAGCGACAGCGTGGCGCCGCACAGTGACAAGACGGAGAAGCTGGTGCCAGCCCGGCCTATCGCCATCCTGTCGCTGGGTGCGACGCGCAGAATGCTGATCCGGCCGAAGACAGGCAGCGGCCGGACAGTACATGTCGACCTTGAAGCCGGCAGTTGCCTCGTCATGAGCTACGCATCGCAGTTCACGCACGAACACGGCATCCCCAAGACGGCGGGCATAGCCGATTCACGCATCAGCCTCGCGTTCCGATGCTTTGCGTCATGACGCCTCGCATAAGAAGCCGGGCTCACCCCGCCAGCGCATGTGCGGGCTGCTTCGGCAAACGGACCCGGAAAATGGTGAACTTACCCTCGCGCGGATAGCCGTTTGAAACATTGTCGAGCTCGTGCAAGTGGGAGTCCGAGATATACAGGTAGCCATTCTGTATGGCAAAGCCGTCGGCCCAGGAAAGCTGTGGATGCTTGTCAACAAAGGTCTTCTGAAGCAGTGCTGGTTTGCCGTCCCGCTCGATCACATCGAACGCGACCACGGTGCGATTCTCGAGGTCGCCGCCGTACAACACCCCCGCCCCGCTCATGATCAGCCCCCCGGTCAGCGCGCCTTGGCCCAGGGACTGCACGCGCTGCGACAGGTCTTGCGCAGACAGCGATGTGTCGATGAGCGCAGCCGTCGGGATCCGCCAATAGTGGTGGTCTGTCAAAGGCCGATAGTAGAGCCACTCGCGGTCTGGAGAAATCGCAATGCCGTCGGTTTGCAACACAAGCACACCCCCGTCCGGCTTGCGCGCAATACGGTCACCGAACATCAGATGCTGGTCCGGATCCGCCACGCTCGAGCGGTCTCCCGCCAGCAAAAGCCTTGACTCGCCGCTTTTCAGGTTGGTGACGACCACGCCGCCCGCATTGCCTGCATTGCTGATGTAGGCATAGCCGTGCTTGAGGTCGATGCGAATGTCGTTGATCGAATCCTTGGGCGTGACGACATTCCCATAGTCGAACTGGCGCACCACCTTACGGGTCGCGAGATCGAATTCGACCAGCTTCGGTGGCTGACGACTCTGATCCACCGAGGGTAACGATGAATCCAGCGCCCACAGATGGTCCTGTTCGTCGACCCAGAGCGCCTGCACGGAAATCCACTGATGCGCGCCGTCTTCGTCGGGCTTGAAAACATTCCAGCTTTCGTCGGGAAAGGGGGTCAGGGCGCCGCTCGCCGGATCGACTTCGACCACGCTATAGCGGGAACGCTTGATCGATGACGGCGCAGTGGCGAATACGCGTCCGTGCCGGGATACGCCTATACCGACGAGCCGGAAGTCGTCGCCGAAGGTGGCCACGGTTTCGAGACGCGGCGCGTGCCCGGCGGATGCGTCGCTCGACGGCAAAGCGGCACTCGCCGAGCTGCCGATGCCGAGTGTGCCGAGCAGTCCGACGCCAAGGGAAGCCAGCACGCGCCGGCGCATCGGCTGCTGCAAGTCGTCTCTGTTCATGAGGTGTCTCCTTGTGATCGCAATTCAAACGGACTCGACCAAGGCGTCTTTTGGGCGCACTATCCTGCGCTCGCTTTTTGTTTTTCTAAGCAGTTACTCAACATTTGCCGGCTGATGGTAGGTACGCGGGCGGACCCTGTCAAGGCATGGCGACTTCGAGACGCCCGGCGCCGTCGCCTGCGCAAGCCGACGCGTCCACAACGAGCTTTCACAGAGGCTGCAGCATGAAACTGAATTCTTCAGTAAGCTGCCGGGTGCGCATCCGGTAATCACGGTTTCCGCCATAGCCGAAGGTCCTTACAGAACACCCTCAAAGCATAAGAGTCAATGAACGCTACAACCCTGAATCCCGGCATCGATCGGGACAAGTTCGAATCTCTCGCATATTCCAAGGTCACCTGGCGTCTTCTGCCCTTCCTGTTTCTTTGCTACGTCGCCGCTTACCTTGACCGCGTGAATGTCGGCTTCGCCAAGCTGCAGATGCTCAACGACCTGAAGTTCAGCGACACGGTCTACGGCCTGGGCGCCGGCATTTTCTTTATTGGCTACTTCCTCTTCGAAGTTCCCAGCAATGTCCTGATGCACCGTTTCGGCGCGCGGATCTGGATCAGCCGCATCATGATCACATGGGCGGTCATCTCTACCGCCACGCTGTATGCGACAACACCGGTGTCCTTCTACGTCTTACGATTTCTGCTTGGCGTCGCAGAGGCGGGATTCTTTCCCGGCATCGTTCTGTATCTGACGTACTGGTATCCGGCCGAGCGCCGTAGCCGCGTCAATGCGCTCTTCATGATGGGCATTCCGGTCGCGGGTGTCGTGGGCGGTCCCTTGTCGGGCTGGATCATGCAGGCATTCAATGGCGTGCACGGTCTGGCGAACTGGCAGTGGCTGTTCGTGCTGGAGGCCATCCCCTCCGTTATTCTGGGCGTGCTTACACTCGTTTATCTGCCGAACGGCATTCGCGCCGCCAAATGGCTGACGGAATCCGAAAAGCAGTTGCTCGAAGCGCGAATTGCAGAGGACGGCGCAGGCAAGCTGCACGCCAAGGTATCCAGCGTGCTGAGCAACGGTCGCGTGTGGTTCATGGCAGCCATTTACTTCTGCTGCATGATGGGCCTCTATGGCGTCGGCTTTTACCTGCCGACGCTCATCAAGGCCGCAGGCGTCAAGGATGCGTTCGACATCGGCATGCTGACGGCCATTCCCTATGCCTGCGCCATCGTTGCCATGCTGCTGATCGCGCGAAGCGCCGATCGTCGGCGTGAGCGCCGCTGGCATTTCGCGGCCGCTGCACTGATGGCAAGCGTCGGCCTGCTGGCCGCCACCCTCTTTAGCGGCGACGTCGGCGTCGCGATGGTGGCCCTCTCCTTCGGTACTGCCGGGGTGCTCGCCACCATGCCCGTCTTCTGGGCGTGGCCGAGCGCCATGCTGGGCGGCAGCGCGGCCGCGGCCGGCATTGGTCTGATCAACTCGGTGGGCAACCTCGCGGGCTTTGTCAGTCCGACCATTGTCGGCTGGCTGAAGGACGTGACCAACAGCACCAATGCCGGCATTTACGCGATCGCCGCAGCACTGTTCGTCGGCGCATGTCTCGCGCTTTTTCAGCCGCGAGAACGGGTAAGCCACTAGGCACCTGCCGCGCACAGTCGCGTACCACAGCCAGCAGGCTGTGGCTGTGGTACGCACCACCAGAGCGCATCGCTCGCCTGACCACACCTTCCGCGTCTGCCCAGGAACCCTGGCGATCAACGCGCCTCTCTCCGGTCCCAGGGCCGCCATCGCTGTAACTCCCCCTCGCACAAGATAGGGACTTTCCCGAGGAACGTCCCTGCAACGCTGCATCGCACAAACCCCGCACCGCGCATCTGGCTGGGGCGGAGCGATCCCGCAGCCGGTCCCGTCGTGGTGCGCAAGCTCCAAACCCCTTATTGACACCCGACTGCCCACCTGCTGTACTAAATAAAGGCAAGTGATTTAGTCACTCCCGCCAGCACCAGAGGCGCGTACAGCGCCCAGCTATTGAATCGACCGTAGTCCACAACGTCGTTGTCAATTATTTGGAGGAGCGTCCCATGAAGCAGCAATCCCGCAGGCAGCCCGTCGTCCGAAGCATCGTCACGTTATGCGTCGCCGCATCCGCCGTATGGTGCGGCAGCGCCGCGCAGGCGGCTGATCAGGCGGTCGTCGGCCTCATCACCAAGACCGACACCAACCCGTTCTTCGTGAAGATGAAACAGGGCGCGGATGCCGCCGCGCAGAAAGACGGCGCGAAGCTGCTAACGGCAGCCGGCAAGTTCGACGGCGACAATGCCAGCCAGGTCACCGCGATCGAAAACATGATGACGGCGGGCGCCAAGGCGATCCTCATCACGCCAAGCGATACGAAGGCCATCGTGCCGAGCATCAAGAAGGCCCGCGCGGCTGGCGTGATGGTGATTGCACTCGATACGCCGACTGAACCGCAAGACGCCACCGACGCCCTCTTCGCCACCGACAACTTCAAGGCCGGCGTGCTGATTGGCCAGTACGCGAAGGCCGCGATGGCCGGCAAGCCCGCGAAGATCGCCACGCTCGACCTCGCGCCCGGCGTCTCGGTGGGCGTGCTCCGCCACAACGGCTTCCTGCAGGGTTTCGGCGTGAAGGAAGGCGACCCGTCGATCGTCTGCAGCCAGGACACGCGCGGCGATCAGGCGAAGGGCCAGACGGCGATGGAAAACTGTCTGCAGAAATCGCCGGATATCAACGTCGTCTACACGATCAACGAACCGGCTGCAGCGGGTGCATATCGCGCGCTCAAGGCGGCGGGTAAGGACAAGAGCGTGATGATCGTGTCTATCGACGGCGGCTGTGAAGGCGTGCGCAACGTCAAGGCCGGCGCGATTGCGGCGACCTCGCAGCAGTATCCGTTGAAGATGGCCTCGCAGGGTGTCGAAGCCGGTGTCGAATACGCCAAGACCGGCAAGAAGGCCACGGGCTATCACGACACCGGTGTCACGCTGATCACCGACAAGCCGATGAGCGGCGTGGACGGCAAGGACACGAAGTTCGGTCTGGAGAACTGCTGGGGAAATTAAGCTTCCCTAAGCAACCGGGAGACCCGCCGACGGGTCTCCCACGGATTTGCCGCGTGGCCGACGCGCCACGCATTCGCATCGAGGAAACACATCATGTCGACCCCCTCCGCGCCGGCCACCGGCCCCCGCCATTTCACCGACCGGCTGCCTTCGCTCGCCGAAATCGGTCCGCTCATTGCACTCCTGCTCGCCTGCGCCTTCTTCATCACGCAGAGCAATCGCTTCCTGTCGTTTCAGAATCTCTCGCTGATCCTGCAGCAAACCATGGTGGTCGCGGTCATCGCCATCGGTCAGACGCTGATCGTATTGACGGCCGGGATTGATCTCTCGTGCGGCATGGTGATGGCGTTCGGCTCGATCGTCATGACCAAATTCGCGGTGAATCTCGGGGTGCCGCCGGTCCTCGCGATTTTCTGCGGCATTGGTGCCAGTGCGCTGTTCGGCGCACTGAACGGCGTGCTGATCACGCGCATCAAACTGCCCGCGTTCATCGTCACACTGGGCACGTTGAACATTGCGTTCGCGCTCACGCAGATCTATTCGAATGCGGAAAGCGTGTCGAATCTGCCCGACGCGATCATGTTCCTCGGCAACACCTTCAGCATCGGTCCGGCTCAGGTGACATACGGCACCGTGTTGACGCTGCTGATGTACCTCGCCACCTGGTTCGTGTTGCGCGACACGGTGCCCGGACGCCACCTCTACGCGCTCGGCAACAATGCCGAAGCCGCGCGCCTGATGGGTCTTTCCTCGCAACGCATCCTGCTGACCGTCTATACGCTGGCCGGCGCCATCTACGGTATCGCGGCGCTGCTGTCGGTGTCGCGTACCGGCGTGGGCGATCCGCAGGCGGGTCAAACCGAGAATCTCGACAGCATCACCGCGGTGGTGCTCGGCGGCACGAGTCTCTTCGGTGGACGCGGTTCGATTGTCGGCACCCTGCTCGGCGCGCTGATCGTCGGCGTGTTTCGTAACGGCTTGACGTTGATCGGCGTGTCGTCGGTGTATCAGGTGTTGATTACCGGCATCCTGGTGATTCTCGCCGTCGCTGCCGACAAGCTCTCCCACCGCGGCGCTCGCTGATCCACAAGGAGTCTGTCATGTCGACACCCCAATCTGCTTCTGCCACGACGCCGGTTCTGCAGGCACGTGGACTCATCAAGCGCTATGGCCAGGTCACCGCGCTCGACGGCTGTGATTTCGAAGTCATGCCCGGCGAAATCATGGCCGTCATCGGCGACAACGGCGCCGGTAAATCGTCGTTGATCAAGGCCCTCTCCGGCGCGACGGTGCCGGACGAAGGCGAGATTCTGCTCGATGGCAAGCCGGTTAAATTCCGCAGCCCGCTCGATGCGCGCGAACAAGGCATCGAAACCGTGTATCAGGATCTTGCCGTGGCGCCCGCCATGAGCATTGCCGAAAACCTGTTTCTTGCGCGCGAACTCGTCAAGCCGGGCTGGCGCGGCTCGATCTTCAAGATGATCGACAAGCGTCGCATGCTCGACGAAGCGACCGCACATATGAAAGGCCTGCAAATCGGCATCCGTTCGATGCGCCAGGCCGTCGAAACACTGTCCGGCGGCCAGCGCCAGGGCGTGGCCGTGGCGCGCAGTGCGGCGTTCGCGCGCCACGTCGTGATTCTCGACGAACCTACGGCGGCACTCGGGGTAAAGGAAGGCAACATGGTGCTTGAATTGATCCGGCGCGTGCGCGATCGCGGGCTGCCAGTGATTCTGATCAGCCACAACATGCCGCACGTGTTCGAGATCTCCGACCGCATCCATATCCAGCGGCTCGGGCGGCGCGCGGCGCTGGTGAACACGAAAGACATCCATATGTCCGAAGCGGTTGCCATCATGACCGGTGCGAAGGAAGCAGACGTCAAGGCGATCGCATGATGCACGCACCCTGCTGACGGGCGGTCATCATGGACACCACTGGCACTCGCTCGCCGCTCAAACGCACGGTCGGCTCGAATCAGGTCGGCATGCGGCAGTTCAACGAGCGAATCGTGCTGCAAGCGATCCGCCTGCATGGACCGCTCGCCAAAGCCGATGTGAGCCGGCTCACGCGTCTGTCGATGCAGACGGTATCGATGATCGTCGACCGTCTGATCGACGACGGCCTGCTCGCGCGGCAAGCGCGCGTGCGCGGGCGCATTGGTCAGCCGTCGGTGCCGATCGCGCTGCGGCCTGACGGCGCCTATACGATCGGCATCAAGGTGGGGCGCCGCAGCCTCGACGTGCTGGCGATGGATTTCGTCGGCCACGTGTGCAACCGTGACGTGCTGGAGTATGCGTACCCCGATCCCCGCGTGCTGTTCCCCGCGCTGGAAAACAAGCTCGCGCGCCTGAACGAGACGCTCGGTGCACGTGCGAAGAAAGTGGTAGGCGTCGGCGTGGCGGCGCCGCTATGGCTCGGCGGCTGGCGCGATTTTCTGGGTGCGCCGCCCGACGCGCTGGAAGCCTGGAACGATATCGACATTCGCGCGCGTATCGCGGCCATGACGGGGCTGCCCGTCGAGTTCGCCAAAGACACTACCGCTGCATGCGCGGCGGAACTCGTGATGGGCCAGGGGCGCGGCATCCATCACTTTCTGTATCTGTTCGTGGGCACCTTCATTGGCGGTGGTCTGGTGATAGATGGCCGTCTGCATGGCGGCCCACACGACAACGCAGGCGCGGTCGGCTCGATCCCGCTGGCAGGAAACGGTACAGGTCCAGGGCCGCGTCAGTTGCTGCACTCGGCTTCCGGCTTTGTGCTCGAACGCCTGTTGAGCGATGCAGGTGCGCCGGCCGCCGCCGCGCACGATCATCGCGCGCTGTCGCCGGAGTGGTGGCGCCTGACCGAACAGTGGCTCGATACGACCTGCCCGGCGATTGCCGGCGCACTGACCAATGCGACCGCCCTGCTCGATCTCGAAGCCGTGGTGATAGACGGTGAAGTGGACCGGCAACTGGTACGCGAAATCATCCGCCGCACCGAGCGCGTGCTGGACGGTTTCGAATGGGAAGGCATGGTGCGGCCGCAACTGCTGGAAGGCACGATCGGGGCGGACGCCCGCGCGATGGGCGCCGCCATCCTGCCGCTCTATGCGCACTTCGCGCCGGTGCATGAACTGTTTCTGAAGCCCGCTACGGAAGTCAGCTATTAGGACTTCGAGCGCTTCTTCAGCTGCGTTCAAGCGCCGTCGTCACGGGCGATTTGGGCGGCTTCGTTTCGTTGCCCTCCATCAACGGCTGCAATACGGGTGCAAGCGACTTCAGCAATTGCACGGACATCGCGCTCGTAAAATCGTAGCGCGCCGCATAAGGCTCATGGACATATGCCGTCAAGGTGCCATAGAAGTGGTCGCCGATCATGAACACAAAGGTCGCGCTGCGATTGACCTTGCGTGATTCGATCAGGCGTCCGCCCTTCGCATAGACGCCGAAACGCTGATCCCCAGTACCGGTCTTGCCATACACAGGCAAAGTCTTGCCGTCGGGGAAAGTCATGCCGTCCGCAAGCCGCTTGGCCGTACCGCCTTGCACCACGTCGTTCAACAAGCCGTGCACCACGTTGACGATCTGCGGCGACAACTGCGCCTGCGGCGGAGTCGCCGCGCGAACGAAATGCGTTTCGTAGGGCGTGTCTCTGGCGAAATCGAGTTGCGTGATGCTCTCGGTAGGCACCTTGTTGCCACCGTTGGAGATCACGCCAATCAGTTGCGCAAGCGCGGCCGGCCGGTCACCCGACGCGCCAATGGCCGCCGCATACGAAGGCGTCAGATTCGCAAACGGATAGCCGAGCGCCTGCCACGACTTGCCGATCGCATCGTAGGCGCGCAGCTCGATCATGCGTTTGATGCGGCGATCCTGGGTTGCGTGATAGCGCGTTTTGTAGAGCCACGCATAGCTCGTCGCGCGCACGTCGCGGCTGGCATTCTGAATCTGATCGAGCGTGGTATCCGGATGCGCCAGCAGATAGTTTGCAGTCCACAGTTCCAGCGGATGCACACTGGCAATATAGCCACGGTCGTTCAGATTGAAACGGTCGATGGCGTACTTCGCATAGAGAGTCGCGAAGTCATCGTCGCTAAGCCATTGCGCGGGCGTGCCCTTCAGGGCGGCGCGCATCTGTACGTTAAACCAGGCCTGCGAGCCGTCGGGCGCGACGCTGCGCAACACCGTCGCAATCTTCGGTGGCGACTTGCGCACGCTGTGCAACATCACGGCGAGCGCCTCGTCACGCGTCTTGCCGTGGTATTTCAGGTAAAAGCGCTTTTCGTAGACCCGGCTTTCCTGATCGGCAAAGCGGTCAAGATACTTTTTTCGCGCAACCGGATCACCCAGCCATTCGGTGGACGGCCCGGACGTCTGGATCATTTCGTAGTGGACGATGTCCCGCATCAGGCGTACGAACACCAGATTCACCGAGTGCTGGAACGCGCGATGCACGGTCAGAATGCGGCCGTTGTCGTCAGACTCGAAATTGGTGAAAGTCTGCGCGCCGCCGCCCGTGAAGAACGTTTCACCTGCGCTGGCGGAATATTTGCGCTCGACTGCGGCGTCGAGCATCGATTGCAACGATCGGTCCTGCGTATGCGACAGATAATCGATCGCCCAGCGCGTCAGGCCATCGCTCGGATCGGGTTGTACCTGCTTGAGCTCCGCCACGCTCATCGAGCCGTAGCGTTCGTGCAGATCCGAGACGATCTGCAGATACGTGATGATGGTGCGCAGCTTGGCCGTCGAGCCCAGATTGAGGCGCGCGCCCTGATTGATATCGAAGGGCTGGTTGACGCTATCCGTTTGCACGCGCACAAGATTCGCGCCGTCGCGCCGCTCGTAAAGCGTCAAGCTATAGGCGATCTTCGACGGGTCATCGCCGGGGCGCAGCATTTCATAGCCAAACAGCCCCGCCGCCTGCGCACCGTCCTTGGTCGTCGCGCGGGCGAGCCGCTCGCTCACCGCCTGCTGGACCGCGTTGTTGAGCGTGCCGGTGGCCTGCAGATCGAGCCGGTCGAGTTCATAAAAGCTCTTCACGCCAAGCGCCGCGAGCAAGCGCGTGCGCATGGAAGTCACCGCTTTGCGGCTGACGAACGATTCGTCTGCCGGCTGCAGCGGCGTCGTGTGATGCAGATCGAGTTGCGCCGTCAACGCGGCATCGCGCAACGACGTGGAAATCACACCACCCGTTGCCAGCAGCCGGAGATAGCTGTCGGTCATCTTTTGCAAATCGGCGTAACCGCGATGCAGGAAAAACGACGGCGCGCGCTGCGCAATCATCAACGACAACACTTGCCTGAAGGCCAGTGCGCGCTCGTCGAGGTTGTCGTCGGTGGGCGGCTGCCTGAGGATCGCATTGATTTCGGCGAAGTCGCGTCCGTACCAGGCGGCGAGACCATCGCCCATGCCGTTGATTTCGCCGACACCCGGTTGCGCCGAGAGCGGCACCGAATTCAGATACTGCACGACGATTTCGCGCCGCGCCGGCATGGTCTGCGGTCCGTTCAGATAAGCACGCACCGAAGCCGAAGCGATCTGCCGCAGTTTCTCCGGCGGCGAAGACGTGCGCCCGTCCGGTGAATGGCGGAATTTTTCGATCTGCGTCGCAAGCGTGCTGCCGCCCGGCTGCGACTGATGCTGGTTGAACACGCGCACGCCCTGGTCGAGCAGCGCGCGGCCGAAACGTCCCCAGTCGATAGCCGGATTACGGTTCGGCTGATTCGCATCCAGTAACTCGCGATCCTCGATAAACAGCAGCGAATTGACGACGAGCGGCGGAACTTCGTCGAAACCGCCGTAAATGCGATGCGGATAGCTGGCGTCATACAACGACGTGCCGGTTCCATCGAACAGTTGCAGCCCCGCCTGATCTTTCTCCTGATACGGCAGAAAGAGGCCCTGATCCGCGAGCGAGAGCATGCGCTCGGTGTCGCGCGCTTGTGAAGCGACGGCGAAACCATGCTCCGTCAGCCGTTTCTCGAACGACGGCAGCAACGCATAACCAAGCCGCTCGTCGTACGGGCCATTCGCGGGAAAACGGATACTGGGGCTTGCCCCATTTGAGAGCGTGAAATCGACGTCGCGCGTCAGCTCCGACAGATAGCGCGCCTGCAGGCGGGAGGTTTCGATTTCGATCTGGCAAAGCCTTGCCAGGATGGCCAGCGCCACCAGAAAAGCGGCGAGCAGGGTCCATTTGAACCACTTCCAGACGGAAGTACCGCCGGTCGTGCGAAGCGGAAACCGAACGAGGGGCCGATTCATGGCGGCGTCTCCTTCGCAGGTGCCAGACTGCAGAAATGGCGCACATCCTGTTCAGTTTAGCGCGCTTCACAAAAATCGAAATGGTCCGGATTTACCCGACAGTCTCGCGCCAACAACACCGCGCAACGAGGCGTGGCGGCGCCGCGGGCGGCGTGCGATATTCATGGTTTCCGCTCGCGCAACAGCCGGATGAATTGTTCCGCGGGCGGCGACAACACCCCGCCCTTGCGCGACACAATCCCGAAGGTTTGCGATTGCGATTTGAGCTTCACCGGCAAAATCCGCAACAGCTTGTGCTTCGCAAACAGCTCGGCAATACCGGTCGGTAAAACCGACGCCAGATCCGCTCCCTGCTGCAGCAATGCCACCGTCACGAACGTCGACGCCGTCGAAATCGGGCTGACCGGCATGCTCATGCCCGCCAGATCCATTTCGCGCTCCAGCAGCGCGTGCAGCGGCATATGGCTCGGATACGTCACCCAGCGGTGGCCGGCCAGATCGCGCAGCGTGAGCGCCTTGCGCGACATAGGCGGATGGCCGCTGCCCACCACCACCGAAAGCGGTTCGTCGCCCAGCGGCTGATAAAGATATCTGGCCGGATCCGGGCTCACCGCGGCGCGCCCGATCACCAGATCGAGGCCGCCTTCGTCCAGTTGCAGCAAGAGCCGCGCGCTCGTGTCTTCAGTGATTTCAATGGCCAGATTCGGCTGGCTTGCATGCAGATGATTGATCACCGGCACCACCACATCCGGAATCGCGCCCATGATGGCGCCAATTGCCAGACGCCCGCCGCGCCCCGAACGGATTTCCGCAATGTCCTGGCAAAGCGAGGTCAGATCCGTCGCGAGCAGCCGCGCGTAGCGAATCACGCAATGGCCGAACTGATTCGGGATCATGCCGCTTTTGGAGCGCTCGAACAGCGGCGCCTCGAACATCGACTCCAGTTCCTGCAGCACCTTGCTCGCCGCCGATTGTGTCATTGCCATGACGCCGGCGGCTTTGTGGAGCGACTTCTGATCGTCGAGCGCGATCAGCAATTGCAACTGCTTCATGCGCAGGCGCGACAGCAGCACATCGAGGGTATTTTTCACGTGAGTCGTAAAAGTGATCACAAGATGGAAACTTTTCACTATACAGGGCTGAACGGCTCGCCGTATAGTCAGCTCCGGAGACGATCAACCGCGCCGCCGGGGCGCGCCAGTCCGCGGCGAGCCACACAGAAAGAAGGATTCGACATGTCAACCAGCCAAGCCCCCTATCGCGGTGTCTTTCCGGTCATCCCGACCATCTTCGACGACGCCGGACGCCTCGACCTCGAAGGCCAGAAGCGCTGCATCGATTTCATGATCGACGCGGGCTCCAACGGTCTGTGCGCCCTCGCGAATTTTTCGGAGCAGTTCACGCTTTCGGATGACGAACGCAGCATCCTGATGCGCCTCGTGCTGGAACACGTCGCGGGCCGCGTGCCGGTGATTGTCACCACCACGCATTACAGTTCGCACGTTTGCGCCGAGCGCAGCCGTGCTGCACAGGATGCCGGCGCTGCGATGGTCATGATCATGCCGCCGTATCACGGCGCGACGATCCGCGCGAGCGAACGCGGCATCTACGAGTTCTATAACAAGGTATCCGACGCGATCGACATTCCGGTCATGATCCAGGATGCGCCGGTCGCAGGCACGCCGTTGTCGGCGCCGTTCCTCGCGCGGATGGCGCGTGAGCTGAAAAATGTGTCGTACTTCAAGATTGAAACGCCGCAAGCCGCGAACAAGCTGCGCGAGTTGATCGAGCTGGGCGGCGAGTCGGTTGTCGGTCCGTGGGACGGCGAAGAAGCAATCACGCTCATGGCCGATCTGGATGCGGGCGCAACCGGTTCGATGACGGGCGGCGGCTACGCGGACGGCATCCACCTGATCGTCGACGCCTACGCGGCGGGCGACAAGGAATTGGCCGCCGCTCACTATCAGCGCTGGCTGCCGCTGATCAACTACGAAAACCGCCAGGGCGGCCTCGCTTCGTGCAAGGCGCTAATGAAGGAAGGCGGCGTGATCGCTTGTGAAGCGGTGCGCCATCCGCAACAGCAGATGCATCCTGCAACGCGTGCCGGCCTGCTGACCATTGCGCGGCGGCTCGACCCGCTCGTGCTGCGCTGGGGCAAATAAGGCCGCGCGCTCAGTACGTCCAGTACGCCCAGTGCGTCCAACGCATCCAGCGCGTCCAGCAGGTCACGCGGTCTGAAGCAATCACCAGGCGGGCGGCGCATTCGCGCCGCCCGCACATTTTTCAAGGAATCCATTTCATGCAGATGTCCGGCAATCTATTGATCGGTCAACGCGCGGTGCGCGGCAGCCACGGCCAAATCAAGGCGGTCAACCCCGCCACCGGCAGCGAGCTCGAACCTACCTTCGGCGGCGCCAGCGCGGCGCAACTGGACGAAGCCTGCGCGCTCGCCGCGCAGGCTTTCGACGTCTATCGCGAGACCTCGCTCGAAGCACGCGCCGCGTTTCTTGAAGCGATTGCGCAGAACATTCTCGATCTCGGCGACACGCTGGTCGAGCGCTGCGTCGCCGAAAGCGGCTTGCCGCGCGCGCGCATCGAAGGCGAGCGTGGGCGCACGGTCGGCCAGTTGCGGCTGTTTGCTGCGGTCGTGCGCGAAGGCGATTTTCTCGGCGTGCGCATCGACCCGGCCATGCCGGAGCGCCAGCCGCTGCCGCGCGTCGATCTGCGTCTGCGCCACATCGCGCTCGGACCGGTTGCGGTGTTCGGCGCGAGCAATTTTCCGCTGGCGTTTTCGGTCGCCGGCGGCGATACGGCGTCGGCGCTGGCGGCCGGCTGTCCCGTGATCGTCAAGGCCCACCCGGCGCATCCGGGCACCTCGGAACTGGTGGGGCTCGCCGTGCAAAAAGCCGTGCGCGACTGCGCGATGCCGGAAGGCACCTTCTCGTTGCTGTTCGATAGCGGCCTCGAAACCGGTCAGGGACTCGTCGCCGATGCGCGCATCAAGGCGGTCGGCTTCACGGGCTCGCGACGCGGCGGCACGGCCTTGATGAACCTCGCGGCGGCGCGGCGCGAACCGATTCCGGTCTACGCGGAAATGAGCAGCATCAACCCGGTGCTGCTGTTTCCGCACGCGCTCGCGGCGCGAGCCGAAGCGATCGGCAAAGCGTTTGCCGGCTCGCTCACGCTGGGCGCGGGCCAGTTCTGTACGAACCCTGGCCTGATTCTCGCCGTCGACGGTCCCGAGCTCGAACGCTTCATCGCGGCAGCCAGTGCGGCCTTGTCGGATGCGCAAGCGGCCACCATGCTCACGCCTGGCATTCATGCGGCATATGAAGCGGGTGTTGCACGCATGGCCACTCAGGCTGACGTCGCAACCGCGGCGCGCGGCGCCACTGGCACGCTCAACCAGGGGCGCGCTGCGCTCTTCACGACCACGGCTGAGGCGTTCAGCCGGAATCCCGCGTTGCATGAGGAAATCTTCGGTGCGGCATCGCTGATCGTGCGATGCGCAAATCTTGCGGCGATGCGCGATCTGCTCGACACACTGGAGGGACAACTGACGATCGCGCTGCACCTGGACGATGCCGATCACGCCGACGCCCAAGGCTTTCTGCCGGCACTGGAACGCCGGGCTGGACGGATTCTCGTCAACGGCTTCGGTACCGGCGTCGAAGTGGGACATGCGATGGTGCATGGCGGTCCGCATCCGGCCACCTCGGATGGCCGTTCGACCTCGGTGGGCAGTCTGGCGATCAACCGTTTCCTGCGGCCGGTCAGCTATCAGGATGTGCCCGATGCCTTGCTGCCTGAGGCATTGAAGACGTCCAATCCGCTCAAGCTCAACCGGCGTCTCGACGGCAAGCTGCAGCTCGGCCGCTAAGCGTACTGCCAAGCGTATTGAATAACCGCCCACTCCGGCCAGGGTAGTTGCGATGTTCCGCCCACTGCCCTGGCCTCCCCACAGAATGGGACCGCCCTGACGTTACTTCACTACGTGATCGCCGGACATTTGCTATCCGGTCCGGCGTGGCGCTGCTCGCGGCGCTGTCTGAATCTGAAGCCGCATTGCAGCACTGGTCTACCGCACTTACCCCACCCCTTCCTTCGCTACGCTCAGCCCCTTTGACGATCGACGGCTGCGCTCGCAAGGCTGCCTACCTCCCCTATACGCAACAAGGCGAAAAACGGATGCGGCGAATCGCTAAAAAACCGGATAGGACCTCTAGCGGAAATTGAGTAACATAGCCCCGCATGCCATCACTCACATGTCCATGACCGCGAACCTTCGAGAATTGACGCCGGAAACGCTCGCCGAGCTCCTCGAACGCGTTGCGAAAGAGGACGCCGCGGCACTGCGCGAGCTGTATGAACTCGCCGCCCCGAAACTGTTTGGCCTTGCGCTCCGTATATTGAGTAAGCATGAGTGGGCGGAAGAGGTCTTGCAGGATAGCTTCGTCAATATCTGGCGCTACGCGGCCGACTATCGGCGCGGCTTGTCGGCGCCCATGACGTGGATGTCCGCGATCGTACGCAACCGTGCGCTCGACCACCTGCGGCGGGTCAACACGCAGGAAACAGAATGGAGTGATGCGTTGGACGATCTGGTGGCAAGCGGGGATCCCGATCCGGAGGCACTCCTGGCCGTGAGCACGCAGGCACGGCTGCTGGACGGGTGCATGCAGCAACTGGAACCGGCCCAGCGACAGGCGGTGGCCCTTGCCTATCTGCGTGACCAGAGCCACAGCGAGATTGCCGAAACGCTCACGGTGCCGCTCGGCACGGTGAAGTCGTGGATCCGGCGTGGCCTTGCCAGGCTCAAAGCTTGCCTCGGAGGTGCATGATGAATCTGCACCGCTACCCTCAACTGCTGGATCTGCTCGCTGCCGAATATGCACTCGGCACCTTGCGCGGCGGCGCGCGGCGCCGGCTGCAACTCTACGCGGAACGCGACGTGGTGATCCGCCGCTCATTGGAAGAATGGCAAACCCGGCTCGAACCGATGGCCGAACTCGTGCCGGCGCGGATGCCGTCGCCGGCCGTATGGGACGCCATCGAACGGCGTCTTGGCATCGCCGCCGCACGCGGCGCTGCGCCTCGCGCGGCCCTCGAAGCGCCGCGCCCCACCCGCAGCTGGTTCGACAACCTCGCGTTCTGGCGCGGCTGGGCCATCGGCGTCACCGTGCTGGCAGCCATGGCGGTGGTGGTCGCGGTGCGCTCGCTCTTGCCGTTCGGCGCCACCTCGCCGCCGCCTTCGCAAACGGTCGCGCAACAGCCCGAGGCCGAGGTCTCGCACGTGGCCGTGCTGAACAACAAGGATGCGCAACCGGTCCTGCTGGTCGCGTGGGACGAAGCGCATTCGACCATGACCCTTCACCGGCTCGCCGAGGTCGGCTTGCCTGCCGGCAAGGCGATGGAATTGTGGGGCATTCCGGCGAGCGGCCATCCGGTTTCGCTTGGCATCATGCCCGCTAGCGGCAACGGCAAGGTGCCGGCGGGACAGCAGCGGCCGGAAAATTACGCGGCACTGGCGATCTCGATTGAAGCACCCGGCGGCTCGCCCAATCCGAATGGCCCGACCGGTCCGGTTGTCTTTAGCGGCAAACTTTTGCCGGTGTCCTGAACGTTTCCCGTTACGCAAGCGCCGGCTTTAACAGCAGGCGCCCTGGCCTCCCGCTCTCATGCAAAGCTTTTACGAAGCCACCGTGGTTCGCTCTGAACGGCCACACCTGACCGGCCGGCGCGCGGCGGATGTGTGTATCGTCGGCGGCGGACTGGCGGGTCTGTCGACGGCGCTGGGTCTGGTCGAGCGCGGCGTGCGCGACTTGGTCGTGCTCGAAGCGCAGCAAGTGGGCTTTGGTGCATCCGGGCGCAATGGCGGTTTTGTGTTCGGCGGCTATAGCCTCGACTGCGCAGACCTGCTGAAGATTCTCGGAGCGCGGCGCGCTCGCGAACTCTATACGCTGACCACGGATGCCGTCGATCTGATGCGCCAGCGTATCGAACGCTATTCGATTGCCTGCGACGCGACCCACGCCGGCGTGATCCTCGCGAACTGGTTCGACGAACCGGCGCGGCTCGACGCGCAGCGCCGGCTCATGCGGGAATCGTTCGGCGTCGATTGGGAACCGCTTTCGGCTTCCGCGCTCGCCGCCCAGTTGAAGACCGAGCGCTATCACGGCGGACTCCTCGAACGCAACGCGTTCCATTTTCATCCGCTGAAATATGTGCTGGGCGTCGCCGCCGCCGTCGAAGCCGCGGGCGCGCAGATCTACGAGCAATCGCCTGTTGTACGGTTGCAGTCGTACGGCAGCGGGTTCCTGGTCGCAACCGCCGGGGGCGCCGTCGAAGCACGGCACGTGGTGCTGGCGGGCGGCGGCTATGCGCGCAACGTGTACCGCC
The DNA here is from genome assembly GCF_036488795.1 of Paraburkholderia sp. GTDB lineage: Bacteria > Pseudomonadota > Gammaproteobacteria > Burkholderiales > Burkholderiaceae > Paraburkholderia. The sequence continues at coordinate 82,111 of NZ_DASXHA010000061.1, forward strand.
AGGTCGAACGCGCGGTGCTGCCCATCGCCACCTACGTGATGGCGACGGAGCCGCTCGGTGCGCGCCTGAAAGAGGCCATCGGCACCGCGGCGGCCGTCTACGACACGCGCTTTGCCTTCGACTACTACCGCCCGCTGCCCGACACGCGCATTCTGTGGGGCGGACGCATCTCCGTGCTCAACCGTGAACCGCAGGCCATCGCGCGGCTATTGCGGCGCGATCTGCTCAAGGTTTATCCGCAACTTCACGATGTGCGGATCGAACACGCGTGGGGCGGCCTGATGAGCTACGCGCGTCACAAGATGCCGCAAATCGGCCAGAGCGCCGAGGGCGTCTGGTATGCGGTCGGCTTCGGCGGTCACGGCATGGCGCCCACCACCGTGTCCGGCGAACTGCTGGCCGCCGCGATCGCCGGCGAGCGCCCGGTGCCAGAGGCGTTCGCCACCTTCGGCCTGACGCATACATTCGGCACGTTCGGTCTCGCTGCCGCGCAGTTGACCTACTCCACGATGCAGGCCCGCGACGCGCTCGCGACGCGCCGCCGCAGGTCCTCCTGAGCTGGCGCAATAGCCCTTCTGACAGGCCGCTCGCGGCTTGCCGGCAGCCCACGAACGGTGAATTTCGCCATGCTAGAATGCCCCGTCATCGCCGCTGAAATACACAATGAAAAAGGGAAGCAAGGTCGCCGTACCCGATAACACCGGCATCCCGTCCGAAGGTCGGCGCAGCGACGCCGGCCGTAACGACGCTCGCCGCAAGTACGATCCCGAAGAGACGAAGCGCAATATCCTCGAAGTCGCCACCCAGGAATTCTCCGCAATGGGGCTGACCGGTGCGCGCGTGGACGCGATCGCCGAGCGGACCAATACCACCAAACGCATGCTGTATTACTACTTCGAAAGCAAGGAAGGCTTGTATCAAGCCGTGCTGGAGAAGGTCTACGGCGACATTCGCGCGCTCGAACAGGATCTGCACGTCACTGAGCTCGATCCGGTTGAAGGCATGCGCAAGCTGGTCGAATTCACGTTCGACTATCACGACCGGCATCGCGACTTCGTGCGTCTGATTACGATCGAGAACATCCACAACGCGAAGTTCGTCGAGCAGTTGAAGACGTTCAAGAGCAGCAACGCCAGCGCGATTCATACCATTGAAGATCTGCTCGCGCGCGGCATCGCCTCCGGGCAGTTTCGCAGTGACGTCGATGCGATCGACCTGCACCTGTTGATCAGTTCGATGTGCTTTCACCGGATCGGCAATCGCCATACCTTTGGCACGGCCTTCGGTCGCGATCCCTCGCATCCGCGTCTGCGCGCGCGGCACCGCGCGATGATCGTCGACGCGGTGATGCGCTTTCTGCGCAAGGAAGACTGAGCGGCGACAAACCAGACGAAGGGCTGACCGGCTAGTGAACCGCTAGCCAGTCAGCCCTTTGTCTTTGGGATGTCGCGCCCTTGAGGCTTTACGCCAGGGCAGTGTCTAGTCGGTCAGGACGATCCGCTTGATGTCGCCGACAATAAAGATGTACGACAGCGCGCCGATCAGCGCGATCACGCCAATGAATACCAGCGCGCCGACGAACGAGCCGGTCGCCGCCACGATAAAACCCACCACGAGCGGCGTAATGATGCCGGCCAGATTCGCGGCGAAGTTGAAGATGCCGCCCGTCACGCCGAGCAGTCCGTCCGGCGCGATGTCCGACACGAGCGTCCAGCCCAACGCCGCCATGCCCTGCGCGAAAAACGCCACCGACAGAATCACGATCACCACGACATTGCTTTGCACGTAGTTCGCCAGGATGATGGTCGAGGCGAGCAGCAGGCCGGCGATGATCGGCAGCTTGCGCGCCACGTTCGGCGATTTGCCGCGCCGCAGGAGCCAGTCGGAAAACATGCCGCCGAACATCACGCCGATCGACGCCGCGATAAACGGCATGATCGCGAAGAAGCCGATCTTGAGCCAGCCCATATGACGCTCAGTGGCGAGATAGGTGGGGAACCACGTGAGGAAGAACACCAGCGTCGAGTTGCCCGCGAACTGGCCGAGGCAGATGCCGCTGAGTTGCCGATGCTTGAGCAGCCGTCCGATGGTTTTCCATTCGAAGCCGCTCGGCTCGCTCTCGCCCGCGTCCTTCTTGCGATGCGTAAGGCCCCCGCCCGCTTCGATGTATTCGAGTTCCGCCGCGTTGGCCGCCGGATGATCGCGCGGTTCACGATAACCGAACCACCAGATCACTGCGAACACGAGACCCACCGCACCCACGACATAAAACAGCGAACGCCAGCCGAACATGCCCATCAATGCAAACAGGAACGGACTGAAGAACGCGAGGCCGACGTATTCGCCGACCGTGTAGGTGCCCGTCGCCATGGCCCGTTCGCTTTGCGGAAACCACGTGGCGACCACGCGGCTATTGGTCGGAAAGCACGGCGACTCCGCGACGCCCAGACCCAGGCGAAACGCGAACAATGGCGCAATGCCGTGCACCAGACCTTGAGCGAGCGTGCAGAGCGACCAGAACGTCATCGACAGAAAATAGGTCAGCTTGCTGCCGAAGCGGTCGAGAAACAGACCGCCCGGAATCTGCGACGCGACGTAGCTCCACGAGAACACCGAGAACAACAGCCCCATCAGCGCGGCGTTGATGCCGAGTTCCCTGGTCAACTGCGGCGCCGCGATGCCGAGCACCGTGCGGTCCATATAGTTGATCATGGTGCCGACGGCGAGCAACCCGAGGATGCGATAGCGCGCGTTCGAGCGGCGCACGCCGACGCCTGCTGCATTCAATGAGGACGCCGTCGTTTCCGGAATCTCGGAGTGGGACGGATGGATCGGTTGCGGCATGGTTGTCTCCTACCTCTGTCTTATCGGCTTGACTGCAGGGCGCTGCGTTTAGCGTTGCAGCAACGACTGGAAGTGCGCAAACATCCGTTCGGCATCCGGTTCGAGTCCGGTGAATATACGGAAGGCATCGACCGCCTGATACACCGCCATGCCGCCGCCGCTCAGCGTGCGGCATCCCACTGCTTCAGCGGCTTGCAACAAGGCGGTGCGGATCGGGAAGTACACGATGTCGGCCACCCACAGATCGCGGTGCAGCAGTTCGGCCGGCAGCGGCAGACCGGGCAGCTTGGCCATGCCGGTGGGTGTAGCGTGGATCAGGCCATTGGCTTGTGCGACAGCGTCCGCAAGCGATTCCCCTGCGCGCACCGTGGCCGCGGCAAAGCGCTGCTGCAATTCGTCGGCGAGGATGCGCGCGCGGGAGGCGTCCACGTCGAACAGCGTGAGCGTTCTCGTGCCCATCATCAGCGCCGCATGGGCGACCGCTGCGCCGGCGCCGCCCGCACCGAGCTGCACGACACGCTCCAGCGACACGTCCGGCAAGCCGCGTTTGAAGGCCCGCGCGAAGCCGGACCAGTCGGTGTTGTGGCCAATGCGCTTGCCGTCCTTCAACAGCACCGTGTTCACCGCGCCCAATGCGTGCGCGTCTTCGGACAGTTCATCGAGTAGCGGAATGATTTGCTGCTTGGCCGGATACGTCACGTTCAATCCGTTGAAGCCCATGCGCTCCGCGGCAACCAGAATCTCGGGCAACGCGCTGACGTCGAGCCTGAGTGCCTCCAGATCGATGCGACGATAGACATAGTGCAGTCCGAGCCGGCTCCCCTCTTCCTCATGCATCGAAGGTGTCAGCGAACCGCCGATGCCGGAGCCGATCAGCCCGACGAGAAACGACTTCGATTGATCCGGCATGCTCATTTTGCTTTCCTCGTCTTCAGGATGGTCGCCATGCGTTCCAGCGCGAGCACATACCCTTGCGTGCCGCAGCCAATGATGATCGCCTCGGCCACCGGCGACACAAACGAGTGATGACGAAACGCCTCGCGTCGATGCACGTTCGAGATATGCACTTCGATCACCGGCTTTTCGATCGCACTCAGCGCGTCCGCAATCGCCACTGAAGTATGCGTATAAGCGGCCGGATTGATGACGACCCCGTCCACTTTCGTGCGCGCGGCGTGCAGCCAGTCGATCAGTTGATGCTCGGCATTCGACTGGCAGAAATCGAGCGACAGGTCGAGCCGCTCTGCTGCATCACGGCACATGCGCGCGACATCGTCGAGCGTTTCAGAGCCGTAGATGGCGGGCTCGCGCGTACCGAGCAGATTGAGATTGGGTCCGTTCAGGACCAGCACCGACGCAAAACTCATGACGACCACTCCAGAAAAGATCTCGTTCAGGATGGGTAGCCGGCACAGCCACGCCTCCTCACAGTGATCCCACTATGCGCCTGATCGCGGCGTCAGTCATCTGGGGTTTATGCTAATTTGTACGATCTAGTTAGTTTGTATAGAATCACCATAAATCGAGCTAATGTGGCGCATAGTGTCCAGTAGCCGGATGCCGTCTGGTAACGGGATGGTTCATTCCTGTCTCGCGGCCCGAGTTCGCACAACCACTCTGCTGACGAACTTCAGCCGGTGTTGCGCCGTCTTACCGCCCCTATTCCCCGCTTCGCAGGAGCCGTCCATGCAACGTTCCATTGCCACCGTATCGATTAGCGGAACACTTGTAGAAAAGCTGACCGCGATTCGCGCAGCGGAGTTCGACGGTGTCGAGATCTTCGAAAACGACCTGCTCTACTTCGACGGCTCACCCGCCGACGTGCGCCGCATCGCCGCCGATCTCGGCCTGAAGATCATGCTGTTCCAGCCGTTCCGCGACTTCGAAGGCGTGAGCGCCGAGCGGCTCGCGCGCAATCTCGACCGCGTGAAGCGCAAGTTCGATCTGATGCATGAACTGGGCACCGATCGCATCCTCGTCTGCAGCAATGTGTCGCCGGACACGATCCGCGACGACGCGCTGATCATCGATCAACTGGGCGCACTCGCCGGGGCCGCCGCCGAAGCGGGCGTGCTGGCCGGTTACGAGGCGCTCGCATGGGGACGGCACGTCAATTCGTACCGGCATGCGTGGCGGCTGGTGAATGCGGTGAACCATCCGAACCTCGGCATCGTGCTGGACAGTTTTCATACGCTGTCCATCAACGATCCGGTCGAAGAAATCGCCGCCATTCCGGGCGAGCGGATCACCTTCGTGCAGATCGCGGACGCGCCGAAGCTGGCAATGGATGTCCTCGAATGGAGCCGTCACTATCGTTGCTTCCCGGGCCAGGGCGACTTCGACCTCGCGAATTTCACCGCACGGGTGATGGAAACCGGCTACCAGGGACCGCTTTCGCTAGAAATCTTCAACGACGGTTTTCGCGCCGCGCCGACTGCCGCGACTGCGGCCGACGGGCATCGCTCGCTGCTGTTTCTGGAGGAGCAGACGCGCACCCGGCTGAATCAACAGGGACAACCCGCCCCGGAGCTGTTTCAGCCGTCGCCGGCGCCCGCGCATATCGGCTTCCAGTTCCTCGAATTCGCCGTCGACGACGCCGCGCGCCGTCAACTCGCCGACTGGCTCGGCAAGCTCGGCTTTTATCGGGCCGGACGGCATCGTTCCAAAGACGTCACGCTGTATCAGCACGGCGCGGCCTCCATCGTGCTGAACGCCGAAGCCGATTCGTTCGCGAGCGCCTTCTTCCAGCAGCATGGACTGTCGCTGTGCGCATCCGCGCTGCGCGTCGACGACGCCGCGCTCGCCTTCGAACGCGCGGCGGCCTTCGGCTATGCGCCGTTTTCCGGCCAGATTGGGCCGAACGAGCGCGTGCTGCCGGCTGTCCGCGCACCGGACGGCAGCCTGAACTACTTCGTCGATGAACTGCCCGACGAGCCGACGCTGTTCGAAGCCGATTTCATCCTGAACGGCCACGACAAGCCAGCCGGGGAGCCGCTGCTCAGCGAGATCGACCATGTGGTGTTGTCGCTGCCTGCGGACTCGCTCGACACCTGGGTGCTGTTTTTCCGCACCGCATTCGGCTTCGAAGCAGAACCGGGTTTCCTCGTGCCGGACCCGTACGGGCTGGTACGCAGCCGGGCGCTGCGCAGCCGCGACGGTTCCGTGCGGATTGCGCTAAATGCCTCGGTCGACCGCCATACCGCCGTCGCCGAAGCGCTGCACACATATCGCGGCTCCGGTCTGAATCACGTGGCGTTTCGCACCGGCGACATCTTCCAGGCCATTCCGCAATTCATGACGAAGGGCCTGCCGCTGCTGCGTATTCCCCGCAACTACTACGAAGACCTCGCGGCCCGCTATGGGTTGCCTGACGACGTGATCGAGGCGTTGTCCACTCGCAACATCCTGTACGACCGCGATGAACACGGCGGCGAATTTTTTCACGCCTACACCGAACAACTGGATCAGCGCTTCTTCCTCGAAATCGTCGAACGGCGCGGCGGCTATGACGGCTACGGCGCAGGCAACGCCGCGGTCCGGCTGGCTGCCCAGGCACAACACCGTAAGCAGGATGTCAATTAGTCGTTTACATTGTTTGACAAGTAGTCGTAGTTTCTGAAATATTGTTTGACAACGTAGTGAAGAAGTAAAGAAAACCATAAAGAGCCGGGGTCGATCCCGGCCGACTCGAGATTCACCCGGCGATCTATTCGACAACGATGGAGACAACAGATGCACAAGCCCCACAGCACACTCAAAAAACTCGCCTTCACGGCGAGCGCCACGCTCCTCGCGAGCCCGGCGTTCGCGCAAAGCAGCGTCACGCTTTACGGGGTCGTGGATGACGCGTTCGTCTACGCGAACAACCAGAAGGGCAGCTCGAACGTGTATCTGCGCCAGGGCAACCTGTACGCGTCGAAGTGGGGCCTGCGCGGGGTCGAGGACATTGGCGGGGGCACCAGCGTCATCTTCGATCTGCAGAACGGTTTCGATCTGAATACGGGCGCGCTGTCGTCGTCCACACAGATCTTCAACCGGCAGGCGTACATCGGCCTGCAGAATCTGGCCTACGGTACGTTCATGATGGGCCGCCAGTACACGCCGTACTATCTGTACGTCGGGCCGCTTGCGTCGAGCAACTGGCTGACTGGCGCAACCGGCGCGCATCCGGGCGATATCGACGGCCTGGATACCACGATCCGCATCAACAACGCGCTCGCCTACAACACGCCGAACTGGAACGGCCTGCAGGCAGGCGGCATGTATGCGTTCGGCGGCATTGCGGGCAGCACCGGTAAAGGCCAGACCATCAGCGCGGCGCTGCGTTACGCGACCGGTCCGGTACTTCTCGCCGCCGCCTATCTGCGCATGGATAACGCGCAGCAGACCAGCGGTTTCGATCCGGCCTCCACGGGCAGCTTCGGCACGTCGGCGCTCAATGCCGGCTATGTGTCCGCGAAGGCGCTGCAGCACATTGCCGCCGCCGCCGACTACACGATCGGCAACCTGATGCTGGGCCTCAACTACTCCAACGTTCAATATGTGTCCGGCAGCCATTCGATCTTCCGCGACACCGCCGTCTTCAATACCTACGCAGCGCTCGCCACCTACCGTTTCACGCCGGCTTTCGACATGGCCGGCGCGTTCTCGTACACGCTGGCCTCGCAGGCGAACGGCATCGACAATGCAGCGCGCTATCAGCAGTACTCGCTGAAAGAGTCGTACCACCTGTCGAAGCGCACCACGCTGTACGCGCTGCAGGCGTATCAGCACGCCAACGGTCAGACGCTGAACGCGAAGGCCGCGATTGTCGAAGCGGCGCCGGCGGTCGGCGATTCGCAGAATTCGACGCCGTCGTCAACCAATAATCAGTTCGTCGGCATGCTCGGCTTCGCGGTCGCTTTCTAGGGACGTCCGGGGGCGAAGTCCGGCATCGATATAATGAAGGCTGAACCGCAGTGCGCCCCGCGCGCGAACCGCGTGCGGCGGCGACTGAAACCGCCTGGAGACATATGAAGAAGTTCGCCCTGGTTGTATCTGTATCCGCGCCCCTATTTCTCAGCGCTTGCGCTTACTTTCAAAGCACTCACAACCCGGATGCGGGCGAAGCCGTCATCGACGGCACCACCCAGCGTCCCGTCAACGACGTGATCTCCTGCATGACGCAGGAAGCCGCCAAACACAAGGCCAGTTTCAAGACCACGCCGCTGCCCGAGGGCCAGATGCTCGATTTCGGCGACTCGAACATCGTCAAGGTGCGCGCGGACAATGGCGCCACCACCTACCGTTTCTACGCCGGCAAGCGCCATGTCGACAATATGTGGATTGAAGGCGCCAGCAAGACCTGCGCACCGTGACGCCGGCGTGACAGCGTCGCCGGTAACGGCCGCCGGGACAAAAGGGTTACGTTCTGTTTCACCGGGCCCAGTCTTAAGAATCGTTTAAGACTTCGGCCCCATGATCCACCACACAAAGAAAACGCCGGAGGTGGAAATGATGAATAGAGCAGAACGAAACACGAACGACGCGGCAGCGCCGGCCAAAAAGACCATGCTGCGCCGGCTGTTGAGCCATCACGAACTGGCAACGCTGCTGCTGTTGCTGCACGCGCCCATCGACGCATTCGCCAAGCCGGAAATTCCAATGCTGCACGAAGCCGGTCTGGTGGAAACGGTCTCGACCGAAGCCGGCCAGCCGAGCATCCGTCTGACGCCGGAAGGCAATGCCGTCTTGCGCGGGCTGGGCATCAGGTAAGCGAAATGTGAACCTTACGCCTGCCAGACAGCGTAACCGGCTTCACGCAGTCCGATTGCCAGTTCCACTTCCATGTCCCGCGCTCCGTCGTAAGGCATCGGATTGAACACGTCATACAACTCCGGCATCAAATGTAATCCGTAGTCGCGCACGAAGCGGTTGGCCTGAATGTCGGCCTTATGCCGGTCGAAGCGCAGGTCCGGATCCAGTCCTGTCATCCCCACATACACGCACGGCTTGTCGAACCGGTAATCCGGATTCGCGCGGCGAAAGCGCGCCTCGTTCCATACTGTGTCGGACAACGCGACGACATAAACGTAATAGTGATGACGCGGACGGCGGCCCATGTGCTGCGAGCGATCAGCTGTGCGCGGTTCCATGCAGCAGCATGCGGTACTCCGTGGGCGTGATGCCGACGGTCGCCTTGAATTGCCGCGTGAAGGCGCTGTGGTCCGTATAGCCGCACAACGCGGCCACATCGGTCACCTTGTCGTGCGACACCAGCAACGCAGTGGCGGCATCCAGCCGTGTCTTGAGCAGCACCTGACGCGGCGTCAGATGGAACACCTTGTGAAAATAGCGCTCGAGCTGCGCGACTGACATATCCGCCATTGCCGCCAGTTGCTTCAGGTTGAGCGGCTGCACGTAGTTGTCCTGGATGTATTGCACGACCGTGGCAAGCCGGCTATAGGCGGGATGACTGCCCTCGTCCGCTTTCAGATCACGCGAAATACCGGCGAGCCCCACCATTTGCCCCGCCGGATCGCGCAGCGGCTGCTTGCAGGTGAGACACCAGCCCGGCTGCCGGCCGGGATAGAGATGCAGTTCCAGTTGATCGACCATCTGGTTGCCGACGCGGATGATGGCCTTGTCCTGCGCGGTATAGATGCGGCCGAAGCGGCGCGGGAACACATCTTCGGCAGTCTTGCCGAGCAGCGCTGTCTTGTCCTTGTAGCCGCAGCGTGAAGCGAGCGTGCGATTCACCAGCGCGTAGCGCGCCTGGGTGTCCTTGACGAAGAAGACGACGTCCGGCATTGCGTCGAAGACCGGCTCCAGCAGCGTGAAATGCGAGAGCATGCCGCTTAAGGCGGTGTCGGCCGGGTCGAGCGGGTGAGCCAGCGTGTTCATCTTGCGTGTCCCGTGCATCCGATGCAGTGGTCTTGTGCGCTCGATTATAGGGCCGCGGGCTGCGCGGCAAAAAATCAGCCGGGCCTCGCCGTGGACGTATTGCGGGGCTCATTCCGGCTGCTCCGCTTCCTGCACGGAAGCTGCCATCATCAGCGTACCGATTTGCGCCGGCTGAAACGGCGGACGCGGCTGCGCCATCGGCCAGCCGAACCAGGTGCCGGCCGCTGTGCCGCAAATACGTCCCTGGCATGCGCCCATGCCGCAACGCGTGTGCAGCTTGGCATCGCGCCAGTCGCCGTGGACGCGCACCTCGCCGAGCGTGACGTCTTCGCAACGGCACAGCAGCGTGTCGTCCGAAGGTAGCGCGCGGGCGGCATCGCCCAGGCTGAAAGCGCTCTCCACGCGTTGAGCGAAGTGTCGCCAGCGCGCACGCTGTGCCTGTTGTGTGCGCAACGTCCGCAGATCTTGCGTGACCCCGCTAGCCGTCCAGCCTGCTATTTCTCCTTCGATGCGCGCCAGCTCCATCCCGCCGATACCCGTGCACTCGCCGGCCGCGAGCACGCCGTCTACCGACGTGCGCTGCGCGTCATCCACCGTGACCGCCCCGTTCTCGCTGATCGCGCAGCCGAACGCTTGCGCCAGCGTGAGGTTCGGCACCAGACCATAGCCGCAGGCAATGCGATCGCATGGCAACGTCACAGTCCGAGCGCCGCGCGCGATGGATACTGCTTCGACGCGGCCAGCACCACGCGCCTCGCGCACCACGCTGCTGGTCCAGTAGTGCAAGCCGGCGAAACCGCGCGTCAGGCGCGCGGCCTGAAGCAGCTTCGATGGCGTGCTCACGAGCGATGCAGCAAAGCGCGTCACCGCGAATGCCGACGCCTGCTCGACGACCGCCACGACCTGAGCGCCCGCCGCCCGCGCAGTCGCGAGCGCGGCCAGTAATAACGGACCGCTGCCGGCAATCACAATGCGCTCGTCGCGCACCGGCGTACCGCCTTTGATCAACGCTTGCAGACCACCGGCACCGGTCACGCCGGGTAGCGTCCAGCCGGTGAACGGCAACAGGCGCTCGCGTGCGCCGGTTGCGAGAATCAACTGGTCGTAGCTGAGCTGGAAGCCGCCGTGCCCGGAAGACTCGAGCAGCAAGCCGCGCCCGCTCAACGGCGCGATCACCCGCACTGACGACCACAGTGTCACGTTGTGTGCAGTTCGCAGCGCCTCGTGGAGATCGCACAGCGGTGCAGGTGGTGCGTGCCCGGGGCCATGACGCCAAACCTGGCCGCCCACGCGCGGGTTGTCGTCCAGCACCGCAATCCGCTTGCCCGCTTGCGCCGCCGCACGCGCGGCATGCAAACCGGCCGGCCCCGCGCCGACCACGACGACGTCATAGTGTTCGCCGATCATGGCGCTGTCGTCTGAATGGTCTGACCGTCGTGGCACAGCGTCTGGCATGCAAGCACATGAGCGCGTCCGTCGATCGTCACGCGGCATTCCTGGCAGACGCCCATGCCGCACAATGCGGTGCGCGACTCGCCGCTCACCGACGTGCGGGTGCCGCCCAGGCCGTGCATCGCCAGGGCGGCCGCCACGGTCGTGCCGGCTCGAACCTCCACGCTGCGGCCATCCACGATGACGTGGATCAGGGCACTCGCGCCGCGACTAGACATGGCAGATTCCCTGCGTAAAACGTTGCGGCAAATAAGGCGTTAGCGGGATGGGCGCGGGCTCCGCGACGATCTGCGCGGCAAGCAGTTTCGCCGTGGCCAGCGACGTGGTGACGCCCAGCCCTTCGTGACCCACGGCGACCCAGACACCTGGTGTCGCCGCGTCATCGAGACGGCCGATCAACGGCAAGCCATCCGGCGACGCCGCGCGAAAGCCGGTCCAGGCGCGAATCCCGTTGAGCGCCGGTAAAGCGGGCAGATAGCGCGCGGCCCGCTGCAACATGTGCGCCAGCACGGGCATCTCGACCGTTGGATCGGTCGTGACGAACTGGCGCGACGAGCCGATCAGCAGCTGGCCGGTTGGCCTCGGCTGCGCGTTGAACGCCACGGAAGTGCCCGTCGCATGATGCGCGCTCTTGATATAGCCCAGTTCGAGCAGTTGATGCCGGATCATCCCGGGATAGCGATCCGTAATCAGCAGATGACCCTTCTTCGGCTGCAACGGCAAAGACGGCACGAGCTGATGCGCGCCGAGACCGTTCGCCACGATCACATGCGCTGCGCTGACACGCTCGCCGTTTGCGAGCGTCACGCCATGGGCCGCGACGCTTCGAACCTCCATGCCGAGCCGCAAGCGTATGCTCGATGCCGCAGGCGATTGCGCGAGCAACCATTCGGCGACGCCCGGCGCGTAGACAATGCTGTCGTGTTCGATCCGCAAGCCGCCCGCCATGTCTGGCGCTAGTGCGGGTTCGCAGGACCGCAACGCGGCGCGATCGAGCCATTGCGCGGCAATACCTCGCGCAGCAAATGCGGCCTGCATGGCGAGTGCCGCATCGCACTCCTCGGTGTCGGTGGCGACCCACAGCGTGCCGCAACGCGCGAAGGCGTCGCGCGCGCGCAGTTGCGGCGCGAGTGCGAGCCACAGGTCGCGCGAATACGCGCTCAGCGCGAACTCGGCGGGCGAGTCGTTCATCACGACGATGTGCCCCATGCCCGCAGCCGTCGCGCCGCCGCCGATCCCGTGCGCGTCCACCACCTCGACCCGCATGCCGCGCGCGGCCAGTTCGGCCGCACACGCCGCGCCGACAATGCCCGCACCCACGATGACTGCATCCGCCGTCATGCCGTGCGCAAGCCCCATGCGAAGGGATCGCGCTCGTCGAAGCACAAGCGTCCTTCGGCCATGATGTGCGCGTGACCGGTGATGGTCGGCACCACGGTTCCAGCGTCGCCGCGTTGATAGGACGCTTCGAACACGCTGCCGATAATGCTCTCCTGCCGCCAGAGTTCGCCTTGCGCGAGTTTGCCGTCGGCGGCAAGGCACGCCACTTTGGCGCTCGTACCGGTGCCGCACGGTGATCGGTCATAGGCGTTGCCCGGACACAGCACGAAACTGCGGCTGTCGATGCCTTCGCGCGAGCCTGGCGCAAACAGTTCGATATGGTCGATCAGCGCGCCGTCCGCACCGGTGATCTGCTGCGCGATCAATGCGTCGCGGATCGCGCCGGCAAACTCGGTCAGCGGCGCGATCTGCGCCGGCTCGAGCGTGCGGCCGTGATCCGCGACAAGGAAAAACCAGTTGCCGCCCCACGCGATATCGCCGGTCAGAGAACCGTAACCGGGTACATCGACGCGCACCGCCTTGCGATAGCGATAAGACGGCACGTTGCGCACGGAGACACTGCCGTCCGGGTTGAGCGTGGCCTCGACGTTGCCGACCGGCGTCTCGATCCGATGCTGTCCCGGCCCGATGCGCCCCATATGGGCAAGCGACACCATCAGGCCGATCGTGCCGTGCCCGCACATGCCCAGATAGCCGACGTTGTTGAAGAAGATCACACCTGCCGCGGCCTGCGGATCGTCGGGCTCGCACAGAAGCGCGCCGACCACGACGTCCGAGCCGCGCGGCTCCGTGACGATGCCCGCGCGCCAGTCGTCGAAGCGCGTGCGAAACACTTCGAGGCGCTCGGCCAGCGTGCCGCTGCCGAGCTCCGGGCCACCGGACACAACCAGACGGGTCGGTTCACCGCCGGTGTGCGAATCAATCACGTTGAGGGTTTTCATGACGTCATGTTAGAAACGCCGTCCCCAGGCGTCTTGACGGGGTTACGCGCGGATTGTGACGATTTCGGCATAGCAGTGGTTGTCCGTCCGCTGTGCTGAAATCGTCATTCCGCACGCGCGAATCGCGCAAGACGGCGGCATTTTCGCTGCCTACACTACGGACCATTCATCACAGTCAGGAGAGCAGTCGTGGCGCACATCTGGGAAGGCGTATGGCCTGCAGTCACCACCAAGTTCAACGCGGATTTCAGCATAGACCGCACGTGGACCGGCAAGAATATCGAAGCCCAGATCGACGCGGGCGTGGACGGCATCATCGTGTGCGGGTCGCTCGGGGAAGCGTCCACGCTGTCGCTCGACGAAAAGCTGGACGTGCTCGACATTGCCGTCGACGCCTCGCGCGGCCGCGTGCCGGTGCTGCTGACCATCGCTGAAAACAGCACGCTCGACGCCTCCCGCCAGGCCGAAGCAGGCGCCAAGCACGGCGCGGCCGGCTATATGGTGTTACCGGGGCTGCGCTATCTGTCGGACCGGCGTGAGACGCTGCATCATTTCCGCACGGTGGCGAATGCGAGCACGTTGCCGCTGATGATTTACAACAACCCGCTCGCGTACGGCGTCGACATGACGCCGGAGATGTTCGCCGAAATCGCCGATGAGAAGAAGATCGTCGCGATCAAGGAATCGTGCGGCGACGTGCGCCGGGTGACCGATCTGATCAATGTGGTGGGCGAGCGCTTCGCGATTCTGTGCGGCGTCGACAATCTGGCAATGGAAGCCATGCTGATGGGCGCACACGGCTGGGTGGCCGGTCTCGTCTGCGCGTTTCCGCAGGAGACCGTGGCGATCTACAAGCTGGTCAAGGCGGGGCGCCTCGAAGAAGCGCGCGCCATTTACCGCTGGTTTGCGCCGTTGCTGGCACTGGATGTTTCGCCGAAGCTGGTCCAGAACATCAAGCTGGCCGAAGCGATGGTAGGGCTCGGCACGGAACCGGTGCGGCCGCCGCGCCTGCCGCTCGCCGGCGAGGAACGCAAGGCGGTCGAAGCCTTGATTCGCCGCTCGCTGGAAACGCGTCCTGCGCTGCCCGCGCTGTAAGCCTCAACGGGGGCGGCCAGGCGGCAGGAAAGCGGTCGCAAAACAGCTCAGGCCGCCGCCTTTTCCTGCGTGGCGTCGCCCTGATGCAGACTCAACAGCCGGTAGCCACTCTTGTAGACCGGCTGCAGACGAAAGCCGTTTCCCTGATCGATCTCGAGCAAAAGACGCAGGCGCGACACGTGACTGTCGATGGTGCGCGTGAACTCGCGGAACTCGCGCCCCCACACCATCGCGAAGATGTGATCGCGCGACAGCACGCGGCCGATGTTCGCAAAGAACAGCGACGCCAGCCGGTATTGTGTGCCGGACAACTGGACCGGCTCGCCGCGCAGCGTGACGATCTGGCGAGTCGTATCGAAGTGGTATGGCCCGACGTCGAAGCTCGCCGCGCCATAGCGCTCCGGATACGCACGCCGCAACAGCGCCGCGACGCGCTCGCGGAATTCGGCGGGACGCACGGGCAAGGTCACGTAGTCGTCGGCGCCGGCGCAGAAGGCGCGCACCGCGCTCTCCTCGGTGCCGTCGTTTGACGCGAACATGACCGGCAGACGGTCGCCACCCACGGCCCGCACCGCCTTCAGCACATCGGCGCCAGACAGGCGCACGCCGTGCCAGTCGAGCACCAGAAGATCGACGGTCGAACGCGCGAGCGCCTTCGACATGCTCAGACCGTCGTCGTAGCTCACGCAGCTATGACTCGCCTGTATCAGAATTCTTTCGATTGTCTGACGCTGCAAGGGGTCGCGCTGAAGGATGGCAATACGCATGGGAAACGCTCTCAACTGATGGGTCGGACGCGATTCTGTGTTTGGCCCTGCCTCCCGCACATAGGAACAGTCCTAAATTAGCCGCCAATCGACATCCTCCGACAGACGCGCGCTGCGTTCCGACTCCCGTCGTCGACACTCCTGTTGCGGGCGCTGGAGTGCGTGCATGCGGCGTGCGATCCGGTCCGTCGCGCCAGCCTGCGCCAGCCTGCGGCGGCTCGCGCGGGGCCGCCCGATCCGCGAACTTGTTCAATCTAATTAAGCACTTCCAGCGGCTTTAACCGTCCTCCTGTAAGATCTGAGCTTGGTCAAAATCGTCCTCGCGCATGCCTTATCCCGGTGTGCGTGTCCGTGTTCCGTGCTCTACCTGGCGCCCCACACGTCTCGTGCGACGACCGCCGCGCCCATGCACGTCCACGCGCCGTGCGTGGCTTTCAATTCAAGCAAAGACATTGCAATGCAAGCAACGAATCTGGGTAGAGCACAGCCGGCCGCGGCCACCCGCTCCCTTGGTGCGAGCGACTACAAAACGCTCGCCCTCGCGGCACTCGGCGGCGCGCTGGAGTTTTACGACTTCATCATCTTCGTGTTCTTCGCGCCGGCGATCGGACAATTATTCTTCCCGCATTCCATTCCCGACTGGCTACGCCAGTTGCAGACCTTCGGCATCTTCGCGGCGGGCTATCTGGCGCGACCGCTCGGCGGCATCATCATGGCGCACTTCGGCGATCTGGTCGGCCGCAAGCGGATGTTCACGCTCAGCGTGCTGTTGATGTCCGTGCCCACGCTGCTGATGGGCCTGCTGCCCACCTACGCCAGCATCGGCCTGCTGGCGCCGGTGTTGCTGCTGGTCTTGCGCGTACTGCAAGGCGCGGCGGTGGGCGGCGAAGTGCCGGGCGCGTGGGTGTTCGTCTCCGAGCACGTGCCGCCGCGGCACATCGGCTATGCGTGCGGCACGCTCACTGCGGGGCTGACGGTGGGCATCCTGCTCGGTTCGCTGGTTGCCTCCGGCGTGAACCGCCACTTTGCGCCGGCCGAGATCACCGCCTTCGCCTGGCGCCTGCCGTTTCTGCTGGGTGGCGTGTTCGGCATGTTCTCGGTTTATCTGCGCCGCTGGCTGCATGAAACGCCGGTGTTTGCCGAACTGCAGCAGCGCAAGTCGCTCGCGGCGGAGATTCCGCTGAAAGCGGTGCTGCGCGACCATCGCCGCGCCGTGCTGGTGTCGATGCTGCTGACCTGGATGCTGTCCGCCGCCATCGTCGTCGTGATCCTGATGACGCCCACGCTGGTGCAAAAGCAGTTTCACATCGCCCCGGCAACGGCGCTGCTGGCGAACAGCGTGGCCACGCTGTGCCTGTCGGCGGGCTGCGTCGTGTCCGGCTCGATCGCGGGACGCATCGGCGCGGGGCGCACGCTCTTTATCGGCGGCCTTGCACTGGCGGTGTCGTACTACGTGATGTTCCAGCAGCTTGCTGTCGATGCCGCGAAACTGCTGCCGCTCTATGCGGTGACGGGTTTCCTCGTCGGCGTGGTCGGCGTCGTGCCGTTCGTGATGGTCAAGGCGTTCCCGGCGACCGTGCGCTTTTCCGGCATCTCGTTCTCGTACAACGTCGCCTACGCGGTGTTCGGCGGGCTCACCCCCATCATCGTTGCGCTGATGCTGAAGACCAATCCGCTGGCACCCGTGCTTTACGTGGGCGTGATCTGCCTGCTCGGCGCGGCCACGACGTTCCTGATCAAGGACGCGCCGACTGCCAGCCACTAGGCGGCGTCAGGGGGCACCAGGCCGCGCGAAGTGGCATTTTCACGGTGCCCGGCGCGCGGCCGGGCACACGGCATGCTGCACAACGGTTTTGCCCGGTCTCCCCGCGCTGCACGGCCTCGGTCAGGACGCTCCCTGCATCGACAGTTCAGGCCACATCGAAACGTCGCGTGGCAGGCGCGCGCTACGATGTTCCGTATGAAATCCGCCCTGACTCCCCTCGCCCCCAAGACCCCGTTCACGCGTCCGCTCGCGCGCATCGTCGCGACGGTCAGCATCGGGTTCGTCGTCACGCAGCTCGACGTCACCATCGTCAATATTGCGCTCGCCAACATCGGCGCGGAGCTGCATGCGAATGTCGCCGGCCTGCAATGGATCGTCGACGCCTACACGCTCGCCTTCGCCGTACTGATGCTGTCAGCGGGCGTGCTGGGTGACCGGCTCGGCACACGGCGTCTGTACGCGGCCGGCATTGCGGTGTTCGCGCTGGCGTCGCTCGCGTGCGGTCTCGCGCTCGATTCGACCATGCTGGTCGCCGCCCGCGCCGTGCAGGGCATCGGCGCGGCCGCGATGCTGCCCAATTCGCTCGCGCTGCTCAATCAGGCCTGCGGCCACGATCCGAAACTGCGCGCCCGTGCAGTCGGCCTATGGACCGCCGCGGGCGCCATTTCCATTGCGGCGGGGCCGGTGGTCGGCGGCATGCTGATCGCGGCGTTCGGCTGGCGCAGCATCTTCCTCGTCAATCTGCCGCTGTGCGCGGCGGGACTGCTTGCCACCCTCTTCTGGGTGCCGCAAACGCAAACGCAGAGGCAAGCACAAGCACAAGCACAGGACAAGACGCCAGGCGCCCGCCCGCGCGGCATCGACCTGCCCGGACAATGTCTCGCCGTCGTCACGCTGACCGCGTTCACCGGCGCGGTGATCGAATGCCGTCCGCTGGGACTGACTCATCCGCTGGTAGCAGGCGGATTTGTCCTGGCACTGATCGCCGCCATCGCATTCGTGATGACCGAGTCGCGCGTCGCCGCGCCCATGCTGCCGCCTGGCCTGTTCGGCAAACGGACCTTCAGCGCCGCCGTGCTGTTCGGCGTTTGCGTCAACCTGAGCTACTACGGCATGGTGTTCGTGATCAGTCTGTATCTGCAGCGGGTGCGCGGCTACACGCCATTGCAGGCGGGCCTCGCATTCCTGCCGCTGACGGGCGGCTTCCTGATCTCGAATGTGGCAAGCGGCTGGGTGGTGGGGCGCTACGGCGCGCGCGTGCCGATGATCATAGGCGCGATCACCGGCGCATCAGGCTACGCTCTGCTGTGCCTCGTCGACGCGACCACACCGCTGGCAGGGCTGCTGCTGCCGTTTCTGCTGATTCCGTCCGGCATGGGTCTCGCGGTGCCGGCCATGACGACGGCTGTGCTCGCGTCGGTTGACAGGCAGCGTGCCGGGACGGCGTCGGCCGTGTTGAATACGGCCCGTCAGGCGGGTGGCGCGGTGGGCGTGGCCGCCTATGGCGCGCTGGTGAGCGGTGCAGGCGCCGCGCATATCGTGAACGGCATGCAGGCCGCCACGGCGATCTCCGCGGGACTGCTGGTGGCGGGCATCGTGCTGGCGTGGCTGGTTCATCCGCAAGCGCATGCGCAGCAGGCATCCGACGACACCCACGCTAATGCCGCACCCATGCACTCCGCACATTCGGGCAGACGCGGTTGATCACGCCTGCTTGCAGCCCGCAAAACGCACAACACCCACGCTGCCTGCGTAGCGTGGGTGTTGTGCTTTCGAGCCGCAAAAACAGCGGCCGCACGACGCCGGTCATCCGGCGCTACAGCGCGGTCTCCTGAATCGTGCCGGTATCGAGCGCGCGTTCGATCAGTCCTTCGTTGCGCACCTTGCTGATTGCATTCGCGATCAGCTTCTCGGGGTCTTCGATCTCGGCCTTGATCGCACTGATGAATCCGGACGCGTCGAGGATCACGAGCGTCTCCGCCGAATCGGCGCGGCTGATGATCACACGATGCGGCGTCGGACCTTCGCCGAGACTCGCGCAAAACTGCATGGGATTGCCACCGATCGTTTGCTCAAAGCTTTGAATCATTGTCGACTCCTTGCAGACAGCCCGATTCGAAAACGCTTGCAAGCGCATGTCGATCACGCGCCCCCTCGCCACCACTCAATAAGAACTCAGGCCTCCCCGCGGCGTACGCGCCCCGTCGATACTGATACGGCCCGCGCCTGTCACGAATAGCAGCAGGAAGCCGCCCGCCAGACCAATGTTCTTCCAGAAGTGAATCACCATATCGTGCTGCATGACGGGATCCGTCGTGTTCCAGAAATCGTGCCCGAGGATCGCCGTGGCTACCGCGTACACCGCCATCACGAGCGCGAGCGGGCGAATCTTGAAACCCACGATCAGAAACAGGCCGCCCAGCACCTCGACCGCTGTCGCCAGAGGCGCCGCGATCTGCACGAACGGCACGCCCCTGCCTTGCAGATATCCGACGAAACCCGCGTAGCCCGCCAGTTTCATTACGCCGCCCCAGAGGAACAATACGGCCAGCGCAATGCGTGCGAGGAAAATTACGCCGGAATCGACGGGACGCGTCATGAGAGGAAGCTCCTGTTAGGGTGGTCAAACAAGTGACAGACCGGCGGCCGCGCTGTCAGTTCCCGGACGTTGTCTGTCAGAATATGTGGATTGGCGCGCTTTTCCAAGCAAAAACGCGCCTCGCCAGTACCTCTTCAAGTCAATTTCTCTCCCTTCGCAAACCGCTAAAACCCCCTGCGACGACTCGCCGCGCACGTCCGCGCTTGTTATAATCCTTTCACGAATTCGAAAAAAACCTAACGGATCTTCGCATCACGGGCCCGAGACTTCCATGCTGAAAACTGACCGCCTCCGCGCGCTCGCTGACGCGCTGGCAAGACAAAACGTGATGCGCCTGCGCGACGCCGCCGCGCTGCTGGGCGTGTCGGAAATGACGGTGCGCCGTGACGTCGCCGCGAGTCCGGGGCAATTCACCTACCTCGGCGGCTACATCGTCAGCGCCACCGACGTGCCGAACACCGCCGGCTATTCGCTGGAGCAGGAGAAGGACCATTTCGCGCAGGCCAAGGCAGAGGCATCGGCGCTGGCCGCACGGCTCATTACCGACAACGAGACGCTTTTCATCGATTGCGGCACCACGCTCGCCACGCTGGCGCGGCTGATCCCGGCCGAGCGGCACGTCACCGTGGTGTGCTATTCGCTGAACGTCGCGGAAATCCTGCGGCGCAAACCCAACGTGCGGATGATTCTGCTGGGGGGCGTCTACGTGCCGTCATCGGATTCGTTTGCGGGAGAAGAAAGCATCGAGGTGCTGCGCCGCATGGGCATCAACAAGGCGTTTATTTCGGCGGGCGGCGTCGATCAGGCGCGCGGCGTGACGTGCTGGAATTTTCACGAGGTCGGTTTGAAGCAGGCGGCCATGGCGAGCGCGGTTGAACGGCACCTGGTCGTCGATACCAGCAAGTTCGGCGTGGTCAAGGCCGTGCGCTTCTCGCAGGTCGACGACTTCGATTCGATCATCACCGAAAAAGGCCAGGAGTTGCGCAAGCGCAAGTGAGCCTCGCGCCCGCAGCCCGCGCCGGCGGTTCAGGGATACGTGGCGACTTCGATCAGGTTGCCGTCCGGATCGCGGCAATACACCGAAGTCATGGGGCCACGCGCGCCCGCTCGCGCAACCGGCCCCTCTTCGATCTCCACCCCTTCGGCCAGCCAGTGTGCCTTGACCGCTTCGGGGTTCGCGCGGGTCACAAAGCACAGGTCCGCACTGCCGGGCACCGGTGCCGCACTGGTGAACCATGCGAGCGTGCCGGCATCGTGCGGCCGCAGATTGATCTTGTGCGTGCCGAAGTGAACGGCGACCCGCGTACCCGAGCGCGAATCGAAATCCACCCTTTGCATGCCCAGCACGCGCACGTACCATGCGGCGCTGGCTTCGACGTCCGCTACGTTCAAAACGATATGGTCGATGCTATCTAACGAAAAGCTCATGATCGTGGCAGGTCAGTAAGGTTGGAAGAGGTCCGGGGTCAGCTTGTCTGGCCCGCAGCGAGAAGCCGGGAGCTCGCTTTACAATCGAATGTACCCTGAAAACCCGTCTGGAGATGCAATCATGAAGCAGATCGTCGAGGTCCCGGTTCTATCGCCTGCCATGCGTGCGATGGGTTTGCCCTTGTCGCCCGTGACAACCGGCGCGGGGCAGGTCTTCGTATCGGGCATTCCGCCATTCGATATCGTCACCGGCAAACTCGTGAAAGGCGATATCGAAACACAAACCGAGGCTTCGCTGGTCGCGCTCACGCATTGCCTCAAAGCCGCGGGCGCGTCGCTCGACGATGTGCTGATGGTACGCATCTACGCGGCGAACTCCGGCCACTATGCGGCCATCAACCGCGTCTACGCACGGCACTTTGCCGACCGTCCGCCGGCACGCACCTTCGTGCCGGTCGCGTCGTGGCCCAATGAGTTCGATCTTGAGATCGAATGTACGGCGGTGCTGCCGTAACGCCGCTGCGCGCCTGCATGGCGCGCATTGAAGATCGGCAAGCAGAAACAAGCAGAGGCAACCAGAAGTAACCTGACGCCTGAAGAGGAACCCCGCATGACACAGCTATTCGATCTGAGCGGCCGCACGGCGCTCGTGACCGGCTCGGCGCGAGGCATTGGCTTTGCGCTTGCCGAGGGACTTGCCGCGGCGGGCGCCAGCGTCGTGCTGAACGGCACGCATGCGGACACGGTCGCCGAAGCGGTCGCGCGTCTGCAGAGCAAAGGCCTCGGCGCGCATGGCCGCGCCTTCGACGTGACGAACGAACAGGCCGTGGCCGATGCATTCACGCAGTGGGATCAGGATGGCGTGCAAATCGACATCCTGATCAATAACGCCGGCATTCAGTTTCGCAAGCCACTCGTGGAGCTCGAATTGAGCGACTGGCAGCGCGTGATCGACACCAACCTGACGAGTGCCTTTCTCGTCGCCAAACAGGCCGCGAGGCGCATGATCGCCCGTGGCAGCGGCGGCAAGATCGTCAACATCGGTTCGCTCACCAGCGAAGCGGCACGCGCAACGGTCGGCGCCTATACCGCCGCAAAAGGCGGCATCAAGATGCTCACGCGTGCCATGAGCGCCGAATGGGCGTCGTCGAACATCCAGGCCAATGCAATCGGTCCGGGCTACATCCTGACCGACATGAACAAGCCGCTGGTCGACAACCCGGCCTTCGATGCGTGGGTCAAAAGCAGCAACCCGTCGCAGCGCTGGGGCAAACCGGAGGAACTGGTCGGCACCGCGGTGTATCTGGCATCGGCAGCGTCGAGCTATGTGAACGGCCAGATCATTTACGTCGACGGCGGCTGGCTGGCCGTGCTTTGAGCGCTTCGCAAGCAAGCCATTGAGAGCCTTACGCAGTCAGTCAGATGAACATCGAACCTCTGAGCGACGACAAGATCATCGAATCCTGGCAGCACAATGCGCAGCCATGGATTTCCGCCGTGCGTGGCGGCGAGATCGAGAGCCGCCGGCTGGTCACGGATACCGCGGTACTCGACGCCGTGCTGGCATGCCGGCCGGCAACGGTCATCGATCTCGGCTGCGGCGAAGGCTGGCTGGCGCTTGCGCTGCTCGCGCGCGGCATCGAGGTCACGGGAATCGACGCGATTGCAACACTCGTCGAAGCTGCGCGGCAAGCCGGCGTGAGCGACTGCCGGCTGATGTCATATGAACAGATTGCCGCCGGAGAGCTTGCCCTGCAGGCCGACACCGTGGTCTGCAATTTCTCGCTGCTCGGCAAACAAGCCGTGGACGATCTGCTGCGCGCCGTTCCCACCATGCTCAAGCCGGGCGGCAAGCTGGTCGTGCAGACCTTGCACCCGCTTGCGGCGTGCGGCGATCTGCCTTACGTGGATGGCTGGCGCCCCGGCTCGTGGGCGGGTTTTAGCGACGCATTCAGCGATGCGCCGCCCTGGTACTTCCGGACCCTGCACACGTGGATCGAATTGCTGCAGGCAAGCGGCCTCACGCTCGATGCCTTGCATGAACCGCTCAATCCCAACACCGCCAGGCCCGCATCCGTCATTTTCATCGCACACGTACGCGCCTCCCCCACACCGGATGAGTTGGACGTTTCACATCCCGCTGCCAATCTCCATGTCCCTAACAAAGATCCGATTCGGCGGGCGCGGCGCATTCCTCCAGACACGCCAGCCTGACCCGTTCGATCACGTCGGACCAGGCTTCGTCGGCAGAGCGCCGGAACAGCCGGACCGTCTCCGGATACCACGGCGAGTCCGCACGCTCGCGCAGCCAGCGCCAATCGACGCAGTGCGCCGGCAGCATCACCCAGCACGGCTTGCCCAGTGACGCCGCCAGATGCGCGGTAGACGTATCGACGCAAATGACCAGATCGAGTTGCGAGACGATCGCGGCGGTGTCGGCAAAATCGGTGACCTCGGAGCCGAGATGCAGCAGCGGTTGATCTGCGGGCGGCGACTGGGCCTCATCTTCGGCCTGCCCTTTTTGCAAGCTCACGAAGTTACAGCCCGGCACGCTCCAGAGTGGCGCGAGCGTCGTCAATGAAGGCAGCGAGCGGTTCGCATCATTCTGATGCTTCGGGTTGCCCTTCCACACAAGTCCGATTCTTCGACCAGGCGGCAGTGCGTCCAGTCGCACCCGCCATTGTTCGACGAGCCCCGGGTCAGGCCGCAGACGAACAACCGGCGGAATCGCCTCCACGGTGCTCGTCCCCAGATGCAGCGGCGCGCTGATCAGACTGGCCCAATAATCGAAGCCGGCAGCCTGTGCGAGCGCGCCCGCGTGATCGAGCACCGCATCGACACCGTCCAGCGAAGCGAACAGGCGATGCAGGCCGGTCATCCCGGCAAAGACCATGCGCTTGACGCCTTGCGCCTTGAGCAAGGGCAGATAGCGGGCAAACTGGATCATGTCGCCCAGACCATCTTCCTGCCAGACCAACACGGATTTCCCCGCAAGGGATTGTCCTTGCCACTGCGGGCAAGGTACCAGCGAGCGCGTTCTGTAGAAGACGAATTCGGGCTTTTCGTAGCGCGATTCGTAGAGCCGCCAGCCTTCTGCGAGCCGCCCGAGGCTCAGGAAAAGAATCGCGAGTGCAAACTGCGCGTCTTCATAGCCGGGGCGCAACGCGATAGCTTGGTGCAAGGAGGCCTGCGCCTCGGCCAGTTGCCCGAGTTCGACGAACACATTGCCGAGGTTGTAATGCGCCACAGCAAGGTCCGGACGCAGCGCCAGCGCCTGCTGGAACGCCGCCGCGGACTCGGGCAAGCGCTCGAGCGCATGCAGCACGGTGCCGAGGTTGTTGTACGACTCCACGCTGGCGGGGTTGAGCGCCAGCGCTTGCCGGTACGCCGCCTCCGACTCGGAGTGCCGCTTCATGTTGTGCAACACGATACCAAGGTTGTAGTGCGCGTCGACGTAGTCGGGACGCAGTGCCAGTGCCTGGCGGTAGCACGCCTCCGCTTCCGGCAGACGTTTCAGGTCGCCCAGCACGCTGCCCAGATTGCTGTGGGCCTCGGCGTAATCGGGACGAATCGATACCGCGAGGCGGCAGGCCAGTTCAGCTTCCCCGAGACGCTTGAAGCTTTTCAGCACGCTGCCGAGGTTGTTGAGGGCTTCCGCGTAGTGAGGACGGATCACCAGCGCCTGGCGGTACGCCGCCTCGGCCTCCGGCAGTCGATCCAGTTCCTTCAGCACATTGCCGAGGTTGTTATGTGCTTCGGCGCAAGCCGGGCGCAGCGCCAGCGACTGCCGGTAAGCACCCTCCGCCTCATGCAGGCGGCGTTGGTCGTACAGCACGATCCCCAGGTTGTAATGCGCCTCCGGATAGTCAGCGCGGATTGCCAGCGCCTGCCGGTAGGCCGCTTCGGCATCGTGCAGACGCTTCAGGTCGTACAGCACCGCGCCCAGATTGTTGTAAGCCTGCGCCTGATCGGGGCGGATCGACGCCACCGCGCGGAACATCGTCTCCGCCTCGTGCAGTCGGTTGAGCCCTTTCAGCAGAATTCCGAGGCTGTTGTAACCATCCACGAAATCCGGCTTCACCTTGATCGATTCAAGCCAGAAATGTTCCGCCTCGACCGCCCGCTTCAAACCGAGTGCACACACCGCGGCAACATTCAATGTCTCGGCGAGCACGGTCTTTTCGACCGCCTGAGGAGTTTTGAGCACCAGTTGTAGCAGGATCAACGCTTCTTCATATTTCCCGGCCGAACAGAGCAAAACCGCCGCCTGATGAAATTGCGGATTGGGAGGCGCAAGCGTCGATGCCGGTGTCATGTGGTGTGTTCAACGTGGATCAGGTCGGATGAAATAGTCATCCCCTCGTCTGCCCGAGCGGATGCGAGGGACCGTCGACCGAAAACGGAAGCGTCCACGATGAAGGTTACGGCAACGTAGGTGGGAGTGAAGCGCGGAAAAACGCGCGTTGGAGTGCGCTATTCAGTGGATGGCGCGCGGCGGGACATCGTAATCCGACGCATCGCGCCAGAGTGCGGCCCGACGCAACCGTGTGCGGAAAATTTCGGCGATCAGCGAAGCGCAATGATGGTTCTGACGCACAACGGCGCCGCAAGCCGGCACCCTTACGGGGTGCTTGCGACGCCTCATCTCACGTTCGAATCTGTGTTGCGTCAAGCGGCGCGGAAAATCGGCGCGCCCCACGGTGCACCGATGGAGCCGCCGTCGACGACGATCTCCGCCGCCGTGATTCCCGACGCATCATCCGATGCGAGGAACACCGCGGCCGCAGCCACCTCTTCGGCCAGCGCAAAGCGCGCCATCGGAATGCGCGAGGCGAGTGCGCCCTCCGTGCCGTCGATGGTCGCGCCCTCGCGTGCGCCGCGCGTCCAGATCGGCGTGCGCGTGCCGCCCGGAATCACGGTATTCACGCGAATGCCACGCTGCACCAGTTCAGACGCGAACACCTTCGCCATACCCGTGACGCCCGCCTTGGTGGCGGAATAAGCTGCTGAACCCGGCGAGCCCAGCTCGCGCATCACCGAACCGTTCAGGACGACCGAGGCACCCTCGCTCATCAAGGGCAGCGCTGCCTGAACCGTCAAAAAGACCGCCGTGAGATTGGTGCGAAGAATCGCCTCGAACGCCGCGGCAGTGGTATTGCCAAGCGGCGTCGGGCCGGAAATGCCGGCGTTGGCGAACACGACGTTGAGCGAGCCGAACGATTCCTGGATCTGCTTGATCATCGAATCAATCGCCACCGGGTCGTCCAGATCCGCCTGAATACCCAGCGCATTCTCGCCAAGCTCGGCCACGGCCTGATCCAGTTTGGCCTTGTCACGGCCGGTGATCGCCACCCGCGCGCCCTCGGCGATGAACCGTTTCGCCGCGGCGAAGCCAATGCCGCTGTTGCCGCCTGTCACAAGTACCGTCTTTCCATTGAAACGCATCATCCTTCTCCTATGTGTACGCCGCGAGACTCGCTCGCAAACAAAGCTCAGCATCCGAATTCTGCATGTTGATCATCATGCACAAATTCAGTATTATTCTCATCATGCAGATTGTCAAGTGTTGGCGAGCGCGAAGGGGCAAAAAAAATGGGCTATTCACAGGCACAAAAGGCCGAGAGCAAGCAGCGCGTGCTGGAAACGGCGTCGCGGCAAATCCGTGAAAACGGTATCGAGGCGCTGGGCGTGGCCGAGTGCATGCGCAGCGCGGGACTGACGCATGGCGCGTTTTACGGTCATTTTTCGTCACGCGACGCGTTGATCCTGGAAGCGCTCGAGCATGCGGTCGTGCAAGGCGAGAAGCGCATGGTCGCGCTCGCTGCCGATGCGAAGAAGCGGGAGATCACGCCGCTGCAGTCCATCGCCGAGAGTTTCCTGAGCGACCGTCATCTGAAGAATCCGGGCAACGGCTGTGCGCTGTGCGCGCTGGCTGGCGAAGCGCGGCATGCGAACCTCGAAGTCCGGGAACTGCTGACGCGTTATGTGCATCAGCTGGCATCGCACATCGCGCAGGCGCGGTCGAGCGACCACGAAGAGTTGACGCTGGGGATCGTGGCAACCATCGTCGGAGCCGTCACGCTCGCGCGCGCGGTGGACGACGACAAGCTGGCGAAATCGATTCTGGCCGGCTCGCTTGCGCTGGTGATGGCGCAGGACAGCGTCGTGCAGTAGCACGAGGGGTCAGCGCATCGCGCGAGGCAACTAGAGATGCGATTCGATCGGCAGAATCGACATGAACCACACACCCAGCCTCCCGTACCAGCTCGTATTGGGTTCCGTGTCGTAGCGGATCTGCCGGTCGCCGTCCTGCTCGAGCCAGTAGACCTTGCCGTTCTGGTCAAGACGCACGATGTAGGCCACCCGTGGCACAAGCTTGATGAACGCCTCTTCGATCTGGCTCGCCAGTTGCGGACTGTCGATGATGAAGCCCAGCTCCGTGTTCAGGTTTGCCGAGCGTGGATCGAAATTGAACGAACCGACAAAAACGCGGCTCGCGTCCACCGCAAAAGTCTTCGCGTGCAAGCTCGAACCGGAACTGCCGAAGCGGCCACCCCGCCCCTCCTTGTCCGGGTCGGTGCCCGGCAAGCGGCGTAGCTCGAAAAGTTCGACGCCGCCTTTGAGCAGTTCGACACGCCGCTTCGCGTAACCGGAATGCACGGCGGCGACGTCGGTTGCTTCGAGCGAATT
Organism: Paraburkholderia sp.; assembly: GCF_036488795.1. GTDB lineage: Bacteria > Pseudomonadota > Gammaproteobacteria > Burkholderiales > Burkholderiaceae > Paraburkholderia. Next base: position 109,915 of record NZ_DASXHA010000061.1, read on the forward strand.
GGTGAGCACCCGTACTTCGACGCCGCGCGCCGCGAGCTGCGTGAAATACTGCGTACCGGCACGGGTCGGGACGAAATACGGCGACACGAGGTCCAGCTCGTGCACCGGGTCGCCGAGGATATCGTGCAGCTGATGCAATACGAGCGTTTCCGACTGCGCCTGGTTCAAGCCCTTCGCGGGATCGTCGCTGACCATGCGCGCCTTCGCCCATTCGAACGGCAGCGACCCCTCCGCGATTCGATGCACGAACGGCAGATCGCGCAACGCGGCGACATACTCCGCAGCAGCCGGGTCACGCTCAACTATCAGCGCCTTTCGCTTCAGATCGTCAAGTTGGTCGGGCGTGGCCGGCGCAATGATGCGATCTACCGGATACGACGAAGCACTCGCCCAATAACGATCGAAGTCGTGCGCGACGTCATCGGCGGCTGGACCGATCGCGAGCACGTCGAGGTCGGCGAACACCACCCCGTCCGTCGCGCCGAAGTATTCGTCACCGATGTTGCGGCCCCCGAAGATCGTTGCCGTGCCATCCGCCGTGAACGATTTGTTGTGCATGCGCCGGTTGGCACGAGAAAAATCCGTGAGGAATCCAATGGATTTTGGTTTGCGGACGACAAACGGGTTGAACAGACGCACTTCAATGTTCGGATGTGTCTGAAGCGCCGCCAGCACCGGATCGAGGCTTGAGGGTATGCCGTTGTCATCCAGCAGGAGACGCACGCGAACGCCACGGTCCGCTGCTGCATGGAGCTCCTCCAGCAGCAGCGTGCCGGTCAGATCGTTGCGCCATATGTAGTATTGGACGTCCAGCGTGCGCTGCGCGGCACGCGCCAGAAATACGCGTGCTGCGAAGGCCGCATGCGGGTCCTGAAGGGGATAGATGCCGGACAGGCCTGGGTGCATGGCCAACTGACCGGCCACCGCGCGGCCGAGTTGCGTATTCTCGGCTTGCGTACGACTCAGCGCCACGGATTGCGTGCGATTGTCGAGCGAAGGCAGCGCACATCCCGTGCACATGCAGACGCAAGCCAGCAACGCCGCGAGCATGCAGAGTGCGCGACGCGTCGCGCGGGGCGTGACGGCAAGCAGCACAGGCATCATGAGCGGGCCTCCACGGCGGATATAGCCAGTGACCTTCGACAAGCTGAAAACATCCTTGCCTCAAAGGTAATCAGCCGACCCGATTGTAAGGCGCCCGCACTTTGCCGTCGAACCGCTGTTCGAGCGGCTGGTTGTCATTAGTCGATCAGGCCGCGCACATACCGAACCTCGGTCAGCTCAGCGCCACCCATGCGGATTGTCTTGCGCGAACCACTCGAGTCGTCTTCCAGGAAGCCGCAGCGCCGGTAAAACTCAATTGCTCGCCGATTTTCCGCCAGCACCCATAGCGCGATGCACCGATAGCCCGCATCATGTAGCAGATGCTGTGCCGCGTCGCTCAAGCGCTTGCCCACTCCCTCGCCCCACATCGACGGTAGCACGTAGAGCGCTTCCACCTCGGCCCATTGCTTGTCCTTGTCGGCATCCCGACAGGCGCCGAATGCAACCCACCCCGCGACTGCATCGTCCACGCAGGCAAGCAGGACGCGCATACGCCTCGCTTCAAGCGACCTCCGCCACATTTGAGCGCGTGCCGCGACGGACAACTCCTTTAGAAATTGTGCCGGCATGATCCCGTCGTAGGCGGCCTGCCACGAAAGGACATGAACCTTCGCGATGGCTTCGGCATCGTCCGCCGTCGCCTCGCGAATTTCTACGAACGGCGTGGTGGTGGCCAGATTGGCGACGAACGCCGGCGCGCGAGCCGGCGCTGGCCAGCGATATCCCAGCACCGAGTCACGCGGATACGCATTTTCACAGACGCAACCAAGCTGGTTGCCGCCCAGCAAATAGACAGATTGCTCATCAGCATGCAGAAAGAAGCCCACGTGGCCCTTCCAGCTGTCCGGTTCATCGCGGTACAACACGGCCACGCAGCCGGCAACAGGCTGCGCAAGCGGCTCCCCCCATTCGAGCCACGAACGCGCTAACGCGGAAGCGGTACCGGCAATCTGCACCTGCGCCATGCACCAGTTGACGAACGACGAGCACCACGAGGCCTTATCGTCGTAACCGCGAATGTTGGTGTGCGCGTGGTATTCCGTGATGCGCGGATTGCTCTGGCCAGGCGGATATTGCGCAACACCCATTTCAATTCGAGCAACCGCAAGCCAGCGCGGCACTTCGTTCAAACCGGGATCGTGCTTAGGATCATCCATCGTGCGTATTGTGTCTAGCGTCGCCGCTTGTCGTAAAGACCGGGGATCTTGAGGCGCGGTCTGCCGCCAGACCGCGCCGTCAGTCGCTTAAGGCTTCATCAACAGGTAATACCCAAAGCCAAGCGTCGAGCGTCCCCACTTGAGGTAAGCCATGTGCCAGTTCTGCATGCGCGCGCTAAAGGCCGCGGCCTCCGGATCATCAGGATGATCGCCAAGGTAGCGCATCATCGCATTAGAGTACTTGCCTTCGTACTCGTCCCATTCGTCATCGCTGCTGGTTGCCGTGCGCAACACGACATAGCCGCATGCTCGCGCCCGCTCCGCGTTTTGCGCGTGCGTGCCGAACTCGTCATGCGTGCCGTCGATCGCCGCCAGATAGTCAGCGCGCGGTGGCTGCTTCCAGTAGCCGTCGGCAATCAGCAGACGGCCACCCGGCTTGAGCCATTCGAAGCAGATTTGCAGACACTGGTCGAACGACCCGAACGCATGAACCGATCCCACGCACAACACGGCCGCATACGCCTCGTGCGGCCTCGGATGCTCCAGCACGGCAGACTCGACGAGGCGCAGTCGCCCGGGGTCGCCGCGCCACTCCTCGCGTGCGCCAAGAAGAAAGCTCGCATTGATATCGACGCCGACCCCGGAGCACGGAGACAGTTCAAGCGCCTTGCGCAAAAGCGCGGCCTTACCACAGCCCGCGTCGAGCACGATATCGTCGTTATTCAAACCATCGCAAAGACTGCGGATCAATTGCAGCGCTTTATCAGACGACAATGGGCTCAGATATTCATGATCGCGGTGTGCAATCGTCGAGAAGCGGAAACGGTTGTCGATTTGACTGGACATGATTCCATTACATTGAAAAGGTTTGGGGAAAGCATCACGGAACCTCTGCAAATAACTTTCATATCCAAACCTCCAATGCCATTAAATGGAATTCGCGGCCATACATATTGAGTCAGAAAATAAATCCTGACCATGCATGCCCAGGATACACGGCGCGAGAGTCGAATGCGTGCGACGGGACTCAGTGCAGGCCTGCTCGCACTCGCCCTGCATAGGCGTCTTCATTGTTCTGTTCGGGGTCGACCAGATAGTCGACGAATTGCTGGGTGGCCGGATCCATGATGAAGCTGGCAGCCGAGCTGGCAGCGAGAATTGCCGCGCTTTCCTGCGGCTTCGCGATGACGTAGCCCTGCACATAGTCCACGCCGATCTCCTTGAGCGCGCGCAGCGTCTCGGCGTCCTCCACCCACTCCGCGATGCTGCGCATGCCCAGATTGCGCGCGAGCGCGATGATCGCTTCGACGATCGCGGTATCCGCCGGATGCGCGCACATGGTGCGAATGAATTCGCCGTCAATCTTCAGCGCGTCCGCTGAGAGATCTTTCAGATACTTGAACGACGTGTAGCCCGCGCCGAAGTCGTCGAGCGCAATCTTGCCGCCCATATCGTGCACGCGCGAAATGAAACGCTGGGTGTTTTCCAGATCGTGCAGCGCGACGCTTTCCGTGATTTCGAGGCACAGATAACGCACGATGGACCGATGCCGCGCAAACAGCGCGAAGATGTCTTCCATGAACTGCTCGTCGTTGAGCGAGCCGCCGCTCAGATTGACGCAGACAAAGCGCGTCTTCGTCAGCGAATGCCGGTTCGTCTCGATCCATTCGAGCACCGTACTCATCACCCATCTGTCGATTGCGGCAATATTGCCCGACTCCTCCGCCGCGACGATCACCTTACCCGCCGGCAGCGTCGAGCCGTCCGGCGCGCGCCAGCGCAGCAGCACTTCGAAATCGAGCGAACCGGTCGGGTCCGAGAGCGACATGATGGGCTGCATCACAAGGAACAGGCCCGGCGGCAGACGGTTTTGTCCGAGCGTCTCGACGAGCATCAGTTCTTTGGCACGCTCCTCGAACGCCGCCGCACCCTTGCGATAGGTGACCAGGTGCCCGTGCGCGACGTTCTTCGCTTCGCGACAGGCACCGTCCGCGTGCGACAGAACGTCCTGCACCCGCACGCCGGGCGAGCATTCCACGAGGCCGATCGACGCCTTCACCTGAAAGGCGCAGTTACCAACCTGGTACGGCGCGGCGCTCAACACCGTGACGAGTTCGCGGCATTGCGCGATCGCATCGTCAATGTTCGTGTTGCTCATGACGCAGATGAACTCGTCGCCGCCAATCCGCCCCACCGCATATTCAGGCCCAACGAGCGCGCGAGTGCGCGCAGCGACCTGCTTGAGCACCTCGTCGCCTGCCCGATGACCGAACAAATCGTTGACCAGTTTGAAGCGGTCGAGGTCGATATACGCCAGCGCCCAGGGCAGCACCTCTTCACTCTGCTGCGCGACGGCCTGCTCCACGCCGCGCCGGTTCAGCGAGCCCGTCAGAGGATCGTGTTCGGCCAGGAAGTGCAGCCGTTCGATCGCTTTCGAGCGTTCCGTCACGTCCTGCAACGAGCCTTCAATCCAGCCATTCGAGCGCGTCGCCTTGAGCGAGTAGCGCCGTTCGGCAGTGCCGCTCTCCACGGATCCGCCGAGTTCCAGCTCGCCTTCGCTGCCCTTTTGCGCCAGCGCCTGCAACGAACCCCAGGCGCCGGCTTCGAAGTAATGCTTCCAGTGACGGCTCCTGTATTCGGCTTTCTGCAGATCGAGCATGGAACGCAAGGCCGGATTGGCGCGCACGAAGTGCCCCTGTTCATCCAGCGTGAACAGCCCGATCGGCGTGACCTCGTAGGTGTTGCGCAGTTCAGTCTGCATGCGGCGGCGGCGCTCGCGCTCGGCGCGCATCTGCTCGGCAATCGCGAACGCGGCCATCATGCTCGACGACAAGGCCCCAAGAACCGGGCTCATGCCTGCAGTCAACGAGGGGATGCCGAAGGCCGCGCCCAGCACTTCGGAGAAAGTCGCGACCAGCACCACGGCCAGCGACGCCACGTACCACATCACCGTACGCGAGCGCGCCTTCCACACCAGGCGCGCCAGCAGGAAGATCAGCACGCTGATGCCGAACCCGCCTATGCCCCACAGCACCGGGATAAACAACGAGTAAGGCAATGGGAAGGCCAGAACCAGCATCACCAGACCCGCGTACTGTCCGGCACGCAGCAGCCACTCATAACCGATGCGCTTGAGTTCGCGCCTGAACAGCTGGCTAAAGAGCGCGCCGGTCAGCAGGTAATACGCCGCGAATGTGACCCTGCGCAGCAGCGAGAGGTCGCCGGCCGGAATGACCCTGTCGAGCCACTCGTTGTCCCAACCCATCGCATTCGCGCACAGGCGCAGATTGCCGACCAGCCACACCGCAAAGATCACATAGGTCCACTCGCGGTTGATCAGCGCGGTGACGAATACGAACACCGCGAGCGTGAGCAATCCTCCCGCGATCAGGCCGGAGCTTTCCTGGAAGTCGAGTTCTGAATTGCGTAATCCGCGGTAATCCCAGTCCACCACGGTGAGCTGCGCGGGGCCGGAAAATGTGCCGCGGCAAAGCAAGGCTTGCGGCTCCGACAAGCGCCCGAGGAGCAGGGCAAAACCAGCCTTCGACACGCGGATCGATCCGGTGGTGCCAAGCCGGTCCCCGCGTCCGAGCGGCTGCAAGGTGTCGGCGCGCCAGCATTCCGCCATTTGGGCATGGCGGGAGGGAAGTTCGATCAAGGTGGTGCGATGGCCGCCTGCGTCGACCGGCGCGGTGAACGTGAACCAGATAGGCGTTTCGGCGAGGCGGGTGCGAAAGCTGGTGACCGCCGGACCGCTCGCGAGCCGCTCCAGCGCCTGTGCGGGCGTCAACATGCCGGACGTGTCGTTGATGACGCTAAAAGAAAGTTGCGTGCCGCCGCTTGCCGGGAACTGGCGTGGCAAAAAGATGAGTGCCACCAACGCTCCAAGCGCAATCAACGCCGGCACGGTGTAAACCGAGAAAGCGTACAGCGCCTGATCGAGCCACGATCCGGTGCGCCTGACTTTGAAGCGGGAAAAAGCACCAGACAGACCCATACCTGCAACTCTCCCCGGAGTATTGCCTTATTACGTGATTGCGGCGCTGCGGCCTACCGCCCCGAACCATGCCGCCGCGCCGCCACGTGTGTCTCGTTGACCGGATTCGCGTGCCAATCCGGCCTTATGTGGCTACCTGCTTGCAACGATATCCGATCCCTGCTCGCATCCTACCGTGTCCGGCATTAAAGTTGAATCTTCAACGCCCCGTAAATCGATATCCGGATGACGTGTCTGGAACACGAAGTTGAACAGCGGATGCCCGGCTTCGCGCCATTCCCGTCGCGCCACACTCACCTCACCCGCCAGCACGCGATGCGGCAAGCCGCCAACGTGGGACATCGGTAAAAATTGCCGCTCACCGAAGATGTCCTTGAACAGCATGGCCTCATACTCCCTGTCGATCGGTGTGCGCGCCGTAATGATCATCCAGTCCACCTGCTGCTGCTCGCAAAACAAAAATAGCGTCTTGAACAGCATGGCTTTCACCACACGGCCAGGCGAGCCTCCGGCGACCGCGAGACGGGTTGCTTCCGCGAGACGGCCGGTGCTGCACCAGGCCGGCAACTGCACGGAGCTCTGCACCGGCAGCGGCGCGAAGTCGTTGGTTTGAATCCGCATGGTGCCAAGCGGCGCGCCGTCGAACTTCGACTCCGCCAGCAAGATCGTGGTACCGGGCGCGCGATCGCACTCCTCGACCGTCATTTTCTCCGCAAACTCAGGCAGATGCCTGCCATAAGCCGAGCGGCGAATGCTCACTGCCCTCTCGAGGTCCGCTTCGTTGACCGCTATACGGACAGTAAACGGCATCCATTCGGGTTTCTGAAGCGCTTCAACAGCAATCATCTCCGGCTTGTAGTCACGTTCTTGAGAAATACGGACGACTTCGTGCGTGATATTCAGACGTTCCATTTTTAATGCCCCTTTAGGGTGTGAAAGAAAAGCCGCTTGCCCACTCGATAGTGGTGAGCAGAGCGACTTAATAAGCGTCTCACGAAGTCAATTTACGAAGTGCGGTGTAGCGGAAGTTCGGCGCATCATTTCTAGTGGATTTCTGCAAATGGCGAATGATCGATGCGTCCGGTTATTTGAAATCGGCACCTCGCACTGGCATGGCGCACCCAATCGTTGCACTTGCACTAAACTTGGCGGCCCTGATCTACCGGTCGGGGTACGCACTCAACCTCAGGTAGGCTTACCGGGCTGCATGGCCCGCTTTAGCTACCGTACAGACACTCGCTTACGCGCAATTCAGGCAATGAACCCTAAACCGACGGAGCCACCCGCTCAGCCACATCAGCCGGATCAGGCATCAAGCGACGCCAGGGCTTTCCAGCACACCTCCAGGGAAGCACCTGGTACCGCTCAAGACGCACTCACGCGTGGCCTGCCGCACAGCAAGCCGTTTCAGCGATTCTGGGGCACCCGCGTGCTTTCTTCGCTCTCCTTCCAGATGCTGGCCGTCGCCATGGGCTGGCACATCTATGCGCTCACGCACAGCGCCTTTGCGCTTGGACTCCTCGGCCTCGCGCAATTCCTGCCCATGTTCGTTTTGACCCTCGCGGTCGGCCAGGTCGCTGACCGTTATGACCGGCGGCGTATCGCGGCCGTTTGCCAAAGCGTCGAATGCCTTGCGGCCTTGATGTTCGCGCTTGGCACCTTGGGCGGCTGGCTTGGCGCACCCGTCATCTATACGCTGGCTGCTTGTGTAGGCGCGGCGCGCGCGTTCGAATCGCCAGCCGTGTCGTCGCTGTTGCCGGGGGTCGTGCCGCGCAGCCAGTTGCCGCAAGCCACCGCATGGGCAACCTCGGCTGGGCAGACCGCACAGATCGTCGGACCCGCGCTGGGCGGTCTGCTTTACGGAGCGGGTCCCGGTCTGGCGTATGGCATATGCACGATAACGTTTGCGACCGCCGCCGCACTGGTGTGGAGCATCCCGCTGCAAGCGAAGCCCGCGACCCGCGCGCCTGTCACACTGCAGTCGGTGTTCTCAGGTATTGGGTTCATTCGCCGTCACCCGGTGATTCTCGGTGCACTCTCACTCGATCTGTTTGCAGTGCTATTCGGCGGCGTCACCGCCCTGCTGCCGGTATTCGCGCGCGACATCCTGCATGCCGGGCCGCTCGGGCTGGGGTTGCTGCGCTCGGCGTCGGCTGTCGGCGCGTTGACGGGCACGATCTGGCTCGCGCATTTTCCGCTGCGCAAGCAACCCGGCGCGGCGATGTTCGGCGGCGTGATTTCGTTCGGCCTGGCCACCATCGCGTTCGGCCTGTCGCATCACTTCATCGTATCGCTGCTTGCGTTGGCCGCGCTTGGGGCATCGGATGTCATCAGCGTCGTCGTGCGTATGTCGCTTGTGCAATTGCGCACACCGGACGAGATGCTTGGGCGCGTGAGTGCGGTCAACTCGCTGTTCATCGGTTCGTCCAATCAGTTGGGCGAGTTCGAATCAGGGCTGACGGCCGGCTGGTGGGGCGCGCAACCCGCGGTGCTGGTGGGCGGAATCGCGACAATTGGTGTAGCTTTACTGTGGATGCGGCTTTTCCCGGAGCTAAGGCAGGTCCGCAAGTTGGGGCATGAAGAGGATGGCGTCGCAGCCGCTACTTGAAGCAATGCCACGCGGAAAATCATGCACTCACGTAGCGCGCTCATGACCGGATTACCGCGTCTGAGTGCTGACCACGCGTAAAGGCCGTCAAACTTACCGACTGCGCATAGGGCTCAAGCAGGCACACATCAAAGACACCTAAACAATGCGTTACGCATAAAGCGTTCGCACCTTTAGCCGGATCTCAAGTCAAATGTTTAGGGTCGGTCAGAACCATCAGCACTGTCGTCTAGAAGCAACGAAGCACTGAAGCGAAAACGGAGGAGACATGCAAACCACGCACCACCACCATTTTCATCTTGAGTTGCGCCACGCCACGGTGCCCACCTATGTGACGAGCTACGTATTTCCGCTGTTGCTGCTCGCTTACGAAATCTACCGGGTGGGCCACTGGATCTACGACTTCGGCATGAACTTCGCGAACTACCGCTACATGGGCTACGAGTTTTTGCTCATGCTGACGTTCGTGGGCCTGCAGATTTTCGTGGAGATCGTGTTCCTTGCGTGTGCCGGCATTACCCGGCACCCAGACTTTGAACACCGGGTTGCCAACGTGCTGGCAGGCATAGGCTGCTCGCTCGTGGTAATCGGCTTCGATCTGGCCTTGCAGTACGCGCTGTAACGCGCGCGCCGCAAGGCGCGCTGCCTGGCTTAGGCCTTGCGCTGCAACGCGAACAGCGTGCCCGCAAGCAGGATGAATGCGCCAATAATCACCTTCTGCCACGTACTCGGTACGCCCACCAGAATCAGCACGTTGTTGATCAGCGTGACCAGCACCACGCCAAGCAGCGTGCCGACCACTGTGCCGGTGCCACCGGTAATACGCGCGCCGCCCAGAATCACTGCAGCGATCACATCCAGTTCGGAACCGACCAGGTCGAACGGATTCGCGAGGCGGTTATTCGACACGTGCAGGATCCCGGCGATACCCGCCAGCATGCCCGTATAGCCGAATACGAACAGGTGGATTGCGCGCAGGTTGTAGCCGAGGCGCTCGGCAATCGCGAGACTGCCGCCCATCGCATACACGCCGCGTCCCATCATGGTCCGGTTCAACAGCCACCACGTGAGCACCGCGGCCGCCACCAGCGCGAGCACGGAGACGGGCAATACCGCGCGCAAGCCATCAGCCGTCTGATAGAAAAACAGCGGGATGCGACCGAAGCGATCCATGCTGTGCGGGATGTTCATAAAGAACGTCGTGCCGATAAACGTCAGCAGGATGCCGCGATACAGATACTGCGTGCCGATCGTCACGATCAGCGAAGGCGCCTTGAGCCGATACACCAGCACGCCGTTGATCAGTCCAAGCAAAATGCCGCCCACTGCACCGGTAATCAGAATCAGCGCAAACGGTTCATCGGGCCACCACGCGAAGACGGCTTTCGTGATGCCGTACATCGTCAACGCGCCGATTGCGGTGAACGAAACGTCGATCCCGCCCGACGCCAGCACCACCAGCGTGCCAAGCGCGAACAGCGACACCGTCGTGGCCGAATGCAGCATGTCGAACAGCGTCGCAAGCTGGAAGAAGCGCGGATTGATGGCGCCCACCACCAGGCACATCAAGACGATCAGTCCGAAGGTGAACCACTCGGGGTGGCGCGCGAGTTTCGCGCGCAGGCTCAACTGCTTGACCTGCGGTGCGACTTCGATGACGGTAGGAGTGGTCATGGTCTGGTTGATGCGCGAATTCATGCGGGTGACATCCTCTACTCTAAGCGGCTTCCGACAGCAGTGCGTGGTACAGGTCGGCTTCTTGCAATTTCTCGGCCAGGTATTCGTTGGCAACGCGTCCCTTCTTCATCATCAGGATGCGGTCGCAGTTTTGCAGCAGTTCCGGCAGGTCGTCGCTGATCAGGATGATGCCAATGCCACGCTGCGACAGGCGCTGCATGATGCGGTAGATGATGTCCTTCGAGCCGACGTCCACGCCGACCGTCGGACCATGCAGGATCAACACGCGCGGGTCGATGGCGAGCCAGCGGCCAATCAGTACGCGCTGCTGGTTGCCGCCTGAGAGCGACTGCACAGGCTTGTCGACGTCCGGCGTCGCGATCTGCAACTCTTTCACCGTATCCACCGCGAGCGCCTGCGCGCGGTTGCGGTCGATCTGGCCGAAGCGGTCACGCAAGCTCGAAATCATTGCGGTGATGACGTTGTCGCGAATCGGCTTGTCGAGAAACAGCCCTTCGTTCAAGCGGTCTTCGGGCACATAGCCGATCCGGTGGTCACGCGCATCTGAAGGCGTGCGCACGGTAATACGCTTGCCGTCCAGCACGATCTCGCCATGCTGCGCAGGCGCAACGCCCGCCAGCGCGCGTGCGAGTTCGTTGCGGCCCGAATCGAGCAGCCCCGTCACGCCAAGAATCTCGCCGCGGTGCAGCGCAAACGACACGTCGCTGAACTGTCCGGCGCGCGTCAGGCCACTCACCTCGAGCACCACTTCCTGGGCAAAACCGCCTTCGCGATAGCGCTCGCTGGACAGATGCCGGCCGGTCATCAATTCGCTGATCTGCGCCTTGGTGTACTGCGTGATCGGCCCTTGCGCCATCTTCTGGCCGTCGCGCAGCACGATCACTTCGCCGCCGATTGCATAACACTCGTCGAGCTTATGGCTGACGAACAGCACCGTCACGCCTTGCGCACGCAGATTGGCGAGCACGGCGATCAGGTTGTCGACTTCCTTCTGCGTGAGCGAGGTCGTGGGTTCGTCCATGATGACGAACTTCGCCTCACTTGCGATGGCGCGCGCAATCGCCACGAGCTGACGCGTCGCAAGCGGCAACTCTTCGATCAGGGTGGACTGGAAATCCGCGTCGCCCGGCAGGCCGACCGCCGCCAACGCGCGCGCTGCAGTATCCGCAAGCGCACGCCGGTCGAAGGTGCGCGTGAGACGCCCTTTGTGTTCGGCCAGTTCAGAAGTGAGCCCGACGTTTTCGGCCACACTCATGTTCGGCAGCAACGAGAGGTCCTGATACACCGTCTCGATGCCGGCTTCGAGCGACTCCAGCGCCGACAGTCGCGCATGCGACACGCCTTCGATAATCAGCTCGCCTTCGTCGGGCGGCTGCGCGCCCGAGATGATCTTGATCAGCGTGCTCTTGCCACAGCCGTTTTCGCCGAGCAGGTGATAAATCTGACCGCGCTCGAACGAGAGGCTTACGCCACGCAATGCATGCACGCCGGTGAAGCGTTTGTGCACACCGACGACCTGCAGGAACGGCACGGAAGAAGCGTCTGAAGTCATGGGTTAATCGCCACCTTCAAAAGTGTGCCTGTGTAGAAACCGACACAGGCACACCGTTACACAGGAATTGCCAACACTTAGAACGAGTAGTTCTTGTAGTTCGACTTGTCGACGTCAACCCAGCCCTGACCGCGCACGATAATGCCCTTACCCGGGCCCTTGGTCACGGTCACTTTCGAATAGCCCGGCAGGCCGAGGTCATCGCCGTCATGCACGGTCTTGCCCTGGATCAGCATCAACGCGATCTTGTTCATCGCAATGCCTGCGAGCTTCGGATCCCAGAACGAAATGCCGTTGATGGCGCCGCTTTCGAGGAACTTGGCCGCTTCCGTCGGCAGACCCGTGCCGTAGACGCAAATCTTGCCCTGCAGGCCGGCTTCTTCAACCGCCCGGCCAATGCCGATCACGTCGAGCGACGACGAACCCTGGAAGCCCTTCAGGTCCGGATGCTTGCGCAGCACTTCCTTGGCGACTTCATAGGCGCGCTCACCGTCGTTATTGGTTTCGAGCTTCGGCTCGACCAGATCCATCTTCGGATACTTGGCCTTCGCGTTGCCGATCCCGCCGTCCGCCCATTGCACCTGCGAGCGGCTGCCGAGCGAGCCCACCAGCACAGCCCATTTGCCTTCGTCGTGCATACAGCTCGCGAGCCGTTGATTCAGGTTGGCGCCGTACGCGGTGTTGTCAAAAGCCTCGACGTCGACCATCGTGTTCTTTTCGTTGTCGGCCTCATGCGTGACGACCTTGATGCCGCGATCCATGGCTTTCTTCAGCGCGGGCTCGAGTGTCGGCGGATCGTAGGGCACTACGGCCAACGCATCCACCTTCTTGGCGATCAGGTCTTCAATGATCTTCAGTTGCTGCGCCGCATCTGCCTGGCCGGGGCCGGTCTGATATGCGGTCACACCCGCGTTGTCTTTAGCGAACTGCTTGACGCCTTCGTCCATGCGGTTGAACCAGTTGATGCCGGTCACCTTCACGACCGTGACGATCGTCACATTGTTCGCTGCCTGTGCCGCGGCAATCCCGCCCACCGCGAGCACGCCTGCTGCGAGAGCGGCGCCCAATCGAGTCAATTTCATACAACGTCTCCTTTTTTCTTTCGATGTCGCCCTGCATCACGGTTGCGGACATCCAGGGCCCCGATGTCCGCCGCGTACTAAAACCTCTCTGCGCTCACGCTAGCGTCGCGCAGTCGAATCGGAGCGCGCGAAACCGAAGATTGCGCTCACCCGCTCGCCGCCCGCAAACGCCAGCGACAGCAGCAACAGAAAACCCCATGCGCAGTCGCCAAAAAACTGCGACACGCCGAGCAGATTGAACAGGCTGGCGAGAAACTGCAGCACTGTCGCCGCAAAGAACACCGAGATGATGCGGCCGCGGCCGCCGGCGGGATTCACGCCGCCCATCACCGCGATCAGGATCGAGATCAGCAGATACGAATTGCCGTAGTCCCATTTCGCGCTAGACGTATGCGTCGCGCTGATCAGGCCGGCCAGCGACGCGAGCACCCCGCACATCGTGTAGGTGAGGATCAGCATCCGTGCGCGCGGAATCCCCGCATAGAACGCCGCCTTGGGGTTGGTGCCCATCAGATAGAGCCGCATGCCGAACGGACTGCGCCTGAGCAGCCAGCCCAGCACGACGATCGCCGCGACGAAGATGATGAACGCGATCGGCACGTTGAACGCGGTGCCGTTACCGATACTCGACAGCTGATCGACGTATTCCACCGGCACCGATGCACCATTGCTCAGCACCACCGCGAAGCCCGTGAAGAGAAGCTGCGTGCCGAGCGTACACAGAATGGGCGTGAGCCGCAGCCTGGCGATCACGACGCCGTTCAGCAGACCGCCGAGCAGACCCATCACGACGACAATTGCACAGAACACCAATGTGTACAGCACCGGCGACGCATCGGCGCTGACGAGCTTCGGCAGGATCAGCGCGGCGACCATGCCGGACAGATTGGCGAGGCCGACGCCGGACAGATCGATACCGCCGTTGCCGGAGATCATCGACAGCATGATGCCGAGTGCCAGCAGGCCAAGCTCGGGCAACTGGCCGCCCATCGACTGCAGGTTGTCGATATCGACGAACTGGCCGTGCGACAACCCGGTCGCAACCAGGACGACCAGCACGTTCACAATCAGCAGAAAATTCAGCTGTCTGTCAGCGAACAGTTTTCCAACAGCGAACGAGGACTTCATGGTGAAGACAAACTCCTTCTAACCGCATCACACTTCAGTGGGCCTTCCAGTGAGGCTTCGGCATGTCGCTTAATGCGCCGACGCCGTTTGTCCCGACTGACTCAATACCTGCATGACCTCAGCAAGCGTCGGCATGGACGGCGCCGTGCCTGGGCGTGTCACCGAAATGCCCGCCAACGCACAGCCGAAGCGCATGGCTTCCACCGGGTCCACGCCGCGCGAGAGCGCCGCCGCAAAACCGCCCGTGAAGCCATCGCCTGCGCCGGCCGTCTCGACCACGCGTCCGCACTGAAATGCAGGCACCACCACGGATTGTTCAGCCGAATGCAACAGCGCACCTGCTTCGCCGAGCGTCACGATCACCGTGCGCACGCCTTTGGCAAGCAGCACGTCCGCCGCGCGACGCGCGTCGTCGACGGTCTGGATCGGCACACCGGTCAATGCGGTGGCTTCCGTTTCATTCGGGGTGATGTAATCGCACAGCGGGTAGATGTCGTCGTCGAGCGGCACCGCCGGCGCCGGATTGAACACCGTGATTACGCCATGGCGGCGCGCGACTTCGAGACCGCGCCGTGCAGCGGAGATCGGTTGTTCGAGTTGCGTGACGAAGACCTGCGCGCGGGCAATATCCGCCTCGATCGCATCGACGTCGGCCGCGCCCATCGTGGCCGCCGCGCCCGACGCGACGATGATCGCGTTCTTGCCGTTGGTGTCGTCAACAAAGATATGCGCGGCGCCGGTCGAGACACCGTCTACTGTAGTGGCGCGTGCGGTGATGCCCTCCGCGGCCCACGTCGAGCGCGCGATTGCGCCAAACGCGTCGTTGCCGAGGCGCGTGCAGAACACTACGTCCGCACCCACCCGCGCCGCGGCCACCGCCTGGTTCGAGCCCTTGCCGCCAGGTCCCATCGCGAAGGCTGAACCGGCGATCGTTTCGCCAATCAGCGGCATGCGTTCGGCGCGAAAAGTCAGATCGGTCACGTAGATGCCGAGAATGACCACGCGCCCGTCTCGTGTCGACTGCGGGTTCATTTGCTGCGCTCCGCTGAACTCGGTGCGTCCGGCGCCAGCAGCACACCCTTCTTGAATACAAAACATCCGTAACCACGACGCTCGCCGGTCGCGATCACGCAATAAGCCTTCCTGGCGCGCTCATAAAAAGCAAAGCGTTCGATCGATGCAAACGGCACGTCACGCCCTTCAGCGGCATTCACTTCCGCTTGTGCCTCACGTTGCACGGCAGGGATGGTATTCGGCTCGCCCACCACCTCCATGCGCAGCGCCGGGTGCTCGACGAAGCTGTCCAGAGGTAGCACCGACAGCACCGCGCGCACCGCTTGCGCCGCATCGGCGCCATCGAAACGCAGCAGCTTGCCCAGCACCGTTGCACGCGCAACGGAGTCGCCGGGGAAATTCGCATCGCAAATCACAACTTCATCGCCGTGGCCCATCGCGCGTAGCGCGTGCAACACATCGGCATTTAACAGCGGGTCCAGATTTTTCAGCACGGTGTCTCCTCCATGTTCGATCTGACTGCCACACGGCTTTGTCTATCAGCCGGTCAATCTCCGTAAGGAATCCAGATGTTCTTCACTTGCACTGCCTGACGCAGCCAGGCCGGACCTTCCGTCGAACGGTCGAACCAGTCGAACTGGCGGCCGTGGTCGACGAAGGTACGCTTCAGATTGCCGACCGAGGCGCGTTCGACCAGCGCGGAATCAGCAGCGCTGCCGAAACACCAGAGCGCGTCGACGTCATCGTGTTTGGCGAGCGCCGGCAGCAACGCGGCGCGCTCGCCCGTGACGATGTTCAGCACGCCAGCCGGTACATCCGACGTTTCAACCACCTGATACAGGTCCGTCGCCGTCAGCGGGCACGATTCGCCCGGCAGCACGACCACGCGGTTACCCATCGCCAGCGCCGGGCCGATCAGCGACACGAATCCCAGCAGCGGCGCTTCGTCCGGACACGCAATTCCGATCACGCCGAGCGGTTCATGCATGGCCAGCGCGACGCCGCGCAGCGGCGGCGTATGCACTGCGCCGTCGAACTTGTCGGCCCACGCCGCGTAGCTGAAGAGCCGCGTGACGGCCGCTTCCACCTCCGCACGCGCAGCGGCGTCGTCCACACCGGTGCGGACCACAAGCTGACGGGCGAACTCTTCGCCGCGCGCCATCAGGTTTTCCGCGAAGTAATACAAGACCTGCGCGCGATTGTGGGTACTCGCCTGCGACCATTTGCCCGCGCCGCGCGCCGACTCGACGGCATTGCGGATGTCCTTGCGATTGCCTGCGGCCACTTCGCCGACGATCGCCCCCTGCGCACCATAGACGGGCAGCGAATTACCGCCATCGGGCCGTGCCTGCTTGCCGCCAATGAAAAGCTTGGCGGTGCGGTCGATCGGCGTGACGTTGGCAAGCGTCGTGAGTGCGTCCGCGTCACGCAAGGCCTGTGATGCGGGCCGTGCGCGACGCTCCGCGAGCTTAAGCCATGCACGCGGCTTCAGATATTCGTAGATGCCCTCGCGGCCGCCTTCCCGCCCATAACCCGACTCGCGATAGCCGCCGAAGCCGACTGCCGCATCGAACAGATTGGTGGCGTTGATCCACACGACACCGCTTGCAAGCCGTGGCGCGACATCGAGCGCGCGACCGATGGTCTCGCTCCACACGCTGGCCGCGAGACCATAGCGCGTGTTGTTGGCAAGCGCGATTGCCTCGTCCTGGGTGCGAAAGCTCATCGTGACCAGCACCGGGCCGAAGATCTCCTCCTGCGCCAGCGTCGATGCGGGCGCGACACCCGTCACGAGCGTCGGCGGGTAATAGCAGCCTTGCGCGGGCAGCACGGCATCCGGCGACTGCCACACCGCGCAGCCTTCGCGACGTCCCGCTTCCACTAGCGAATCGATCCGTTCAAGCTGCACGGGGTCGACGATCGCGCCGATATCAATGGACTTGTCGAGCGAGCGACCTACGCGCAGTGTTTCCATGCGCCGCTTCAGCTTGTCGATGAAGCGCGCTTCGATGCCTTCCTGCACGAGCAGACGCGAACCGGCACAGCACACCTGGCCCTGGTTGAACCAGATGGCGTCGACGACACCTTCGACCGCGCCGTCGAGATCCGCGTCGTCGAACACGATGAACGGCGACTTGCCGCCGAGTTCGAGTGTCAACGACTTGCCCGAGCCCGCCGTTACCGAACGGATCTGCCGGCCCACTTCGGTCGAGCCCGTGAACGCGAGCTTGTCGACGTCGGGATGTTCGACCAGCGCAGCGCCCGTGCGGCCGTCGCCGGTCACGATGTTCAGCACGCCCGCCGGCAAGCCGGCACGATGCGCCAGCTCGGCAAACAGCAACGCCGTGAGCGACGTGTATTCAGCGGGCTTCAGCACGACGCAATTGCCTGTCGCAATTGCCGGTGCGATTTTCCACGCCAGCATCAGCAGCGGAAAATTCCACGGCACGATCTGCCCGACCACACCGAGCGGCGCGAAGTCGGCGAACTCGCTGTCCTGCAGCTGCGCCCAGCCTGCGTGATGCAGGAAGTGCCGCGCGACGAGCGGTATGTCGAGGTCACGCGACTCGCGAATCGGCTTGCCGTTGTCGAGCGATTCAAGCACCGCGAACAGCCGGCTATAACGCTGAACCATGCGCGACAGTGCATACAGATGACGTGCGCGACCCGCCCCGCCCAACGCAAGCCATGCGGGTTGCGCGGCACGCGCGGCAGCGACTGCTGCGTCGACGTCCGCGGCATCGCCCTGGGCAATCTGCGCGAGCAAGTCGCCGGTGGCCGGCTCATGCGATTCGAAACGCTCACCGGAAGCCGGCGCGCGCCATTCGCCGCCAATGAAATGCCCGAAGCTCGACTCGTGCTGCGCGAGCCACGCGCGCGCGGGTTGATCGTCCTCGGGGGCGGGACCGTACTCCATTGAAGAAAAATATTCGGCTACGCTCATGGGTTCGGTCTGCTCAGGCAACGGGGTGACGGTTGAAGGCGGAATAACGGCCGCTCACGTGATGTTCGAGCTGGCGTTCGATGTCGGCAAGCAGGCTCGACGCGCCGATGCGGAACAACTCCGGCTCGAGCCACGCGCGCCCCAGTTCTTCCTTCATCAGGATCTGATAGTTCAGCACGGTTTTCGCATTGGACACGCCACCCGCGGGTTTGAAGCCGATCAGCACGCCGGTGCGCTCGTAATAGTCGCGGATCATCCGCACCATCACGAGCGACACATCCAGCGTCGCGTTCACGCCTTCCTTGCCGGTAGACGTCTTGATGAAATCGGCACCGGCCATCATGCAGACCATCGACGCACGCGCCACGTTCGACAGCGTGCGGATATCGCCGGTAGCGAGAATTGCCTTCAGATGCGCGGGACCGCAGGCTTCGCGGAAATCGCGCACTTCGTTATAGAGCGCCTGCCAGTTGCCCGTCAGCACGTATTCGCGCGTGACGACAATGTCGATCTCCTGCGCGCCATCGGCCACTGACGCTTCGATCTCTTTCAGCTTCAACGGATGCGGAATCAGCCCCGCCGGAAAACCCGTCGACACGGCCGCGACCGGAATGCCACTGCCTTGCAGTGCATCCACGGCAGCCGCGACGAAGCGGTGATAGACGCACACCGCACCGGTCCTGATGGTCTGCGGCGCGATGCCGAGCGCGCTGAGAATATCCGCACGCACCGGCTGCCGCGCCTTCGCACACAGACGCCGCACGCGGCCTTCGGTGTCGTCGCCGTTCAACGTGGTGAGGTCGATGCACGTAATGGCCTTCAGCAGCCACGCCGCCTGCGCGTCTTTCTTGACGCTGCGCCGCGTGCCGAGCGTGGCGGTGCGCCGCTCGACCGCCGATTGATTGACACGCAGCCCGTCGAGCCATCCGGCATCGAACGGCACGCCGGGGTTGCGTTCCGGATGAACGGCCACGCCGCGCCGCAGCGCGATGACCGATGAGGGTAAATAAGGAGCTTCAGGCATAAGACGTCCGCAATTTTGTGCAGTGCACAGCAACGACTGATGAGTTGTTCGCAGCCATCGTACATCGAATGATAGGATCGTAACAAGTGTCGTTATGATCATTCCTTATAGCCATATTGCATGACTGGCTTTGGCGATGCCCAGGCGGAACCTGATTTGAGCCGAACAAACCTGATTATGGCTGTTTCGACAATCAAATCTGCTCTATCTCCCGGGAAAGATCGGGCGTACTGCCGACCAACGAATCTGACCTATCGTTAACCCGATGATCTGGTTTGCATTACGCCGCAGTAGATGGGGATCTTTGCCCAATCGAGCCACTGCCTGCCGCCGCTGCCGGTTAGCCTTTTCCAGGGCGCCCAAATAAATCGGGGTCGCCCGGCCACCCGCGTTAATAAAGGGTTCCTATCTGGAACCAGATGGTTCTAAACTCCCGGCCATCGACGCTCAACCGCTGACTGCCAGCAGAGCCGAAGAGCAGCACGCAACTCCAACCAAAGCTCCTTCTCCGATATTGCAGACCGCTGGCTGTCCCTCCCCCTTCCGCGCACATCGGTCAATGTGTAGCGGCACATCCGAAGCATTGATAGGCCATATCAATACTTTGAATTGGCGCTTCAGATCACTACCTTTCAAACTTGACCCGGACCGTAGAGTCACTGCGTAAGGCTGCACCACACTGATCCGAGCAGTGTGGATAGCTGGCCCGGCGGCCTGACAAGGACGCCCGGCGACGCAAGCCGGAACCTGAGAGTCATTAATCAAAAATACAAATTTGCCGACGTCTTCCTCGTCAGCAGGCGGTTGAAATTATCCTGTCTGACGAGGAGGACTCTTCCTTCAAATAGTTGACTCAGGCAGCCATCGGTCACTGGCAAGATCGACTGCAGATTTCTCCCTGCTCCCATCAGCGAAGCAGCCTACACTTACGTCAGGCGGCCATCAATTTTGCTGACTTTACCCGCATCATCCACTGCGCGGCTTAGACCTCCTTTGGGGCCACATGGTGGATTCCACGTGCAGTCCACGATAGGCAACTGATGCGATTCGGCTAAAATAGCGCGATAATCAATCAGTAAATATTCAGAGCCAGGGGCGAGATGAGGGCAACTTCCCGGAAGTTGCCAATTGGCAAACCTACAAACACAGCCATCAAGAATGGCACGTGCATTGTTGAGTGAGCTCATTCGAGTTGCTTATAGGAGAGTCCCTTGCGGCAGCAAGACTTCGACCTCGACCAGTTGAGGGCATTTATGGCGGTCTGGGAGACACGGAGCTTCACGCAGGCCGCCGCTCGTCAGCACCGCACCCAGTCCGCGATCAGCATGAAGATCAAACGGCTGGAGGAGCAGGTCGGCGAGCGCCTGTTCGAGCGCAATACGACTACGGTCACTCCCACTTCGGTAGGCGAACGCTTCGCGGCACTCGCGCGCCGGCTGATCGAAGCACATGACGATGCCTTCTTCGCATTCAATCACGCCCTCGCCGCCGGCAAGCTGACGCTTGCGACCTCGGAAACCTATGCGTCATGTCTGCTTCCGCCCATTCTCTCCGAGGTCAGTAAAACCTTCCCGAATATCGAAATGGAGATCCGGTGCGGGCATAGCTGGAAGATGCTGGAATCGATGGATACCGACGGCATCGACCTTGTCATTGCAACCAAATATCCCGGCCGGCAGGACGGTCAGCCACTTGGGCGCGAGCGTCTGATGTGGGTTTGCAAACACGATAGCGACGTATTTCGGGCAAATCCCCTGCCGCTCGCCGTGTTTCCGGACGGATGCCTGTACCGGCGCGCCGCGATTGCCGCCCTGAATGCTAACAAGCGTAACTGGCGCATCGGATACACGAGCCTGAACCACGAAGGACTTCTCGCGGCAGTAGACTCAGGCAGTGCGGTGTCGATCATGATTGAGAGCGCCGTGAACGCGCGTCACAGAGTGCTGCTGCCGGAAGAAGGCTTTCCGGAGTTGCCTGCTGCCGACATCGAACTCTATGCAAGCGCCTCTGAAATCTCCCCAGTGGCCCGACACGTATCCGAGACGATCCGCCGCCACTTCACTACGCGTCGATACGAGCGCGAGTTGCGGTCGATCAACGCCATCGAGACGGTGGCCGCCGTCGCTTAAGTTGCTGGCACGACCTGCTTTGTCGACGAAGCGGTCGTGCCGCCCTCCGCGTACCGCATCGCCTAAAGATCAGTCCATGCCGCTACGCTCTCTTTTTGATGACGCAATACCGTCAAACACATGGCTTATCGCGTGGTGCAGTCCCCAGAATTCAGTGTATGACGGCCACCGCTCATCGCAGTTGCGCACATCCTCTTCCCTTGCGTAAGCCGCCGTTGTCCAACAGGGTGTCGCCGGTCTACGGTGGTGAAAATCGTGCTGCGAAAGGTCTCCCGGCAAGATGACGAGCCGCACCGGCAAATGGTAAGCAAGGTGCTCCATGACCCAACGCATCCAATCGAGCCCATAACGAACCGCACTCCCGCCTTGCCTCTTCGGCGCGCTCCTTCCGCAAAACCGGCCCCATGAATGGGTTGCATGGATGTACTTCTTCCGGCCAAGTCCGCTCGGCTCGACGAACCAGGCATGTTCGCTGATGAATTCGAGGAGCACGCTGTTCTGATACAGCACCACCACTGGAAACACCGCACCCAACATCACCGCATGCAGCGACAATTGCGAAACCAGCCCCGTAAGAAGCATGAGCATTACCAGCGCCGCTCCCACTCTCTGCCATGTCATAGCGCCCCGCATCTGGCTGGTTATCCTTCGTCGAAGGAACGCTCCGTGGAATCGGACGGACACGGTGGTCAGCAGCAAATTCCACCAGAGTCGCTTCGTTGATGCTCCAGCGCGAAAGCCTGCCTTCCACAACAGTTTCGCCGATGGATCGTCGATGGTCGAGAACACGTCATGGCGGTGATGCAGTTCAAAATGCTCGCGACGATAATCGGCGGCCGTCTGGGTCTGAGTCAGCACCGCAAATACTTCTGCGAACGCCATATCGAACCGCTTGTCACCGGAAAACGCCGCGTGTACGCACTGATGGGCAACGGTACTGATCATCCTCCTGGCACCGTTGACGGTCATGACCCAACCAGTCAGCAGCGTTAGACCAAACGCGACGCCGTCTAGCTTAAAACTGGCCACCCCTATGCAGAGGCCGACGAAATACGTTCCGAGCGCAAGCATCGCGTAGATCCACGGGGACGGGATAAGCAGAGGCGACTGCCCGCCCTCGGGCACGCCGGTCAACCACGTCCAGAATCGCGAAGTCCAGCGCGGGAACGCACGATAGCTCTGCCGGGGACACTCCGTGCTGCCCGACTCTCGTCTACAAGACAAAGCGTTCCCCCATGCTCCGTTGGTCCTGCAGAAACCGCGTGTACCGATGCGCTTTGTCGAGCATCTGCTCGTTACGGGACGCAGCGGCTACAGCAATAAGCCAGTCGAAGAAGGTCCGGATATGAACTGAGCGCGAGAAATGGATCCCCGCAAGCCAGCCCGCCATATCGACGAAATTGTGCTCCGTCAGGCTTCGTCCGCGGTGCTCGAGTTGAGCAGCAAAGTCGAGCTCAAGCGGCAAGCGCTGCACGATATCGGGTACCAGGGCCGGCGGTGAGTTTTCACTGGATGCATTGAAGATTGCTCGAAGCGGCAATGTTCCAAGATCAAAATCCAGGCATAGATTCAACCGACGCTGGTTCGACAGGTTGATTGCCGAATGAAGATTCGTGGCGTCAAGAAACCAGACCTCCCCCATTCGCATTCTGAAGACGGTGTCGTTTTCTGAATGCAGGCACTGATCGTTCGTGACGAGAGGAACATGAACCCTGACCCACGGGCGCGCGTTCTCTTCAAACTCGACAAAGTCCTTGTGCGGAATGAGCACCCCATTACCAAGCGAATGGATCCGCGCAAGTTTCAGCCGGGAAACATCGAAGGTCTCGCGAATCCATGTATTCAACGAGGGAAGAATCTTTGAACGAGGCGTCTCCTTCGCCTCGAGTCCAGCGTCGGCGACCACACCGTCCGCATCACTTCCGGACTGACTCCAGATAACAAATGTCTTCCAGTCGCCGTAGTGAAATTCGCTATACTGCTGATTGTCCCCAGCGAAGTCGAGGATGGCGGCGATCTCTGCCTCCGGTATTGCAAGGCTACATGCTCCTACGATTTGCGAATTCATTGTTTACTTCCACACTCAATTCGTGAGCGGTATCTGACCGGCCAGTCACGCACGACGACCTCCCGCCCGCGGTCGAAGGCATTCAGCCTTACCGCTTCAGGGCATCCTGCCCGTCACCGCTCACATCTATCAAAAGGTATCGAATCGACTCAGTGCTGCTGCGCGGCCTTCATCGCTCTCGCGACTGCGTTCCAAAACGACTCGAACAATCCGAGGTGCTCATAGAAGCCCTGTTGCACCCGTTCGAACGACTCATCATCAATTGCGAACTGTCTTGCTGCTTTGAGCGACTCGACCTTGTGCTCTTTTTCTGTTGCGCCGATATGGGCGTAGAAGTATTCGCATGACTCGTGGAACGCGTCCTCTGCCTGCCATAGCGACTTGTACAGAGCGGCGCCGTCGTAGAGCTTGCGAAGCATCGTGTACGCTTGCCATTCCAGCGCAAGCTGAGCACCCGCCCCTGTCGCGTTATCAACCCCATATAGTCGTTTCTCGCCCTCGATCAGCGCCTTCGTCTCCGGAAGGACGGGCAACTCGCATGCAAGACGGGTCCACTCAAGGCTCGTTCTATCTCCCAGGCGCTCACCCAGTTCAGCGAGCCATGCATCAAACAACACCGAATGAACCTTGTCCGGATTGCCATAGCCCATTTCCGAGTACAGCGTCTTCGCATACTCGGCTTGCGCATGGATATCACGCGTGCTGCTGATCATGACTGCTAGCACTTCCGGAAACGCGCGATTGAATTCGCCATAATT
The DNA here is from genome assembly GCF_036488795.1 of Paraburkholderia sp. Taxonomy (GTDB): domain Bacteria; phylum Pseudomonadota; class Gammaproteobacteria; order Burkholderiales; family Burkholderiaceae; genus Paraburkholderia. The sequence continues at coordinate 134,178 of NZ_DASXHA010000061.1, forward strand.
TCTTGCGAATACGGCGATCTGCCTGACACTGAGGTGACGGCTGGTCCACAACTCGTAAAAGTCGTTATTCAACGCGCCGCTGGCGTACACATTTTGAGCAAGTCCCTCCAACTGGTTCACCAGGCTCTTGCTTGAAAAGGGCGTGACGAGGCCCCGCGAAGATTCGATATCGCGCATAAATTCTCCAGACCGAATTTCGTAAAAGTTGTTTACTTTCAATGACTTAGGTGAGGATTGAAGTTTCGTTGCCTGACACTCGAATTGCCAACGAAAATTTCTGATACCCCTCATCAACGAATCAAATTAGCGCTACCGCATCGCCTGCCCAGACGAGAAATCTCCTCTTTCGCTCCATCAACAGATCAATCCATTTACGTAGTTATGCGAATTTGTTTGCGCGATGAATGCTCTGCTCGACCATAGCCAATGTCAAGAGTACATCTGCAATTGGTTTGAATAGGATTCCGAATTTTATAAAAAACGCGGAACATGGCGTAGTCCTTCTGGAGCGCAGATGCAATCCTACGTTACGCAGAACTTTCCGAGGTATGTGCCGTGTTCAAGCAGCAGTGGCCAAAGAACCTGCCGAGAGGCAAAAAAAAGCCGACACCTTAAGTGTCGGCTAAAGAGTTCTGGCATATTCCGAGGGCCTTGCCAGAACCTGAGAGTCAATTCGATTATCGTGCATCGCCGGAGCGATGGCACCTGAATTCGTTCCGAACAGCTGCGAATCCAAGCCTCGCCGTGAAAAGGCAGCCCCCACCCAACTTCAATATGCGGGATTCAAGGCGGGACAACGCCGCCGCAAGCATTACCAGAATCTGGAGCGCCAACCATCCAGCAATACCCATGGACGGCCTAACACTTCCGCAACTGCCGCTACCCTTCGAAGTCTACCACCTCTCATTTCACGTCGCCATTCGAGCTGGTCAGCAGGTGTCACCCTGTTGCAGCCGTACATCCCGACTCGGTCGCGCCATCCCTGAAGCTCAGGCTTGCCGGGTGGATGTTGCAGGTACAGAGCAAGGGTTTGAAAGAACTTCTCATGACACGTTCGGTTTGTGCGTCAGCACGTGAAAGCGTCACCGGCAAGTGGTCTTTCGCTTGGCCATGGGGGATTTCACAAGCCATTGGAGGTACCCGGCGGGTCGGTAAATCACGTGTTCATGTCATGCGAGCCTGCGTGTCGTGGACCGATCAGGCAGCAATCCGATATCCATAGCCATAGCCGGTCCAAATGCTTCGCGTCCCGCGACCGTTAACGTCGTTGATCGGGCCTTCCTCCAGTGCTGCAGCGTCGATTTTTCGAATCGACTCGATCTTGCGTTATGTTCCGGAGACTACCGTTCGAGATCGGCATAAAGCCGCCATTACGACACTAAGGTTGCCTGGCCACACGACCCTACAGCGACAAATACCTTCAACCTGAATCGAGCGACTCAGGTCCCACTCTCACCTCGCGCAGCGGACTCTTCGCAAGTTACTGGCTGTATCTCACCTACCTGGCTGAAGCAGCCGTACCGGCACCCGCCCGGCAACGCTTTGGGCGCGCTTTCGAGTACCGGTCTGCAGAGCGATCTGGAGCGCTACCGGCAAGCCCTGCGTGCGAGGGCCGAGCCGCGCACAGTCGCGGGGGCGAGCTTCGACGGCTTGCTCGACACGGCCTCTCTTGCAGACGCGCAAGCCCCAGCCGACAACCTGGAATCGTCGCACGGCACAGTCGTCGCAGCACCTGGAAGCCGCGCCCCGGCTATCACGGCAGCATTGAACCAATGTCTGCTCGCTTCAATGCAGATCGCGATCACGCAGAACATGCCCGCCATGATCCATGGCCGGCGACACAGTATTCAGGTATCCACAATATTCAGTAGAAGGATTCTTACCGGGTTGTCTCAGCTGGCGGGATCCGGCTCATGCGGGCACCAGCGCGCTACTGGTCTCGCTGCCGCCGCCGGGCGTGGCCGGCGCGACCGTTCTGCAAGCCGCTGCTTCGTCCAATGAGGTATGGCCGGCTTTTCTCGGCTCCGGACTGCACATGGCGGCACACGAGCAAAACGGCCCCGGCGTATTGATAGCCGCCATGCCGGATACCGGCTGCGCTTGCGCGATTGCGGGCCTGACGCTGAGCCTCGGTGGCTTCGGCGCATTCGATCTTAGCCGCGGCAGCTGGTTCAGCGCGGACCTTCTCGACGACGACGCAACCGCGCTGCCAGCCCACGCACCCGATTTCTTCAGCGCTTCCGGCGCGCTCAGCACGTTGCCATTCAAGGCGGTGATCGGCTACCGGCCGCGCACCGTCCTGCACGCGGCGGACGCACAGGCCGCGCAGGCCGCGCAGATGCTCGCCGCGACGCTCGCCAACATCGGCCCGTTCACGGTCGCTAACGCCGGCGGCGCGCCAGCGCCAGCGCCTTCGCTCACGTGCGGCACCTGCAATGGCACGACCGTCTCGTTCGATGCAGTGGAATCGTCAGTGCGCGTCCTGCTCGGCGTAATCAGTTGCCCGTTTTGGCAGCGCTCGCCAGCTGCACAGAACAGAGCACGCAACAACAGTTCTTAGCGCCCCACCCCGGGGTATCTGCCGTAGCAACTTCATAAGGAGAAGCGCAATGATGGACGACTGGAAGGTCAGCAACTACACGGAGCCGAGCAATGACAACGGCGTCTGGATGTACTACCAGAACCCGACGTTTCCCGATCTTCACATGAGTCGCTGTGTGGACACGCTGACGCGCGATCATATGGCGACCAACGATCGGACCTATTACTACTACGGTATGACAAAGCCGGCGACATTCAACACCGCGCACGTTCCGCAGCATACGCAAGCGTTGTTGACCTCGGCATGGAAGGACTACTTCACTGTCGTGTGACGCGCGGAGAAAGACCTGCGTACTGTCGCGCAGAGTGATCGACGCAGCGCGCCGTGATGTGTCACTGCCGCGCAGGAGCCACTTGCGGAACCGCGGTTCCTGCGCGGCCGAGCCGCGACAGGCCCGCGGTTTCTCAGCTACGCGGCAACATGAAGTCCGCGGCTGTCACCAGCACACGCGGACTGCCGAGCGCCAGCGCCTTGCGCTCCGCCACCGCGAGGATGCGGCTGCAGCCGTCTTCGAACGCTTTGGCAACGCGCGACGCGTCAGCGTCGCGCTGCAGCCAGAAATGACGTTCCAGCGCGTCGCGCGTGACAGCGCATTCGACATCGCGGCCGTGAGTCATAAGGGCGAAGGTGACCAGTTCGCCATCTGCGAAAAACCCGGGTTTGCCGTTGGTGATGTGCATATTTCCTCCCCGTATCGAAGCAGTTTGATATCGATGTGGCCGTTCAATGAACCGCGACATGGCCGCCGTCAACCTGCCGCTGGACGGAACTGGTTTCATTGCAGCGCATGTGTATTCCCCGAATTGGAAGATGCCTTGAGCCGAAGTGGCTACCCGGTGCCAGTTGCATGTCTGGTTAAATCGCGGTTCGATGATGCAGGAGTCATGCCAGAGCGTTCAGGCTTTTCAGGCCGGGCGCTCACACACGGGATGATTGGGCTATCTTCGTCTTTCAGGTTCGCAAATTGTGTTCGGCAACGGACGCAACGTAAAAAATACCCGGCAGCATTGCAAAATTGGGGGCGTGGTTGACGGGCGGGAATCGCCGGAAGGGAGCGATGCTACGAGCGCAGGCGTGTAACGGCGCCGCTGCCGGCTCATTTAGAGCATCCACGTCTGGCGGAAAATTACCGGACAAAAAGGCGGCGTTGGCCGCCAGCGGCTAGCGCATCGTCAATGGCCCGCTCACCGCTGCAGCGCCACTTTCGCCCCTCGGCCGCCGCGCGCCGGCTTCGCCGCGCTGCGTGCGGGCAGCGACGACAAACGCATCACATGACGCAGCGCCATCATCGCGCCGATTGCCTCGAGCACGCCGGCGGGCACCCACATGATCAAACCGCCGAGGCTTTGATCGAGCGCCGGCGGTAGCGAGGTAAACGCGCGGCCGCACAGCGTAAAGACTGGATAAAGATCGTGCGATGAAAACGTGATGATGGCGCCGACCAGGATTTGCGGCGTCATCGTAATGACCGGCGACAGCACACGCAGCCCGGGCCGCGTGCGGCTCGGCGGACTGGGACGATGATCGAGCAGCATCCACCAGTACAACAGGCCGCTCACCGCCACCGACCAGTTCATGAACGTGTAGATCCGCCAGTCGAGCATCGCAACGAACTGCACGGACGGAATCAGCCAGAACACCACCGACACGACGAAGGCCGCCGAGATGAAAGCCGGGTTCAATATCACCGCCGCCACGGCACGCGCGGGCGACGAGCGTTGCCAGCGCCGCAACGCGCTGCGCCAGGTCAGCGGCAACCCGGCGCGCAACACACTGCCGGGATACGCGGCCATCAGGATCAGCGGCGCGAGGTGGTGCAGCACCAGATGCTGGAGCCGATGTACGAAGAATTGATGTTCAGCGTAATAGTCGAGCTTCGTGTGCAGCGCGATATAAAACAGCGCAAGGCCGATCCAGAACGCAAGCTGGCGCGCGACGCTCACCCGGATACGGCGCGATCCGCGCGCAAACAGCACCGCGCACGCAATGAAAACGACGACGAGCCCAAACGAGGGCTCCCAAGGTTCGAGCAGGCTAATGAGCGACATCGCAGTTTGGACCTTAACCAAAGGGGTCCGCGCCGGGTCACGTCACCTCGCGCGGTGCCTGCCATGTTAGCAGGTGGCCCGGCCGTTGCCGTTGGCGCTGCGATGCGCGTCCTGCCGCACACGCTCGCAACCTGTGCTTGCGGCTGTCGTGCGGCCTTGCACGTGCCGTGGGTGCTGGTCGGGCTGTGCATGCCGTACGTCGCGCCTGCGCCAGCACCAGCGTAGCCAGCCAATCAGTCCAAGCAGCACGAGCCCCGCGCCGCCTATGACCGGCTCGCGCCAGGCGAGCAACGCGGTAAAGGCGAAAGCCCGCGCGCCGGCCAGCAGCGCGAAGCCGGCAATCGCGGTCGAAATAGCCTCGAAGGCGGCTAGCGCGCGTGTAACCGGGCAAGCCGCGGCAGGTCCGGCGGCGTGAGGCTCGTGCATGTTCGGCTCCTTGAAACGAAAAGGGTTGCGCACGCAACCAGTTGTTTGCCGCGTTAGGCCGCGCCGGGTGTTGCGTCGAGAAAGCCGGTTACGGCTTGCAGACGTCCGGCGGTATCGACGACGCCGAAATCGGAGCCTTTGACGATCGGCGTGCCATCGGGCGTCGTCAGCTCCCACGAGAAACGCAGGCGATTGGCGAAGCCGTCGACCTCCGTGGTACGACGGAACGTGTGATGCGGGAAGCGTTCGTGCACTGCGCGAATCATTGCGTCGATGCCGTCGTGGCCATCGCCGGACAGCAGCGGATCGAGATATGCGGCGTTCGTACTCCACGTCGCGACGATCAGTTCGCGGCGGCGTCCCGTGTCGGATTCATTCCATGCGTCGAAGTAACGGTCGATCAGGTCGGTGTGCGCATTCATCACAGACTCCTTCAATGGTTGTTCAGCGGTTGAACTGAGCGCGACACACAACAAACAGCGTGATGTTTGTGGCGGGCTCGGAATGAAGGATCGGTGATGCGAGGCGGCGCGTCGATTACGTACGAGGTAATCGAATTGCTATGCGCGTGCCATCGACGCGCTCTGAACGGCAACTGAAACGCCACTGACGTGCTGCGTTATGTGATCGCAATTTTCTGAAGGCAATCTGTTAGAAAAACCGTTGAATGCGTAAGAACCCATGTTTCAAGGGCTTTTTTACGAGTGCGCTGCTCTTTGCCTGCCGGTTTCACTGAAGAGATTATTGAAGTCGTGTAGCATCAACCTCTCTATCGCGGCGATAGCTGTCGAGCGTTTTATTGTGTTGTATGTGGAGAATGTATGTCTTTCGAGCATCGTGGGTTTCGCGTAAACGTAAATGTGGTACCGGATGAACCCGGCGTGCAGTGGGTGTGTCGCGCCGTCATTGAACGGATTGACGGGGACAGCGCACAAGGCGTGCCGCAGGACCTCGAACTGACCATGCCGCGCGCCAAGATCGACCCGCTGCTGGCAATCAGCACGGTGGAACATCAAGCCAGGTCGTTGATCGACGAAAGCTACACGCGCTTGCATGGCGCCGTAGCCTGATTCGCCGAGCCTTCCGCGCTTTTCACCAGCCCGACGTGCCGACGATACGGCCGGCCCCTCGCGGCTGCGACTGATTGCCGCATGTCGCAAGCTATCGCCGCTGCCAGTGATTTGGTCAGCAGCGCGCCTGATTCGACAGGCTCGAACTGACGCTTCGTATCGCTCCCCACAAAAGCGGCGCATCGTATCCACGCGGCAGCGTCGTGTCTGCGTGCGTGCGGCACAGCCTCGCCTACGCAAACAGTAGCCGGCCTCGTCTCGCGCCGGCCGCCGGACGGTCCGTCCCCTCATGCTAGGATGCTTCGATCCCGGGAGCGCGACATGGACGAAGCGAACCAGCCAGGCACCAGGCCGGACTCATTTGAGCAGCGACTGGAAGCGCGCGGCGAAGCGCAAGTCAAGGCCGATCTGGACAGCACGAACGATTTCGGCCCGGACACGGTGAAAGCGCGCGCCTGGCTCAACAGGAAGGAAGCCGTGCGTCAGGACGAGCAGCGTCAAGCGATGTTCGCCTCGGTGCGCGCTTCGAGCGAAGCGGCGCAAGTGTCCAGCGAATCTGCTCAGGCGTCGCGCCGCTCTGCCTTCTGGACGATGATTGCCGCCATCGCGGCTGCCCTCGGCGTTCTGCTCAACGCGGCGATCAATCTCGGGTGGATGGAGTGGGCCCGGCACGTTGGTCCGTGATCTTTTATCTGGCACAGCGCATGGCGTGCTGATCGAATGTCGCTGGCAGGCTTCATTTCCGCAATACATTGCCGCTGAGACGATAACCCCATAAATGGAACTCGCAATTCAACCTTGCATGCCCTGCGCGGAGCTTCATGGGCAGCCGTCGACTGTCGAGCCACATGCCGACCTGTCGCTGACCGCCGTGAGCGAGCTCAAGCACACGCGAACCGAAGAACACTATGTTTGCGCGCGCTGCGCCGGTGCGTTTGCGCGCATTCTGGACGGCAAGCCGGCTCGACAGGTGTGGATGCTGGTGAATGCGGGGCAGCATTAACGGCAAATCGACCTGACGCTCACAAGAAAGATCAACAGTCAGCATGACCCCCGAGGTAATGGAATCCCGGCCGGCATTGACTATGATCTGGATCATGAGCACTCTCTCCCTCCCCCAAAGCGCCCCGTCAGCCACAGCAGGGCCCGGCCGCACGGTCGGCGAACTGCTGCGCGAATGGCGCCAGCGGCGCCGCATGAGCCAGTTGCTGCTCGCCTCAGAGGCCGACATTTCGACGCGTCATTTGAGCTTCGTCGAATCGGGCCGCGCGCTGCCGAGCCGCGAAATGGTGATGCATCTGGCGGAACGTCTCGATGTGCCGCTGCGAGCTCGCAACACCCTGCTGGTCGCGGCCGGTTACGCGCCGCTCTTTCGTGAACGGCCGCTCACCGACCCGCAACTCGCCGCCGCGCGTGAAGCGGTGGATCTCGTACTGAAGGGCCATGAGCCTTATCCCGCGCTTGCAATCGACCGGCATTGGACCATCGTCGCCGCCAACAACGCACTCGCGCCGCTCGTCAGCGCGGCGAGCGCGACACTCCTCGCACCGCCGGTCAACGCGTTGCGTCTGAGCCTGCATCCGCAGGGCATCGCAGCGTCGATCGTCAACTGGCACGCGTGGCGCTCCCATGTGCTGGCGCGCCTGCAACGGCAAATCGACGTCAGCGGCGATGAAACGCTCGCCGCGCTGCGCGACGAACTGGCCGCTTATCCGACGCCGCCCGGCGTGCAACCCGCCGACGAGGAAACCAGCAGCACGCTCAGCCAGATCGCCGTGCCGTTGCGTCTGCGCACGCCGCTCGGCGTGCTGTCGTTCTTCAGCACGACCACTGTGTTCGGCACACCGGTCGACGTCACGCTGTCCGAACTCGCCATCGAAGCCTTCTTCCCCGCGGACCAGCAAACCGCCTCCGCTTTGCGCGCTTACGCAGAACAGGAGGCCGCATCGAACCGGACGAACACCGCCAGCCAATAGCCAGACGCGAAGCCAGACGAGACGCGCCAAAACGTAAAGCCGCGGTTACCATGCAAAAAGGCACACCGCGCACGGAGATAGCACCTTGGAGAACACCCCGCTGATCCGCCAGCTCACGCTGGCCGACCGTGACGCGCACTATCAATTGCGTCTGCGCGGCCTGCAGGCGCATCCCGAGGCGTTCGGCCAGAGTCATAAGGAGGCGCTGGAGCGAGGGCCGGCACACTATGACGCGATGCTCGAAGGCAAGCGCGCCGCCGACGGCAATTTCCTGCTGGGCGCGTTCGCCGCGCCGGATAAACCATTGCTTGGCGTTGTCGGCCTCAAGCGTCTTGCGCGGCTCAAGGAGCGGCACAAGGCGGAAGTGATCGGCATGTATGTCGCGCCGGAAGCCGCCGGCCGGGGCGTGGGCCGCGCGCTGCTGATGGAATTGCTTGCGCGGGGCCGGCGAGTCGAAAACCTGCGGCAAATCCAGCTGGTGGTGTCGAGCGAAAACGACGCAGCGCGCCATCTGTACGAGTCCGTCGGGTTTCGCCGCTATGGACGAGAACCGGAGGCGCTTTGCGTCGACGGGATCTATTACGACGCGGATCTGATGACCCAGTTTGTCTGACAGCGAACCGCGGGTGCCCGGCATGGAGAAACCTCCCGGCTTCCTTCTCAAGCCAGGTCCGAACCGTTCCCGCAATACGTGCTATCTTTTTTAATTAACTTTCGCTGCGACGTTTGCCACCTTCGCCGCCTGGGCCCATCACGGGCTGTCATCCTCAGCACGCTCAATTCACCATGTCCGATTTCGCTTCTCCGCTGCCGCGCGTCCCGCGCCGCTTCGACGTCAACCCCAAACCGCTCGGCCTTGCGCTGCTTCTGATCGCGCTCGGCGCCCTTTATCTCGCGCAAACCGTCAGTACCCGCCAGGCCGCGCTATATGTGGTCGGTGCGTTGCTCGGGATGTCGCTTTATCACGCCGCGTTCGGCTTTACGTCAGCGTGGCGGGTCTTCATCGCCGATGGCCGCGGCGCCGGCTTGCGCGCACAAATGGTGATGCTCGCAATCGGCGTGCTGCTGTTCTTCCCGGCGCTTGCCGCCGGCACGTTGTTCGGTCACCCGGTCCGCGGGTTGGTGGCGCCGGCGGGCACGTCGGTCCTTGTCGGTGCGTTCATGTTCGGTATCGGCATGCAGCTCGGCGGCGGTTGTGCGTCGGGCACGCTCTACACGGTCGGCGGCGGCAGCACACGCATGATCGTCACGCTGGCCGCGTTCATCGTCGGCTCGGTCGTCGCGACTGCGCACATGCCGTTCTGGACCGCGTTGCCGTCGCTCAAGCCACTCTCGCTCGTGACGATGCTCGGCGCAGGCTGGGCCATTGTGCTGAATCTCGTCGCGTTCGCCGTGATCGCCGCGCTGACCGTGGTGATCGAACGCCGCCGTCATGGGCGCCTCATCAACGAGCCAGAGCGGCCGCCGCATGCTTCGCCGTGGCTGCACGGCCCGTGGCCGATGGTGGCTGGCGCCGTCGCGCTGGCACTGCTCAATTTCACGACGCTCGCGTTGTCAGGTCGCCCGTGGGGCATCACCTCGGCGTTTGCGCTGTGGGGCGCCAAGACGCTAGCCGCGCTCGGTATCGACGTCGCCCAGTGGCCGTACTGGGCCGCGCACGCCAATGCGGGCGCGCTCGCCGCGCCGCTCAGCCATGACGTCACCAGTGTGATGGATATCGGTATCGTCCTCGGCGCAATGACCGCGGCGGCCCTCGCCGGCCGCTACGCACCGGTCTGGCGAGTGCCGCTGCGCTCGCTGATCGCAGCGGTGATCGGCGGGCTGATGCTCGGCTACGGCGCCCGGCTTGCCTATGGTTGTAATATCGGTGCCTACTTTAGCGGCATCGTGTCAGGCAGCCTGCACGGGTGGTTGTGGCTGGTAGCCGCCTTCGCGGGCAATGTGCTCGGCACCCGCCTGCGACCATTATTCGGACTTGCCGTCGAACGCGTGAAGCCGACCGGCTGCTAACCGTTACAAACGCATCCCCAGATTGCGCCAATTTGTAACTGGGGATGCCCCGAGTTGTTACATCATGATTTGGCCCTGTAACAACTCTCGCGCAGCGGAATTTATTACTGAAAATCCGCCATTCTTTCTATTTCCTTTCTATTCCAATAGCCAATTAGCGTTATCCCGGGCTATCAAAGTCGTTTGTTCATACGATTCCGTGTAAGCGCCGTTCTGTCAAGCCCAGCAAGGCTCGCTGAACTCTCGCCGACCTTCTCGCGGCCACAGAATCCCGCATATTTCAGCACCATGAAAGAGTTACCGGAATTTGTTGTATTTTGGTTAAATATTTTTTTGAGAAGCTATTGATTTCCTGAAATCCACTTCATACAATTGCGTCCAAGGTGTTACGAGATGTAACACCTTGTATCAATCAGTCGGGACCGGTATTACGTGGTGACATGTAGCTGGACGTATGTAGTGTCCGGCGAGGCAAAAAAGACATAACGGCAATAAAAGCCGACATAGCAATTCGGGGCTTCGGAAACTGCAAAATGGACCGTAGCAGCGAGACTCGGGACTCGATCCGCGAGATCAATTTGTCTTACATCATGCTCGCACAACGTATGTTGCGCGAGGACAAACCCATCGGGATGTTCCGTTTGGGCCTGTCGTCGGAACTGGCCGATTTGCTGGCGGGGCTGTCACTCGCGCAGATCGTCAAACTGGCCTCTTCCGACCAGCTTCTCTGTTTTTTCCGCTTCAACGACCACGCCATGTTGTCGGCGTTGACGCAAACGACGAAACACGCGGAAGTTTCGCCGACTCACGCCGCTATCCTGCTTGCAGGCCAGCCGGCAGAGCAATTCGCTTAATAAGGTGGCTGCAATGCTCAAGCGAAGCCTGACCGAAGACGCACAGGAAGTATTCCGCGCGATCGCGCTGATCGAACTCGGCGCGCGGATGCAAGTGCTCGAGAGCGAATTGACGCTGTCGCGTGACCGGATGATCCGCCTGTACCGTGAGGTCAAGGGCGTATCGCCGCCCAAGGGCATGCTGCCGTTTTCGGCGGACTGGTACATGACGTGGCTTGCGAACATTCACGCTTCGCTGTTCTACAACACGTACCTGTTCCTGAAGAAGGAAGCCGGCTGTTCGCATCTGGATGCGCTGACCAAGGGCTACCGGCTCTATATGGAGCATTGCCAGCACAGCAATACGGAACCGGTGCTGGATCTGACGCGCGCATGGACACTGGTGCGTTTCTTCGACGCCGACATTCTGCAACTGACACGCTGCTGCCGTTGCACCGGCAAGTTCGTTGCACACAAGCACGATCTGCAGCACAACGTGGTGTGCGGTGCCTGCCAGCCGCCGTCGCGCGCCGGCAAGACCAAAAAGGCCGCAGCGGCCGCCCGGCTGGAAGCGCAAGAGGCGCTCGAAGCCGCGCAGAGTGCCGAGATTGCCGAAGCAGCTTGAAGTAAAAGGCGTCAACGATTGCCCAGTTGACGTCGCGTAGCAACACCCCGGTTTCCCGTCGTTTCCGCACAGTTCGCCTGCTCAGGCGCGATGCCCGATTCGCGCCCATGTCGCCACCAGAGGCTCGCCGCCTCTGGCAGCCTATCTCTTCAGCGTTCTAGCTGATCCACCCCACCGTCTGTACCACCAGCCACAGGTTCGCCGCGCTGATCACAACGAACAGCGCCCATGCGAGCATGCGCGTCGGCAGCCGGTTGGCGAATTCGCCCATCAGCGAGCGGTCGTTGGTCATACGGATCAGCGGATACAACGCGAACGGCAACTGCAGGCTCAGCACCACCTGACTCGCGACCAGCAGTTTACCGACCGCGCCGTTGCCCAGCATCTGCACGCCGATCAGGGCCGGAATCAGCGCCAGCGCGCGGGTGATCAAGCGCCGCTGCCAGCACGGAATCCACAGTTTCAGAAAGCCTTCCATGATCACCTGACCGGCGACGGTCCCGGTAAAGGTCGAGCTTTGCCCGGATGCAAGCAGCGTGATGGCGAACAGCACGGCCGCAAAGCCGGTGCCGACGATCGGCGCAAGCAGGCGGTACGCATCTTCGATTTCGGTGACCTGGTTGTGGCCGGTTGCGTTGAACGCGGCGGCGGCCAGGATCAGGATGGCGGCATTGATCAGCAGTGCGATCACCAGCGACCCGATCGTGTCGAGGCGCGACAGCCCGATCGCCGACGCGATGCTGCGTGAATCGCGCTTGACCGCGCGCGTTTGCACGATCGACGAATGCAGATACAGGTTGTGGGGCATCACCGTCGCACCGAGAATGCCGATGGCCAGATAGAGCGGCTCGCGCGTGCTTAGCGCCTGCCACGACGGCACGAGTCCCATTGCCACCGAAGGCCAGTGCGGTTTGATCATCACCAGTTGCACGACATAGCCAATGCCAATGGTGGCGATCAGGGCGAGGATGATCGCTTCGAGGTCACGGAAATTTTTGCCCTTCAGGCCGAGCACGATCAGCGTATCGAACGCGGTCAGAAGCACGCCGGTGGTCAGCGAGCAGTTGAACAGCAAATGAAACGCGAGCGCGCCGCCGAGCACTTCCGCAAGGTCGCAGGCAATGATGGAGAGTTCGGCGAGTACCCATTGGAAGCGTGCCACGCGCTGCGAATAACGGGCGCGCGACAACTGTGCGAGATCCTGTCCGGTGGCAATGCCAAGCCGCATGCTCAGGCATTGCAGCGCCATTGCCGCGAGGCTCGACAGCACAACCACGAACAGCAGGCTGTAGCCGTAACGCGAGCCGGCTTCGATATCCGTCGCCCAGTTGCCGGGGTCCATGTAGCCGATCGAAATCAGCAGGCCGGGCCCGGCGAACTGCAGCATCTTCTTCCAGAACGGAACACCCTGCGACACGGCAACCGTGCCCTGCACTTCGGACGGGCAAAACGGGGCTGTTGCGGTGGTCGGTAGTTTGAATGGCAAAACCGTGCCTCTTGAGGTGGACGTTGCAGCGGCGCCTATCCCGGGGCGCCGCAGTCGACCTCAAGTGTACAAAGAAACTTCCGGCAATGTTCCAGTGAGCGCGTAGCGCCCCACATCGCGCACGCGGTAGTCGAGCGGATCGTGCAGCGTGTGGACGCGGGCGTTGCGCCAGAACCGGTCCAGGGCGAGCGGCGCGTGCGTTGAGCGCGCGCCACAGGCGTCGAACAGGTTTTCGCTGACCTCGAGCGCAGCCCGATGGGCAAGAATCTTGGCCTCCGACGTGGCGAGCGCAACCAGTGCACGTGCTTCAGCAGTGAGGGCCCCGCCCTGCAGCCACGCCTCGTCCAGTGCCTGCGCCGCACGCGTCGCGAGCGCTTCAGCGGCGATGGTCTGCAGACGCATCTCGCCAAAACGTTGAATCAGGTAAGGATCGTCGGTGGCCTTGTCGACGCCGGAACTCAGCCACGGCCGTCCGTACTGGTTCACGTAGGCGCGTGCTTCTTCCAGCGCGCCTTGCGCAATCCCGACGAACAGGTTGGTCAAGACCTGTTGCGATACCAGCGTGCGCAGCGTGGCGTGCGGGGTTGGCGGTGTTTCGGAGCGGTGCAGCACTTCCTCCGGTTCGACCTTCACTTGCGCAAACGACACGCTGCCGCTGTCGGTCTGCCGCTGGCCGATCGGATTCCAGTCTTCGTGGACGGTGATGCCGTCGCGCGTGGTCGGCACCACGGCAAAAACCGGTTTGCCGGTTTGCGGGTCGTGCGCGGAAATCGTCATCATCTGCGAGCCGCGCGTGCCGGAGCAAAAGCCCTTTTGACCGTTCAGACGAAACCCGCCGTCACCGGTGGCCGTGGCAATTAGCCGCGTATCAAGCGGGTTCACCGCGTTGCCCCACCACCAGCGGTTCTGGACCGTCCCGCGCAGATAGCGCGCGCGTTGTGCGTGGTTGCCCCACACGTCGACGCTCACCACTTGCAGGCATTGAAAGCCCAGCAGATGCGCAAGCGCACTGTCGACGCGCGCGATTGCGCGGATCGTTTCGTAGATTGTCGGCCACGGGGCAGCAGCGCCGCCGAATTCGCGCGGCACGGCGAGTGTCAGCAGACCCGCGTCCGCGATCCATTGTTTTTCCTGCGCAGCGTGGCCGCCGTCGCGGTCACGCTGCGCAGCCGTCGCGCGCAATGCGTCGAGCAGACCCGTCAGATCGCTTACGCCTCGTGGTACTTGCGTTTCAAGTGTTGCAGGATGGCCCGGCTGGTTCATGCAGTCTCCCAATGAGCGCGGAGGTCAGCGCCGAATACGTGCGCATTATGCGCGTATTTCGTATTCAGACAGGAGGCGGCGCGCATGGAGGGCGCCGCGTGAAACTGCAATTGTCGCTCGAAAGGCCCGCGTCTGCGCGATGCGCAAAGGGTCTGCGTCATGGTGACTCTATGGATGGGTAGAAGCGGCGCTCACCGCGTGCTTGCGAGCCGCGGCCCAAATGAAAAAAGGGCGCAACGTATCACGCGTTGCGCCCTTCACCTGCTTCAGCTCTCGAACCCAAGCTTACTGCTTTGCCACCTGTTGCGACGTCGTTTTGGCTGCAACCGCATCCGAAGCCGCACCGGGAGCCGCGGCCGCCGGCGCATCCGAAGCCGGCGCGTCGCCCCAGCCGCCGCCAATCGCGCGAATCAGGTTCACCGTCGAAACGGCCTGCGTGCCTTCCAGATGGCTCGCCTGCAACTGCGACTGCAACACTTGCCGCTCGCTGTCGATCACATCCAGATAGCTCACCTGACCTTCCGTGTACTGCGTCTGCGACAGATGCGACGCGCGCTGCGACGCGTTCACCGCATCGTTTTGTGCCTGGATCTGATCGTCCAGCAGCCGCAGGTCGGCCAGGTTGTCCTCGACCTCCTTGAACGCCACCAGCACCTGCTGACGATACTGCGCGACATCTTCGTCATATTTGCTGCGTGCCTGCGCCAGGTTCGCCTTGCGACGGCCGCCGTCGAAGAGCGGCAAGGTCAGCGCGGTGCCTGCAAACGGTCCGAGCAGGAACGTGCGGCTCGACCACATGAACAGATCGCCGAGCGTGGCCGACTCGTAACCAAAGGCACCCGTAATATCCAGCTTCGGGAAGAACGCCGACTTCGCCAGACCCACGCGAGCATTCGCCGCGGCCATCGCGCGTTCCGCAGCGGCCACGTCCGGACGACGCTCCAGCAACGCCGACGGCAAACCCGGCGGCACGCGTGCCGTCACTGGCGCAAGCGGCGTTTCCGGGAACGAGAAGTTGGCCGGCGCCTTGCCGAGCAGAATGGCCAGACTATGCTCGGAGGCCGCACGCTGACGCGCCACACCCACCGCATCCGCACGCGCGCTCGCCAGTTCATTGCGAGCCTGCGCCAGATCCAGTTCGCTGATATCGCCTTCGTTGAAGCGGCGCTGGATCAGCTTGAGCGTATCCTCACGCAACTTCACCGTCTGACGATACAGCGTCTGGTCCGTATCCAGTTCGCGCAGCTGGAAGTAGTTCTGCGCGACGTCCGCCTGCAAGGCGAGCTGTACCGAACGGAACAGCGCTTCGCTTTGCTGCTCGTCCGCTTGCGACGCATTGACGTTCGAGGTGACGCGGCCAAACAGATCCGCCTCATACGACACCGTGCCCTGCGCGCGCCACAGCGTCGTGGTTTCCGGACCGTTGCTTTGCGGCAGGAACTGCGAGGCCGGCGACACCGTTTCGCGGGTCGGACCAAACCCCGCATCCAGCTTCGGGAACCAGTCGGAGCGGGCATTCTTCACCAGCGCACGCGCCTGTTCGACGCGTGCCGCCGCGGCCTTCAGATTCTGGTTCGCTGCGGCGGCCTGCTGTTCCAGATCGTTGAGGGTCGGGTCGTTGAAGATGGTCCACCACTCGCCGCGATGCGCATCGTCGGCCGGTTGAGCGGGCTTCCAGGTGCCCGCATCCTGCGGCGAAATGGCCGGTGCTTCCTTGAAGGCGGCGGATGTATCGACGTCCGGCCGCTTATACGTCGGCTCGACCGAGCACGCGGCGAGCAGCGCCAGCAACAAACCGCTGGCTGCCGCGCGGCCCCAGCCGCTTAAAGACTCAAACCGTTTCATTGTTATTCTCCTCATTCCGCTGCCGGCACGGCGTAATGCGGCGCATCTTTCTGCGCGACGTGAATCGTGCCGCCCGCCAGCGTACGCAGCACTACATAGAACACCGGAGTCAGCATCAGACCGAACAGCGTGACGCCGAGCATGCCGAAGAACACCGCAATCCCCATTGCGTGACGCATCTCCGAACCGGCTCCGCTCGACAGCACTAGCGGCACCACACCCATGATGAAGGCGATCGAGGTCATCAGAATCGGGCGCAAGCGCATCCGGCTCGCTTCGATTGCCGCTGACAGCGGCGAGTGCCCGTCATGCTCCAGTTCGCGAGCGAATTCCACGATCAGAATCGCGTTCTTCGACGCCAGCCCCACCAGCACCATCAAGCCGATCTGCGTAAAGATGTTGTTGTCGCCGTGCGTCAGCCACACGCCCGTCAACGCGGACAGCAAGCTCATCGGCACGATCAGGATCACCGCGAGCGGCAGCGTCAGGCTTTCGTACAAGGCAGCCAGCACCAGGAACACCAGCAGCACGCTGATCGGGAACACCCACATGCCCGCATTCCCGGCAATGATCTGCTGATACGTCAGGTCGGTCCATTCGAGCTTCACGCCACGCGGCAAGGTTTCCGCCGCCACGCGTTCAGCCGCAGCCTGTGCCTGTCCCGACGAAAAGCCGGGTGCCGGACCGCCGTTGATGTCAGCCGCCGTATAGCCGTTATAGCGCACCACCATTTCCGGTCCGAAGGTCGGCGTGACCGTCACCAGCGACGACAACGGCACCATCTCGCCCGCGGTATTGCGCGTCTTCAGTTGCAGGATGTCGTCCGCACGCTGACGGAACGGCGCATCGGCTTGCACCCGCACCTGATACACGCGGCCAAAGCGGTTGAAGTCGTTCACATACAACGAGCCCAGATAGATCTGCATGGTGTCGAACACGTCCGTCACCGGCACGCCGAGCTGCTTGGCCTTCACCCGGTCCAGATCTACATTCAGCTGCGGTACGTTGATCTGATAGCTCGAGAAGGTCGGTCCCAGTTCAGGTGTCGTAGCCGCCCGCTTGATGAAGTCTTCCGTCGCCTTGTTCAAGGCTGCGTAACCGAGCGCGCCGTGATCTTCCAGCTGCATCTTGAAGCCGCCCAGCGTACCCAGACCCAACACCGGCGGCGGTGGGAACACGGCCACGAACGAGTCCTTGATTGCGCCGTATTGCTGGTTCAAGGCACCCGCAATCGCCCCGGCGGAGAGCGCCTTGTTGCCGCGTTCCTTGAACGGTTTGAGCGTGACGAACACAATCCCCGCGCTCGAACTGTTGGTAAAGCCGTTCACGGACAAACCCGGAAACGCCACCGCACTTTCGACACCCGGTTGCTTCAGCGCAATCGCGCTCATATCGCGAATCACCTTCTCGGTGCGATCAAGCGAAGCACCATTCGGCAATTGTGCAAATGCGATCAGGTATTCCTTGTCCTGCGCGGGCACGAAACCGCCCGGTACGACGTGCGTGATAAACGCGGTGGCGCCCAGCAGGATCGCGTAAATGGCGAGCATGCCGCCCTTGCGGCGCAATACGCCTTGCACGCCCTTGCCGTACGCCGTCGAACCGCGGTGGAACACCTTGTTGAAGCCCTTGAAAAAGCGGCCGAACACAAAGTTCATGCCCCGTGTCAGCCAGTCTTCCTTCGCGCCGTGGCCGCGCAGCAGCATCGCGGAGAGCGCCGGCGACAACGTGAGCGAGTTGAAGGCCGAAATCACCGTCGAGATCGCGATGGTCACCGCGAACTGCTTGTAGAACTGGCCCGTGAGACCCGTCATGAACGCGAGCGGCACGAACACGGCCACCAGTGTCAGTGCAATGGCGATAATCGGCCCGCTCACCTCCTGCATGGCCTTGTAGGTCGCATCGCGCGCACTCAGCCCGGCTTCGATATTCCGTTCGACGTTCTCCACCACCACGATCGCATCGTCCACCACAATCCCGATTGCGAGGACCATCCCAAACAGCGACAACGCGTTGATCGAAAAACCGAACGCCAGCAGCAACGAAAACGTCCCGACAATCGACACCGGCACGGCAATCAGCGGAATGATCGACGCACGCCAGGTCTGCAGGAACACGATCACCACGATCACGACCAGCGCAATTGCTTCGAGCAGCGTGTGAATCACGGCCTCGATACTGGAGCGCACGAACTGCGTCGGGTCATAGACGATCTGGTAGTTCACGCCCGCAGGCATGTCTTCCTTCAGTTCCTTCATCTGCTCGCGGACCTGTTCGGAAATCGCGAGCGAGTTCGCGCCAGGCGCCTGGTTGATTGCGAGCGCAACCGCCGACTTGTTGTCGAGCAGCGAACGCAGGCCATACTCGGAAGCAGCCAGTTCAATCCGTGCAATATCGCGCAGATACGTCACACCGCCATCCGGCGCGGTCTTGACGACGATGTCGCCGAACTCGCCCGTCGTCTGCAAACGGCCACGCGCATTCACCGACAACTGCAACTGCGTGCCCGGCAACGACGGCGACGAACCGATCTGACCGGCGGCCACCTGGATGTTCTGTTCGCGGATCGCATTCACCACATCCGTTGCCGTCAGGCCGCGTTGCGCCACTTTCTGCGGATCGAGCCATACGCGCATTGCGTAGTCGCCGGAACCCCACAACTGCACTTCGCCCACGCCCGGAATCCGTTCCAGCCGATCCCTGACGTTGAGCACCGCGTAGTTGCGCAGATACGTCATGTCGTACTGATTGTTCGGCGAGATCAGGTGGACCACCATCGTCAGCGTCGGCGAGCTCTTGATGGTCGTCACGCCGAGACGCTGCACGTCTTCCGGCAGGCGCGGCAGCGCCTGGTTGACGCGGTTCTGCACCAGTTGCGTCGCGAGGTCCGGATTGGTGCCGAGCTTGAAGGTCACCGTCAGCGTCAGGTTGCCGTCGCTATTCGCTTGCGACTGCATGTACAGCATGTTTTCCACGCCGTTGATCTGCTCTTCGAGCGGCGACGCCACCGTTTCGGCAATCACCTTCGGGTTCGCGCCCGGATACTGCGCGTGCACCACCACCGAAGGCGGCACCACTTCCGGGTACTCGGAGATCGGCAGCTTGAAGAGCGAAATAATGCCCGCCAGCAGGATCAGGACCGATAGCACGCCCGCAAAGATCGGCCGGTCGATGAAGAATTTGGATATGTTCATGAGTAGCTCTTGTATGTGTAGCGCCAGCCAGCGGCGCGAAGCGAGAAGCTATAGAGCGTGAGGCTCACGAGTTCTTCTGCGTCTTCGCACGCGCCTGGGTCTGCGCAACCGACGCGCTGTCCTGATCGTCGTCGCCGTTCATCGGCACTGCATGGGCGTGCACCGTGTCGCCCGGACGCACACGCTGCGTGCCGTTGACGACGATCCGATCACCCGCCTTGAGGCCGCCCTTGACGACACGCAGGTTGCCTTGCATCGCGCCCAGCGAGATTTCGCGGTAAGCCACACGATCGCTCTGGTCGACCACCAGCACGAACTTCTTGTCCTGGTCGGTGCCGACCGCTGCATCGTCGATCAGCAGCGCCGGATGCGGCGCACTACCGCTCACCTTGATGCGCGCGTACAGACCTGGAATCAGCGTGCCGTCCTGATTGTCGAAGCGCGCACGCACGCGGATCGTGCCTGACGAGGTGTCGAGCTGGTTGTCGACCGAATCGATCACGCCCGTGCGCGAGTAACCCGATTCGTCGGCAAGGCCCAGTTGCACCGGCACCTTGTTGCCGTCTTTCTCACGGCCGATGTACTGCAGATAGGTCTGCTCGTCCGCGTCGAACGACGCGTAGATCGGCGACACGGAGACGAGCGTCGTCAGCGGCGGCGCACCTGCACCGGCGCTCACGACGTTGCCCAGCGTGATCTCCGCGCGCGACACCCGGCCCGACACCGGCGCGATCACCTTGGTGTAGCCGAGGTTGATCTGCGCGGTTTCGAGCGCGGCCTGGGCGGCCTTGACGTTCGCGCCGGCGCTGCGTGCCGCGTTCTGCTTCTCGTCATAGTCGCGCTTCGCGATGGCGTTATCGCCGATCAGCCGTTGCGCACGCTCCCAGTCGGCCTGCGTGTAGCCCGCTTGAGCCTGCGCTGCCGCCAGCTGCGCGGCTGCCCGGTCGACTTCCGCCTGATACGGGCGCGGGTCGATCACGAACAATGTGTCGCCCTTCTTGACCAGCGCGCCGTCCTTGAAATTTACCGACACGATCGTGCCCGACACTTGCGGGCGCACCGCGACCTTCTCGATGGCTTCGAGGCGGCCCGAATAGCTCTGCCAGTCGGTAATGGTCTTTTCGAGCACGGCTGCCACGTCCACGTCCGGCACATTGGCGGGTGCGGCATGGGCGGGCGAGCTTGCATCGACGCGAATGGCGCCGAACGTGCCGAGCGCGGCGATCACCACCACGCTTAGTACAGCTAGCGCCAAACGTGGACGCGAGGTTGAGAAGATAGACATATCAGGCTCCCGGCTGGGTTGTTTGAAATTGTTGGTTTATCGGTGGGCGCGCGCGTCGAAGCGCCATTGGAAGAAGCGCACGGCTTCCTGCAAGGCGGCCGGATGATCCGCCAGCTCCGCGTGCGAGACACTCGGAAAGCGGACCACCTGGGTCAGCACACCTGCATCGATCAGGTTGCTGGCGTATTTTTCGGCTTCGACGTGCAATACATCGTTCTGTGCAGTGGCAATCAGCGTGGCGGGCAAGCCGGCCAGCCGCGACGACTCCAGCGGCGCGGCATACGGATGCATGCGCTGCGACGCCTGCGGCAAATAGGCGCGATAGCAGGCCGCGCACTCCTGCGCGGTGATGTCGGAGCCAAGCCGCGCTTCGTCGCCGAGGCGCGTGAGGCTTGGATCGAGCATCGGTCCGAACAACGCTTGAGCGCCGATTCGTACGTCGCCGCGATCGCGCGCAATGAATGCGAGGCAATTGGCCAGCTGGCCGCCCGCGTCATGGCCCGCTACGCCGATATGTTTCGTATTGCCGCCGAACGCGCGGGCGCGGGTCTGAACCCACAGCGCCGCGCGATGCGCGTCCTCAGGCGCGGCCGGAAACGGAAACTTCGGGGCGAGCGAATAGCCCACGGATACGACCAGCGCGGGTAAATGTTCAGCGAAATAACGGGCGGCGAAATCCGCGTGATCCAGTGAACCGCGCACAAAACCGCCGCCATGAAAATAAAGAAGTACCGGTAGCGCACTTTTCCCGGCCTTGCGATACAGACGCAAAGTGATGTCCTGCGCGTGCCCCTCGATCGTCACGTCGGTCACCTCGAGCGACGCGCGAACCTCGTCCGTCCGGGCGGCGCCAGGCGGGATGAAGGAGTACGGCGGTTTAAATGCATCCATGTCGAAACGGCGCAAAAGCGCATAGAACTCGAATGGTGCGAATTGTGGGTTCAGCAGACTCCTAAATAAATGCCTATAATCCGGCAACACAATTCGGTACGCCCAAACAATCGAATACGCGCCTTGCTCTTGTTGAGCTAAACGGGTGAGTTCGGTTGATCTCGCGGGCTACCAGCCCCTTTCCCGGAGGTTAGCCATGGACCGTCTCCAGGCCATGCAAGTGTTCACCCGTGTTGTCGACACCAACAGTTTCACGCGTGCCGCCGAAACGCTCGACCTGCCGCGTGCATCCGTCACCACCATCATCCAGAACCTCGAGTCGTTCCTCGGCACGCGGCTCATGCATCGCACGACGCGCCGCCTGTCGCTCACCCCGGACGGTGCTGCGTATTACGAGCGCTGCGTGCGCATCCTCGCGGATGTCGAAGAGACCGAAGCCAGTTTCCAGAGCGGCAACAAGAAGCCGCACGGCAAGCTGCGCATCGACATGCCGGGTTCGATCGGCCGTTTGCTGGTGATTCCTTCTCTGTGTGAATTCCACACGCGCTACCCGGATATCGACCTGCAGCTTGGATTGACAGACCGCCCGGTCGACCTCTTGCAGGAAGGCGTGGATTGCGTGGTGCGGGTCGGCGCGCTGCAGGATTCGTCGCTGGTGGCGCGGCGTATCGGCATCTTCGAGGGCGTGAGCTGCGCGGCGCCGAACTATCTGCAGAAGTTCGGTATGCCGCACACGCTTGCCGATCTCGACGCGCATCGGGCCGTAAATTATTTTTCGAGCCGCACGGGGCGTGTGATCGATTGGTCGTTCCTCGTGGACAACAAGGAAGTCGAGGTGAAGATGAAGGGCACGGTGTCGGTCAACGACGCGGATGCCTACGTCACCTGCGGACTCGAAGGTTTCGGTCTGATCCAGCCGCCGCAGTTCATGGTTCTGCCGCATCTGCAATCCGGCCAGCTGGTGGAGGTGCTGCCGGACTTGAGACCGCTGCCCATGCCAATCTCAGCCGTTTATCCGCACAGCCGGCATCTGTCGCCGAAAGTGCGCGTATTCGTCGACTGGATCGCGGAGATCTTCGAGCGCTGCCCGTTGCTGAGCGGCCGCTGCAGTCTCGACACGCCCTGCTCGAAGCGGACTTTGGAGGAGCGTGAATCCGCACCGGCGCTCGATACGCCGGTGATGACCGAGTGGGTCTCCTGATCCGCCCCGTAATTGAAGGCTCAACTGATGAAGGCTCAACTGATGTAACCGCAATCGCGGCCTGCGTGCCGCGATTGTTCTGAATCACCAACTATTCATTTCGCCAAACTGCGGTTTATCCGCACCTTCCGGAAGCCTACATTTCACCCTGTCGCGGCGCAGCGCGCGCCGCACACGAATGACAGGAGTGAATCATGAAACGCAATCTCTTCGCAGCACTGGTTGTTTCGCTCGCCGTGAGTGCCCCTGCATTTGCCGGCGGCGGCGGTGGCATCGGCCATGCCGGCAGCTACGGCCAACAACCGGTGGGCCCGAGCGCGGTGTCGCGCGCCGATGTGAAAGCCGCGGAAGTAGTGGCCTATAACGACGGCACGCTGCCCTCGCTGAACAAGCCCACGTATCCGAATCTGAGCCTCCAGGGACAGACGCAGGCTTCACGTGTCGCAGTTCAAGGCCAAGGCAATGACGGCATCACGCGCGTGGCACGCAGCGAATAACGCTCGATAAATCCGCGGCAACGCCTGCAGTCACCTTCGACGCAAGCGTTGCGCGCCATCTACCTTGAAGGAGCACATCATGAGCCCATCAGAACTCGACCACTGGGATACCGACACCCCTGTGTGGACCCCGTTCCGCCCGCAACACTAAGCGTGTCGCGCAGCAGGCAGCGCGCCTCGCGCTACTGCTGCGGCACGCCCGCCCGCCATTCGTTCCAGTGCGTCACGATGTGCTGGACAAGTGGATTGCCGGCCAGAAACAGATTGCTGATCGCGATCGTAAAACCGCCTTGATCCGCGTAATTGAGCAGATTGTCGGCGCTCGTCTGGCCTTCATATGGGCGGTCGAAATCGGAGCCGGTACGCAATACGGCGACGCGATTCAGGTCGACACGATGCGCACTCGCGGCGCGTTTGAGCGCTTCGTAGGTCGCGTTGTCTTCCTGTTGCGTGGTGCAATAGACGCCCTTGTTGTCCGTGACGATTCTGGTCCAGTCGCGGGCGCGCTGGCCTAGCAACGTGCCGGACCACCATGTGTCGGCCGCCAGCGTGTCGCACTGGATCACGGCGGGCGGCGCATTGGCCGGCGCTTTGCCATAGTGGGCACGCGCAGCTTGCGCCTGTGCGTTATCGCTCAGTGTCACGTTGCGCGACAGCGCAAACGCAGCGTCCGCCAGCGCCGGATTGAGCTGGAACACTTCGGTGCGATAGTCGAGCGGCGGCTTGTCCGACGGACTCTTCGTATTGATGCCGAGATAGCCCGAGCTCCAGTTCGGCGGAATTTCGCGCCCGTCGATTTCCCATTGAATGCCGAAGTCCACCAGATACTTCGCCCACGCGGCCGAGCCGACGGTGCCGCGCAGCGGATCGATACCCGCAATGCCCGCCACCATGAAATAGGTATGCCGCAGGTCGAAGCGCGGCGAAAACGTCAGCGCCATGATCGACGCCGCCGCATTCGCGTGCCCCATGCCGGTGGTCATCACGCAGACGTCCTGCCCGTTGCAGTGAACCGCCGGATAATCGGGCGACAGTCCGTCAACCGGAATGCTCTGCCATGGCCCGAGGTGATCGAGTCATACCTGTCCTTCCGGGCCAAACATTGAAATGATCATGACCTTGACCGGTCGTCCATGCGAAGCGCTGACGTTCTGCGCGAAGCCGCCGTCATCGGCGTGAGCCGGTGCAGTCCAGACAGCCGCACAGGTTGCGAGCGTCAGCGCGGTGCTTGCCGCGAGAATACGAGTCAGCATCAGTGTCCTGCCTTGGTTGTGTTCGGTGAATCGGGAGGGCCTTCGTGCCTGCAGGCGAGCGTAAGTATAGGATGAAGGATATTATTTTCGGCACTCTACAAGGCAGATTCAAATTGAAATCCGGGTTGAGATTCGGCTGAAATCCCGGCCGAAATCCCGGCTGAGATCCATGTGAAATCCGCAACAAGCTTTGCGCTGAAATGCGTAGTGAAACGGGCAGCATTTTCAAATATGCTTCGTCGATGCATGTGTAACCCCTTGTCAATCGGGCCGCGTGGCTTTCTATAATCGAAGGCCCGTCTGGCGCATCTCTACAGGAGCAGGACCATGGATTATGTGAAACTGGGCCGTACCGGCCTCGAAGTCTCCCGCCTTTGCCTCGGCTGCATGAGCTACGGCATACCCGAACGCGGCAACCATCCCTGGACGCTCAACGAAACCGAATCGCGCCCGTTCATCAAGCAGGCGCTCGATCACGGCATCAACTTCTTCGATACCGCCAACGTCTATTCGGACGGCACGAGCGAAGAGATTGTTGGCCGTGCCTTAAAGGAGTTTGCCAAACGCGACGAGATCGTACTCGCCACCAAAGTGCACGGGCGCATGCATGAAGGTGCGAACGGAGGCGGTCTGTCGCGCAAGGCGATCATGTCGGAGATCGACGCCAGCCTGAAGCGTCTGGGCACCGATTACGTGGACCTGTACCAGATCCACCGCTGGGACTACACCACGCCCATCGAAGAAACCATGGAAGCGCTGCACGACGTGGTGAAAGCGGGCAAGGCCCGCTATATCGGCGCGTCGTCCATGTATGCGTGGCAGTTCTCGAAGGCACTGCACGTGGCCGAACGACACGGCTGGACGCGCTTCGTGAGCATGCAGAACTACGTGAACCTGCTGTATCGCGAGGAAGAGCGCGAAATGCTGCCGCTGTGCGAAAGCGAAGGCATTGGCGTGATTCCCTGGAGCCCGCTGGCGCGCGGTCGTCTGACGCGCGACTGGAACACCGGCAGCGCGCGCTCCGAGACGGATGAATTCGGCCGCTCGCTGTATGCGCAAACCGAAGACGCGGATCGTCGCATTGTCGAACGCGTGAGCCAGATCGCATCGGAGCGCGGCGTGCCGCGCGCGCAGGTTGCGCTCGCCTGGGTGCTGCAAAAGAGCGCAATCACGGCGCCGATTGTCGGCGCCACCAAAGCGCATCATCTCGATGATGCGGTTGCCGCGCTTTCCGTGAAACTCACGTCGGACGAAGTGAGGCAACTCGAGGAACTGTACGTTCCCCATACGGTGACCGGTTTCAAATAAGCGGTACGTCCTGGCGTTTTCTCAGCAAGCAGGCGCTAGCCAGCGGCTAGCGCCTGCTTACACATCAAACGCGCGGCACATCCGGCTCGAAGAACACCCAGCGCACCTGCGGAAAGGTGGCCTGCAGATCGGCTTCGATCATGTTGATCGCATCCACCATCGCACGGCCACTCGCGTACTCGATCATTTCCGCCTGCACCGCCACCACCACCTCGCGGCCCCACTGCAGGGTAATCAGATTGATGATGCTGCGAATCTCGGCCCGCGCGCGCAGATGCGCTTCGATGGCGCGCCGCACTTCCGGTCCCGCCGATTCGCCCACGATCATCGATTTCACTTCGCGCGCCACCAGCCACGCAATCACCATCAGCAGCACGCCGACGCCGATCGAACCCAGCGCGTCATAAACGGGATTGCCGCTGATCATGGTCAGCAGCACCGCGACGAATGCAATCGCGAGACCCGCGAGCGCGGCAATATCTTCGCCCGCCACCACCAGCAGATCGGATTCGCGCGTTTCGCGAAACCAGCGCCACAACGACTTGTCCGGATGCGTCTTGCGAATTTCCCTGATGGCACCAGCCAGCGACAAGGATTCGAGCACCACCGACACACCCAGCACGACGAGTGCCACATAAGCGTACGACAAGGCCTCGCGCGCAAACAGCCGGTGCACGCCCTCATACACCGAGAATGCGCCACCCACGAAAAACAGCAGCAACGCTACCAGCAGCGAATAGAAATTGATTTCGCGCCCGGCGCCCATGGGATGCAACGGGCTGGGCGGCCTGCGCGCTTCGCGCAGACCGAACAGCAGCAGAAGCTGGTTGCCGCAGTCGGCGGTAGAGTGAATCGCTTCGGCAAACATCGAACCGGACGCCGTGAAGAGCGCCGCGGCGAACTTGCAAACCGCAATGCCGATGTTCGCGGCTAGCGCGTAAAGGATGGCTTTCGGCGATTCTTCTTTCATCGTCGGCAGGGGTTGTTTTCAGGTGGTGGTTAAGGGAGCCGGGCGGCGTGTCGATGCCGCCCGATCACGCCACCTCGACGCGCGGCGCACCGTCGCGCATTTCGCCGATCACCGTCGCGCTATCGAAGCCGTCCGCGCGGAAAATGGCCAGTACTTCGTCCACCGTATCCGGCGCGCAGGTGACCAGCAGTCCGCCCGAGGTCTGCGGATCCGTCAGCAAGGCGCGCGCCACCTCGGGCAGGCCACCGTTCAAGCGAATGCTTTCGCCGTACGAAGCCCAGTTGCGCCCCGAGGCGCCGGTGATCACACCCGCCGCCGCAAACGCTTCGACGCCGCTCAGCCACGGCAGATCCGCATAGCGCAGATGGGCGCTCAAGCGTGCCCCGCGCGCCAGTTCGAGCGTATGACCGAGCAGACCGAAGCCCGTCACGTCGGTCAACGCGTGCACGCCCGGCAGCGTGGCCAGTTGCGTGCCGGGACGATTGAGCTGGGTGGTCGCGGCAATCATCGCCGCATAACCGGCGTCGCTCAGCTGGTTCTTTTTCAGCGCCGCGGACAACACGCCGACGCCCAGCGGCTTGCCGAGCACCAGGATGTCGCCGGCGCGCGCCGCGGCATTGCGCTTGACGCGCTGCGGATGCACGATGCCGAGCGCCGCGAGGCCGTAGATCGGCTCGACCGAATCGATTGAATGGCCGCCCGCTACCGGAATGCCCGCCTGGGTGCACACGTCCTCGCCGCCGCGCAGCACCGCCGCGATCACCTCGTGCGGCAAGACGTTGATCGGCATGCCTACCAGCGCCAGCGCCAGGATCGGCTTGCCGCCCATCGCGTAGACGTCGGACAGCGCGTTGGTAGCGGCAATGCGGCCGAAGTCGTACGGATCGTCGACGATCGGCATGAAGAAATCGGTGGTGGCGACAATTGCCTGCTCGTCGTTCAGGCGATACACCGCGGCATCGTCGGCGGTTTCGTTGCCCACCAGCAGGTCGGGAAAGGCCGGCAGCGGCACGCTGCGCCTGAGCAGGTCGGACAGTATGCCCGGCGCGATCTTGCAGCCGCAGCCGCCGCCGTGCGAGAGGCTGGTGAGGCGGGGCACAGCTGACCTGGCGGACTCAGCGGAATTCGAAGCAACGTGATCGGTCATGGCGGGTTCAAGGCAGAATGGCAATAGACCGTATTATGGGCAATCCGGCGACCAGCCGTCCAACCGACGCTTTTACCGCGCGTCTGGCTGAGTTTCCGCGGGCGCCCCTACTTGGCCCCACATGCCTTTGCGTGCCTTTGCGTGCCTTTGCTTGTCTTGATGCGTCTTTACGGCGCCGCTCAAGTGCAGTTCGAGGCGGGCTTCAAAGCGCCCTGAGCAAGCCCTTCAGGCCCTCTCCAGCGCCGCCATTTCCCGCACGATCACCAGCAGCATGGACAGGCTTGCACCACCCGTGGCCCGCAAATCCGCCAGCAGCCGCGTATACCGCTCCAGCGCCGCCGCACGCCGTTCGCGCCACGCTTCGACCAGTTCGTCAGGGCTCGACGCTTCGCTCGCCTGCGCCAGGGCGCTCGTCGTCAATGCACGCTTGAGACGCGCCAGTTCCGCGAGCGCGGCGGCGCGGGCCAGCATGTCCCAGTGCGTGGGCGTCGGCAATGCGTTCGCGCGTTCGGCGATCCAGCTGTAGTTGAGCTGCGTGCCGACCGAAAAGTAGACGCCCGCAACCTGTTCGAGGCTGCGACTGCAGGTGGCCGCCACCTCGGCAATATCGAGCAGGGACGCGGAGATTTCACCGCTCGCCACGCGCACCGCCAGTTCGCTATCCACACCGGCGTCCACCAATACCCGTTGACGCTCGGAGAGCGCGTCGAGGTCGGCTGCGGGCAACAGCGCAGGCAATTGCGACGCAAGCCGCTGCGCCGCTTCGCGGCACCGTGCGAGAAGACCGGACACGTCGCCGTCGCTCACCGAGCCCAACTGCAATTGCCGCAAGAACCACAACGCCGACCGTTCGACGAGGCGTGCGACTTCGACGAACATGCGCGCCTGCACATCGTCGGCGACGCGATTGTCGAGCGCGTCGATGCTGCGCCAGACGTCGTCGAGATCGAACACGTCACGCGCCATGATGCAGGCGCGCACGATCTCTCCAGGCTGCGCATCGGTCTCCTCCATCAACCGATGGACGAATTCGCAGCCCACGCGGTTCACTAGCGCATTGGTCAAATACGTGGCGAGAATTTCGCGGCGCAGCGGATGGCGTTGCATCGGCTCGCTAAAGCGCTGACGCAACGGTGTCGGAAAATATTCGATCAGCATGTCGCTCACCAGCGGATCTTCCGGCATGCTCGATTCGAGCAACGCGTCGTACAGCCACATCTTGCTATAGGCGAGCAGCACGGCCCGTTCAGGCGAGGTCAAGCCCTGTTTCGCGGCCTGACGTTCGGCGATCTGCTCGTCGGTCGGCAGAAACTCGATGACGCGATTCAGCCGGCCCGCGCGTTCGAGCCAGCGCATGAAGCGCGTTTCCGCATCGAACAGTTCGACGCTGTAGCGCCCCGCCATGGACAGCGCCTGGGTCTGATAGTAGTTGTCCTGCAGCACCAGCGGGCCCACTTCATCGGTCATCTCCGCGAGCAGCGCGTTACGCTGCTTCTCGGTCATCTCACCGTCGGCGACCACGAGGCCCAGCAGAATCTTGATGTTGACCTCGTGATCCGAGCAGTCGACGCCGGCGGAGTTATCAATGGCATCCGTGTTGAGGCGCCCGCCGCGCAGCGCGAATTCGATGCGCCCCAGATGCGTGAGGCCAAGATTGCCGCCTTCGGCCACGACCTTGCAGCGCAGATCCGCGCCGTTGATGCGCACCGCGTCATTGGTGCGGTCACCGACTTGCGCCTGAGTCTCGTGGCTCGCCTTCACATAGGTGCCGACGCCGCCGTTGTAAAGCAGATCGACGGAGGCCTGCAAAATGACGCGAATCAGTTCATTCGGCGCAAGCGCCCCGGCGCTCACGCCCAGCACCGTCTGCATCGCATTCGACAGCGGAATGGTTTTGGCCGTGCGCGGAAACACGCCGCCGCCAGACGAGATCAGCGCCGGGTCATAGTCGGCCCAACTGGAGCGCTCCAGCTGAAAGAGGCGTTCGCGTTCCGCGAAACTGGCAGCCGGGTCGGGATTCGGATCGAGAAAGATGTGGCGGTGATCGAATGCGGCCACCAGCTTGATATGCGTCGACAGCAGCATGCCGTTGCCGAACACGTCGCCCGACATGTCGCCGATACCGACCACCGTGAAGTCCGTGGTCTGCGTGTCGACGCCCATTTCGCGGAAATGCCGCTTCACCGACTCCCACGCGCCGCGCGCCGTGATACCCATCTTCTTGTGGTCGTAGCCCACCGAACCGCCGGATGCAAACGCATCGTCGAGCCAGAAGCCGTATTCCTGCGAGATGGCGTTCGCGAAGTCGGAGAAGGTCGCGGTGCCCTTGTCGGCGGCGACGACCAGATACGGATCGTCAGGGTCGTGCCGTACCACATCGGGCGGCGGAACGATGTCGTTCGCCACCCGGTTGTCGGTCAGATCGAGCAGGCCGCGCAGGAACGTTTGATAGCAGGCAATGCCTTCACGCATCCACGCTTCGCGGTCGCCTGGCGACGGCGGATTCTTCACGACGAAGCCGCCCTTCGACCCGACCGGCACGATCACCACGTTCTTCACCATCTGCGCTTTCATCAGGCCGAGCACTTCCGTGCGGAAATCCTCGCGACGGTCCGACCAGCGCAGGCCGCCGCGCGCTACCCGGCCGCCGCGCAGATGCACGCCCTCGACGCGCGGCGAATAGACCCAGATCTCGAACATCGGTTTGGGTTCGGGCAAACCCGGGACGCGGGCAGGATCGAATTTGAACGACAGGTAGGGCTTGGGCCGGCCCGCGCTATCGGGCCGGTAGTAATTCGTGCGCACGGTCGCCTTCATCACACCCAGGAACTGACGCAGGATGCGGTCCTCGTCGAGATTCGGCACCTGGTCGAGCGCCGTGTCGATACCCTTGAGCAGCAGTTCGACGTGCGCTTCACGCATGTCGTGCGAAACCGGATTGAAGCGCGTCACGAACAGTTCGACCAGCATGCGGGCGATCGCCGGATTACCCGTCAAGGCGCGCTCGATATAGGCGTCGCTAAAGGTCGATCCGACCTGGCGCAGATACTTCGCATACGCCCGCAGAATCGTCACCTCGCGCGCGCCAAGCTGTGCGCGCAAAACGAGGCGATTGAAATCGTCGCTTTCGATTTCGCCGGTCCACACCTGCTCGAATGCATTCTCGAAGAGGTCCTTGACCCGTTCGATGTCGAACTCGGCATCGTCGGCGAGTTCCAGACCGAAATCGTGAATCCACGCCGGCGTCGCATCCACCGCTTCGATCAGGTACGGCCGTTCTTCATCCACCCGTACGCCGAGGTGCTCGAGCATCGGCAGACTGCGCGACAACGCAATCGGCTGGCCAGCGCGATAGACCTTGAAACGAAACGCGCGCGGCCCGGCTTCGATGGGGCGATACAGGTTCATCGCAATGCCGTCGCCGCCCTGCAGACGCTCGATCAACTCGATATCGCGTACGGCTGTGCGCGCCGGATAGTCGTCGCGGTAGCCCGCAGGGAAGGAATCGGCATAGCGTTGCAGCAGCCGGTTGCCCTGCTCTTCGCCGAAGGCATCGAGTAACGCGTCGGCCAGATCGTCTTGCCAGCGGCGCGTCGCCTGAACGAGGCGCGCTTCGAGTTCGTGCGTGTCCACATCCGGCATGGCACCGGGTTCCGCATGCACGACGAAATGAATCCGCGCCAGCGTCGACTCCGACAAGAGCGGCGTAAATTCCACGCTCGCGCCGTTGAACGCGTCCATCAGCAGATGCGCGATGCGCCGGCGCAAATCGGTGTTGTACTTGTCACGCGGTACGAAAACAAGGCACGAAACGAAACGGTCGAAGCGATCGCGCCGCACGAACAGACGCGTGCGCTGATGTTCCTGCAAACGCAGCACCCCGAGTGCGATCTCGTAGAGCTGATCTTCTTCGGCCTGAAACAGTTCGTCGCGCGGATAGGTTTCGAGCACCGTCACCAGCGACTTCGCCAGATGCCCGCCCGGCAGAAAACCCGCGCGCCGCACGATGTTCGCGCACTTGCGGCGCACGATGGGAATTTCCGCCGCCGAAACAAAATAGGCCGTGGACGTGTACAGGCCAATGAAGCGCCGCTCGCCGACGATCTTGCCGTCCGCGCCGCTTAGCTTGATCCCCACGTAGTCCAGATAACCGGGGCGATGCACGGTCGAGCGCGAGTTGGCTTTGGTCAGGAAGATCGGCGAGTTGCCCGTAATGATCTGCGCCGCAGCGGGCGGCAATGGCGTGACCTCGGCGCTGCCCGCGGGCCGCAATGCGTGACGCAGAATCCCCAGACCCGAATCGCTCAGCGCGCGCAAGCCGAAGCTGCCGTCTTTCGATACCAGTTCATAGTCGCGCTGACCGAGGAACGTGAAGTGGTTATCCACCATCCATTCGAGGAACGCGCGCGCCTCGGCGCTTTCCACACCGGTGTCGCGCGCTTTCATGTCCTTGATCGTGGCACGCGCAGTCTCGACCAGCTTCGGCCAGTCTTCCACGGCTGCGCGCACATCGCCCAGCACCTTGGCGATATCGTCCCGCAGCGCCGTGAGTTTCGCGGCGTCGCCGCAGCGGTCCACTTCGAAGTGGATGAACGACGCGAGTTGCGACTGCGCGTCGCCGGTTTCTTCGGAACCGGGCCGCACCTTGACGATGCTGCCGTCCGCGCCACGCCAGATGCGAAACACCGGATGCACGACCGAATGCAGCGCGAGGCCCACTCCGTTGACCGCCATCGAGACCGAATCGACCAGGAACGGCATATCGTCATTGACGATCTCGATCACGGTGTGATCCGAGTGCCAGCCATGTTGTTCGAGGATGGGGTTATAGACACGCAGCCGTTCGCTGCCGGGCACGAAGCGCTGGGCGGTTTGCCAGTGCGCAAGCGCGGCGCCGTACAGGTCGGCTATGGTGCGGCTGCGCAGATCGTCGGCATCGACGAAATCGTAATAGTGCAGCAGGAAAGGTTCGACGACGGCGAACGCCGGTTCAGGCAATCGCCCACGCGCGAATTCGACGACATCGTTCAGCAGGTGCGCGACGGATTCTTCGTTCTTCGCTTGCATGACGTCCTCCACACCGGGCGGCGATCGACTGCATCGTGAGAACAGGATTATGCACCCGATAGCTGAAAGTCAATGTGCGGACGCACATGACTTTCAGGCGGTGACTTACCCTTAAGGGGATTGGAGCGATGCCTTAGCCGAGAAACACATAGTCCGCCAGATACGGGCTGCGCCCTTCCTGGCCTTCCTGCGTGCACGGCGCAGCGGGCGCCGCGCCACCGCGCGTCTGCAGCCTCTGCACATAGCGCACCTGGGCCAGCATGCCCGGACCGCCTACGCTGGTGGCCTGCAACAGCAGCAACGGAATGCTGCCGGCTTCATCCGTATTGGCTGCCTGACGCAACACCTTACCGGTGATCTTGCTGCCGTCGGTCGCCTGCCATGACGGTCCGGCACCATGCTTGACGACCAGTTGCCCCGACGCGTCGTACAGGTCCGCGCTCGGCGCCTTGAACGACCATGACAACTGGTTGTTCTGATCGCGCTTGCAGATGTAAACCTGCGTGCCGCTCGCTTTCAGGGCGGCAATCACGTGAGTCGTTTCACCCGGTGTGAGCGCGGCGGGCACGTCGGATTGCGCAAATGCAACGCCACCGGCGAGCGCCAGCGACGCGCCGGTGAGCACACGCGCCAGCAGACGGCGCAAAGCGAAACGTCGATACATGCAATGATCTCCAGATAGGTACAAGGGCGGCTCGACAGGTCCGCGTAAGGCTGGCGCGCACATCGCGCCACGCGAGTGATGTTACGGAGGTTCGGCACGACTTGCAGCGTCAGAACGCCGTACCGCGCGCAGGCGCCGTCTCGGGCAGCCATGCGCCGACCGTCTGGCTGGTCCATGCCGGATCGTCGTGCGGCAGATCGTGCCCGGCCCACGGATGCTGCACGTGCGCCGCGCCCCACGCCGCTGCCAGCTTCGCCGAGCACACCGGGTTCACCAGCCGGTCGTGCGCCGAAGAGAGTAGCAAGGTTGCGCAGCGCGGCACCGTGCGTGCGGCGTTAAACCGCGCCGCGGCCCATAACTGACGCAGCGCATTGGTCCGGCTGACGGGGGCGCTCTCGCGGATCGCCGTCCACGCAGCGAGATCATCCGCGAGGGCGCTTCGCTCATTACATGTGAGCTGATGAATCACCGCCTCGGCCTGCCGGGCATTGCGCCAGTCTGCCGCGACCCGCAACAGGACCGGCCACGCCTGGGGACGCAGGCGTTCCGGTGCGCGGCTAAACGGCCTCATGCTGGTATTGACCAGCACCAGCTTTTCGATTTCGTCAGGATACTGCTGCGCCCATGCGGTCGCGACCATGCCGCCCAACGACATGGCCAGCACCCGATAGGGCCCGGGCACGCTGCTTTGCGAAACCGCGAGCCGCACGAACCCGACCATCTCCGCGACCCGTGCGGGCGCGCGCTGGTTCACCAGCGCGCCGTTACCCGGCAAATCGAGCTGCAGCAGACTGTCGGCGTGGGTGGCCTCGCGCAGCATGGCCGGCAACGGCCCCCAGTGCCGCGTTTCGCGCGTCAGTCCTCGCAACAGAATCCACGTGCTCATGAGCCTGCCGTCCGATACCAGTGTTCAATCGCACTATGCAGCAGTTGCTGGCGCCGGCTGCCCTGCGGCAGCCAGCGCTGCGATGCGAAGGCGGCGCGGGTCAGGAAATCGAGCAGATTCGCATGCCGCCGCAACACGCGCGCGGTGCGATGCGCCTTGACCGGGTTGAACATGCCCTGGCGCGAAAACAGTTGCCGCGGGTTTTTCTTGATCCACAGCCATGAACCGAGTTCGAGTGTCATTGGCAGAAAAACGTTCGGCGACGGCGTGCGATCGTAGGCACAGTCCCATAGATCGCCGTGCAGCAGGTATTGATGGCTCTGCGGTTCGAACGCATAGCCGTGATGCGGATGAGCCCGCTCGAACATCGTCTTGAGCACGTACATTTCCGGCAGATGCGCCATCAGCTTGCGGGTACGCGCATAGGGAAACCAGATGCTGTCGCTCCACCCGTAGCCCGAGTGGCAATCCAGCGCAAAACTGAGCGGGCGCGAAGCAAGTTCGGTTGCGACCAGTTTCAGGAGCGCGGCAGCTTCGGCCTCCATAGGCGCGCCGCGCCGTCCGCGATACCACGGCAACCATGCGCCGAGGCGCTGCCCGCCCGCGAGCGGCGGCACGCGTTCGTCGGCGTCTTGCGGCGCATTGCGCATCAGGTCGACGCCGTTCGGATTGGCGCGGGTTGCGGCCCACATGCCGCCGGGATTGCAGATGGGCATAAAGATCAGACGAATCGACTGTAACTGGCGCACCAGCAGTTCGTCCCATTCGAGCCGTGACAGCAGTGCGCGCATGTAGTCGAGCACGAGTTGCGTACCGATGCGCTCCAGTCCATGGATGCCGCCGAAGAAACCGATGGCCGGCGCATGCGGATCGGTCGAACCGATGCTCGCCGTGAGCACCTCGAAACTTCTGCCGTGCACGCGCGCCTCGCAGTGCGAGCGAATCTCGAAGATGGCGCTGCCCGCATCGAGGATCGTCTTCAGATCCTCGTACTCTGCAAAACTTTCCGGTAAGAAGCTGAGAGCCTGCATGGGCGACGCCGAATGTGATCTGCAAGGTTATTGGGGACGGCACACGCGTTCTTTTCAGCAATATAGCCTGTTCGCAGCCAATCCTAGATGACGGCATGTGCGCAAGGCAGGTCCTGTCATATCTCTGACACATCGCGGCGGGCGCAGCCGCGCATTTCATCCGTTGGATGCGGCCCCGAATCGGGCTGAAAAGATATAGTCGTCTAGACGTTGAGATACCTTCACTCAACCGTCACAGAGGCTTTCTAGAATGTCCCCACGTTCCGGCATCGGCCGGATGCATTGACAGGATAAGCATGGAAGCAATCCGCATCGAGCGTCTGAGCAAGACGTTCAGCAATGGCCGCAAGGCGCTCGACGAAATCGACCTGCGTGTCGCGCCCGGTGAAATGGTGGCGCTGATCGGCGCCTCGGGCTCGGGTAAATCGACCCTGTTGCGACATATCGCGGGCTTTGCTGTCTCCGACGCACAGCCTTCGCAGATCGAGATTCTCGGCCGGCCGATTCAGCAAAACGGCCGCCTCGTGCGCGAAGTACGACGGATTCGCCGCGATATCGGCTTTGTGTTTCAGCAGTTCAATCTGGTCAACCGGCTTTCGGTGGAGTCGAACGTGCTGATCGGCGCACTCGCGCGGCTGCCGTTGTGGCGGCGTCTCACCGGCCGCTTTCCGGCCAGCGAACGCGCGCTTTCGCTGGCCGCGCTCGGCGAAGTCGGGATTGCCGAACACGCGCGGGAACGCGCGGCGAATCTCTCCGGCGGCCAGCAGCAGCGCGCCGCGCTTGCGCGCGCCCTGGTGCAGCGCGCCCGTATCGTACTCGCGGATGAGCCGATTGCGTCGCTCGACCCCGAATCGTCGCGGCGCGTGATGGACATGCTGCGCACGCTGAATCGCGATCATGGGCTGACGGTGCTGGTTTCGCTGCATCAGGTGGATATCGCCATGCAGTATTGCCCGCGCACCGTCGCCTTGCGGCGTGGCAAGGTCGTCTACGACGGCCCGTCCGTTGCGCTGACGCCCGCACTCTTGCAGCAGCTCTATGGCGACGATGCGCGCGAACTGCTCGAAGAAGGCGAACCCAGTGACAGCAACGCCGGGCAACAAGCCGCTGAACCCGCCAAGACACAGCAGCGTTACGCATTCGCACTCGATCCCGCGCA
This sequence comes from Paraburkholderia sp., assembly GCF_036488795.1. GTDB lineage: Bacteria > Pseudomonadota > Gammaproteobacteria > Burkholderiales > Burkholderiaceae > Paraburkholderia. Next base: position 170,915 of record NZ_DASXHA010000061.1, read on the forward strand.
TTCCGCGTGATGGACCACGACGTATCTACTTTCCTTCTCGCCAACTGGATTACCCTCGATGAAATTCCTGCGTTCACTGATCGTCGGCACGGCCGCGTGTGCCTCGGCGTTTGCCTGCGCTGCCGCCTTTGCCGAGGACATCAATCTCGGCATCATCTCGACTGATTCGTCTTCGGTGCTCTCGCAACGCTGGCAACCGCTGGTCGACGACATGAGCAAGCAAACCGGCCTGCATGTGAAGGCTTTTTTTGCCACGGACTATGCCGGCATCATCGAAGGGATGCGCTTTAACAAGGTACAGGTCGCCTATTTCGGCAATGCCTCCGCAATGGAAGCCGTGGATCGCGCGAACGGCGAAGTGTTCGCCAAGATTACGTATGCCAATGGCGACGCCGGCTATAAGTCCGTGCTGATCACCAATGTGAACAGCCGCTTCAAGACGCTCGACGACGTCTTCAAGAATCCGAAAGACGTCACGCTCGGCTTCGGCGATCCGAACTCCACGTCCGGCACGCTGATTCCCGGCTACTACCTGTTCGCCAAACACAACACGCCGGTCAACACGTCTTTCAAGGCCGTGCTGCCGTCGAGCCATGAAGCGAATCTGCTGGCGGTCGTGAACAACAAGATCGATATCGCCACCAACAACACGGAAATGCTCGATACGTTGAAGAAGGAGCATCCGGACAAGTTCGCGCAGGTACGCGTGTTGTGGACCTCGCCGCTGATCGCATCGGACCCGCTGGTATGGCGCAAGGATCTGCCGCAAGCCACCAAGGACAAGATTCGCACGTTCTTCGTGAACTACGGCAAGACCGATGCGCACGAAAAGGCGGTGATGGCTGCCATCACCGGCTATAGCGGCTTCGTTGCTTCATCCGATGCACAGTTGTTGCCGATCCGTCAGGTCGCACTGTTCCAGCAGAAGCAGAAGATTCAGGACAACACGCATCTGTCGGACGACGACCGCAAGACTCAGCTCGCCGCGCTCGATGCCAGGTTGAACGCATTGAACGCCGCTACGACCAAGCAATGAGCGCCGCCGACCTGACATCCGCCCGCCATGCTGCCGCTGCGGCGGCAAGCGCCGAGGTGGGCAAGCGCAGCTGGCTGTCCATGTTCGGCTGGATTGCAGTCTTTGCCGTACTGGGCGTGGCCTGGCACGGCGCGGACATGCGCCCGCTCGACCTGTTGACCGATTCCGGCAACATGGGCCAGTTCGCCAAAGACTTCTTTCCGCCGAATTTCAGCGAATGGCGCACGTATTTGCATGAGATGTATGTGACGCTGTCGGTCGCGGTGTGGGGCACGGCGCTGTCGCTGGTGTGCGCCGTACCGTGCGGGCTGATGTGCGCGCGCAACATGGCACCGCAGTGGGTCGTGCAGCCGGTTCGTCGCGTGATGGACGCCTGCCGCGCGATCAACGAAATGGTCTTTGCGATGCTGTTCATCGTCGCGGTGGGCCTGGGTCCGTTTGCCGGCGTGCTGGCATTGTGGGTGCACACCACCGGCGTGCTGGCGAAGCTGTTCGCCGAAGCCGTCGAAGCAATCGATCCGCGTCCTGCCGAAGGCGTGCGCGCTACCGGCGCGACGGGTCTCGACGAAATCATCTACGCCGTGCTGCCGCAAGTGCTGCCGCTGTGGATCTCGTATGCGCTGTACCGCTTCGAATCCAACGTGCGTTCAGCGATGGTGGTGGGCATGGTCGGCGCGGGCGGGATCGGCGTGGTGCTGTACGAGGCGATTCGCTCCTTCGACTACGCCTCGACCTCCGCCCTGCTCATCATGGTGATCGTGGTGGTGACGGCCATCGACCTGGCCTCCGCCTGGCTGCGCGAGAAGGTCATCTAGACGGCTAGACGGCCTGGTGGGTTTGTACTGCATAATGACGCGCTTGCGGACACCGCTGCCGCAACGCGTTCGCTGCATACAACCCACCTCCCCGCTTGCTGATGCAAACTCTTGTCGTGTCGCTGGTCCTGCTGTCCGCGTTGCTCCACGCCACCTGGAACGCGTTTCTGCATCTGTCCGAAGACCGGGTCTGGCTGCTCGGCATGATGGCGATTCCGTACATGGCCGTCGGTGCGATCGGCGTCGCGGCGCTGCCGCTGCCTGCACCAGCAAGCTGGCCGTACATCTTTGCCTCAGTGGTGCTCGAATCCGGTTATCTGCTCGCGCTGATACGCGCTTACCGCAGCGGCGACTTCGGGCAGATCTATCCCATCGCGCGCGGTCTCTCGCCCACCCTCGTGTTCGTCGGCGCGCTGGTCTTTGCGCATGAAACGCTCAAGCCGCTGGCTGCCGTCGGCGTGGGCCTGGTTTCCATTGGCATCATGTCGCTGGCGTTTCGCCGCGGCCTGCGTTTTTCGGGCGAAAGCGTGCCGTTCGCGCTGCTCACCGGCTTTTTCATTGCGGCGTATTCAGTCGTCGACGGCATCGGCGCACGTGTGGCCGGCAACGCGCTCAGCTACATCATGTGGGTGTATCTGATCTGGAACGTCCCCCAGTTCATGCTGGCGTGGATCTGGCGCGGCGGCGCGAAGGGGCTGTTCATAGGCCGCGACAAGGTGCTCAAGGGCATGCTCTCCGGCGTGCTCGCGTTGAGCGCCTATTGCCTGATCATCGAAGCGTATCGCTACCTGCCCATTGCCATGGTGTCCGCGTTGCGCGAGCTGAGCTCGATCTTCGCCGTGCTGATTGGCTGGATTTTCATGCGTGAAAAGCTGACTGCGCGGCGTATCGTCGCTTGCGCACTGGTGACGCTGGGCGCGGTGCTGATCCGCATCTGATGCGGATTCGATGCGGATTCGATGCGGATTTGCTGGCACGTATCAGGCGAATTGCAGGAGCGTCGTGTCGATGGCATCCGCGAGTGTATCGAAGGCCGGTGCGATCTCCTCATCCGGCACGCACGCATAGCCGATCAACAGCCCTGACGGCGCGCGCGAGGGCTCCGCGTAGTAGCCCGATAGCGCCCGCACCACAATGTTGCGCTCCAGTGCCGCCGCCGCGACCGCGCGATCGTCGGCGCCCTCCGGCAATTGCATCACCAGATGCAGGCCCGCGTCGCCGCCCACCGCGGGCATGGCATCGCCATAGCGGTGCGCGGCTGCATCGAGCACGGTCTGGCGGCGCTGCCCGTAGAGCGTGCGCATCTTGCGGATATGCGACGTGAAATGCCCTTCCACGATGAATTCCGCCAACACCGCCTGCTGCAGCAACTGCCCTTCGCGATAGAGCTCGGCACTCGCCGTGGCGAAACTTTCCGCAAGTGCTTCGGGCACCACCAGATAGCCGATCCGCAGACCCGGGAACAGCGTTTTACCGAAGCTGCCCACATAGATCACCTGCCCCGCGGTATCCAGCCCTTGCAACGACGCCAACGGCCGGCTGCCGTAGCGAAACTCGCTGTCGTAGTCGTCCTCGATGATCCAGCATTGATGCTGTCGGGCATATTCGAGCAACATGCGGCGGCGCGCGAGGCTCATCACCATGCCAAGCGGGTATTGATGCGACGGCGTGACCAGCATCAGTTTGGGCGGCTGGGCGAGATCGTCGGGGGACGGATTGATACCTTCGTCGTCGACGGCGATGGGACGCGATTCCAGACCCGAGACGTGCAGCACGCTGCGCACGCCCCAATAGCACGGGTCTTCGGTCCAGATGACATCACCCGGGTCCGATAGCAAGCGCACGGCGAGGTCGATAGACTGGTGAATCCCGGTAGTGATGATGATCTGCTCGGGCGTGCAGCGCACCGAGCGCGAGGTGCGCAGATAGTCGGCCAGCACATGCCGCAGTAGCGCAAGACCGCCGCCGGGCGCATAGGTCAGCAGATCCGGCCGCAGACGCCGCCAGTACTTGTTTTGCAGACGGCTCCAGACACGCGCCGGAAACTTCGAGACATCTGGTACGCCGGGCATGAATGCGCCCCACTGACGCTTCGACACCCCAGCGCCAGCAATCAGCCGGGTACCGCGTCGGGACAATGCGCGCCGCGCGGACACCGGCTGCGGCACAGCGGCGACTGAGGCAGATGCTGCAACTGCGTCAGACGCATCGACGATATCGTCAGGGGCGCTATCCGCCACGAAGGTGCCGCGGCCGGTTGTGGACGTCACGTAGCCTTCGAGCGCAAGCTGCTCGTAGACTTGGGTGACCGTATTGCGCGCAATCCCCAGTTCATTGGCGAGCAATCGCGACGACGGCACCTTGCTGCCAGCGGGCAATTCCCGCGACAGGATCGCCTGCTGGAGCAGCCGATGGAGCTGACGGTAAATCGGCTGACCGTTGCCCCGGTCGAGCCGCTGCGCCAGCCAGTCTGATAGAACACTCGCGCGCATACTGGCCCCCAAAAAAGTGGCTCCTACATAATTACCAAAATGGCTCTGAACTTAAGAGCCAAATCTGATTATAGTCGGTTCAAGAACTGCGCCGTGGGCGCAGCGCCCGCCAAACCTGGGAGTGAAGGAGATGACTGTGAAGAATGCCGATCTGAAGAGCCGCAAGGACGCCGCCACGCCGCGTGGCGTTGGGGTGATGTGCGATTTCTATGCCGCGCGCGCCGAGAACGCCGAACTGTGGGACGTCGAGGGCCGCCGGTACATCGATTTCGCGGCGGGGATTGCGGTGTGCAACACGGGCCATCGCCATCCGAAGATTGTTGCGGCGATCCGCGAGCAGCTGGATCGCTTCACGCACACGGCGTATCAGTTCGTGCCGTACGAGTCGTATGTGTCGTTGGCTGAGAAGATCAATGAGCGTGCACCGGGCGATTATCCGAAGAAGACCGCGTTCTTCACGACCGGCGCGGAGGCCGTTGAAAACGCCATCAAGATTGCCCGCGCGGCGACGGGCCGGCCGGGCGTGATTGCCTTCACGGGCGGCTTCCACGGCCGCACGATGATGGGCATGGCCCTGACGGGCAAGGTGGCGCCGTACAAGATCGGCTTTGGACCCTTCCCGGCGGACGTGTTTCACGCACCGTTCCCGAATCCGCTGCATGGTGTGACGACGGCGGATTCGTTGAAGGCGATCGAATACCTGTTCAAGGCCGACATTGATCCAAAGCGTGTGGCGGCGATCATTTTCGAGCCTGTGCAAGGTGAAGGCGGTTTCTATCCGGCGCCGGCCGAGTTCGTGCGTGCGTTGCGCAAGCTGTGCAACGAGCATGGCATTTTGCTGATTGCGGATGAAGTGCAGACGGGTTTTGCGCGTACCGGCAAGCTGTTTGCGATGCATCACTATGACGTCGTGCCTGATCTGATGACGATCGCCAAGAGTCTGGCGGGTGGCATGCCGTTGTCTGGGGTGGTGGGTCGCGCGGAGATCATGGATGCGGCGGCGCCGGGTGGATTGGGCGGCACGTATGCGGGCAATCCGCTGGCGGTTGCGTCCGCGCATGCGGTGCTGGAGATTATTGACGAAGAGAAGTTGTGTGAGCGAGCGGTGTTGCTGGGTGACCGGCTGAAGGCCAGGCTGGTGGCCCTGCAGGCGGAGGTTCCGCAGATTGCTGACTTGCGGGGGCCTGGGGCGATGGTCGCAGTTGAGTTTTGCAAGGGTGGAACGACTGAGCCGGATGCTGAATTTACCAGGCGGGTGCAGGCGCGTGCGCTTGAGCGCGGGTTGTTGTTGCTCGTGTGTGGTGTGTATTCCAATGTTGTGCGGTTTTTGTTTCCGCTGACTGTTCAGGATCCGGTCTTTGACGAAGCGCTTAAGGTGCTTGAAGATGTGCTTAAGGAGAGTGTCAGCGTAGCTGCTTAAGGTTCTTTTTTTGCCTGCGGCGCTTTTGGTTGGACTGCCTACGGTGTTGGGCTTTTTTTGGTTGTTTGCCTACGGCGTTGGGCTTTCCTTGCATTCTTAGTGGTCTATTGGCTTCGCCCCTGTGCGGGGCGGCACCTACTTTCTTTGCCGCCGCAAAGAAAGTAGGCAAAGAAAGCGGGCTTCCAACCGCCAGCCTGTAGGTGTGCGCCTCGTCGCCCACACGGCATTGGTCCGAGACGAGATCGTCCCTCGCGCAGCTAGCCTCTGTGACACAGCACTCATTCATCCCGCCTACGCGCTACGCGCGTGGCGGATGGGTCTGCCTGGAAGGTGGTGGGCGTGGCACTTTGCCGACGTGAAGCGTCACGTAAAACCAGACCGTACGCTGATTTGCCGGGGTGGATCGACGCGAAGCGGAAACGGCGCAGATTTCCGTCTGTAAGGTCACCCCCAGACGTTGACCGCCGCGCGGTACAGAAGGCGTTTTGCCCGACGGCGGGGCGCGGAGCGCAACGCTGGAACGGATGAGTGCTGTGTCAGGAAGGCGACTGCGCGAGGGCGGGTCTCGTGTTGGGCCGTTTCCGGTACATGACAGAGATGGACACTTATGGGCTAGCGGTTGGAAGCCCGCTTTCTTTGCCTACTTTCTTTGCGGCGGCAAAGAAAGTAGGTGCCGCCCCGCACAGGGGCGAAGCTAATAGACCGATAACAATGCAAGGAAAGGCCAACAACCCAGGCAAACAGCACATGGGCAAAGCTAATAGACCAATAACAATGCAAGGAAAGCCCAACGCCGTAGGCAAACAACCAAAGCCCAACGCCGTAGGCAAACATGAAAACCCTGATTTCCCGACATTGAAAAAACCATGACCATGACTATGACCTTGACCCACT
>NZ_DASXHA010000074.1:0-3668 GCF_036488795.1 Paraburkholderia sp.
TAGTCGCAGTCCCTGGCAATCCGAAAAATCAGGGAAAGGACATTCGTAATGGCTGAACAACGATTTACGCAGGCAACCATGCCTGTCCTGAGCTTCTTCCTTCGGGACATCAGCATGAGATTCCGGCGCCCCCCCTCTCTGATGATTTCCGGTCGGCGAACCAGGCCGACCCCTTGTGCAAGATGCCATTACAATTCAGAACTTCGATCCGACAACTGCGATTTGACTCATGAAATACCTTCTTGCATCGACACTCCTCGGGCTCTGCGCGCTCGCAAGCATGGCCGCGCAAGCTCAAACTTCCGGGAGCAGTGACGCACCCAGACAGCAGTGTTCCATGGGGTATGTGACCGGCATCGGTGGATCGGCCCAGAGCTTTCGCGAATACCTGGCGACCCCCGACAGAGACAAATTTCGCTACCTTTCAGAGAACCCGATTCAATGTCAGGTTTCCGACGAAGGTCGCACGTCGGGCTGTACCGGCGTGACAAGCCTGCGGCATGAAGAGGTGAGCGTGTATGACGATAGCGACAGCACGACGATGACGGTGGTCGCGCGCGTGGAGCTCGAGCATGGGACCTACCCGGCGATCATCGTTGTGCGAAAGCAGGACGTGCAATGCACAGAATGATTACACCCAATGCCGACCGACACTGATTCCGAATGCTGCTGATTGCGCAGGCGACTGGAGGCACACTGCCACTCATCACGCTCGCTACAACTCGCTCACAATCTTTTTCGCCCTCAGCACCGACGACGGGCTCATGCTCAATTCATCCACACCCAGGCCGATCAAAACCGGAATCATCTCCGGGCGCGCCGCCGCTTCGCCGCAGACTGCCACTTTGATGTGCGCCTTCTTCGCCGCCTCGCAGACCAGCCCGATCGCTCGCAAGACAGCCGGATGATCCGTCTTGTAGAGCGAGGTGAGATTCGGATTGACGCGGTCGACGGCCATCACATACTGCGTCAGGTCATTCGTGCCAATGGAAAAGAAGTCGACTTCGGGCGCGAGCAGATCGGCCGTCAACGCCGCGGCCGGTGTCTCGACCATGATGCCCAGCTTCGGCAGCGCAAAGGCCACGCCTTCTTGCGACAACTCCGCTGCACAGATTGCCATCAACGCCTTCACGCGGCGAATCTCGTCGAGGTCGTCGACCATCGGCAACATCACGTGTACGTTGGCGACAGCGGCCGCGCGTAACAGCGCGCGTAGCTGCGGCTTGAACACATCCGGACGATCGAGACACATGCGTACGCCGCGCCAGCCGAGGAACGGGTTGTCTTCGTGAGGAAAGACGATGCCGGGCACCGGCTTGTCGCCTCCCACATCCAGAGTACGAATCACCACGGCGCGTGGATGAAAGGCCTCGCCAAGGCGGCGATAGACGGCATACTGCTCGTCTTCGTCCGGAATCGTGCGGCGGTCCATGAACAACAATTCCGTGCGGAACAGGCCCACACCCATCGCGCCGGCTTCGAGCGCGGCGTCGATTTCCATGAGCGAACCGAGATTCGCGGCAATGTCGATGTGGCGTCCATCGCTCGTGACGGGCGCCACGTCGCGATAGACACTCAACGCGGCATGCCGGCGGCGGTCCTGCGCAATGCGCGCGGCAAAGTCCGCCTGCAATGCCGGCGACGGATCGAACCACACGTGCCCTTGCGCGCCGTCGAGCGCTACCGCGGCCACTTCGCGTAGCTGTGCTTCGGCTACCGGCAGCCCCAACACCGCCGGGATGCCATGCGCGCGCGCCATGATTGCCAGATGCGAAGTGGCGCTGCCTTTGATGCAGACGAGGCCCACGATATTCGCCACGCTCGCGCGCGCGAAGTCGAGCGCGCTCAGATCCGCGGCAAGCACCACACACGGCCTGGCCAGGCCGGAGAGGCTCACGTCTTCTTTGCCAAGCAGGCGCAACGCCACTTGCCGCGCAATACCGCGAATATCGTCGGCGCGGCTGCGCAGGTATTCGTCTTCCATGGCGAGAAACGCGGCGCTGAGCTCTTCGCCAACCTGCAGCGTCGCCGCAGCGGCATCCCAGCCCGCCGCAATGCGCTCCTTTACCGCGCCGGAAAACTCGTCGCTTTGCGCGACGTCAGCGAGTGCCGCGACGATGTCGTCGTGTTGCCCCATTGTTTCGAACTGCTGATCGAACGCCGCAATGGCTTCACGAAACGTCGTGCCGAAGCGCGCGAGTTCGCTTTCCACTTCGTCGGGCTCGATAAACTGCCGGGTCGCTCGCAGTTCCTCGGGCAAATAGACGAAGGCCTCGCCACACGCCAGGCCCTCGCTGGCAGGCACGCCCCGCACCGGCAGCTCAGCGCAGGGGGCCGCGCTTTCTTGCGCCGGCACGCTCCGCGCCACCTGCCCTGCTTGGCCTGCTTGGCCTGTCTGCGCCGATTGTGCGCCGTTGCCAGCGCCCGCTGTTTGCTCCTCGCCATCGCGGCGCGCCAGGGTGACCCCGGCTGTCGGCTCCGACAAAAACTGCAGCAAACGTCGCACTGCATCGCTCTCGTCCGAGCCGTCCGCACGCAACAAGACCTGATCGTCCTGCTTGACGCCCAGCAGCATCAGCTTGACCGCGCTTTTCGCGTCGGCGCAGGTGCTGCCGCGAAAGATCTGCAGCGAACAGGAGAACTCTTTCGCAAGCTTGGCGAACTGCGTTGCGGGGCGCGCATGCAGACCTTCATGCACCTTCACGACGATTGCGGTTTCTAGCATGGCAAGACCTTTTCAGCTCAGGCTTTCAGCAAACTGCCTCACAGGCGCAATGCCCGGCAAGAACACTGTATGACAGAGACGTTGCGCAACCGCGAGCGGCTCAGAGATCGACGAGTTCGATCACCGTGCCGCTGCGGATGCAGGCTAGCAATTGGGCAGTATCGACGGGTTGTGCGCAGATTTCACCGGGTCGCTCGGCAGCGCTCGACCCGTTGAAATTGATCACCACGTGACCCATCTCATGCACCTTGTGCCACGCCGTCTGACCAACCGCGGTGACGCAGGCGTTGACCTCGCCGATGCGCAACTGCGCGCCCGCGCGAGGCGCTTCGGCATGCGCCTGCTCGACCCGATGCAGCACCGACACCTCGGCCAGCTCTGGCGGTGCGCCATCGGCATAAAGAATCAGCACACCGCCTTCCAGCAAATCCTTCACCTCCGGACCCACTTCGGAAATCACCGTTTTGTAGTAGTGCATATGCGTTTCGTCTCACCAGTTAAAGAGCAAAGCTCGCCGCCCATGCGATCAGCACCGAAATCGGCCCCATGATCTGCCGGCTGATCAGCACGGCGGGCACGCCGATGCGGATCGTCTCCGGCTTGGCTTCGCCAAGCGCCATGCCGACCGGCACGAAGTCGCAACCCACCTGGGTGTCGTACGCGAACAGCGCGGGCAGCGCCATTTGCGGCGGAATCGTGCCGTTGCCGATGGCCGGTCCGATGATCGCCGCGCCGATGACCTGCGCGATCACCGCACCGGGGCCCAGCACAGGCGACAGAAACGGCAGCCCGCAAATCGCGGACAGCACGATCAGGCCAATGATATTGCCTGCCAGCGGCGACAGCAGATGAGCGAGGCCCGTGCCGATGCCCGTCGAATTGATGATGCCGATCAGCATCGTGACGAAGGCCATGAACGGCAAGACGTTGCGGATCACCGTAT